>NZ_BJOR01000001.1:3683829-4297800 GCF_006540305.1 Streptomyces sp. 6-11-2 | reverse complement strand
CGACGATGACTGACACTCCGGGCTGGGCCTCGCCCGGATCCGCCCCGTCCGACGGACAGGAGACCGGCGCGTCCGGACCTGCCGACGCCGCCGGCCGCCCCGACGCCGCACCACCCGCGGACCACTCGGGCGAGCAGCCGCAGGGTCCCGGCGTGAAGTGGTCCAAGGAGCAGCCGCCGCCGGGCCAGTGGTCCGCGCCCACGGGAGCCCCGGCCCCCGGCCAGGCACCACCGCCACCCGCGGGCCCCACCTGGGGCGGACAGCCCCCGGCCGGCTACGGCCCCGGCGGTCAAAACCCTGGTGGTTACGGCGGCCCGGGTGGTTACGGCGCTCCCGGTTACGGCGGTCCCGCCGGCTACGGCGCCTGGGGCGGCGCCGGCTGGGGCGGCCCGCCCCCCGCGGCCAAGCCCGGCGTGATCCCGCTGCGCCCGCTGGGCGTGGGCGAGATCCTCGACGGCACGGTGTCCACCATGCGCGCCCACTGGCGCACCGTCCTGGGCATCACCCTGGTCGTCGCGGTCTTCTCCCAGATCATCGCCATCCTGGTGCAACGCCTGGTCCTCGACAGCACGAGCAACCAGGTCCTCAGCGACCCGAACGCCACCCCCGGCGAGGTCGGCCGCGCCATGGGCAACGCCATGCTCGGCTCCGGCGCCGTCCTCATCGTCTCCCTGGTCGCCACCGTCATGGCCACCGCACTGCTCACGACGGTCACCAGCCGCGCGGTCCTCGGCAAGCCGGTCACCACCGCGGAGGCCTGGCGGGACGCCCGCCCCCAGGTGCTCAAACTGTTCGGGCTCGTCACCCTGCTGCTCATCATCTGCCTCGGCGTCATCGCCGTCGGCGTGCTGCCCGGCATCCTCGTCGCCACCACGTCCTCGCCCCTGGGGGGCATAGCACTGGCCTTCCTGGGCGGCCTGGCCGCCTGCGTACCCGCCCTGTGGCTGGCGGTCCGCTTCTCGCTCGCCTCGCCCGCCCTGATGCTGGAGAAGCAGGGCATCGCCAAGTCGATGAGCCGCTCCGCCAAACTGATCCGCGGCTCCTGGTGGCGCGTCTTCGGCATCCAGCTGCTGGCGGGACTCATCGCGGGCCTCGTCTCCGCGGTCATCGCCATCCCCTTCTTCGCCCTCGCCCTGGTCTTCGACGGGGGCGGCATGTCCGGCTTCCTCAGCGGCACCCCGAACGTCGGCTGGGCCTACCTGATCATCACCGGGATCGGGGCCGTGCTCGGCTCCACGGTCACCTTCCCGATCACGGCCGGTGTCACCGTGCTGCTCTACATCGACCAGCGCATCCGCCGCGAGGCCCTCGACCTCGACCTGGCCCGTGCCGCAGGCGTCCAGGGATACGGATCCGACGCGCCAGCCTCCGGGAGCTGATGCCGTGAGCCTGGCGGGGGGAGTTCTCACAGCACTGCCGGCGTTCCCACACGCCGTGGACAAAGCACTGCGGATCGCGCTGCACACGCGCGGCACGGCCCTGGCGCAGTCGCGCTCCGCGGCCGAGCCACCGGTGACCGTCCCACGCGACCCGGCACGCGAGGCGGCCCAGCGCGAACTGTCCAAGCCGATGTACCACGAGCACGACCCGGGCCTGCTCCAACGCGCCCTGAACGCCTTCTGGAACTGGGTCGGCAAACTGTTCGACTCCGCCTCGGTCGCCACCCCGGGCGGGAGCGTCGGACTGATCGTCGTCATCGTGGCCGTCCTCGCCGTGCTCGGTGCCCTGTGGTGGCGCCTCGGCACACCGCGCCGCGAACCCACTTCCTCCGCCGCCCTGTTCGACGACCGCCCCCGCAGCGCCGCCGAACACCGCGCCGCCGCCGAGGCACACGCCGTCCAGGGCCACTGGAACCAGGCCGTCCAGGAACGCATGCGCGCCATCGTCCGCTCCCTGGAGGAACGAGCCCTGCTCGACGTCCGCCCCGGCCGCACCGCCGACGAGGCCGCCGCCGAGGCCGGCCGCGCCCTCCCCGCGCACACCGACCGGCTGCGCGCCGCCGCCCGGGACTTCGACGACGTCACATACGGCGGCCGCCAGGCGACCGAAGCGGCGTACCACCGCATCGCCGAACTCGACCGCGACCTCGAACGCACCAGGCCCCAACTCGCCGGCACCGGCCACGACACGGCCCCCACCGGCCGCCAGGGAGCCGCCGGATGACCACCGAGGCTACGCTCCCCTCCACCTCGGTCTCGCGCACCGGCCGCCAGGTGTGGACCCGCACGCGCGGGATCCTGCTCGCCCTCGTCCTCCTCCTCGCCGCCGCCGTCGCGATCGCCGCGGTCCAGTCGGGCGCCCAGCACGGCCGCCTGGACCCGCGCTCCGCCGACCCCTACGGCAGCCGCGCCGTCGCCGAGCTCCTCGCCGACCACGGTGTGTCCACACGTGTGGTCACCACCCTCGGCGAGGCACGCGCCGCCGCCGGATCCGACACCACCCTGCTGGTCGCCGTCCCCGACCTGCTGACGGACGGACAGCAGTCCCGGCTGCGCCACGCGACCGACGCCACCGGCGGGCGCATCGTCCTCGTCGCCCCCGATTTTCCCTCCGTCAGCGGCCTGGCGCCGGGCGTCACCGCGGCGAACACACCCAGTTTCGACACCACTCTCTCCCCCGGCTGCGCCCTGCCCGCCGCCCGCCGCGCCGGCACCGCGGACACCGGCGGCGGCATCCGCTACTCCACCACCGTCAAGAACGCGGACGCCTGCTACCCCAGCGACGGCCTGCCCACCCTGCTGCGCATCCCGCAGACCACCAAGGGCGGCGACACCGTCGTCCTCGGCGCCCCCGACATCCTCTACAACAACCGCCTCGCCAAGCAGGGCAACGCCTCGCTCGCCCTGCAACTCCTCGGCTCCCGCCCCCATCTGGTCTGGTACCTCCCCTCGTTCTCCGACGCGTCGGCCCCCGACACCGGCGACCGCGACTTCTTCGATCTGCTCCCCTCGGGCTGGCTCTGGGGCACCCTGCAACTCTTCGTCGCCGCGGCCCTGGCCGCCCTGTGGCGGGCACGCCGGCTCGGTCCCCTCGTGCCCGAAAAACTCCCCGTGGCGATCCGCGCCTCCGAAACCGTCGAAGGCCGCGCCCGCCTCTACCGCAAGGCGAACGCCCGCGACCGCGCCGCCACCGCTCTTCGCTCCACCACACGCACCCGCCTGGCCCCCCTCGTCGGCATCCCCGTCACCCAGGCGCACACGCCCGAGGTCCTGCTCCCCGCCCTGTCCGCCCGCCTCCACGGCGAAGGACTGTCCATGCACGACCTGCTCTTCGGCCCGCCGCCCGGCGACGACGCGGCCCTCGTCACCCTCGCCGACCGACTCGACGCCCTCGAAAGAGAGGTACGCCGTCCATGATGGACCCGACCACTGACAACGCCGGGCACACCGGGGACACGGGCCACGCCCGGTCCTCCCTGGAAGCCCTGCGCGCCGAGATCGCCAAGGCCGTGGTCGGCCAGGATCCCGCCGTGACCGGTCTCGTCGTCGCCCTCCTCTGCCGTGGACACGTCCTCCTTGAAGGAGTCCCCGGAGTGGCGAAGACCCTGCTCGTCCGCACGCTCGCCGCCGCGCTCGACATCGACACCAAGCGCGTGCAGTTCACCCCCGACCTGATGCCGAGCGACGTGACCGGCTCGCTGGTCTACGACGCCCGCACCGCCGAGTTCTCCTTCCAGCCCGGCCCGGTCTTCACCAACCTCCTCCTCGCCGACGAGATCAACCGCACCCCTCCCAAGACCCAGTCGTCGCTCCTGGAGGCCATGGAGGAGCGCCAGGTCACCGTCGACGGCACCCCGCGCCCGCTCCCCGATCCCTTCCTGGTCGTCGCGACCCAGAACCCGGTCGAGTACGAGGGCACCTACCCCCTCCCCGAGGCCCAGCTGGACCGCTTCCTCCTCAAGCTGACCATCCCGCTGCCCTCCCGCCAGGACGAGATCGACGTCCTCACCCGCCACGCCGACGGCTTCAACCCGCGCGACCTGCGCGCCGCCGGTGTACGCCCCGTGGCCGGCCGCGCCGACCTGGACGCGGCCCGCGCCGCGATCGCCAAGACGACCGTCTCCCCCGAGATCACGGCCTACGTCGTCGACATCTGCCGGGCGACCCGGGAATCACCGTCCCTGGCCCTCGGCGTCTCCCCGCGCGGAGCGACGGCGCTGCTGTCGACGTCCCGTGCGTGGGCCTGGCTGACCGGTCGCGACTACGTCATCCCCGACGACGTCAAGGCACTGGCCCTGTCCACCCTGCGCCATCGGGTCCAGCTGCGCCCGGAGGCCGAGATGGAAGGCGTGACCGCCGATTCGGTGATCAACGCGATCCTCGCTCACGTGCCGGTCCCCCGCTGATGGCCCTCACCGGACGCGCCGCGCTCCTCGCGGCCCTCGGCTCCCTCCCCGTCGGCATCTGGGACCCGGGCTGGTCGGGCATCCTCGCTGTGAACGCGCCCCTGGCCGTGGCCTGCGCCTGCGACTACGCCCTGGCGGCGCCGGTGCGACGCCTCGGCCTGACCCGTTCCGGGGACACCTCCGTGCGCCTGGGCGAGAGCGCCGACATCACCCTCACGGTCACCAACCCCTCACGCCGCCTGCTGCGCGCCCGGCTCCGTGACGCCTGGCCCCCCAGCAGCTGGCAGCCGGGCACCGAAATGACGGCCTCCCGACATCGCCTGAGAGTGCCGCCCGGCGAACGGCGCCGTGTCACCACGCGCCTGCGCCCCACCCGTCGCGGCGACCGCCAGGCCGACCGCGTGACAGTCCGTTCCTACGGCCCTCTCGGGCTGGTCGCCCGCCAGGGCACCCACAAGGTCCCCTGGACGGTACGCGTGCTGCCGCCGTTCACCAGCCGCAAGCACCTGCCCTCGAAACTCGCCCGACTGCGGGAACTCGACGGCCGCACCAGTGTGCTCATCCGCGGAGAGGGAACGGAGTTCGACAGCCTGCGCGAGTACGTCCCTGGTGACGACACCCGCTCCATCGACTGGCGCGCCACCGCCCGCCAGTCCTCGGTCGCTGTCCGTACCTGGCGCCCCGAACGCGACCGGCACATCCTGCTCGTCCTGGACACCGGCCGCACCTCCGCGGGCCGTGTGGGCGACGCCCCGCGCCTGGACGCCTCCATGGACGCCGCCCTGCTCCTCGCGGCCCTCGCCTCCCGCGCCGGCGACCGCGTGGACCTCCTCGCCTACGATCGCCGGGTTCGTGCCCTCGTCCAGGGCCGCTCCGCAGTCGATGTCCTGCCGTCCCTGGTCGACGCCATGGCGGCACTGGAACCCGAACTCGTCGAGACGGACGCCCGGGGCCTTACGGCCACAGCCCTGCGTACGGCACCGCGCCGGTCGCTGATCGTCCTGCTGACCAGCCTGGACGCGGCGCCCGTCGAGGAGGGCCTGCTGCCCGTGCTCCCTCAACTCACCCAGCGCCACACGGTTCTGGTGGCCTCGGTGGCGGATCCGCTGGTGACACAGATGGCCGCGTCCCGGGGAAGTGTGGACGCGGTCTACGAAGCCGCCGCCGCGGCGACGGCGCAGACCGAACGCCACCGCACCGCCGAGCAACTCCGCCGCCACGGAGTCACCGTCGTCGACGCCGCACCGGACGATCTGGCGCCGGCGCTGGCAGACGCCTATCTGGCGCTGAAGACAGCGGGGAGGCTTTGAAAGAGAGAGCAAGGGACAGGGGCGTAAGCCCCTGGTGCGGTGCGTAAACGCAGAAAACCCCCGTGCCGAATGGCACGGGGGTTTTCTCAAAATTTGTTCGGCGGCGTCCTACTCTCCCACAGGGTCCCCCCTGCAGTACCATCGGCGCTGTGAGGCTTAGCTTCCGGGTTCGGAATGTAACCGGGCGTTTCCCTCACGCTATGACCACCGAAACACTATGAAACAATCAACCGGAGCCGCAGCAACGGCTACGACGGTTGTTCGTGGTTTCAGAACCAACACAGTGGACGCGAGCAACTGAGGACAAGCCCTCGGCCTATTAGTACCGGTCACCTCCACACCTCACGGTGCTTCCAGATCCGGCCTATCAACCCAGTCGTCTACTGGGAGCCTTACCCCATCAAGTGGGTGGGAGTCCTCATCTCGAAGCAGGCTTCCCGCTTAGATGCTTTCAGCGGTTATCCCTCCCGAACGTAGCCAACCAGCCATGCCCTTGGCAGAACAACTGGCACACCAGAGGTTCGTCCGTCCCGGTCCTCTCGTACTAGGGACAGCCCTTCTCAAGACTCCTACGCGCACAGCGGATAGGGACCGAACTGTCTCACGACGTTCTAAACCCAGCTCGCGTACCGCTTTAATGGGCGAACAGCCCAACCCTTGGGACCGACTCCAGCCCCAGGATGCGACGAGCCGACATCGAGGTGCCAAACCATCCCGTCGATATGGACTCTTGGGGAAGATCAGCCTGTTATCCCCGGGGTACCTTTTATCCGTTGAGCGACGGCGCTTCCACAAGCCACCGCCGGATCACTAGTCCCGACTTTCGTCCCTGCTCGACCCGTCGGTCTCACAGTCAAGCTCCCTTGTGCACTTACACTCAACACCTGATTACCAACCAGGCTGAGGGAACCTTTGGGCGCCTCCGTTACCCTTTAGGAGGCAACCGCCCCAGTTAAACTACCCATCAGACACTGTCCCTGATCCGGATCACGGACCCAGGTTAGACATCCAGCACGACCAGACTGGTATTTCAACGACGACTCCACAACCACTGGCGTGGCCGCTTCAAAGTCTCCCAGCTATCCTACACAAGCCGAACCGAACACCAATATCAAACTGTAGTAAAGGTCCCGGGGTCTTTCCGTCCTGCTGCGCGAAACGAGCATCTTTACTCGTAGTGCAATTTCACCGGGCCTATGGTTGAGACAGTCGAGAAGTCGTTACGCCATTCGTGCAGGTCGGAACTTACCCGACAAGGAATTTCGCTACCTTAGGATGGTTATAGTTACCACCGCCGTTTACTGGCGCTTAAGTTCTCAGCTTCGCCCACCCGAAAGTGAGCTAACCGGTCCCCTTAACGTTCCAGCACCGGGCAGGCGTCAGTCCGTATACATCGCCTTACGGCTTCGCACGGACCTGTGTTTTTAGTAAACAGTCGCTTCTCGCTGGTCTCTGCGGCCACCCCCAGCTCACACTGCAAGAGTGATCACCAGGCGTGGCCCCCCTTCTCCCGAAGTTACGGGGGCATTTTGCCGAGTTCCTTAACCATAGTTCACCCGAACGCCTCGGTATTCTCTACCTGACCACCTGAGTCGGTTTAGGGTACGGGCCGCCATGAAACTCGCTAGAGGCTTTTCTCGACAGCATAGGATCATCCACTTCACCACAATCGGCTCGGCATCAGGTCTCACCCTGCATGAGCGGCGGATTTACCTACCACTCGGGCTACACCCTTACCCCGGGACAACCATCGCCCGGGATGGACTACCTTCCTGCGTCACCCCATCACTCACCTACTAACCGCTTGGTTCAGCGGCTCCACCACTCCCCCTCACTCCGAAGAGATCAGGGGCGGCTTCACGGCCTTAGCATCACGATGCTCGATGTTTGACGCTTCACAGCGGGTACCGGAATATCAACCGGTTATCCATCGACTACGCCTGTCGGCCTCGCCTTAGGTCCCGACTTACCCTGGGCAGATCAGCTTGACCCAGGAACCCTTAGTCAATCGGCGCACACGTTTCTCACGTGTGAATCGCTACTCATGCCTGCATTCTCACTCGTCAACCGTCCACGACTACCTTCCAGTGCCGCTTCACCCGGCAGACGACGCTCCCCTACCCATCACAGCACCCGTTGGGGCTATACGCTGCAATGACACGACTTCGGCGGTACGCTTGAGCCCCGCTACATTGTCGGCGCGGAATCACTAGACCAGTGAGCTATTACGCACTCTTTCAAGGGTGGCTGCTTCTAAGCCAACCTCCTGGTTGTCTGTGCGACTCCACATCCTTTCCCACTTAGCGTACGCTTAGGGGCCTTAGTCGATGCTCTGGGCTGTTTCCCTCTCGACCATGGAGCTTATCCCCCACAGTCTCACTGCCGCGCTCTCACTTACCGGCATTCGGAGTTTGGCTAAGGTCAGTAACCCGGTAGGGCCCATCGCCTATCCAGTGCTCTACCTCCGGCAAGAAACACACGACGCTGCACCTAAATGCATTTCGGGGAGAACCAGCTATCACGGAGTTTGATTGGCCTTTCACCCCTAACCACAGGTCATCCCCCAGGTTTTCAACCCTGGTGGGTTCGGTCCTCCACGAAGTCTTACCTCCGCTTCAACCTGCCCATGGCTAGATCACTCCGCTTCGGGTCTTGAGCGTGCTACTGAAACGCCCTATTCGGACTCGCTTTCGCTACGGCTTCCCCACACGGGTTAACCTCGCAACACACCGCAAACTCGCAGGCTCATTCTTCAAAAGGCACGCAGTCACGAGACGAGGACAAGTCCTCGTCCGACGCTCCCACGGCTTGTAGGCACACGGTTTCAGGTACTATTTCACTCCCCTCCCGGGGTACTTTTCACCATTCCCTCACGGTACTATCCGCTATCGGTCACCAGGGAATATTTAGGCTTAGCGGGTGGTCCCGCCAGATTCACACGGGATTTCTCGGGCCCCGTGCTACTTGGGTGTCTCTCAAACGAGCCGCTGACGTTTCGACTACGGGGGTCTTACCCTCTACGCCGGACCTTTCGCATGTCCTTCGCCTACATCAACGGTTTCTGACTCGTCCTACGGCCGGCAGACCGTAGAAGAGAGATCCCACAACCCCGCATGCGCAACCCCTGCCGGGTCTCACACGCATACGGTTTGGCCTCATCCGGTTTCGCTCGCCACTACTCCCGGAATCACGGTTGTTTTCTCTTCCTGCGGGTACTGAGATGTTTCACTTCCCCGCGTTCCCTCCACTTGCCCTATGTGTTCAGACAAGGGTGACAGCCCATGACGACTGCCGGGTTTCCCCATTCGGAAACCCCCGGATCAAAGCCTGGTTGACGACTCCCCGGGGACTATCGTGGCCTCCCACGTCCTTCATCGGTTCCTGGTGCCAAGGCATCCACCGTGCGCCCTTAAAAACTTGGCCACAGATGCTCGCGTCCACTGTGCAGTTCTCAAACAACGACCAACCACCCGTCACACACCAACACTCTGGTGCTTCACCGGGGCCGGCAACCGAAGACCCGACCAGACGGCCGTGCCCTCAGACACCCAACAGCGTGCCCGGCCAGATCCCGTCCGGAGATCATGCGTTCCACGCTCCGAAGAGCAGTACTAGCAGCCTCCGACCCGAGGTCCTGACCGAATAATCAACGTTCCACCCATGAGCAACCAGCACCGGACATTCGCCGATGTACTGGCCCCTGGACCGCCGAAGCGGCCTAGAAGTGCTCCTTAGAAAGGAGGTGATCCAGCCGCACCTTCCGGTACGGCTACCTTGTTACGACTTCGTCCCAATCGCTAGTCCCACCTTCGACAGCTCCCTCCCACAAGGGGTTGGGCCACCGGCTTCGGGTGTTACCAACTTTCGTGACGTGACGGGCGGTGTGTACAAGGCCCGGGAACGTATTCACCGCAGCAATGCTGATCTGCGATTACTAGCGACTCCGACTTCATGGGGTCGAGTTGCAGACCCCAATCCGAACTGAGACCGGCTTTTTGAGATTCGCTCCACCTCACGGTATCGCAGCTCATTGTACCGGCCATTGTAGCACGTGTGCAGCCCAAGACATAAGGGGCATGATGACTTGACGTCGTCCCCACCTTCCTCCGAGTTGACCCCGGCGGTCTCCTGTGAGTCCCCATCACCCCGAAGGGCATGCTGGCAACACAGAACAAGGGTTGCGCTCGTTGCGGGACTTAACCCAACATCTCACGACACGAGCTGACGACAGCCATGCACCACCTGTACACCGACCACAAGGGGGGCACTATCTCTAATGCTTTCCGGTGTATGTCAAGCCTTGGTAAGGTTCTTCGCGTTGCGTCGAATTAAGCCACATGCTCCGCCGCTTGTGCGGGCCCCCGTCAATTCCTTTGAGTTTTAGCCTTGCGGCCGTACTCCCCAGGCGGGGAACTTAATGCGTTAGCTGCGGCACCGACGACGTGGAATGTCGCCAACACCTAGTTCCCACCGTTTACGGCGTGGACTACCAGGGTATCTAATCCTGTTCGCTCCCCACGCTTTCGCTCCTCAGCGTCAGTAATGGCCCAGAGATCCGCCTTCGCCACCGGTGTTCCTCCTGATATCTGCGCATTTCACCGCTACACCAGGAATTCCGATCTCCCCTACCACACTCTAGCTAGCCCGTATCGACTGCAGACTCGGGGTTAAGCCCCGAGCTTTCACAATCGACGTGACAAGCCGCCTACGAGCTCTTTACGCCCAATAATTCCGGACAACGCTTGCGCCCTACGTATTACCGCGGCTGCTGGCACGTAGTTAGCCGGCGCTTCTTCTGCAGGTACCGTCACTCTCGCTTCTTCCCTGCTGAAAGAGGTTTACAACCCGAAGGCCGTCATCCCTCACGCGGCGTCGCTGCATCAGGCTTTCGCCCATTGTGCAATATTCCCCACTGCTGCCTCCCGTAGGAGTCTGGGCCGTGTCTCAGTCCCAGTGTGGCCGGTCGCCCTCTCAGGCCGGCTACCCGTCGTCGCCTTGGTGAGCCATTACCTCACCAACAAGCTGATAGGCCGCGGGCTCATCCTTCACCGCCGGAGCTTTACAGCCCAGGAGATGCCTCCCAGGCTCATATCCGGTATTAGACCCCGTTTCCAGGGCTTGTCCCAGAGTGAAGGGCAGATTGCCCACGTGTTACTCACCCGTTCGCCACTAATCCCCACCGAAGTGGTTCATCGTTCGACTTGCATGTGTTAAGCACGCCGCCAGCGTTCGTCCTGAGCCAGGATCAAACTCTCCGTGAATGTTTTCCCGTAATCGGGATGAACACCACGAGAGCGGTGCGAGAGGAGGAATGATCCCCTCGCACACAGCGTCCTCGCTGTGTTTTTCAAAGGAACCTCGTCCCAGCAGACGCTGGAGACGGGGTATCAACATATCTGGCGTTGATTTTTGGCACGCTGTTGAGTTCTCAAGGAACGGTCGCTTCCTTTGTACTCACCCTCTCGGGCTTTCCTCCGGGCTTCCCTTCGGTGTTTCCGACTCTATCAGATCTTTCCGATCCGATTTCCTCGGTGCTTTCCAGGTTTCCGCTTTCGCGTTTCCCTTTCCGGCGCTTCCGACTTTACCAGAACTTTTGAGCCAGTCTGACCGGCCCTTGTTTCCGATTCATCGGCAGAGGCTTCTTCATGATCGACCTTGTCGACATGTACAGAAGCAGATAGACGCTCACCGTCACCCTCGTGGACCATGTCCACCTCCGGGCAACTGTTTGAATCTACCTCCTCACCCGACCCGTGTCAACGGCTCCGGTGCGGCGAAGAGGAGAGTAGCAGCTCGGCGGCCCCAGACGCACATCAGGCGGCCGTCGGCACGGTCGCGCTTCGCTCGGTTGACGCAACGTCCCCTGTACCGCCGGCCCGTGCCGCTCGACCGCCGAGGACGTAGACGTAGGCCAGGAAGGCCAGCTCAGCGATGATCCCGATACCTATGCGGGCCCATGTGGGCAGGCCCGACGGCGTGACGAAGCCTTCGATGGCTCCGGAGACGAAGAGGACGAGGGCCAGGCCGATCGCCATGCCCAGCGCGGCTCGGCCTTCTTCGGCGAGAGCGATGCGGCGGGAGCGGGGGCCGGGATCGATGACCGTCCAGCCGAGGCGCAGCCCGGTACCGGCGGCGACGAAGACCGCCGTCAGTTCGAGCAGACCGTGCGGGAGGACGAGACCGAGGAAAGTGTCGAGCCGTCCTGCCGAGGACATCAGGCCGATGCCCACACCCAGGTTGAGCATGTTCTGGAAGAGGATCCACAGGACCGGCAGTCCCAGGAAGACGCCCAGGACCAGGCACATCGCTGCGGCCTGGGCGTTGTTCGTCCAGACCTGGGCGGCGAAGGCGGCCGCAGGGTGACTGGAGTAATAGGTCTCGTACTCGCCGCCGGGGCGGGTCAGCTGCCGTAGCTCACTCGGGGCTGCGATCGCGGCCTGTACCTCGGGGTGCGTACCGATCCACCATCCCAGGAGCGCGGCGACCACGGTGGACAGGAGCGCGGTGGGAACCCACCAGTGGCGGGCCCGGTAGACCGCCGCGGGGAAGCCCTCCAGCAGGAAGCGGGTGACGTCCCCCCAAGAGGCGCGGCGTGTCCCGGTCACGGCGCTGCGCGCGGCGGCGACGAGTTGGCTGAGCCGGCCGGTCAGCTGCGGGTCGGGTGCACTGGACTGGATCAGGGAGAGGTGGGTGGCGGTGCGCTGGTAGAGGGCGACGAGCTCGTCGGCCTCCGTGCCGGTGAGCCGGCGTCGGCGGCGGAGCAGGGTGTCGAGGCGGTCCCATTCCGCTCGGTGGGCGGAGACGAAGACGTCCAGGTCCATCGTGTCTGCCTGCTCCTCGGCTGGTTGTTCGACAACTCGTCGGCTGTTTCCGCTTGTCCTACTGCGGCGCGGTCGCCCTCAGCTTGGCAGACTGGCCGTTCTCGGGGCAGGCCAGGGGAAGGACGACGGGCGTGAGTGAGCTGGTGACGGGTGAGGCCGTGGCGCTGGAGGTGCGCCCGGCGAGGCTGCCCAGCAGGGCACTGGCGGTGATCCTCGACCTCGTCGTGACGGTGATGGTCTACATCGCCGTGTCCTTGGCTCTCATGGCGTCCACGGCTTCCCTGGACGAGGCCGCCCGGATCGCGGTCTCGATCGCGGCGTTTCTGCTCGTGCTGGTCGGGGGGCCGATAGCCGTGGAGACGCTCAGCCACGGGCGGTCTCTCGGGAAGATGGCTTGCGGGCTGCGTGTGGTCCGGGACGACGGCGGGCCGATCCGGTTCCGGCACGCGCTCGTGCGTGGGGCGATCGGTGTGGTCGAGATTCTGCTGACGTTCGGGGTCGTCGCCTGTATCGCCTCGCTGGTGTCGTCGCGGGGGCGTCGGCTGGGAGACGTGTTCGCGGGCACCCTGGTCGTACGGGAGCGGGTGCCGGCCGGGCAGGCGACCGCGGTGCCTCCGCCGCCGCCCTGGCTGGCGGGGCGTTTCTCCGCTCTCGATCTGTCGGCGGTTCCCGACGGGCTGTGGCTGGCGGTCCGGCAGTACCTGACGCGGATGCAGACTCTGGATCCGCAGGTCGGCTGGAGCATGGCCGAACGGCTCGCCGCCGATCTCGCCGCCCGCACCGGGACTCCGGCGCCGCGCGAGGTTCCGCCGGCCATGTATCTGGCGGCGGTGTTGCAGGAGCGGCAGGCGCGTGAGGCCCGGCGCGCGTTCCGCGGCGGCTCGTCGACGGGTGCGTGCGTCGGAGGGGCCGGCGTCCCGGCCGCCGGGTCCGGCGCTCCCGGCTTCCCGGCGCCGCAACCGCCGGCCCACGGCGTGCCACGACCGCCGGCGTACGGCGTCGGCGAGCCGTCGGGGACTCCCGTATCCGCCGCTGAGACTTCACCCGCCACGCCCCAGGACACCCCGGCCTGGGGCGCCCCGTCCACGGGCCTCCCGTCGCAGCACGCGGCGTCCGAGGACACATCGCCGACCGAGCGTCCCGGTACCGGGTTCGTGCCGCCGGCCTGACACGTCGGCCGGTCCGGGTTCGTCAACCTTCTCCGCACTCCCCCGGCCTTCCCCGCCCCGCAGCCTCAGGAGTCGAAGACCGAAGGGGGTGACTGAAGGTCCTCCAACTCGATGCCGGGGGCCGCCAGAACCACGTCCCCGGCGATGTGCACGGTGTGCTGTTCGCCCGTGTCCAGGGCTGTGACCTGGTATTCGTCCACGGTCAGCGGGCCGCTGTCAGTGGCGTGTGCTTCTCTTTCCACCAGCGCCCAGGACTGGTCCACGGTGCGGGGGGCGAGGACCGGATCCGTGAAGGCCACAAGGCGGACGCGGGTCGCGGAGGCGGAGGGAGTGAGGCGCAGGAGACGGGCGGTGGCGATGAGGAACGCGGGGGATGTGCCGGTGAAGGCATGGGCGCGCGCAGTGCCTTCGGTGGCATGGATGCCGGTGGGGTCGGTGCGGACCCAGGTGACGCCGTCGAGGGCGGCACCGCGCACCTGCCAGCCTCCCGCGTGGAGTTCGAGGCGGATGGGGCGGCCGAGGTCGTCGAGGGCAAGGTCGACGGAGCCGTGATGAGCGCCCGAGGGGGCGGTCAGCTGGGATACGTAGCGCCAGCCGGAGGGTCCGGGGGCGCACTGGAAGTGCTCTTCCGCGAGGGGGGTGTGATCGTGCGCATCGTGGAGCGAATAACGGCCGCGGGGCATGGGGGTCCTGGGGTGTGACGGGGTGGTCCGGCCGCTTCGGCACTGCGGGCAGGCGGGCGTGACGGCCGCCGGTCCGGTCGAGACCGCCGGTCCGGCCGAAAGGGGCAGGCCCCCGACACGGGGGTGCGGGGGCCTGCCTCGAAGGACCTGGCTGAGACGCGGGGTGCGGCTCGGTGGTGGTCAGTAGCGGTAGTGGTCCGACTTGTACGGGCCGTCGACCTCCACGCCGATGTACGCGGCCTGCTCGGGGCGCAGCGTGGTGAGCTTGACGCCGAGGGCGTCCAGGTGGAGGCGGGCGACCTTCTCGTCGAGGTGCTTGGGCAGCACGTAGACACCGGTCGGGTACTCGTCGGGCTTGGTGAACAGCTCGATCTGGGCCAGGGTCTGGTCCGCGAAGGAGTTGGACATCACGAACGACGGGTGACCGGTGGCGTTGCCCAGGTTCAGCAGGCGGCCCTCGGACAGCACGATGATCTTCTTGCCGTCCGGGAAGGTCCAGGTGTGGACCTGCGGCTTGACCTCGTCCTTGACGATGCCGGGGACCTTGGCGAGGCCGGCCATGTCGATCTCGTTGTCGAAGTGGCCGATGTTGCCGACGATGGCCTGGTGCTTCATCTTCGCCATGTCGGAGGCGAGGATGATGTCCTTGTTACCGGTGGTGGTGACGAAGATGTCGGCCGTCTCGACGACGTCGTCCAGCGTGGTGACCTGGTAGCCGTCCATCGCCGCCTGGAGGGCGCAGATCGGGTCGATCTCGGTGATGATCACGCGGGCGCCCTGGCCGCGCAGGGACTCCGCGCAGCCCTTGCCCACGTCGCCGTAGCCGAACACGACCGCGGTCTTGCCGCCGATCAGGACGTCGGTGGCGCGGTTGATCCCGTCGACCAGGGAGTGCCGGCAGCCGTACTTGTTGTCGAACTTCGACTTGGTGACAGCGTCGTTGACGTTGATCGCCGGGAAGAGGAGGGTGCCCTCGCGCTGCATCTCGTACAGACGGTGCACGCCGGTGGTGGTCTCCTCGGTGACGCCCCGGATCTCGGAGGCCAGCTGGGTCCACTTCTGCGGGTTCTCACCCAGAGTGCGGTTCAGCAACTCCAGGATGACGCGGTGCTCGTCGGACTCGGCGGTGTCGGGCGAGGGGACCTTGCCGTCCTTCTCGTACTCGACGCCCTTGTGGACCAGCAGGGTGGCGTCGCCGCCGTCGTCCAGGATCATGTTCGGGCCGCCGGTGGGGCTGTCCAGCCAGGTCAGCGCCTGCTCGGTGCACCACCAGTACTCCTGGAGGGTCTCGCCCTTCCAGGCGAAGACCGGAATGCCCTGCGGGTCGTCGGGGGTGCCGTCGGGGCCGACGGCGATGGCGGCGGCGGCGTGGTCCTGCGTGGAGAAGATGTTGCAGGACGCCCAGCGGACCCGCGCGCCGAGGGCCGTCAGGGTCTCGATCAGGACGGCGGTCTGCACGGTCATGTGCAGGGAGCCGGTGATGCGGGCGCCCTTGAGCGGCTGCTGCTCGGCGTACTCCGCGCGGATCGCCATCAGGCCCGGCATCTCGTGCTCGGCGAGGGAGATCTCCTTGCGGCCGAACTCGGCCAGGGACAGGTCGGCGACCTTGAAGTCCTGTCGGTTCTCGACAGTCGTCATGGGGTGCTGCTCCTCGGGGTTGGGGCGAGGTGGGTACGGCTGATCTGCGCGGCGGCGGACACGGGGTGCCCGAAGAGGACACAGGCATGCCCTCGTGCGCGCAGCGCAGTCCGTCGGAGGCCCTCTCTCCCTCGGCCGGCCTCTGCTCGGGCCGCCCGACCGCCATCAGCAGCGACGTCTGGCTCCGTCCCAAGCTACACCGCGAAGCGCGGCGGCCCACAGTCCGTGTCCGGACGCACAGGACCGTTCGCGGGGCCTCGTGATCGTCGCCGGGGGCGGCCGGGATCAGTGGCCGGTGGGGTGCGGGGCGGGTCCGCCCGGGGTGGCCTCGCGGTCCGGGCCCTTGGCCGCCTCGGCCTCGCTGTAGATGTCCGGTTCCAGGTAGATGACGCGGGCGATGGGCACGGCGTCGCGGATGCGGGCCTCGGCGGCGTTGATGGCGGCGGCGACCTCGGCGGCCGTGTCGTCGTGCTGGACGGCGACCTTGGCGGCGATGAGCAGTTCCTCGGGGCCGAGGTGGAGCGTGCGCATGTGGATGACGCCGGTGACGGTGTCGCCGTCGACCATGGCGGTCTCGATCTGCCGGACCACGTCGGTGCCGGCGGCCTCGCCGAGCAGCAGGGACTTGGTCTCGGCGGCCAGGACGAGGGCGATCAGTACGAGCAGGGCGCCGATGCAGACCGTGCCGATGCCGTCCCAGAGCCCGTCGCCGGTGAGCAGGGCGAGGCCCACA
Source organism: Streptomyces sp. 6-11-2 (assembly GCF_006540305.1). Classification (GTDB taxonomy): domain Bacteria; phylum Actinomycetota; class Actinomycetes; order Streptomycetales; family Streptomycetaceae; genus Streptomyces. The sequence goes on along the minus strand of NZ_BJOR01000001.1, from coordinate 4,281,101 downwards.
CCACCGAGGGCGAGGACGAGACCGATCAGCGCGCCGAAGTCCTCCAGGAGCACGACCGGCAGTTCGGGGGCCTTGGCGCGGCGGATGAACTGCGGCCAGGACAGCTTGCCGCGCAGTGCGTCGGCCTCCTTGACAGCCGTGCGGAAGGAGAAGCCCTCGGCGACGATCGCGAAGACGAGGACGCCCACCGGCCAGTACCAGTGCTCCACTGCGTGCGGGTGGCGGATCTTCTCGATGCCCTCGTAGATGGCGAACATGCCGCCGACGGAGAACAGGACGATGGAGACGAGGAAGGCGTAGACGTACCGTTCGCGGCCGTATCCGAAGGGGTGCTGCGGGGTCGCCTCGCGCTGGGCCCGCTTGCCGCCGATCAGCAGCAGGAACTGGTTGCCGGAGTCGGCGAGGGAGTGCACGCCCTCGGCGAGCATCGACGAGGAGCCGCTGAAGGCGAATGCCACGAACTTGGCTACCGCGATGGCCAGGTTGGCGCCGAGTGCCGCCATGATCGCCTTGGTGCCGCCTGACGCGCTCATCTGTTCGCGTTGTCCCTTCGCCGTCGTGCTCGCTTGCGGCCTTGGCCAGTCCTCGGCCGGTGGGTCATTGTCGCAGCCCGGTTCGGCGACGGTTACCCGGGCGGCGGCCCGTTGGGCCGCCGCCCGCGCGGTCATACGACGACGGTGGCCCGGAACAAGGTGCCGGTGCCGGACACTTCGGCCTTTTCGCCGGCGGGGACGAACACGGACTGTCCCGGGGCGAGTTCCTGTTCGCCGGCCCGGACGGAGCCGGCCGCGCAGAGCAGGATCTGCGGGGTGTCGAGGGTGAGGTCGCGTTCGGCGTCGGTGCCTTCGGGCAGGACGTAGCGGGACAGGCGGAACTCGTCGACGGGGGTGTCGTAGACCTCCTCGCCGTCCGGGCCGGCCTCCGGGCACAGGATGCCGGGGTCGCGGGCCTCGAAGCGGACGATGCGCAGGAGTTCGGGGACGTCGACGTGCTTGGGGGTCAGGCCGCAGCGCAGGACGTTGTCCGAGTTGGCCATGATCTCCACGCCCAGGCCGTTGAGGTAGGCGTGCGGGATGCCGGCGCCGAGGAAGACCGCCTCGCCCGGCTTGAGGCGGAAGTGGTTGAGGAGCATCGCGGCCAGCACGCCCGGGTCGCCCGGGTAGTGGCGGGCGATGCCGGCATAGGGGGCGTGGTCGCCGCCGAGGCGGGCACAGGCGGCCGCGGCCTCGGCGACCGTCGCGGCCATCTCCTCGCGGTCGGCGGTGAGGAGGGCGGTGAGGACCTCGCGCAGGGCGGCTTCCTCGGGGCGGGCGCGCAGCACGTCGACGTACGGCTTGAGGGAGTCGACACCGAGGGCGTCGAGCAGTTCGGCGGCCCGGTTCGGCGCGCGGAAGCCGCACAGGCCGTCGAACTCGGTGAGCGCGCAGACCAGTTCGGGCTTGTGGTTGGCGTCCTTGTAGTTGCGGTGCGGGGCGTCGGCGGGGACGCCTCGGCGCTCCTCGTCGGCGTATCCCTCCTTGGCCTGTGCCAGGTCGGGGTGGACCTGGAGGGAGAGCGGGGCGCCGGCGGCGAGGATCTTGAGCAGGAAGGGCAGGTACGGGCCGAACTTCGCGACCGTCCTGGCGCCCAGTTCCTCCTCCGGGCCGGCCTCGATGACCTCGGCGAGGGTGCCGCGTGCGGTGCGCGAGGGTGCGCCCGGATGGGCCCCCATCCACAGCTCCGCCTGGGGTTCGCCGCTCGGCTCTGCACCCAGCAGGTGCGGGATGGCGGTGGTGGAACCCCAGGCGTAGGGGCGGATCGTGTTGTCGAGGCGGTCCATGCGCTTCTCTCTGCGGTTCTGGGCTGTTCTCGGCGTTCTCGGCGGTCTCAGCGTTCTTGGCTGTTCTCGTCTGCGCTCAAGGACAGATCAGGTGCCGGAGGCGAGCGCCAGGTAAACGGCGGTGAAATCCGTGACGGCGATCAGTTCCGCGAGGGTCTCGAGATCGTCGCCGGGGTCCGGCTCCAGCTCGCTGATCGGCGTGTCGTGGCTGAGGGCCAGGTCTCGGGCGGCCGGGGCGGCGGTCAGGCCGCCGAGCGGGCGGTCGCGCAGCAGCACCACGCGCGCGTGCAGGGCGGGCCGCTCCTCGACGCGGTCGCGGAAGAAGTCGTCCGGGTCGGCGCTGGCGGCCAGCGGACCGGCGAGCAGCGCGGTGTGCGCGGCGAGGGCTTCGGGCAGTTCGGCGACGATCGCGGGGATGCCGGACAGTTCGGCGAGCCCGGCGGCGAACCGGCGTCCCGCGGGGCCCGCGGAGGCGCCCTCGGTCCAGATGACCGGCAGCGCGTCGGCGAGTTCGGCGGCGAGGGTCTTGGCCGGGTTGCTGTAGGTGACGATGGCGGGTCCGCAGCGTTCGGCGATGTGGTCCAGCCGGTCGGCGGCCCTTTCCAGGGAGTCGGGCGGAGCGGTGAGCAGGCCGACGCGGTCCAGGAGTGCCAGCAGCGGCGTGAGCAGCGCCCACAGGACGCCCGGGGCGGATCCGGCGAGGGGTTCGCCGTGGTCGTAGGGGGCCGTGGCCATGGGGATGAACAGGCCGCGGGCGCCCTCGAGGGCCTCGGCGAGCGGGGTCCCCGCCGGGGCCACGGCGACGACCGTGCAGCCGCGCCGGTAGGCCTGCTCGGCGAGCAGGGACAGGCTCGGCTCGGTGCCGTCCGGGGTGGCGATCAGCAGCAGGTCGACGGAGCCTGCCCAGCCGGGCAGCTCCCAGCGCAGGGCTCCGGCGGCGGAGGCCACGCCCGTGGGTGCCAGCCGGGTCACGGGGCTGCCCGCGCCTGCGAGCGTGCCGAGCAGGTCGGCCGCGTGGGTGGCGGCGGCGCCGGGGCCAGCGATCAGGACGGCGCGGGGGCGGCCGTCGGGCCTGAGGCCGCTCACGCCGGCCTCGGCGGCGTTCCGGGCGGCGGTCCGGACGCGGGCGCCGGCCTCGGCGGCACCGCGGAGCAGTCCGCGGCGGTCGGCCTGGGCGAGCCCCTCCGGGGCGTCGAGCAGCGATTCGTCGAGCATGGGCGGCAGCCTCCCGATCGGGCACCGAGCGCCGGGTCGTCTTCGTGCGGACAGCGGAGCCCGTCCGGGCGAGGCGCTGGGCCTCTTCCGGACGGGTCTGCGTCACGCGGGGCGACGGGCCTCGTCGACGAGCAGGACGGGGATGCCGTCGCGGACGGGGTACGCCAGACCGCAGTCCTGCCCGGTGCAGACCAGCTCGGTGTCCTGCTCCTTGAGGGGGGCGTGGCAGGCCGGGCAGGCGAGGATCTCCAGAAGGCCGGCTTCGAGCGGCATGGGGTTTCCCTTCGGGCGGGCGGGGTGGGTGCGTCGGTGCGGTCGTACGGACGTGCCTGGTCAGGGTACCGCCGGTGGGGGCGGCGTGGCGGGGTCGGGCCGGGGCCCGCACGCCCGGACGCCGCCTTGACGGGGGTGGACGGCCCCTCAGCCCCGGATGATCGCCAGTGCCTCGTCCCGCACCTTGGCCATCGTCGCCTCGTCACGGGCCTCGGAGTTCAGCCGCAGCAGCGGCTCGGTGTTGGACGGGCGGACGTTGAACCACCAGTCGGCGGCGGTGACGGTGAGACCGTCGAGTTCGTCGACGGTGACGTCCGCGCGGCCGGCGTAGGCCGACCTGATGGCGGCGAGGCGGGCGGCCTGGTCGTCGACCGTGGAGTTGATCTCGCCGGAACCGGCATAGCGGTCGTACTGGGCGACGAGGGCCGACAGGGGGCCGTCCTGGCCGCCCAGGGCCGCGAGGACGTGCAGGGCGGCCAGCATGCCGGTGTCGGCGTTCCAGAAGTCCTTGAAGTAGTAGTGCGCGGAGTGCTCGCCGCCGAAGATCGCGCCGGTCCTCGCCATCTCGGCCTTGATGAAGGAGTGGCCCACGCGGGTGCGGGCGGGCGTGCCGCCGTTCTCCTCGACGACCTCCGGGACCGACCAGGAGGTGATGAGGTTGTGGATGATCACGCCCTTGCCGCCGTTCTTCGCCAGCTCGCGGGCGGCGACCAGCGCGGTGATCGCCGACGGGGAGACCGGCTCGCCGCGCTCGTCGACCACGAAGCAGCGGTCGGCGTCGCCGTCGAAGGCGATGCCGAGGTCGGCGCCCTCCGCGCGGACCCGCTTCTGGAGGTCGACGAGGTTGGCCGGGTCCAGGGGGTTGGCCTCGTGGTTGGGGAAGGTGCCGTCCAGTTCGAAGTACATCGGGACGAGGTCGACGGACAGACCGTCGAAGACGGTCGGGACCGTGTGGCCGCCCATGCCGTTGCCCGCGTCGACGACGACCTTCAGGGGGCGGAGGGAGTCCAGGTCGACGAGGGAGCGCAGGTACGCCGCGTAGTCACGCAACGTGTCGCGCCGGCTGATCGTCCCCTGCCGGGCGGCCGGCTCGGGGGCGCCCGAGGCGAGCCACCGCTCGACCAGTTCGCGGATCTCCGCCAGCCCGGAGTCCTGGCCGACGGGGGCCGCGCCCGCGCGGCACATCTTGATGCCGTTGTACCTGGCCGGGTTGTGCGAGGCCGTGAACATCGCGCCGGGCAGGTCCAGGGCGCCGGAGGCGTAGTACAGCTGGTCCGTGGAGCACAGGCCGATCCCCGTGACGTCGGCGCCGTGGCGTGCCGCGCCGCGGGCGAAGGCCCGGGCCAGGCCGGGCGAGGAGGGCCTCATGTCGTGGCCGGTCACGAGGGCGTCGGCGCCGGTCACCTCGGCGAAGGCCGCCCCGAAGAGTTCGGCCAGCGGCTCGTCCCACTGGTCCGGGACCACCCCGCGTACGTCGTACGCCTTCACGATCTGCGACAGATCAGCAGCCACGGCCAGCCCTTCTGAGGTCCTATCGGTCACCACAAACTACCGTCGGCATGCGAACAGAAGGCGGCGGAGGCGAGGGCCGAGGGTGGCGGAAGGATTTCGCGGGCTGCCCGGTGTCAGTTGTCGGGCGACCGGAGCACGCGCAGGTGGCCGCGGCGGGCGACCTCCATCGGGTCCGCGGTACGCGCGCCGCCACCGGCCTCGGCCGCCCGTTCCTGGGGCCTGGCCGCCTCGCGCACGGCGTTGGCAAGCGCTTCCAGATCGTCTCCGCTGGGCCGCGCGGGAGCGGAACCGTCGAGGAGCCGGACGACCTCCCAGCCCCGGGGCGCGGTGAGGCGCTCGGAGTGCTCGGCGCACAGGTCGTAGCAGTGGGGTTCGGCGTAGGTGGCGAGCGGGCCGAGGACAGCGGTCGAGTCGGCGTAGACGTACGTCAGCGTCGCTACGGCGGGACGGCCGCAAGCGGTGCGCGAACAGCGACGTACAAGGCTCACGACGATGGACGGTACCGCACTCTTGAGCGGGCCGCGACGACTCTCCACCAGGCCACTCCACCGTGTCGCGGTATGAAACGTCCCAGACGCACCTTCTGTCACACTTCGCTGACCTGCAGGAATGCCCCCTGTCGGGATCTCGAACACGTCGGATCCGGTCACGACCGGGTACAAAATCAGTCAATTACCTTGATATCGACGGTCCTGGAGAGATATGGAATCGAGCCCCAGCTTGGCTGAAATGCTCACCGGGCGACCGGCCGTGGCGGTGAGGGCAGGGCGTCCGGCGCGAGGTCCGTTGCCGAGTCCGGCGCAGCGTCCGGCGCAGCGTCCGGCACGAGGTCCGGCACGGGGTCCGGCACGGGGTCCGCGATGACGCGCGGGACCGGGCACCCGGGGACGCCGGGGACTACCCTTCACCAGTGATGGACACCCCTGTACCGCCCCGTGCCACCGGCCCCGGGCCCCGCCGACGTGATCGCCACGGCCGGGGCATGCGGGGTCCGATCGCCCCGCCGCAGGTGCCGCTCGCCGCGAGCCGCGCCGAGGCGTTCGCGGATCTGGTGCAGGACTCCGTGGACCGGCTGGAGCGGCGCTGGCCGCAACTGGCCGACGTCGACTTCTTCGTGGTGGAGGTGCCGCGGCTGGACGGGCCGGGGCAGCCGTGGAGCGACGAGGCGGTGCCGCTCGGGGGCACGGTCGCGTCGCGTGAGGGGCGACGCGCCCGCGTGGTCGTCTACCGGCGGCCGGTGGAGATCCGCACCAAGGGCCGCGACGAGCGCGCCGCCCTGGTGCACGAGATCGTCGTCGAGCAGGTGGCCGAACTGCTGGGGCTGACCCCGGAGACGGTCGACCCCCGTTACGGCGAGGACTGACCTCCCCGGTGCGGCGAGGACAGCCCCGACCCGTCGCCGCGCCGCCCCCGGGCCGCCCGGCTCACTTCTGCAGCACCGACAGGTCCTGCTCCGCGTGCGGCACCGCCACCATCCCCCGGTCGTCCGGCAGTGTCTGGATCGTGAAGCCGGAGTTGCCCTCCCGCGACGCCGTGAGGGTGCGCGCCCCGTAGACCGGGCCGCCGGAGATCCGCTCCACCGTGAGCGCGAACGTCCCCTTCAGGCCGGACGGCACCGGCGGGGCGATGTCCTGGGTCGTGCCTTCCTTGATCGTGTAGGTCTTCGAGACGGCCGTGCCGCCCCCGCTGCCCGCCGACGCGGTGACCTTGACCTGCGCGGTGGCGGTGGGAGCCGTCAGCGACAGTGTCGAGCCCTTGGCGCTGTTGTCGGGCAAGGTCGCCCGGGTCATGAACGGGCCGGCCGCCGGGATGAACGCCGTCTCCCGCCGGTCGCCCTTGCCCCTGAGGACCCGCAGCGCCGCGACCACGGGCACCGACCGCGAGGTCGGGGTCAGCACCAGCGACCCCGCCTCCTCACGCGTGACCTCACCGAGGTCGACGGCGGTCGTCATCCCGCCCTTGAGGTGGACCGTCTCGTGCCCGGCGGGCGTGATCAGCCCGGACGGGGAGGCGAGACGCACCTTCAGGTCGGCGTCGGAGTCGGCGGGCGTGAAGGCGATCAGCCGTACCTCCGTGGCGTCCTTGGGGATGCCCGGGAGCACGAGGCTGCCCGCCGGGTCCGCCGACGCCGCCAGCCAGTCCCCGCCCAGACTGTTGTCGAGGGCCTGCACCGCCGCCCCGACCCGGCCGCTGCGCACGCTCACGTGCACCGTGAGGTCCTGCTGCGCCGAGTCGGTGAGCGTGGACAGCAGGAGCGGCTCGCTGGAGTGCGCCGCAACGGTGATGCCCTCGCCGGCGGGCGACTTCACGGCGCCCTCCGCGCCGTAGAGCTCGATGTCGACGACGGCCGGGGAGTCGTCCGGGTTGGTCAGGTGGATGTAGTCGGACCGGGCTGCGGCCGTGCTCGCGCCGGGGAACCAGAACTGGGTGTCCGGCGCGGTGCAGGTCACGCCCAGCAGCCCGCGGCCGGCGCCCACGGCGACCTCGGTGGTCTGCTGCACCGTCCAGCCGGGCGCGAACTTGCCCTCGGCCGTGCCGATCAGCGCGGGCGCTTCGCCGCCCGAGGTGTCGCCGGTGACGGGTGTGCCGGGCTCCTTGGGTTCCAGGACCGACTTGGCGGTCTTGTTCTTTCCGCCGTCCTTGGTCTTGCCCTTGGAGCCGCCCTTGGCCGTGTCCTTCCCGTCACCCGTGTCCGACTGCTCGGTGGCGGGCATGAGCTGGGCCTTGCCCGTGCCGCCGGTGCCCGTGGTCACCGGGGTGAAGGACGTGTACGCGGTGTCGGCTATGTCGGAGGTGCTCGGCGCCGGGCACACCAGGGTCGTGCGCTCGACGGGCAGTTGCGCGGCCGCCGTGGCGGGGCCGGCGCCCGCGGCGTCCGGCGTGTCCAGCGCGGCGAATCCGGTGACGGCGGCGAGCGCGGTCACGCCGGCGATCAGGGACAGGGTCGTGCGGTTCACTGCTGGCTCCCGTCGGGGCGCTCGTTGCCGTTGCCGTGCGGGTGGTGCTGAGCCGGGTCGTACGGCTCCTCGTATCCCTGCTGGTACGTCTGGCCGTAGGGCGCCGCCGGGGGCTGGCCGCCGTAGCCGTACTGGTCGTACTGGCCGCCCTGGTACGGGTCGGGCTGGTACGCCTGGTCGTAGCCGCCCGCCGGGTACTGCTGGGGCTGGGCGCCCTGGTACTGGCCGTCGCCCTCGTACTGGCCGTCGCCGTAGGCGCCGTACTCGGTCGCGGCTCCCGCGTAGGCGGTGGTGTCCCACTCGTCGTAGGACTGCTGGTGCGGGACGGCGGCGGGCTCCTCGTCCGCGGCGGGAGGCGGCACGGTGCCCGGTTCCGCCGCGAACTCCTGCCGCCCGAACTCCTCCTGGCCGACCCCCTCCTGACCGGCTTCGCCCTGTCCGGCCTCGTCTGCCTCGGCCTCGGCCTGGGCCCGCAGCCTGCGGGCCCGGCGGCCCTCCCCGGCGACGGCCTGGGCGGGGACGAGCTCCTCCTCCGGCAGGTCGTCGTCGACGTCGCGGCGCCGGCCGGGCAGGGCGAGCACGACGAGGACGACGGCGAGGGCGCCCTGGGCCCACAGCCAGGCCGTGTGGCCGAACGGGTCCTCGAAGGTGACGTCCAGCTTGCCGCCGGAGGCGGGGAGCTGGAAGCCCTGGGCCCAGTCGTCGACGGTGGTGCGGGTGAGCGGCCTGCCGTCCAGGGTGGCCGTCCAGCCCGCGTCGGCGGAGTCGGCCAGGCGCAGCACGCGGCCCTCGGCCCCGGACGGGATCGTGGTGTGGATCTCGACAGGTCCGGCGGCGACGGGCTGGGCGGTGCCGGAGCCCGCGGCGGGCATGATGGCGGCGCGCGAGACCTCCTGGTTCACCCGCCACAGGGCGCTGCCGTCCTGCTGGCTGAGCCGGGTCAGCCCGGGCGTGGCGTCCAGGACGCGGCTGACGTCGCGGGGCGCGCCCTTGTGGACCAGGACGTAGCGCACGGCGAAACCGCCGAGCTGGCCGGCCTGGTCGGCGCCGGAGCCGGCGACCAGGTTGGCGACGACCTTGTCCAGTTGCTTGTTCCCGCCGTTCACCGCGGCGAGTTCGGCGTCGCCCATGCGAGCGCCGGAGCCGCGTACGAGCATGTAGCCGACGTGGGCGGGCGAGTCGCTGTCGAGAACCAGGGTGCGGGCCTGGTCGCGGGTGCCGCTCTCCTCGGCGACGAACGCGGGCACCTGCACGGGGTCGCGCCGCTCCACCGGGCCGTCGGCGCCGCCGATCATCCAGCCCGCGGCGACGAGCAGGGGGCCGGCGGCCGAGGCGAAGGCGATCAGCGCGGCGACCGGCTGGCGCCAGCCGAAACTCTGCTCGGCCACGCGGGCACGTGCCCCGTCGGCGCCGATCACGGCGGCGGCGAGGAGGGCGAGGCCGTAGACGAGGGTGGCCGGGCCGGCCCAGGTGGAGCCGTTGGACAGCACGGCGAAGACGAGCGCCACCAGGGCGACCGCCCAGGCCGTCCAGATCGCGAACTGGCGCTCGGAGCGCAGCAGGGCGGCCAGCGCGGCCAGGACGATGCCGATGAGCATCAGTCCGTGCATCGTGCCGGGGCCGCCGGGGCCGGCGCCGAGCAGGTCCAGCGCGGAGGCGGCCGAGGAGCCGTACTCCAGGCCGGCCTCGTGGAAGAAGCCGAACGGCAGCAGCGACAGCGACCAGGGCGCGAGGACCAGCAGCGGGGTGCCCAACTGCGCCAGGAAGCGCAGCCCGTGGGCCACGATGTCGTCGCGGCGCACGACCAGCACGCCGAGGCCGAGCAGGAGCGCGATGGGCCACACGATCGGCGTGAACGCGGTGGTCACGGTCAGCAGCAGCGCGTACGCCCAGGTGGCCCGCCAACTTCCGCGGGCGCCGGGGGCTTTGGCCAGGCCGGCGGCCGCGACGCCCGCGCGGGCGATCAGCGGCAGCAGCACGGCCAGTACGGCGGTGCCGATGCGGCCGCCGGCCAGCGCGCCGGTGATGGCCGGCAGGAAGGCGTAGGCGACGGCGCCCCAGGCGCGCAGCAGGCGGGAGGGGACCAGCGGGCGGGAGGCGAAGTACGCGGTGAATCCGGCCAGCGGTACCGAGCCGACCAGCAGGACGGTGACCGCGAGCCCGGTCGAGCCGAGCAGCAGGGAGGCGAGCATCGCGACCATCGCCAGGTACGGAGGCGCGGACGGGGTGCCGCCCGCGCCCACCGGGTGCCAGGAGTCGAGGTAGCGCGACCACAGTTCCGAGGAGCCGGCGGGCGCGGGCAGCAGGGCGCCGCCCGCGAGCGCGCCGCCGCCGAGCAGACCGCGGCAGGCGGCCAGGGAGACGAACAGCAGCAACAGGAAGAGCACCGGGCCGGGTTTGCGGGCGATGCGCTTGAGACGGGCGAACTGCTCGATCTCCAGGAAGTCGGCGTCGTCGCCGCCGGGCCCGGACTCGATCGCGCCTCCGTGCCGGCCGGCCGAGGACGCCTCGGCGTCGGAACCGCCCACGAGGTTGCCCGCGACCTGTTCCACCGTGACGCGGATGGTGGCGCCCGGCGGCGGGAGCAGCGCCCGCAGCTCCCCCTTGTCGATCTGCGGCTTGCCGCGTCTGCCGCGGCCCGCGATGATCCGCTCGGGCCGCAGCAGGACACCCATCAGACCGCGGATCTCGTCGACGGCCTGCCCCGGCACCTTGCCGACGAGGTAGGCGACGGTCCGCAGCAGGGTGCCCAGGACCAGGCGCAGCAGCACCCAGGGCAGCGCTGCCGTGCGGGTGTTGACGAGCAGGGTGTAGACGGCGCCGGCCTTGTCGACCTTGTGCGGGGAGGCGGCGGTGCGGCCGACGCAGTCGACGGTCCGGCGCTCGCGGGAGGCCGCCTCGGCGTGCCGTACGACGGCTTCGGGGGCGACCAGGACACGGTGGCCGGCGGAGAGGGCACGCCAGCACAGGTCGACGTCGTCGCGCATCAGGGGGAGCCGACGGTCGAACCCGCCCAGTTCCTCGAAGATGTCACGCCGGATCAGCATTCCGGCGGTGGACACCGACAGCACGGGCCTGACGTGGTCGTGCTGGCCCTGGTCCTGCTCGCGCCGGTCGAGGCCGGTCCAACGGCGACCGGAGTTGGCGATACTGACGCCCACTTCGAGGAGCTGCCTGCGGTCGTACCAGCCGCGCAGCTTGGGACCGACCACCGCCACGTCGTCCCGGCCGAGTTCGTACTCGTTCTCCACGACGCGCAGCAGCTGGGCCAGGGCGTCGGGTTCGGGGGCGCAGTCGTCGTGCAGCAGCCACAGCCACTGCACCGGCTCCCCGTACGGCAGTTCGGGCAGGTCGTAGGTCTCGTCGCGCCAGGTGCGCGTGACGGGGTCCCAGCTGCTGGGGCGCTTGAGGTAGGGCAGGTCGTCCGGGGTGAGGACCGGGGCGCTGTGGACGGCCTCCTCGACGGCCTGTCCGAAGCCGGTGCGCCGGGCGAGGTGCAGGACGCGATCGGCGCCGAGGGCGTCGGTGACCACCTGGGCCGACTCGTCCGCGCTGCCGGTGTCGGCGGCCACGGCGCACTGCACGGGGCGCTCCTGGCCGAGCAGGCCGGCGAGCGCGTCGGGCAGCCAGCGCGCGCCGTCGTGGGAGACGAGCACGGCGGTGACGACGTGGCGCGGGTACTCCGGTGTGCCGGTCTGGTCGGACACCGTCGCACGCGCGGGGTCGGGCACTGGGGCAGCGCCGTCGTAGTGGGCTGCCGCATGGCTGTGCACGGACATCGAGATACGGGCCCCGGTTCGGTGGACTTCGGTGGACGCCCGTGCCCGGTGGGGGCAGGGGGCGTGTCGGACGAGCGACCACACTATCGGCTGGCCAACAAGGCGGCCCGTCGCCTGTGGATAACCCACCTGCGACGGGCCGTTCGTGACGTTTTCCGGGGGATGTGAGCGGAGCCTGCGGTGGTACGGCGGTCAGACGGCCGCCTTCTTCAGACGGCGGCGCTCCCGCTCGGACAGACCACCCCAGATGCCGAAGCGCTCGTCGTTGGCGAGGGCGTACTCGAGGCACTCGGAGCGGACCTCGCAGGCGAGGCAGACCTTCTTGGCCTCGCGGGTGGAGCCGCCCTTCTCGGGGAAGAAGGACTCGGGGTCGGTCTGGGCGCACAGCGCGCGCTCCTGCCAGCCGAGTTCCTCGTCCGCGTCGTCGACCAGCAGTTGCTGCACCAGCTCGGTCATGTGCGCCCCTCGTCTGTCTTTCGCGTCCCCGTGATGCAGCCGTTATCTGTCCGGCTGAACGACACGAGTGAAATTACAAGTGTGCTGCTCCGGGCGAGTCAAGCCGAGATCTGCTATTGAGCCCCTTATTCACTCTGCGGAACCAAGGCCATGCGGAAAGTGTTCAAATCGTCATAAACCATGACACATGGCCGAGGCTCCGAAGGTCTCGCGCCCCACGCGGAGCCCGCACAGGGAAGGACGCCCCGGACTTCGATCTCGTTCCGACACGCACACCGAAGCGACCTGGATCACGGTCTGATCACGGGATCGCAACGGGGCTTGCGCGCCCGGCATGTGCGCCATGTGTCCCGGTACCCCCACGAGCAAACCTTTCATCTGTGAGATGAACCGGATGAGGTGAAACATGTCCCACATTCCGGGCGTCAAGTTGACAGTGGGGGTGTGAGCCGCTTGCCTAGAGGGCATGCTCGCGAACTCGGCACTCACCACGACCCGCACCGCCGGGTCCCTCGGTGCTGCCCACGCTCGCTGCAGCTGTCGCTGTTGCGGCTGTTGAGCCCCCGCGCGTCACGCGTGCTCCAGCCGTCGTCCGGACCTTTTCGGCCGGGCCCCCGTTCCCTCTGACCTTCTTTCACCGAGGAACCTCCCCACCCTCATGAACAGCGACAGCGACCTCCAGATCGCCGGCGACCTCCTCGAAGTCCCGCACCTGCTCCAGGCCCCCCGCGAACACCCCTCCACCGTGGCCGAGTTCGTCGGACTGGCCCGCTCCCTCGCGGCCGACCGCGCCCAGTGGGCGCACCTCGTCCGCTACGACGCGACGACCCGCTGGTACCACCGGCTGCGCACCGGCCCGGGCTACGAGGTGTGGCTCCTGTCCTGGGTGCCCGGACAGGGCAGCGGACTCCACGACCACGGCCCCTCCTCCGGCGTGCTCACGGTCCTGGACGGCGAGCTGACCGAGCGCACCGCGCGGGCCACGCGCGCGCTGGGGGCGGGCGCTCAGCGCGTGTTCGCGCCCGGGTACGCGCACGAGGTCGTCAACGACTCGCTGGAGCCGGCGGTCAGCCTGCACGTCTACTTCCCCGGCCTGACCGAGATGCCCATGCACGCCCGGTCCTCGACCGGGGCGGCCCACACCGCCGCCCAGTGCGCAGGGGTCCTCCCCGGGCTGGCGGGCGCGGCCGGCGCCTGAGCCGCCGGCGGGGGACGTGTCCCTTGCCCACAGGCCGCACCGAGTCGGCCCGGCGGCTGACACACTGTGTCCATGCGGATTGTGGTTCTGGCAGGCGGCATCGGTGGTGCCCGGTTCCTGCGCGGCCTGAAGCGGGCCGTGCCGGACGCGGACGTCACGGTCATCGGCAACACCGGCGACGACATCCACCTCTTCGGGCTGAAGATCTGCCCGGACCTGGACACGGTGATGTACACGCTCGGCGGCGGCATCGACGAGGAGCAGGGCTGGGGCCGGACCGACGAGACCTTCCATCTCAAGGAGGAGCTCGCGGCGTACGGCGTCGGACCGGACTGGTTCGGCCTGGGCGACCGCGACTTCGCCACGCACATCGTGCGCACTCAGATGATCGGCGCCGGGTATCCGCTCAGCGCGGTGACCGAGGCGCTGTGCGACCGGTGGAAGCCGGGGGTGCGGCTGATCCCGATGACCGACGACCGGGTGGAGACGCATGTCGCGGTCACGCTGCCCGACAGCGGCGCCACCCCGGGCCCCGGCGAGCGCAAGGCCGTCCACTTCCAGGAGTACTGGGTGCGGCTGCGGGCCTCGGTACCGGCGGAAGCCGTGGTGCCGGTCGGCGCGGAACAGGCCAAGCCGGCGCCCGGCGTGCTGGAGGCGATCGCCCAGGCCGACGTGATCCTCTTCCCGCCGTCCAACCCCGTCGTCTCCATCGGCACCATCCTCGCGGTGCCCGGCATCCGGGAGGCCATCGCCGACGCAGGGGTACCGGTGATCGGCCTGTCCCCCATCGTCGGGGACGCGCCCGTGCGCGGCATGGCCGACAAGGTCCTCGCCGCGGTCGGCGTGGAGTCCACGGCCGCGGCGGTGGCCGAGCACTACGGCTCGGGGCTGCTGGACGGCTGGCTCGTCGACACGGTCGACGAGGCCTCGGTCGGGCGGGTCGAGACCGCGGGCATCCGGTGCAGGGCGGTGCCGCTGATGATGACCGACGTCGACGCCGCCGCCCGGATGGCGGGCGAGGCGCTCGCACTGGCCGAGGAGGTGCGCGGAGCATGAGCGGCACGACGGAGGAGTCACCGGCCGACGCCCCGGAATTCCGGGTCTGGGCGGTGCCCGGGATCCCCGAGGTCGCGCAGGGGGACGAGCTGGCCAAGCTGATCGCCGCCGCGGAGCCCGGACTGGCCGACGGGGACGTGCTGCTCGTCACCTCGAAGATCGTCTCCAAGGCCGAGGGGCGGCTGGTCCGGGCGGCCGACCGGGAGGCCGCGATCGACGCCGAGACCGTACGGGTCGTGGCCCGGCGCGGAGCGCTGCGGATCGTGCAGAACCGGCAGGGGCACGTCATGGCGGCCGCCGGAGTCGACGCGTCCAACACCCCTACCGGCACGGTGCTGTTGCTGCCGGAGGATCCGGACGCGTCCGCGCGCGCGATCAGGGACGGGCTGCGCGACGCCTTGGGCGTCACCGTCGGAGTGCTCGTCACCGACACCTTCGGGCGGCCCTGGCGCGCGGGGCTCACCGACGTCGCCATCGGCGCCGCGGGCGTACGCGTGCTGGACGATCTGCGCGGCGGCACGGACGCGCACGGCAACCCGCTGAGCGCCACCGTCGTCGCCACCGCCGACGAACTGGCCGCCGCGGGCGACCTGGTCAAGGGCAAGGCGGCCGGGCTGCCCGTCGCAGTGGTACGCGGGCTGCGGCATGTGGTGGTCGAGGAGAACGGCGAGGACGGAGGAGGAGCGCGGGTCATGGTGCGTGACGCGCGCGACGACATGTTCCGGCTGGGGACCTCCGAGGCCGTGCGGGAGGCGGTGACCCAGCGGCGTACCGTGCGGTCCTTCACCGACGAGCCCGTCGATCCCGGCGCGGTGCGGCGAGCGGTGGCCGCGGCGGTGACGGCACCCGCGCCGCACCACACCACGCCGTGGCGGTTCGTGCTCCTCGAGTCCGCGCAGTCGCGCACGCGGCTGCTCGACGCGATGCGGGAGGCCTGGATCGCGGACCTGCGGCGGGACGGAAAGAGCGAGGAGTCGATCGCCCGACGGATCCGGCGCGGTGACGTGCTGCGCAACGCGCCGTACCTCGTGGTGCCGTGCCTCGTCATGGACGGCTCGCACGAGTACGGCGACGAGCGGCGGGACGGCGCCGAGCGGGAGATGTTCGTCGTCGCCGCCGGGGCCGGGGTGCAGAACTTCCTGGTCGCGCTGGCCGGGGAGCGGCTCGGCTCGGCGTGGGTGTCCTCGACGATGTTCTGCCGGGACGTGGTGCGCGAGGTGCTGGGCCTGCCCGCGGACTGGGATCCGATGGGGGCGGTCGCCGTCGGGCATCCGGCGGAGCAGCCGAAGCCGCGGCCGCAGCGGGACGCGGGAGCGTTCGTCGTCTCCCTGTGACCGCATAGGCTCGTACGGCACCTCAAGGCAACCCTGGATCTCATTCGTGGCAGGACGTTTCGCTCCGCGGCCCCCGCGTCCGACCGTGCGCGGTGGGCAGGCCGGCGCGCCCGCGGCCGTACCCCGGCAGGCCGCCGCGCCGGCACGGGTCCGCACCTGGGTGCCGGACGGGCCGCTGGACCTCGGGCTCGTGCTCGGACCTCTGCGGCGGGGGCAGGGCGATCCCACGTTCCGGGCGATGCCCGACGGTTCGGTGTGGCGCACCGGCCGCACACCGCTCGGGCCCGGGACGCTGCGCGTGTCCGCTCACGGCGAGACGGTGCGCGGGGACGCGTGGGGGCCGGGCGCCGAATGGCTGATGGAGCAGCTGCCCGAACTGCTCGGGGCCGTCGACGACCCGTCCGCGTTCGTGCCGCGGCACCGGCTGCTCGCGCTGACCCGGCACCGGCGGCCGGGGTTGCGGCTGACGCGGACCGGCCTGGTGCTGGAGTCGCTGATCCCGTCGGTCCTGGAACAGAAGGTGACGACGGTCGAGGCGTACGCGGCTTGGCGGATGCTGGTGCGCGCCTACGGGGAGCCGGCGCCCGGACCCGCCCCGGGACGCATGTACGTCATGCCGGCGCCGCGGACGTGGGCGCTGATCCCGTCGTGGGAGTGGCACCGGGCCGGGGTCGACGACAAGCGGGCGTCGACCGTGCTGCGGGCGGTGCGGGTCGCCGCGCGGCTGGAGGAGGCGGCGCGGATGCCTCCGGAGCGCGCGCGGGAACGGCTGGAGCTGGTGCCCGGCATCGGACCGTGGACGTCGGCGGAGACCGTGCAGCGCAGTCATGGCGCGGCGGACGCCGTGACGGTCGGTGATCTGCATCTGCCGGGCATCGTGGGGTGGGCGCTGGCCGGGGACCGGAACGCGGACGACGCGGAGATGCTGCGTCTGCTGGAGCCGTACGCCGGGCAGCGGCATCGGGCGGCCCGGCTGATCCTGCTGAGCGGGCGGGTGCCGCCCCGGCGGGCGCCGCGGATGCCGAAGGGCGACATCGGGCGCCTTTGAGCCGGGACGCCCTCCCGCGTCGGCGGGCTCGCGCGGTGGGCCCGGCACGGGGCGGGCCGGCTCACCGCGCTCGCAGCTTCGTACCCTGTCCCGCCCACCCGGCCGGCTACTGGTCCGAGGAGAACCTCACGGACCCGGCCGGGATTCGCGCGTCGCACCACACTCTCGCGCCGTTCCTCAGCTCGTTGTCGGCGCCGACCACCGCGCCGTCGCCGATGACCGTGCCGTTGAGGACGGATCGGGTGCCGACGCGGGCACGACTGCCAATGAGGGAGTCGGTGACGACGGCACCGGGCTCGATGACGGCACCGGGCAGGATCGCGCTGCCGAACACCCGCGCGCCCTCGGCGACGAACGCGCCCTCGCCCACCACCGTGCCGCCGGTCAGCTTGGCGCCGGGAGCGACGACGGCCGTGGGCAGGATCAGGCGGTCGCCGCAGCGACCGGGCACGGCCGGGGAGGGCGCGCGGCCGAGGACCAGGTCCGCGGAGCCGCGTACGAAGGCGGCCGGGGTGCCCAGGTCCAGCCAGTAGGTGGAGTCGACCATGCCCTGCAAGTGGGCGCCCGCCGCGAGCAGTTCGGGGAACGTCTCCCGCTCCACCGACACCGGGCGGCCCTGCGGGATCGTGTCGATGACCGAGCGCCGGAAGACGTACGCCCCCGCGTTGATCTGGTCGGTGACGATCTCCTCCGGGGTCTGCGGCTTCTCCAGGAAGGCCAGGACGCGGCCGGTCCCGTCGGTGGGGACGAGGCCGTAGGCGCGGGGGTCCGGCACCTTCGTCAGGTGCAGGGAGACGTCCGCGCCCGTGGTCGCGTGGGTGCGCACCAGGGCCCGGATGTCCAGCCCGGTCAGGATGTCGCCGTTGAAGACGAGGACCGGCTCGTCGGGGCCGGAGCGCAGGCGCGGGGCGACGTTGCGGATGGCGCCGCCCGTGCCCAGGGGCACCTCCTCCGTCACGTACTCCAGGTGGAGCCCGAGCGAGGAGCCGTCGCCGAAGTACGGCTCGAAGACCTCGGCCAGATAGGAGGTGGCGAGCACGACGTGCTCGACGCCCGCCGCTCTCGCGCGCGCCAGCTGGTGGGTGAGGAACGGCACTCCCGCCGCCCGCACCATCGGCTTCGGCGTGTGCACCGTGAGGGGGCGCAGCCGCGTGCCTTTGCCGCCGACCAGGAGGATCGCTTCTGTCACCTGTCGTCTCCGCTTCCTGTTCGTCCTCGGTCCGTCCTCGTCCGTCCTCAGCGGCCCTGGTAGCACGCCGCGGCCGAGCGGGCCGCGCCGAGCTTGCCGTAGAGCCGCTGTCCCGGGCAGTCGGTGGCGAAGCCGTCCCGGTGGCCGGAGATCACATTCGGGCGTACGCTCTTTCCTTTTTGGTAGAGGTTGCCACCGCCGGAGGTCAGATATGTCTTTCCGCGCGGATTCATCCCGTAGAGCCCGAGCTTCCACGCGGTCAGCCGTGCGTCGGCCGTCACCGCGGCCGAGGAGGGCTTGGCGGTGCCGTAGGTGCCGATGACGGCGATGCCCGCGCTGTTGCAGACGCCGGTGGCGGCGGAGCGGGTGCGGATCCGGACGCCGCCGCGCAACTCGGTGTCCGGGTCGTCCCAGACGACTCCGACCAGGGAGAAGTGCCGGACGTCCGTGCGGCGCAGGCCCTGTTCGAAGGGGGCACCTCGGTCGGGGGCGGGGCCGGGGTCGCGGGTGAGCGGGGCGAGGGGCAGGGACCGGGTGCTGCCGGGGACGGCTGCCGACCCGGTCGCCGACGCCGGCTCAGCACTCGCCCGACCGCCCGTCAGACCGGGGGCGAGGCTGAGGGCGGCCGCACACGTGACACCGATCGAGCACGCGAGGAATCCGTATCGACGCATGCCCCAGATCCTGGACATGATCAGACAAACATGTCTATCCCGGACTTGACGGACCGTCGGCTGCCGTTGCGCCGAACCGGTGGCCCGCCGCTCACCCGCACGTGGCCGACCACGCGGTGGGCAGGGCCGGCGCCGCGTACGCTTGCGCGGGTGAACGCCACCGAACGCACCCCTGCCGACCTGCTGCGTTCCGCGCTCGCCGCGGATCCCGGACGCCCGCTGGTGACCTTCTACGACGACGCCACCGGCGAACGCGTCGAATTGTCCGTGGCCACCTTCTCCAATTGGGTGGCCAAGACCGCGAACCTTCTCCAGGGGGACCTCGGCGCCGGACCCGGCGACCGGGTCGCGCTCATGCTGCCGGCGCACTGGCAGACGGCCGTGTGGCTGCTGGCGTGCGCGTCGGTGGGCGCGGTGGCGGACGTCGACGGGAACGCGGGCGTCGCGGATGTCGTGGTCAGCGGACCGGACACGCTGGACGCGGCCCGCGCGTGCTCCGGGGAGCGGGTGGCGCTGGCGCTGCGGCCGCTGGGCGGGCGGTTCCCGCAGCCACCGGAGGGTTTCCTGGACTACGCCGTCGAGGTGCCGGGGCAGGGCGACGCGTTCGCGCCCTTCGCGCCGGTGGACCCGGAGGAGCCGGCGCTGATCGTGGCCGGGGCCGAGTACACGGTGGCGGAGGTCGTGGAGCGGGCCCGCGGCGACGCCCCGGAGCTGAACCTGACCGGGCCGGCCTCCCGCCTGCTGTCGGCGCTGCCGTACGACACCTGGGAGGGCCTCAGTGCGGGCCTGTACGCGCCGCTCACCGCCGGCGCCTCGGTCGTCCTGTGCCGCAACCTCGACCGCCTGCCCGAGGACGCACTGGCGAAGCGCATCGAGTCCGAGCGGGTCACGGCCACGGCCAGATGAGGCGACCGGGCTCCGAACCCGGATCTCCGCCCAACACGCTCGCCCCGAATCCCGCGGAATGCGGGATTCGGGGCGAACGGCGCGAATTCGGCCGCCATGGAATCGGATTCCGGACCGGAAAGGGATTCGCCTGCGCAGTCGCGCGACTACGGTGGGTATTCCCCGGAGGTTGTGCGCGACGCAGGCCGAGCGCCCCCTCGATCCACCGCTCACGCCCTGGCCCACGACGTCGTTCCGCGACGACATGGCCAACTTGGGGGCCTCTGCGGGTAAAGCCACGGCCAAAGGCGAACTTTTGTCCAAGGAAATGGGCGGATTGCCCCCTTGTAGGGAAGTGGAATTTGTCACCAGCGTCGCTCGATGTGGAATCTGCCGGATAGTGTGAGCGATCCGGTGCGACTGGCCGCGAGGTCTTCCTGGGGTCGCGCACTGTGCGAAGCAGACCTGGCGCCAAAAGGGGCAAGGCGCCGCGTGGCCCCGACGGAGGATTCGGACAACCGTGGACGCGCAAGGCCGTGGGCGGGCGGACAATGTCGACCCCGCAGACCAGTGGGTACTCAATCCGGACACCGGCGAATACGAACTGCAACTGACCCCTTCCGCTCCGCAGTCGGCGGTACCGGGTCCCCGTCGTCCCTCCTCCCGCAGAGCCGGAGGCACGGCGACCGGGGAGCGCCCGGCGGCGCCCGGACGGCAGCAGACCCGTGACGCCGCCCCCTCCGAGACCGTGCCCGCCCCGCGTCGGCGCCGGGCGGCGCCGACGGAGGAGCCGCCCGGGCGGCGGGGACGCCGGCCGGAGAAGAAGTCGAAGACCAAGAAGGTCCTGATGTGGACCGGCGGCACCATGGCGCTCGTCCTGATCGGCGTCGGCACGGCCGGCTACCTGGTCCTCAAGCACCTCGAGGGCAACGTCACCACCACCGACGTGGGCAGCGCGGCCAAGAACGGCTTCAGCAAGAACGAAGCCTTCAACATACTCATCATCGGCACCGACAAGCGCACCGGCGCCGGCAACGAGGGCTACGGCGACAAGGGCAGTGTCGGCCACGCCGACACCAACGTCCTGCTGCACGTCGCCAAGGACCGTACGAACGCGACCGCGTTGAGCATCCCGCGCGACCTGATCGTGGACGTGCCGGACTGCCCGACCAAGCAGCCCGACGGCAGCATGAAGGTCGTCCCGGGGACGGCCGGCGTCCGCTTCAACACGAGCCTCGGCCAGGACGGCCGCGACCCGGGCTGCACCATGCGCACGGTCAAAGAGGTCACCGGCATTCAGCCCGACCACTTCATGATGGCCGACTTCAACGCGGTCAAGACGCTGACGACGGCGGTCGGCGGAGTCGACGTGTGCCTCAAGCACGCGGTGAAGGACAAGGACTCGCACCTGGACCTGCCCGCCGGCGAGTCCACCGTCGAGGGCGAACAGGCCCTGGCCTTCGTCCGTACCCGGCACGCCTGGGGCAACAAGGGCGACCTGGACCGCATCAAGGTGCAGCAGCAGTTCCTCAGTTCGCTGATGCGCCAGATGGCCTCCGGGGACACGCTCACCGACCCGTCCAAGCTGTACGACCTGGCCGACGCCGCCACCAAGGCGCTGACCGTCGACACCGGCATCGGCAAGGTCAGCACCCTCAAGGACGTGGCGCTGGAGCTGAAGAAGGTGCCGACGAAGAACATCACCTTCCTGACCACGCCGGTGGTCGACAACCCGGCCGAGAAGGTCCACGCGACGGTCGTCGTCGACGAGAACACGGCGCCCCAGGTCTTCGACGCCATCAACAACGACGTCTCCTTCACCGAGGTGAAGAAAAAGAAGAAGGCCGACAAGAGCGCCGACGCCGCCCGGCTCAAGGGCACCCAGTCCGAGGCCTCCGAGGTGCGGGTCCGGGTCTTCAACGGAGGGGCCGCCGGCGGTGCCGCCCAGGACACCGTCACCTGGCTGCAGACCTCCGTGGGCGTGCTCAAGTCGGAGAACGCGGCCAACGCGCCCAAGGAAATCGCCAAGACCACGCTCGAGTACGCGCCCGACCAGGCTCCGCAGGCCCGTAAGCTCGCCGCGCTCATGGGACTGTCCGGGGCCGCGCTGAAGCCGGGCAAGAGCTTCACCAACTCCCAGGGGATGCCCACGATGACGCTGACACTGGGCAAGGACTTCAAGGGTGCGGGCGTGCCGCTCACCGCGCCGACGAAGGCCCCGGAGGTCGACGGGAAGTCCACGGCGGACAAGGTCGAATGCGCAAGTTGAGCGCACAGCACCACCTTATGGGCCTGTCATGCGTCTAACCCGGCGCACGACAGGCCTGTTTCATGGCATGGCACCAGGGTGGGAGGACGGGGAGTGACGCAGAGCAGTCTGCGCGGGGAGGGATCGGCGGTCGAGGAAGCGATACCTCCCGCGCCGCGCAAGGGCAGCGCATCGGACGGCCGCGGCCGGCACGGCGGCGGAGGACGCGGCGGGAAGAAGCGCGATGCCAAGGGCAGAAGTCCCGCGCGGCGCGTACTGCGCTGGTCGGCGATGGTGCTCGCGCTGGTCGTACTCGGCACGGCCGGCGCCGGATACCTCTACTACCAGCACCTGAACGGCAATATCCGCAAGGGTCAGCGCAGCAGTGGTGACTCCAAGGCACAGCGGTCGAGGCCCAACTCGGCCGGCCAGATGCCCGTGAACATCCTGCTGATCGGCTCCGACAGCCGTAACTCCGACGCGAACGTCGCGCTGGGCGGCAGTCGGGACAACCGCGGCACCCCGCCGCGGGGCGATGTGCAGATGCTCATCCACCTGGCCGCGGACCGCAAGAGCGCCGCCGTGGTGAGCATCCCGCGGGACACCCGGGTCGACATCCCCAAGTGCACGGACCCCGACACCGGCAAGGTCTATCCGCCCGTCAACGAGATCATCAACGAGTCGCTGGCCCGCGGCGGCGCCGGCTGCACGCTCGCCACCTGGGAGAGCCTCACCGGTGTGTACATCGACCACTGGATGACGATCGACTTCGCGGGCGTGGTGAAGATGGCGGACGCCATCGGCGGCGTCGAGGTCTGTGTGAAGCAGAACGTGTGGGACCGTCCCACGCCCCTGGCGCCCGGGGGCTCCGGTCTGAAGCTGACGGCGGGCAAGCACAAGGTCAAGGGCAAAGAGGCCCTCCAGTGGCTGCGCACCCGACACGCCTGGGGCAGCGACCTGCTGCGGGCCAGGGCCCAGCACATGTACATGAACTCGATGATCCGCACCCTGCGGAGCCAGAACGTCTTCACCGACTCCGGCCGGCTGATGGGCCTCGCGGAAGCGGCCACGAAGTCGCTCCAGGTGTCCGAGGAGATCGGCACCGTCGAGAAGCTGTACCACCTGGCCATGCAGCTCAAGACGGTCCCCACCGACCGCATCACCATGACGACGATGCCCAATGTCGCCGACCCGCAGGACGACAACCACGTCGTCCCGGACGGCGCCGGCGCCACGAAGATGTGGAAGATGCTCCGCGACGACGTGCCCTTCGACGACAAGGGCCCGGCACCGGACGCGAAGAACGCGAAGAAGCATACGGGCGAGAGCGCGGCGGGCAGGACTCCTTCGGTCCAGGCCGACCGGTTGGGCGTCCTGGTGCAGAACGGCACCCGCACCGCCACACAGGCCCCGGTCGGCGGCCGGGCCCGCGAGATCGGCCAGGAACTGGCGGGCAAGGGCTTCACGCGGGCCACCGCCGACACCTCGGCGGCGCTGTCGGAGGAGGAGACGCTCGTGCGCTACCCGAGCGCGGACCTGGAGGGCGACGCGCAGAGCGTCGCCAAGGCCCTCGGGGTTCCGCTGAGTTCGGTGCGGAAGTCGACCGACGTCTCCGGTGTCACCGTCGTCGTCGGCGCCGACTGGCGTACGGGGAGCACCTATCCGAAGGAGGCCACCCCGAAGGCCGGCGACCTGCCCGACAACTCCGACGCCATCAACGGCTCGGACGAGAGCCAGTGCATGGACGTGTACGCGCCCTACCGCTGGTAGCGCGAGCAGGGGCCCCTCTCCCGCGGAGAGGGGCCCTGAGAACGCTCGGCGCGAACGCTCAGCCGGCGGCGGGGACCGCCGGCCTCCGGGCGGCGATGACCTTCCTGGCCAGCGACTTGGGGCTGGTCAGGAAACCCCAGCCCCAGGACATGTGCATGGTGGCCAGGGCGACCGGGATGCGCAGCCGTGCCGCCAGGGGAAGGCCCTTGCCCGCGGGGAGCGATCCGGCGGCGATCGCTGCCAGGTAGCCGCCGGGGACCACCAGGGCCCACGGGGTCAGGGCCGCGCCCACCACGATCCCGGCCGCGATGGCGCACACCGCGGCCGGCGGGGCGAGGTAGCGCAGGTTGATGGAGCCCTGGTGGTAGCGGGCGACGACGTGCCGCCAGCGGCCGTAGTCCTTGTACTGCCGGGCGAGGGCCCTGACGTTCGGGCGGGGCCGGTAGGACACCCGCAGTTCGGGCGAGAACCAGATCAGGCCGCCCGCCTCGCGGATGCGGAAGTTGAGCTCCCAGTCCTGGGCGCGGATGAACTCCTCGTTGTAGCCGCCCTGTTGCTCCAGGGCCGAGCGGCGGAAGACGCCCAGGTACACCGTCTCGGCCGGGCCGGCCTGGCCGCCGGTGTGGAAGGCGGCGTTGCCCACCCCGACCTTCGAGGTCATCGCGGCGGCGACGGCATGCTCCCAGGCGTTCTCGCCCTCGGCGTGCATGATGCCGCCCACGTTCTGCGCGCCGGTCTCCTCCAGGAGCCGTACCGCGGTGGCTATGTAGTCCGGCGAGAGCATCCCGTGGCCGTCGACACGGACCACGATCGGATGGCGGGATGCCTTGATCGCGGCGTTGAGCGCGGCGGGGGTGCGGCCGGTGGGGTTCGGAACCGTGTGCACGCGCGGGTCCTCGGCCACGAGTTCGGCGGCGATCTCGTCCGTGCGGTCCACGGAAGGACCGAGGGCGATCACGACCTCCATCTCGCCGCCGTACTCCTGCGCGAGGATCGCTTCGACGGCTCCGCGCAGGTGCCGTTCCTCGTTGAGGACGGGCATGATCACAGAAACGGCGGGGAGCCGCACGTCGGGCTTGGCGTTCATCGGTGCTCACGTTACCGCGAACGGGGGACACCGGTGCGCGCCGTGGGGGTCACTGCGCCGGTCAGCAGATCGTATGGCCCTACGGTGCTCACGGTGCCCACCCACGCCTATGCGGAGGTGTCCCCATGCCCCCCACGCCGTCCCGGCCCCGCCCGCGGCCACCGCGTGCCCCGCAGCACCGTGCCGCACCGCCGCGGCCGGCTCGGGTCCCGCACGCGTCCGCACCGCGCCGGAGGCCGCGCTGGGCCATGCGGGCGGCGACCACGCTGTCGGTGGTGGTGCTCGCCTCCGCCGGGATCGGACACGCGGTGGTCTCCAGCCTGGACACGGACATCGCCCGGGTCGACCCCTTCAAGGACATGAAGAACCGCCCGCGGGCGGGCCACGGCATGAACGTCCTGCTGGTCGGCACCGACGGCAGGGACCGCATCAGCGCGCAGGAGCGGCGCCAGTACCGGCTGGGCGGCCAGGCCTGCCACTGCACCGACACGATGATGATCGTGCATGTGTCGCAGGACCGGCAGCGGGCCAGCGTGGTGAGCCTGCCCCGGGACTCCTACGCCGAGCTGCCCGGTCACGTCGACCGGAACACGGGCCGGTGGCACGGGCCGCACCCCGTCAAGCTCAACGCGGCGTACGCGGAGGGCGGCCCCCATCTGACCGTGCGCACGGTCGAGGACCTGACCCAACTGAAGATCGACCACTACCTCGAGGTGGACTTCACCACGTTCATGCGGACCGTGGACGTCCTCGGCGGGGTGCAGATCTGCACCTCCGAACCGATGAAGGACAGCTACTCCGGGCTGGACCTGACGGCCGGCACGCACATGCTCTCCGGCGGCCAGGCACTCCAGTACGTCCGCTCCCGGCACGTCGACGGGGCCAGCGACCTCGGCCGGATGAAGCGCCAGCAGCGGTTCCTGGCCGCCCTGATCGAGCGGGCGACCTCCTCCCAGGTGCTGCTGAACCCCATGAAGTTCCGGAACGTGGCGCTGACCGTGCTGGGCTCGGTGCGGGCGGACCAGGGTTTCCACACCGACGAGCTGCTGGACCTCGGGCGGGCGATGCGCAGCTTCTCCCCGTCCTCATCGGAGTTCGCCACCGTCCCGATCTCGGAGCCGTCCTATCCCGTCAACGGCGTCGGCTCGACGGTGAAGTGGGACCGGGCCAAGGCGGACCGGCTCTTCCGGGCGCTGCGGGAGGACCGGCCGCTGACCGTGCGGCGGCCGCGGCAGGCGAACTCTCCGGTGACCGTGCAGGTCCCCCCGCAGCAGATCCGTGTCGAGGTGGAGAACGGCACCGGCGCGGCCGGGCTCGGCAAGCGGGTGGACGAGGCGCTGGCGGCGGCCGGGTTCCGTACGACGGGGACGCCCGCGGACGCCAAGGAGCCCACCGTGCGGCGGACCGTCGTGCTCTACGACCCCCGGTGGGACCGGTCGGCGAAGTCGCTCGCCGCGGCGCTGCCGGGCAGTGAGCTGCGGGCCGTTCCGGGGCAGGGGGCCACGCTCAAGGTGGTCGCGGGAAGCGAGTACCACCAGGTGCGCCAGGTACGGGTGGAGGACCCGGAGCAGGGTGCCGCCGCGGTCCTGACGGGCGACGAGGTGCTGTGCGGCTGACGGAGTGAGAACCGGCGGCGTCAGTCCTCGTAGCCCTCGGCCGCGCGCCTCTCGCGCAGTTCCCTGATGGCGCGGCGGCGGGCCAGGCGGTGGGTGCGGCGGATCTGGGCCTCCTGGTAGCGCCGCCGGTCCCGGTCGGTCTCGGGCAGGACGGGCGGTACGGCGCGCGGCTTGCCGTCGGCGTCCACGGCGGTGAAGACCAGATACGCCGAGCCGACCTGAGTGGTCGGGGTGGACTCGTTCCAGCGTTCGGCGAGGACCCGCACGCCGACCTCCATGGAGGTCCGGCCGGTCCAGTTGACCTGGGCCTTCACATGGACGAGATCGCCGACCCGGACCGGTTCGAGGAACGCCATCTCGTCCATGGACGCCGTGACGGCGGGCCCGCCGCTGTGCCGGCCGGCCACCGCGCCCGCCGCGTCGTCGACCAGCTTCATGATCACACCGCCGTGCACCGTCCCCAGCAGGTTGGTGTCGTTGTGGGTCATGATGTGGCTCAGGGTCGTCCGGGACGCCGAAATCGGCTTGCCGGGGATGTCCGGAATCTCGGCGGATTCCGCGGTGGAGGCCTGCTCTGTCATGACCCCCACCTTATGCCGAGGCGGCATCCGGGAAATTTGTGTCAGCTTCGCAACAGCGGTGCCCCTATTTCCTGACGCCTCTTGTAAGGGACACGGCGGTGCCCTGCACACTGGGGCGCATGAATGATTGGCCCGAGGGGTGGTCCGGCGGCAACCGCGGACCCGGATACGGACGCGGCAGCGCCGGCGCGACGCCGGAAGGGGCGCGTGTGATGCGCCAGGTACGGCGCGGCGGCCCGGGGGCCCCCGGCGGGCGGGGCGGGTACCCGCCGCCCGGCGGCCCGGGCCCCTCGGCGCCGCCGTACGGCATTCCGCAGCAACCGTCGTACGTCGACGGCCGCGGATACGACGGGTACGACAGCGGCTACAGTTCCGGCCACGTCTACGGCGGGCCGGGGGGACCGGGCGGGGGTGACCCGCGCGCCTACCGGTCCGCGCCGAACTGGCGGCGCCGCTTCAAGTGGTCCGTGATCACCCTGGTCACGCTGCTCGTGGTGACCTCGGTCGCGACCTACTTCTGGGCCGACTCCAAGCTCCGCCGCGAGGTCGACCTGTCCAAGGTCATCGACCGGCCGGAGACCGGCAAGGGCACGAACTACCTGATCGTCGGCTCCGACAGCCGTGAGGGCATGTCCTCGGAGCAGAAGAAGCAGCTGCACACCGGGTCCGCCGAGGGCAAGCGCACGGACTCGATGATGATCCTGCACGTCGGCGACAACGGCGACACGCTGATATCCCTGCCGCGCGACTCCAACGTCACGATCCCGCAGTTCCGCGGCTCGGAGTCCGGCAAGATCAAGGGCCCCCTCGGACCGAACAAGCTGAACGCGGCCTACGCCTTCGACGGCCCGGAGCTCCTGGTCCGCACCATCGAGTACAACACCGGCCTGCACATCGACCACTACGTGGAGATCGGCTTCGCCGGCTTCGCGAACATCGTGGACGCGGTCGGCGGTGTGGAACTCACCATCGACAAGGGCTTCAAGGACAAGTACTCCGGCGCCGACTTCCAGGCGGGCAAGCAGAAGCTGGACGGCCGGCAGGCCCTGGCCTTCGTGCGCACCCGGCACGCGTTCGCCACCTCCGACCTGCAGCGCACGAAGAACCAGCAGAAGTTCCTCGCCGCACTGTCCCACCAGGTGGCGACCCCCTCGACGATCCTGAACCCGTTCAGGCTCTACCCGACGATGGGTGCGGGCCTGGACTCCCTGATCGTCGACAAGGACATGAGCCTGTGGGACCTGGCCTCCATGTTCTGGGCGATGAAGAACGTCAACAGCGGCGACGGCGTCTCCATGAACATGCCGATCTCCGGCTCCACGGGCGGCAACCTCGTCTGGGACAAGGCGAAGGTCAAGACGCTGGTCGACGAACTGAAGAACGACCAGAAGGTCACGGTCACGGGCGACTGACTCGGACCCCCTGCCAGGAGGGCCCCGCGGTGCCGGCCGGCACCGCGGGGCTTTCGCCGTCGGGCCGGGCTCAGGTCACATCCTGACGCCCGCCATCGCGCGGCACATCTCCGCACAGCGGCGACACGCCTCCGCACAACGCTTCATCATCTTGTCGTCGGGCATGGACATACACGCCTCGGCGCACATGTCACACGCCTTGGCGCACATCGCGCACATCTCCGCCGCCATGGGCGAGCGGCGCATCATCATGTCCGCGCACATGCGGGTCATCTCGGAGCAGTCCATGAGCGCGCGCATGATCTGCATCTGCGCCTGGCCGCCCATCTGCATGCAGGAGCTCATGGCCTCCTCGCAGACGGTGTGGCACGACATGCAGGCCTGGACGCAGTCCTGCATCTCCTTGCTCATGGGGGTCATGGTTCCGGGCTGGGTCATGGCTCCTCCTGGGGGACGAAGGGCACCGGGGCGGGGCCCTGCTCCCTACCGTCGTACGCCCGCTCGGGTCCCCGCGCCATCCGGCGCGGACGCCGGACCGGCTACCGCCGTTCGGCTTACGGCCCGCGTCCGGCGGCCCTCCCCCGGCGCACCGCGAACGGCCCCCGGCTCAATGCCGGAGGCCGTCGGACGCGCGCAAAGAGCCTGCCAGGGCCTGTCGTCAAATGCGCGGCAGGCGGGAATTTGGCGACAGGACCTAGGGATGACCTAGGGAAGGTTCCTGGCCATCACGATCCGCTGGACCTGGTTCGTGCCCTCGTAGATCTGCGTGATCTTGGCGTCGCGCATCATGCGCTCGACCGGGTAGTCGCGGGTGTAGCCGTAGCCGCCGAGGAGCTGGACGGCGTCCGTGGTGACCTCCATGGCGACATCCGAGGCGAAGCACTTGGCGGCGGCACCCTGGAAGGTCAGGTCGGAATCGCCCCGTTCGGACTTGGCGGCGGCCGCGTAGGTGAGGTTGCGGGCGGCCTCGATCTTCATGGCCATGTCGGCGAGCATGAACTGGATGCCCTGGAAGTCGGCGATCGGCTTGCCGAACTGCTTGCGCTCCTTGACGTAGCCCTTGGCGTAGTCGAGGGCGCCCTGGGCGATGCCGAGGGCCTGGGCCGCGATGGTGATGCGGGTGTGGTCCAGGGTCTTCATCGCCGTGGCGAAGCCGGTGCCCTCGGCGCCGATCATGCGGTCGGCGGGGATCCGGACGTTGTCCAGGTAGACCTCGCGGGTCGGGGAGCCCTTGATGCCGAGCTTCTTCTCCGGGGCGCCGAAGGAGACCCCGGGGTCCGACTTCTCGACGACGAACGCCGAGATGCCCTTGCTGCGCTTGTCGGGGTCGGTGACGGCCATCACCGTGTAGAAGTCGGACACGCCCGCGTTGGTGATCCAGCGCTTGACGCCGTTGAGGACGTACGTGTCGCCCTCGCGGACCGCCTTGGTCTTCATGCCGGCCGCGTCGGAGCCCGCGTCCGGCTCGGACAGGCAGTACGAGAACATCGCATTGCCCTTGGCGAGCGGGGCCAGGTACCTCTTCTTCAGGTCCTCGGAGCCGGAGAGCATCACCGGCAGCGAGCCCAGCTTGTTCACGGCCGGGATGAGGGAGGAGGAGGCGCAGACACGGGCCACCTCCTCGATCACGACGACCGTCGCGAGGGCGTCCGCGCCCGCGCCGCCGTACTCCTCGGGCACGTGCACGGCGTGCAGGTCGTTGGCGACCAGCGCCTCCAGGGCCTCCTGGGGGAAGCGGGCCTCCTCGTCCACCGCGGCGGCGTACGGCGCGATCTTCGCCTCGGCCAGCGAACGGACGGCGTCACGGAGCATGTCGTGCTCCTCGGACGGGCGGTACAGGTCGAAGTCAGCCGATCCGGCCAAGGTCTCTCACGCTCCAACGCTAATTACCGTTAAGTAACCCAAATTTTAGGCGCCCGCCCACGCCAGTGATACGTGAGCTTGGCGACAGCGGGGACATTGCCCGGCGAGGGCCCCGCGTATGCCCCCGATATGCTCGGGCAGCGCATCACCGTCGTCTCTTCTGGAGCACCCATGAGCCTCAAGATCACCGTGATCGGCACCGGCTATCTCGGCGCGACGCACGCCGCGGCCATGGCCGAGCTCGGCTTCGAGGTGCTGGGCCTGGACGTCGTCCCCGAGAAGATCGAGATGCTCCGGCGGGGCGAGGTCCCGATGTACGAGCCCGGCCTGGAGGAGCTGCTGCGCCGGCACGTGGCCGGGATCGAGGGCTCGACCGGGCGGCTGCGCTTCACGACGGACTACGCGGAGGTGGCCGCGTTCGGCGACATCCACTTCGTCTGTGTGAACACCCCGCAGAAGCACGGCGAGTACGCCTGCGACATGAGTTACGTCGACTCCGCCGTCACCTCGCTCGCCCCGCACCTGAGCGGTCCCGCGCTCGTCGTCGGCAAGTCGACCGTGCCCGTGGGGTCCGCCGACCGTCTGGCGCGCATGATCGACGAGCTGGCGCCCGCGGGCGCGGACGTGGAGCTGGCCTGGAACCCGGAGTTCCTGCGCGAGGGCTTCGCCGTGCAGGACACGCTGCACCCGGACCGGATCGTGGTCGGCGTGCGCAGCGAGCGGGCGGAGAAGCTGCTGCGCGAGGTGTACGCCACACCGGTCGGCGAGGGTTCCCCGTTCGTGGTCACCGACTTCCCGACCGCGGAACTGGTGAAGACCTCCGCGAACTCCTTCCTGGCCACGAAGATCTCCTTCATCAACGCGATGGCCGAGGTCTGCGAGGCCGCCGGCGGCGATGTGGCCAAGCTGGCCGAGGCCATCGGGCACGACGACCGGATCGGCAGGAAGTTCCTGCGGGCCGGAATCGGCTTCGGCGGCGGCTGCCTGCCCAAGGACATCCGGGCCTTCATGGCGCGCGCCGGTGAGCTGGGCGCGGACCAGGCGCTGACCTTCCTGCGCGAGATCGACTCGATCAACATGCGCCAGCGCGGGCAGATGGTGGAGCTGGCCCGGCAGGCCCTGGGCGGCGGGCCGTTCCTCGGCAAGCGCGTCGCGGTGCTCGGCGCCACCTTCAAGCCGGACTCGGACGACGTACGGGACTCCCCCGCGCTCAACGTCGCCGGTCAGATACACCTCCAGGGCGGCCAGGTGACGGTCTACGACCCCAAGGGCCTGGACAACGCCCGGCGGGTGTTCCCCACGCTCGGGTACGCCGACTCCGCGCTGGAGGCCGTGCGCGGCGCGGACGTCGTCCTGCACCTGACCGAGTGGCGGGAGTTCCGCGAGCTGGACCCGGCCGGGCTGGGCGAGGTCGCGGCCGCCCGGGTGGTCCTCGACGGGCGCAACGCGCTGGACCCGGAGCTGTGGCGGCGGGCCGGGTGGACGTACCGGGCGATGGGACGCCCGACCGCGTAGCCCCGCACCGACGGGCATACCCGGACATACAAAGACACACGCAGGCACACGCAGACAGGTGACGCCGGTTCGGCCGAGGCTCAGTCGGCCGAACCGGCGTCTGCACGCATTGTGCACCACCGGAGCGCGGCGTGAGCAGCGAACTCCTCGTGGATCACGTCTGCTTCGCCCGGTAGCGGCGCATCTTCGCGCGCGCCCCGCACACGCGCATCGAGCACCAGCGGCCGCGGCCGGCCGGGCTGCGGTCGTAGTACGCCCAGTGGCACGTGACCGCCTCACAGGCCTTCAGCCGGGCCCAGGTGCCCGCGACGAGGGCCTCGGCGACGGCGGCCGCGACCCGGGAGAGCAGGGGGCCGCCGTCGGCGGGGGCGAGCGCGGCGGAGCCGTCCCGGGCGTCGACGGTCACCAGCAGGGGCGCCCGTGCCAGCAGCTCGCCCAGCGGTGTCACCGTCCGGTGGGGCGGGTGACCGGCGTGGGCCAGCAGGGTGGCGCGCAGCGACTCGCGCAGCTCGCGCGCCTGCGGCAGTTCCGCCTCGGGGATCCCCAGGCGCGCCCGGCCCTCCGCCGTGGCGAGCGAGTCGGCGCCCGTCTCGATGTCCAGCGTGTTCACCAGGGACTCGACCAGCGCCAGGCCTCCGGGCGCGGACGATCTCTCACTCATGTCAGCGACGGTACCTCGCGAAACCGGTTGCGCTGTTACCCGCTATACGCGAGCATGCAGTAACCGTTACCGGTTGCCCGCTCCAATGGGTAACACCGTTCCCGACTGGGAGGAAGTCATGGCTCTCGCCAAGCTGGGTGTCGTCGTTCTGGACTGCCCCGACCCGCGCGCCCTCGCCGGCTTCTACGCCGAGGTGCTCGGCGGGACCGTGGAGGGCGAGGGCGACTGGGTGGACCTGAAGGTGCCGGGCGGGTCCGCGCTGGCGTTCCAGAAGGCGCCGGGGTACGTGCCGCCGAAGTGGCCGGCCGCGGACGCCTCGCAGCAGTCCCACCTGGACCTGGTGGTGGAGGACCTGGACACGGCGGAGAAGGGGGTGCTGGCACTCGGCGCGCGGCCGCTGGACGCGACGGACCGGGCGCGCGGCTTCCGGGTCTACGCCGACCCCGCCGGGCACCCGTTCTGCCTGTGCGCCTGCTGAGAGGCGTCCGTCAGCCGTCGTGTGCGCCGGACGGCAGGAGGTGCACGGCCTCCTGCCGTCCGGTACTGGAACTCATCCGTCCAGTTCGGCGATCGTCGCGTTCGACGGCGCCCGGGTGGCCCGCAGGTCGCGGGCGACGTCCTCCGCGGCGCCCAGGACGCGGACCGCGTTCTGCCAGGTGAGCTTGGCCAGGTCGGTCCTGGACCAGCCGCGGTCCAGCAGTTCCGCGATCAGGTTCGGATAGCCGGAGACGTCGCCCAGGCCGTCGGGAGTGAAGGCCGTGCCGTCGTAGTCGCCTCCGATGCCCAGGTGGTCGATGCCGGCGACCTCGCGCATGTGGTCGAGGTGGTCGGCCACCGTCGCGACCGTGGCGACCGGGCGCGGGTTCGCCTCCTCGAAGGCACGGTGGACCTTCATCGCCTCGGCCGTGGTGTCGAGGTGGTGGAAGTCGTGCGCGCGCATGTTCTCGTCGGCGGCGGACGTCCAGTCCACGGCCGCCTGGAGCACGAACTTCGGCACGAACGTCACCATCGCGATCCCGCCGTTGGCGGGCAGCCGCTCCAGCACGTCGTCCGGGATGTTGCGGGGGTGGTCGCACACGGCCCGCGCGGAGGAGTGCGAGAAGATCACCGGTGCGCTCGTGGTGTCGAGCGCGTCCCGCATGGTCGTCGCGGCCACGTGGGAGAGGTCGACCAGCATGCCGAGCCGGTTCATCTCCCGGACCACCTCGCGGCCGAAGGCCGACAGGCCGCCCACGCCCGGCTCGTCCGTCGCCGAGTCCGCCCAGGCCACGTTGTCGTTGTGGGTGAGCGTCATGTAGCGCACGCCGAGCGCGTACAACCCGCGCAGGGTGCCGAGGGAGTCGGCGATGGAGTGGCCGCCCTCGGCGCCCATGAGGGAGGCGATCCGGCCGTCGGCGCGCGCCGCCTCCATGTCGGCGGCGGTCAGGGCGGGGGCCAGGTCGGCCGGGTGGCGGTCGAGCAGCTGCCGTACGCAGTCGATCTGCTCCAGCGTCGCCGGCACCGGGTCGGGCAGGTCCGCGCGGACGTAGACCGACCAGAACTGGGCACCGACGCCGCCCTCGCGCAGACGCGGCAGGTCGGTGTGCAGGTGGGCGTTCTGGGGGGTGGCGATGTCACGGGCGTCGAGGTCGTAACGGACCTGCTCGCGCAGCGCCCAGGGCAGGTCGTTGTGGCCGTCGACCACCGGGAACTCGCGCAGCAGGTCCCGGGCTTCGTTCAGCGAGGACACCGGCGTCACTTCCCCGTGCCGAAGCCGAAGGCGCCGGAGTTCTCGACCTTGGCGCGCAGCCGCTTGCCCTTCTCGGTGGCCTGGTCGTTCAGCTCCTGCTGGAACTCCCGCATCCGGGCGAGCAGTTCCTCGTCGTGCGCGGCGAGGATCCGGGCGGCGAGCAGACCCGCGTTGCGGGCGCCGCCGACGGACACGGTCGCCACCGGGACCCCGGCGGGCATCTGCACGATCGAGAGCAGCGAGTCCATGCCGTCCAGGTACTTCAGCGGGACGGGCACGCCGATCACCGGCAGCGGGGTGACGGAGGCGAGCATGCCGGGCAGGTGGGCCGCCCCGCCCGCGCCCGCGATGATCGCCTTCAGCCCGCGGTCCGCCGCGCGCTCGCCGTACGCGATCATCTCGCGCGGCATGCGGTGCGCGGAGACGACGTCCACCTCGTAGGAGATCTCGAACTCGTCGAGCGCCTCGGCGGCGGCCTCCATGACGGGCCAGTCGGAGTCCGATCCCATGACGATGCCAACAACTGGGCTCATTCGGTGATGGTGCCTCTCAGGTAGCCGGCTGCGTGACGGGCGCGTTCCAGCACGTCGTCCAGGTCGTCGCCGTAGGTGTTGACGTGGCCGACCTTGCGGCCGGGCTTCACGTCCTTGCCATACATGTGGATCTTGAGCTGGGGGTCACGGGCCATGCAGTGCAGGTACGCGGAGTACATGTCCGGGTAGTCGCCGCCGAGGACGTTCACCATGACGGTCCACTTGGCGCGCGGGCGGGGGTCGCCCAGCGGCAGGTCGAGGACCGCGCGGACGTGGTTGGCGAACTGGGAGGTGATGGCGCCGTCCATCGACCAGTGGCCGGAGTTGTGCGGGCGCATCGCCAGCTCGTTGACGAGGACACTGGAGGACCCGTCCTCATTGCGGGTCTGGAACAGCTCGACGGCGAGGTGGCCGACGACACCGAGTTCCTTGGCGATGGTCAGCGCGAGCTGCTCGGCCTGGAGCGCGAGGCCCTCGTCCAGGTCGGGGGCCGGGGCTATCACGGTGTCGCAGACGCCGTTCACCTGCTGCGACTCCACGACCGGGTAGGCCACGGCCTGGCCGTGCGGGGAGCGTACGACGTTGGCGGCCAGCTCGCGGACGAAGTCGACCTTCTCCTCCGCGAGGACGGGCACGCCGGCACGGAAGGGCTCGGCGGCCTCCTCGACGGAGTCGACCACCCACACGCCCTTGCCGTCGTAGCCGCCGCGGACGGTCTTGAGGACCACGGGGAAACCGTCGCCCTCGGCCGCGAACGCGGCCACGTCCCGCGGATCGCTCACGATGCGGTGCCGCGGGCACGGCACACCGATCGCGTCGAGCTTCGCACGCATCACGCCCTTGTCCTGGGCGTGCACGAGCGCGTCGGGGCCGGGGCGTACGGGGATGCCGTCCGCCTCCAGGGCCCGCAGGAGCTCGGTGGGGACGTGCTCGTGATCGAAGGTGATCACGTCGCAGCCCCGCGCGAACGCGCGCAGCGTGTCCAGGTCGCGGTAGTCGCCGATGACGACGTCGCTCACCACCTGCGCCGCGGAGTCCTGGGGAGTGTCACTGAGGAGCTTGAACCTGATGCCCAACGGGATGCCCGCCTCGTGTGTCATACGAGCGAGCTGGCCACCGCCGACCATGCCGACTACCGGGAACGTCACGCTCCTAGGGTATCGGCCGCCGCGGCGCGGCCCGCTTCCGCGCCCGCCGGGGCCGTACCGGCACCTCACGGGG
Organism: Streptomyces sp. 6-11-2; assembly: GCF_006540305.1. Lineage (GTDB taxonomy): Bacteria > Actinomycetota > Actinomycetes > Streptomycetales > Streptomycetaceae > Streptomyces. The sequence goes on along the minus strand of NZ_BJOR01000001.1, from coordinate 4,245,470 downwards.
ATCGTCACCCGCCGCACTGACGTACGCGCCCGACCGCGCCCGCATGCCCGTCGGCGCTCTTACCAGTCGCTTCGACGGCTCTTTCCCGCCTTTTCCCGGACTCTTTCCGACCCGTTCCCGAGCTGATGCCTTGTCCACAGGCGCGGGCCTGGAGCGCTGGTTAGCATGGCCGGGTTGACCGAACCGACCGAGACGGGGGCCTGCACGACCATGGAACATGGTTCCTCGGGGCATCGACCGGAGCCCTCGGCACCCCGCGGCGCGCTGCGCAGGCACGTGGACCAGCTGTGGCGCGAGCTCGTGAAGTTCGGCGCGGTGGGCGGAGCCGGGCTGCTGGTCAACCTGCTCGTGTTCAACCTGGTGCGGCACGTGACCGGACTTCAGGTGGTGCGGGCCAGTGTCATCGCGACCGTCGTCGCCATCGTCTTCAACTACGTCGGCTTCCGCTACTTCACGTACCGGGACCGCGACAAGAGCGGGCGCACCCGGGAACTGACGCTGTTCCTGCTGTTCAGCGTGGTCGGCCTGGTGATCGAGAACGGCGTGCTGTACCTGGCGACGTACGGCTTCGGCTGGGACAGCCCGCTGCAGAGCAACGTCTTCAAGTTCCTCGGCATCGGCATCGCGACCCTGTTCCGCTTCTGGTCGTACCGCACCTGGGTCTTCCGCACCCTGCCGGCCCGGCAGGCCGTGGCGGGCGCGGAGTCCTTCCTCCAGACCGAGTCGAAGAAGCCCCGGCGCGAGGCCGTCCGCTAGTGCTGTGACCGGAAAGGTTCACCGGCTCGCGACGCCCGGCACGGCACTCCCCCAGCCTTCGGCCGGGGGTACCCCCACGCCGCGTAGTCGCATCACCCGAGTACATCCAGTACGCGGGCAATGCTCCGCCTCGCGAGTCTCCCCCACTGCCTGAACGGCGTGGGAGGTGTCCCCAGCACCGGACGCCGCGAGCTTCCCGGCAAACCTTCCCGGCCACAGCACTGGGACCTGCCCCGGGGCCCGCCCCGGCGGTCAGCGCACCGTCGGGTGGTCCTCCGACTGCTTCTTCGGCGGCGGGGTGCGGGACAGGAACAGGCCGAAGACGGGCGGCTGGGCCTGGAGCAGCTCCAGGCGGCCGCCGTCGGCCTCGGCGAGATCGCGGGCGACGGCGAGCCCGATGCCCGTGGAGTTGCGGCCGCTGATGGTGCGCTCGAAGATACGGGCGCCCAGGTCGGCGGGGACGCCGGAGCCCTCGTCGGTGACCTCCACCACGGCCTGGTTGCCGGTCACGCGAGTGCGCAGCGCCACCGTGCCGCCGCCGTGCATCAGGGAGTTCTCGATCAGCGCGGCCAGCACCTGTGCGACGGCGCCCGGCGTGCCCACGGCCTGGAGGTGCCGCTTTCCGGAGCTGACGATCGCCCGGCCGACGCTGCGGTAGGCGGGACGCCACTCGGCGATCTGCTGCTGGATGACCTCGTCGAGGTCGAAGGAGACGGCGGAGCCGGTACGGGGGTCGCGGGAGTTGGTCAGCAGGCGGTCCACCACGTCGGTCAGCCGCTCGACCTGGGCGAGCGCGACGTTGGCCTCCTCCTTCACCGTGTCCGGGTCGTCGGTGAGGGTGATCTCCTCCAGGCGCATGGACAGCGCGGTCAGCGGCGTACGCAGCTGGTGGGAGGCGTCGGCGGCGAGCCGCCGCTCGGCGGTCAGCATGCGGGCGATGCGCTCCGCCGATCCGTCGAGCACGTCCGCGACCCGGTCCAGCTCCGGGACGCCGTAGCGCTTGTGGCGGGGGCGCGGGTCGCCGGATCCGAGGCGCTCGGCGGTCTCGGCGAGGTCAGTCAGCGGGGAGGCGAGCCGGTTGGCCTGACGGACGGCGAGCAGCACCGCGGCGACCACCGCGAGCAGCGCCACCAGGCCGATGATCAGCAGGGTGCGGCCGACCTCGCGGGTCACCGAGGAACGGGGCTCCTCCACCCGGACGGTCTCGCCCTGCTCTCCCTTGGCCGTGGAGTGGATCACGTCGCCGGACGGTTTGGCGCCGACCTTGATGGGCTGCTTCCCGGGGATGCCGATCACGGCGTACTGGCCGTCGGCCATCTGGTTGCGCAGAACGTCGGCGTTGACCGTCGCCGCGCCGAGCAGCCTGCTGTCGACGATGCTGGCCAGCCGCAGCGCCTCGGAGTCGACCCGCTCCTGGGCGCTGCTGCTGATGGTGCGGGTCTCGACGATCACCAGGGACACGCCGAAAACGGCGATCACGACGAGCACCACGGCAAGCGTGGACTGGATCAGTCGGCGGCGCATGTCCTCCTACCTGACGAAAACGCGGGGCGGCCGGCTCAGCTCTTCTCGAATCGGAAGCCCACGCCGCGCACGGTCGCGATGTACCGGGGGTTCGCCGCGTCGTCGCCGAGCTTCTTGCGCAGCCAGGAGATGTGCATGTCGAGGGTCTTGGTGGACGACCACCAGGTGGTGTCCCAGACCTCGCGCATCAGCTGGTCGCGGGTGACGACCCGGCCCGCGTCCCGCACGAGCACCCGGAGCAGGTCGAACTCCTTGGCGGTGAGCTGGAGCTCCTCGTCGCCCATCCACGCGCGGTGGGACTCGACGTCGATGCGCACGCCGTGCGTGGCGGGCGGCTGCTGCGGCTCGGCGGCGCCGCGCCGCAGCAGGGCCCGGACGCGGGCGAGCAGTTCGGCGAGCCGGAAGGGCTTGGTGACGTAGTCGTCGGCGCCCGCGTCGAGGCCGACGACGGTGTCCACCTCGTCGGCGCGCGCGGTCAGGATCAGAATGGGCACCGTGTGGCCGTCGGAGCGCAGCCGGCGGGCGACCTCCAGGCCGTCCATGCCGGGCAGCCCGAGGTCCAGCACGACCAGGTCGACACCGCCCTGCATTCCGGCGTCGAGCGCGGCGGGTCCGTCCTCACGCACCTCGACCTCGTAACCTTCCCTGCGCAGTGCGCGGGCCAGCGGCTCCGAGATGGACGCGTCGTCCTCGGCGAGCAGTACACGGGTCATGAGCCGATGGTAGTCCGCCCGCGCCGCCCGCTGGGGTGGTCCGGCGTTGTGATCGACACACGCGCTTCTTACCTTGCGGCCGGTCGGGTGCCGCCCGTGCGGCTCCGCGGCACGGACCGGGCGGCGCGGAATGCGATCCTTTGAGGCCTTGGTAATAGACCTTCGAAAGCCGGGCAGGGTTCCCCAGTGACCTGTGATCCCCGTCTCAAGTCCTTCCATATCCGGCAGTGTCCTGCCGTATGGTGGCTTGAACGTCTGATGCACACAGGGGACCTTTGGCGATCGTCTTGACGCTGAAGGTCTCTTTTGTGGGCGGGTCGGCCCCAACCGGCCCGGGAAGAATGACCTAGGGCCGGGCCTCGTACGCGCGTCGACGCGGGCAGAGGTGTGGATCCCGGTGGCCGTCGTCCGCCGCTTCGCGATCCGGAGCGGGATCCCCCTGGGCGTGGGGTGGACCTCGGGCCTGCCGGTGCCGGCCACCCCCACCGGGCGCGTATCCGCCGATGGCGGCGCGTCCCGACCAGCAAGGAACGACCATGGCGTCCAGCCTGACGAAGGACTCGGTCCATCCGGGCACACCCGGTTCCGAGAAGACCTTCTTCGGCCACCCCCGCGGCCTGGCCACACTCTTCATGACCGAGATGTGGGAGCGCTTCAGCTTCTACGGTATGCGGGCCCTTCTCGTCGTGTACCTGCTCTCCGGCGGCCCCGACGCCAAGAAGGGGAGCATGAGCGGTGGGCTCGGCATGGATCTGGCCACCACCACCGCCATCTACTCCGTCTACCTGTCGATGGTGTACCTGCTCGCCATGCCCGGCGGGTGGCTGGGCGACCGTGTCTGGGGCCCCCGCAAGACGGTGGCGATCGCCGCGGTCACGATCATGGCGGGTCACGCGGTGCTGGCGCTGCCCGGCGGCCAGGCGCCCTTCTTCGCCGGTCTCGCGCTGGTCGCGCTCGGCTCCGGCCTGCTGAAGGCCAACATCTCCACCATGGTCGGCCACCTCTACAAAGGCCCGGACGACCCGCGCCGCGACGGTGGCTTCACGATCTTCTACATGGGCATCAACATGGGTGCCTTCTTCGCGCCGCTCATCATCGGCACCGTCGGCCAGCAGGTCAGCTGGCACCTGGGCTTCGGCCTCGCCGCCGTGGGCATGGCGATCGGCCTCGCGGCCTTCCTCATCGGCACCCGGAACCTGAGCCCGCAGAGCAACGTCGTGCCCAAGCCGCTGGACGCCGCCGAGCGTGCCTCCTGGCTGCGCAAGGGCCTGACCTGGCTCGCCGTCGCCGCCGTCTTCTACGGCATCGTCGGCTTCTCCGGCCACTTCACCCTGAACTGGGCGATGATCCCGCTCACCGTCATCGGTCTGGTCATCCCGGCCGGCGTCCTGCTGCGCATCAAGCGCGACAAGGAACTGTCGGCCGTCGAGCAGTCCAGGATGACCGGCTACATCTGGTTCTTCGTCGCGGCCGCCGCCTTCTGGATGATCTACGACCAGGGCGGTTCCACGGTCCAGGCGTTCGGCGAGACCAAGACCTCCTCCTCGCTGCTGGGCTTCGGCTTCCCGTCCTCCTGGTACCAGTCGCTGAACCCGGTGTTCATCATGGCGCTGGCCCCGGTCTTCGCCTGGTTCTGGCTGTGGCTGAGCCGCAAGGGCAAGGAGCCGAGCACCGTCGCGAAGTTCGCGGCCGCCCTGTTCTTCATCGGCGTCTCGTTCTTCTTCTTCCTGCTGCCGCTGGGCATGGCCAACGGTGACACCCTGGTCAGCCCGATGTGGCTGGTCGGCATCTACCTGATCCAGACCGTCGGCGAGCTGTGCCTCTCCCCGGTCGGCCTGTCGGTGACGACGAAGATGGCGCCGGCCAAGTACGCCAGCCAGATGATGGGCGTGTGGTTCCTCGCGGTCACCGCGGGCGACTCCATCACCAGCCTGCTGTCCAACCCCGCCGTGGCCGGGGTCGACCTCAGCGGCACGGGGGCGGTCGCCCTGGAGGCGGTCCTCGCCGCCCTCGCCGGTGTCGCGGTCTACATGTACCGCCGGAAGGTGCAGTCCCTGATGGGCGACGTCCACTGACGTCACCCTCCGACCACCGAAAGGGCCGCCCCGTGGGGGGCGGCCCTTTCGTGTCGCGGTCTTGTCCGTGTCGCGTTCCTGGTGTCGCGGTCGCCGTCGGGCCTTGCCGAGCGGCTCCGCGCTCAGGCGGGTGCCCCCAGCTCGGCCCACACTCTCTTGCCGGGGGCGCCGGGGGCGCGCACGACACCCCAGTCCAGGCACAGCCGCTGGACGATGAACATGCCGTGGCCACCGGGGCGGCCGGCGCGGTGCGGGGTGCGCGGGGCGGGCTGGCCGGTGCCGCGGTCGGAGACCTCGATGCGGATCACCTTGTTGTCGCAGGTGATCTCCAGCTGGTCGGGGCCCTCGGCGTGCAGGCAGGCGTTGGTGACCAGTTCGGAGACGACGAGGAGTACGTCCTCGGCGGCGGCCCGCTGGTCGGCGGTCGCGGCGGGCAGCCAGCCCCACGCGTACAGCGCCTGGCGGGTGAAGTCGCGGGCGAGCGGCACGACGCCGCTCTCGCCGTCGAAGCTCAGCCTGCGGATCTGGCGACTCCCGGAGGGGGCCGCCGGCACGGCCGTCGCACCCCCTGTGGGTACCGCGCCCGTCGGCGCGTCCCCCTCGGACGTCCCGGAAGCGCCGCTGGGCTCCGGGCCGCGGTCGCCCGGCGAGTAAGGCCGGGTGGTGCTCATCAGCGCTTCACCTCACCGATTCACCAGTTCACGATTCAAAAGTCACCAGTCACTTCACACGTACACGGTCGGTACGTCCGTACACACGCCGGAGCCCCGGTCGCCGGCGCCCGCGAGGGCGACCGATCCACTCAGGATGTCTCCTGCCCGACCGATCGGGGGGAACACCCCCGTTTTCGGCCCGCCGCGCGTGCGCCCGGCATACGCCGGGCGCTGAACACGGAAGGGGCACGTCGACGAACCCGAGGCCGGCTCAGCCGGCCTCGTCGGCCAGGGCATCCTCCAGGGAGTCGTGCACGGTGAAGACCGCATCCGCCCCTGTGATCTCGAACACGCGGGCCACCACCGGCAGCATCCCGGCCAGATGCACACCCCCTCCGGCCGCCTCCGCCTTCAGCCGCGCGCCCAGCAGCACGTTCAGCCCCGTGGAGTCGCAGAACTCCAGGCGTGAACAGTCCACCACCAGGCGCGAGCGCCCCTTGTCGAGGCACTCCTCGAGTGGTTCGCGCAGCAGGTCGGCCGTGTGGTGATCGAGCTCACCCGCCGGCGTCACGACGGCACTGGAGCCCTCTTGCCGCACCTCCACCAGAAGCCGGCCCGACTGTGCGCTGCCGACCGTCCCGCGGTCCATGCCGTCTCTCTCTCCCGGGGTCTTGGCTGCTGACTGACGCCCTCGAACACTACGCCTTCCCTCACCGCTCCGACAGCCGAACATCCGCACACAAACGGACATACCCCCACACAAGGAACTTGCGGCGGTGTTGGGAAAGCGGGTAGGGCTAGTAGAGACCCGCACCCGACACGGCCGGCTTTGGAGGCGCCGCACACCGCAGTGCACGAATTGGCTTCGGCAGCCTTATGCCGAGAACGATGGAGGACATCATGTCACCCCGGCTCGACGCATCGCATACCCAGATGGCGACGTCGGCATCCCCAGCGGAGCACCTGGATCCCATCGAGTTCCACGACGTACGCGCCGAGCGGGCCGATCAGGCCGACGCACTGGCCGGACTCCCGGACATCCCCCCGTACGACGAAGTGGCCCCCGACGACGCCCGGGCCTTGTCCAAGGCCCTCTTCGAGCGGCTGGAGTCCCTCGAGGAAGGCACCCACGCCTACTCGTACGTCCGCAACACGCTCGTCGAGCTGAACCTCGCGCTCGTCAAGTTCGCCGCCTCCCGCTTCCGCTCCCGCAGCGAGCCGATGGAGGACATCATCCAGGTCGGCACCATCGGCCTGATCAAGGCGATCGACCGGTTCGAACTGTCCCGGGGCGTGGAGTTCCCGACGTTCGCGATGCCCACCATCATCGGGGAGATCAAGCGCTTCTTCCGCGACACCTCGTGGTCCGTGCGCGTCCCGCGCCGGCTCCAGGAACTGCGCCTCGACCTCGCCAAGGCCGGTGACGAACTGGCCCAGCGGCTCGATCGCGCCCCGACGGTCGCCGAACTCGCCGAGCACCTCGGCCTGTCCAACGACGAGGTGGTGGAAGGCATGGCCGCCTCGAACGCCTACACCGCGTCGTCGCTGGACGCCCAGCCCGAGGAGGACGACTCCGAGGGCGCCCTCGCGGACCGCATCGGCTACGAGGACCACGGGCTCGAAGGCATCGAGTACGTCGAGGCGTTGAAGCCGCTGATCGCCCAACTGCCCTCCCGGGACCGGAAGATCCTGTCCCTGCGGTTCGTGGCCAATATGACCCAGTCGGAGATCGGCGAGGAACTCGGCATCTCGCAGATGCACGTCTCCCGGCTGCTCTCCCGGACGCTCGGACAACTGCGCAAGGGCCTGACACTCGAAGAGTGACGGCGTGACGAGGTGAAGGGGGACGTTTCCGTCCGGTGCCGTCGGTGGCGCCGGGCGGACCGCCGCCCCCAGCGCCTCGGCACGTCCGGGGCACGTGCGGGGCACGTGCGGGGCATCGCCGAGAAGCCCGCCGCCGTGGCGCCGTTACCCCGGAAAACCCTGAGCAACCTCTTTCCCCCGGGGCCCGCTTCCCCCACTATGGGTCAACCCCATACCGGCCGGTACGTCCGGAGTCCGGCCGTGCCACCGGGGTGCGAGGAGGGCTGGTCAATGGCTCGGGCCGACGGGAGCGACGACGGCGTCGAGACCGGGGACACGGGCGGCGGACCGCACGCGGACGCCTCCGACGCACGGCTCACCGAACTGCTGCGCGCCGACACCGCGACCGTCTGTCCGGCGCTGCGCGAACTGCGCGCCCGCCACCTGCCCCGGGTCCTCGCCCACGCCCGGCACTGCACCGCCGGCGAGCCGGCGGCCCGCCGGCTCGCGGCGCAGGCCTTCACCCTCGCCGCCCGCGCGACGGCGCGCGGTGCGGAGCCGGGCGTACCGGTCCGGCTGCGCCTGCTACTGCTCACCGCCCGGCTGACCGCCGCCTGGGCGCGCGACGAGCGGTCCGGCGGCGTGGACGCCGGGCTGTTGCTGGTCCTGAACACGGCCGGCCCCGAGGGCTCCGTACCGCCCCTGCTCGCCGCCTTCCGGTCGCTGCCGACCCGCGTCCAGGGCCTGGTCTGGTACGGGATCGTGGAGCAGGAACCCGAGGAGCGGACCGCCGGGTTCCTCGGTCTCACCCGCCAGGACGTGGTGCACGACACCCCGCAGGCGCTCAAGGCATTGGCCCAGGCCTGTCTGAGGGCACGTCTGGCCGCGTCGGACGACCCGCGCTGCGGCGACTTCCGCCGGCTCATCGAGGAGGCGGTACGACCGGACCACCCCCGCGCGAGCCTGGACCTGCACACCCACATGGCGCGCTGCGACCACTGCTCCGCCGCTTTCGAGGAGCAGTCCGCCCTGCGCGACCACCCACGCACCACGCTGGCCGAGGGCCTGCTGCCCTGGGGTGGCGCCGCCTACGTCGCACAGCGTCCGGCCGATCCGCCGCCGGGGGCCCGGGCGCGGCCCTCCGCCTGGCCGCCCTCCCGCCGCTACGCGCTGGCCTCGGCGGCGCTCGGCATGGCCCTCACGCCGCTGCTGCTGTTCCTGCTCACCTCGAACGACGGCACACCGCACCAGCGGGCGGCGGGCGCGGTGCCCGTGCCCACGCCGCCGGTGCGGGTCACGGTGACGGCCACGGTGTCGGCGCCCCCGCCCGCGCCCTCCCCGTCAGCGACCTCCCGGCCGCCCTCCCGGCATCCGGCCCCCGAACCGACGCCGCGCCACTCCCGGACGGCGCACCCGAAGCCGCCGCCCGGCCCGTCGCCCTCGCCGGTGCATCCGCCCGGCCCGGCCTACGCGCAGGTGGTGAACGCCGCCTCGGGCCTCTGCCTGGACGTGGCCGGCGACTTCGGCAACGGCACGGACGTCGTCACCGCTCCGTGCGGGTCCGCGTCCAGCCAGCGCTGGCGGTTCGACGCCTCACGCCAGGTGCTCCAGTCGGCGGCGGACCCCGAATTCTGCCTGGACAGCCGCGGCTCGGTGGACAACGGCGTCGGCATCTGGAAGTGCTCGTCGGTCGACGGCAGGAACGGGCGCAATCTGCGCTTCACCGTCGACCCGGACGGCGTGATCGTCCCGGCCATCGCCGCCGGGGCCGCCCTCACCCCGCACCCGGACGGCTACGTCTCCCTCGACCCGCGCGGCGGAGGTACGGCGCAGAAGTGGCGGGCGGGCAGCGCCTGACGGGCCCCGGACCCGGACGGGAATCCGGACGGGAATCCGGACGGCCGGCGGGGCGCCTTCCGTCGGCCGCCCGCGGCCCGGTCCGCCGGACAGGCCCTGCTCAGACCTCGCGTACGCCGCGCCGCCAGACCTGGGTGACCAGCGGAACGCCCGGCCGGTAGGCCAGGTGGACGTGGCTGGGCGCGTCCAGGACGGCGAGGTCGGCGCGGGCGCCCGGGGACAGACGGCCGACATCGTCGCGGCGCAGGGCCCTCGCACCGCCCGCCGTCGCCGCCCAGACCGCCTCGTCCGGGGTCATGCCCATGTCCCGTACGGCGAGCGCGACGCAGAAGGGCACCGAGGAGGTGAAGGACGAGCCGGGGTTGCAGTCGGTGGACAGGGCCACCGTGACACCCGCGTCGAGGAGGCGGCGGGCGTCGGGCCACTGGGCGCGGGTGGAGAACTCGGCGCCGGGCAGGAGCGTGGCGACCGTGTTCCCGTTCGCCAGCGCGTCCACGTCCGCGTCGGTCAGGTGGGTGCAGTGGTCGGCGCTGGCCGCGTCCAGTTCGACGGCGAGCTGGACGCCGGGGCCGTAGGTGAGCTGGTTGGCGTGGATGCGCGGGAGCAGGCCCTTGGCCTTGCCCGCGGTGAGGATCGCGCGGGCCTGGTCGCCGTCGAAGGCGCCCTTCTCGCAGAAGACGTCGACCCAGCGGGCGTGCGGGGCGCAGGCGTCCAGCATCTCCCCGGTGACCAGGGCGACGTACGCCGCGGGGTCCTCGGCGTAGTCCGGGGAGACGATGTGGGCGCCGAGGTAGGTGACCTCGTCGGTGTGCGCGGCGGCGATGCGCAGGGCGCGGGCCTCGTCGGCGACGGTGAGGCCGTAGCCGGACTTGGTCTCGAACGTGGTCGTGCCCTGGCGCAGGGCCTCGGCGAGGTAGTGGGTGAGGTTGGCCTCCAGCTCCGCGTCGGTGGCGGCGCGGGTGGCGGCGACCGTGGTGCGGATGCCGCCCGCGCTGTAGGCCCGGCCGGACATGCGGGCGTTGAACTCCTCGGTGCGGTCGCCCGCGAAGACCAGGTGGGAGTGGGAGTCGACGAAGCCGGGGATCACCGCCCGGCCGCCGGCGTCGACCCGGTTGTCAGTGGCGGGTGCTTTGCTGGATTCACCGGTCCACGCGACGCGGTCGCCCTCGATGACGACGGCCGCGTCCCGGATCAGTCCGAGGGGGGATCCGTCACCGAGGGAGGGGTCGTTGGTGACCAGCGTGGCGATGTTGGTGATGGCGGTGCTGCTCATGGTGTCCTCAGGGGTGACGGGGAAATTCAGCCGCGCAGTGCCTGGACGGCGCCTGCCAGCGCCGACGGCACGTCCGGTACGAGGGTGTGGGCGCCGTCCCGCACGATGTGCCGACCGGCCACGACCGTATGGCGTACGTCCGCGGCGGTCGCCGCGAATACGGCCGTCTCGGCGCCGAGCCTGGGCAGCGTCCCCGCTGTCCTGACCGAGTCCAGCGCGATCGTCGTGAAGTCGGCGCGGGCGCCGGGGGTGAGGCTGCCGGCGTCGGACCAGCCGAGGGCGGCGTGTCCGTCGGCGGTGGCGGCCCGCAGCAGGGCCGCGGCCGTCCAGTGGCCGCGGGTGCGGGTGCGCAGCCGCTCGTTCAGCTCCATCGCGCGGGCCTCTTCGAGCAGGTCGACGACGGCGTGGCTGTCGGAGCCCAGGGAGAGCGGGGAGCCGGCGCGCTGGAGGGCGACGGCGGGCCCGATGCCGTCGGCCAGGTCCCGCTCGGTGGTCGGACACATGCAGGTGCCGGTGCCGGATCCGCCGAGCAGGGCGATGTCCTCGTCGGTCAGGTGGGTGTTGTGCACGCCGGTCGTGCGCGGGCCGAGGACGCCGTGGTCGGCCAGCAGCCGGGCCGGGGTGCAGCCGTGGGCGGCCTGGCAGGCGTCGTTCTCGGCGGTCTGCTCCGACAGGTGCACATGGAGCGGGGCCCGCCGCTCCTCGGCCCACCGCGCCACCGTCGCCAGTTCCCGCGCGGGCACGGCCCGTACGGAGTGCACGGCGGCACCGATCCGCGCGTGATCCCGTTCCTTGAGAACTGAACAGCGTTCGGCCCAGGCCTCGGCCGTCCCGTCGGAGAAGCGGAGCTGGTGGGTGTCGGGCGGCTGACCGAATCCGGCGGCCAGGTAGCAGGTGTCGAGGAGGGTGATGCGGATTCCGGCTTCGGCAGCGGCCTCGATCAGGGCCTCGCCCATCGCGTTCGGGTCGGCGTACCGGGCGCCTCCCGGAGCGTGGTGGACGTAGTGGAACTCGCCGACGGCGGTGATGCCGGCCAGCGCCATCTCGGCGTACACCGCGCGGGCCAGCGCGTGGTACGTCTCGGGGGTGAGCCGGTCGGCGGTGGCGTACATGACCTCGCGCCAGGTCCAGAACGTCCCGGAGCCGACCTGGACGGTGCCGCGCAGAGCCCGGTGGAAGGCGTGGCTGTGCGCGTTGGCGAGTCCCGGGATCGTGAGTCCCCGCAGCACCTCGGCTCCCATGGGCGGGACGGGCACGCCGGTGCGGACGGCCGCGATGCGGCCGCCGCGCACGTCGAGCGCCACGCCCGGCTCGATGGGGGTCCCCCCTGCTCGAGCGCCGTCGAGAGCTTGGGGAAGGGTGCCGTGCCAGGCCTGCTCCAGCCAGTACGTCCGCGTCTGCTCGGTGGGGGTCACGTGCAGGCCAGCCCTTCCAGTACGTCGGCGAGCGCGCGCACCCCGGCCACACAGTCGTCCTCGGCCGCGAACTCGGCCGGGGAGTGCGAGACACCGGTGGGGTTGCGCACGAACAGCATGGCGGTCGGGACGCTCCCGGACAGGATTCCGGCGTCGTGTCCGGCACCCGTGCCGAGCACCGGCACCTTCAGGTCGGTGTCCGTGCCCAGGAGACGGGCGAGCTCGTCGCGCAGGGTGTGGTCGAACTCGACGACGGGCGTGAAGGACTCGCGGACCACGTCCAGGTCGACGCCGTGCGCCGCGGCGTACTCGCGGGCCGCCTTCTCGACACCGGTGACCACGGTGTCCAGGGTCGCCTGGTCGGCGGCGCGGGAGTCGAGCCAGCCGCGCACCAGGGACGGGATCGCGTTGACGCCGTTCGGCTCGACGGCGATCTTGCCGAAGGTGGCGACGGCACCGGCGAGCGTCGCCTCGTGCCGGGCGGCGAGCACGGTCTCGGCGTACGACAGCATCGGGTCGCGCCGGTCGACGAGCCGGGTGGTGCCCGCGTGGTTGGCCTCGCCCCGGAAGTCGAACCGCCACCGCCCGTGCGGCCAGATGGCGCTGGCCACGCCGACGGGGTCGCCGGTCAGGTCGAGGGCGCGTCCCTGCTCGACGTGCAGTTCGACGAAGGCGCCGATGCGCGCGAGCCGCTCCGGGTCGGGGCCGATGGCGTCGGGGTCGTACCCGGCGGCCTCCATGGCCCTGGCCAGCGTGACTCCGTCGGCGTCGGTGAGCCGGTGCGCCTGCTCGACGGTGAGCTGCCCGGCGGTCAGCCGCGAGCCGGTGCAGGCCAGCCCGAACCGGGCGCCCTCCTCGTCACCGAAGTTGACGACGGCCAGCGGCTTGGTGAACCGCGCGTTCCGGCCGCGCAGTTCGTCGAGGGCGGCGAAGGAGGACACGACGCCCAGGGGCCCGTCGAAGGCCCCGCCGTCGGGCACGGAGTCGAGGTGCGACCCGGTGACCACGGCGTCCCCGGCCGCGGGGTCCCCGAGCCAGGCCCACTGGTTGCCGTTGCGGTCGACCTCGTAGGCCAGCCCGCGGTCCTCGGCCTGCCGCCGGAACCAGGCCCGGCACTCGGCGTCGGCCGCGGTCCAGGCGAATCGCCGGTAGCCACCGGACTCGGGGTGGCGCCCGACGGGGAGCAGCTCCCGCCACATCGTGTGGAAGGAGTCGCCCACGGCGGGCGTCGGGGTCCGCGTCGCGGCCGGGCGGACCTCGCTCGAATCGGCCGGATGCCGCGTCACGCCTCCTCACCCTCGCGCATGGGCACGCGCACCCCGCGTTCGCCGGCCACCGACTCCGCGATGTCGTACCCGGCGTCCACGTGCCGGATCACGCCCATGCCGGGGTCGTTGGTGAGCACCCGCCGGATCTTCTCCCCGGCGAGCGCGGTGCCGTCGGCGACCGTCACCTGGCCGGCGTGGATGGACCGTCCCATGCCGACGCCGCCACCGTGGTGGATCGACACCCAGGACGCGCCCGACGCCACGTTCACCATCGCGTTCAGCAGCGGCCAGTCGGCGATCGCGTCGGAGCCGTCGAGCATGGCCTCGGTCTCCCGGTACGGGGAGGCGACGGAGCCGCAGTCGAGGTGGTCGCGGCCGATCACGATCGGCGCCTGGAGCTCACCGCTCGCGACCATGTCGTTGAACCGCTCGCCCGCCTTGTCGCGCTCGCCGTAGCCGAGCCAGCAGATGCGAGCGGGCAGGCCCTGGAAGTGGACGCGCTCGCCGGCCAGCTTGATCCAGCGCGCCAGGGACTCGTTCTCGGGGAACAGGTCCAGGATCGCCTTGTCGGTCTTGGCGATGTCGGACGCCTCACCCGACAGCGCGGCCCAGCGGAACGGGCCCTTGCCCTCGCAGAACAGCGGCCGGATGTAGGCGGGGACGAACCCGGGGAAGGCGAACGCCCGCTCGTACCCGGCGAGCTGGGCCTCGCCGCGGATCGAGTTGCCGTAGTCGAAGACCTCGGCGCCGGCGTCCATGAAGCCGACCATGGCCTCGACGTGCCGGGCCATGGCCTCGCGGGCCCGGGTGGTGAAGCCGGCCGGGTCCTTGGCGGCGGCGTCGGCCATGTCCTCGAAGTCGACGCCCAGCGGGAGGTAGGCCAGCGGGTCGTGGGCGGAGGTCTGGTCGGTGACGATGTCGATGGGCGCGCTCATCGCGAGCAGCTGCGGGACGAGCTCGGCCGCGTTGCCCAGGACGCCGATGGACAGGGCCTTGCGCTGGTCGCGCGCCTCCACGGCCAGTTGGAGGGCCTGCTCCAGGGAGTCGGCCTTCACGTCGAGGTAGCGGTGCTCGATGCGCCGCTCGATGGCGCGCGGGTCGCAGTCGATGCAGATGGCCACGCCGTCGTTCATGGTGACGGCGAGGGGCTGGGCGCCGCCCATGCCGCCGAGGCCGGCGGTCAGGGTGATCGTCCCGGCGAGCGTGCCGCCGAACTTCTTCGCGGCGACGGCGGCGAAGGTCTCGTAGGTGCCCTGGAGGATGCCCTGGGTGCCGATGTAGATCCAGGAGCCGGCGGTCATCTGGCCGTACATCGTCAGGCCGAGGGCCTCCAGGCGGCGGAACTCCTCCCAGTTGGCCCAGTCGCCGACGAGGTTGGAGTTGGCCAGCAGCACGCGCGGGGCCCACTCGTGGGTCTGCATGACGCCGACCGGGCGGCCGGACTGGACGAGCATGGTCTCGTCGGCCTTGAGGGTCCTCAGCGTGCGGACCATGGCGTCGAAGGAGCGCCAGTCGCGGGCCGCCTTGCCGGTGCCGCCGTAGACGACGAGCTTGTCGGGGTGCTCGGCGACCTCGGGGTCGAGGTTGTTCTGGAGCATCCGCAGGGCGGCTTCCTGCTGCCATCCCAGGGCGCTCAGTTCCGTACCGCGCGGCGCTCGTACGGGGCGGGGTCCTGACATGGTCTGCCTCCTGGTGGGTGCTCCCGGCGGATTATTTCTGCGACTATTCACATCCTGGCGCGATGAATAGAGCTAGTCAATACGCGTGCACGGGCCGGGCCGCACGACCGGCTCATGTTTGGCCCGCTCCAGGTCAGGAAGGCAGGACCTGGAGACACTCCGACGAGACCGGGGGCGCGGCATGGACGACGGCATGGGCCAGAACCACGGCGACAGGATCGGCGAGGCGGACCGCGGGCGGGCGGTACGACGGGACGAGGCGGTGCGGGCCGCGGTGGCGCAGGGGCTGCTCGGCCTCGGCTCCCCCATCGTGGGCCTGCTCGACGTCACCGGCATCCGGGAGTCCGCGACGGCGCTCCGGGCGGCGTTCGAGGCGGTGCTGGCGCCGGGGACTCCGGTGCTGCACGCCTTCGCCGTCAAGGCGACCCCGCTCGTGCCCGTCCTGCGGCTGCTGCACGAGGAGGGCATCGGCGCCGAGGTGGCGAGCCCGGGGGAACTGGCGCTGGCGCGGGCGGCCGGGGTGCCGCCCGCCCGTACCGTGCTGGACTCACCCGCCAAGACGCCTGCCGAACTGCGCGAGGCGCTGGAACTCGGTATCGCCGTCAACGCGGACAACCCGCAGGAGCTGGGACGCATCGACGCCCTCGTGGGCTCCACCACCCCTCGCTCACCGCTCGGGATACGGGTGAATCCGCAGGTCGGCGGAGGTGCCATCGAGGCGCTGTCGACGGCCACGGCGACCTCGAAGTTCGGCGTGGCGCTACGTGACGAGGGCGCCCGCGAGTGGGTCGTGCGGGCGTATCTGGACCGTCCGTGGCTGACCCGGCTGCACGCCCACACCGGGTCCCAGGGCATCCCGCTCTCCCTGATGGCGCAGGGCGTGGCACGGACGTACGAACTCGCCGAGGAGATCAACGCGCGCGCGGGGCGGCGGCAGATCGACACCCTCGACATCGGCGGCGGGCTGCCGGTGAACTTCGGCTCCGAGGCGACCGCGCCGACCTACGCGCGGTACGCGCGGCTGCTGCGCGAGGTGATGCCGGGGCTGTGCGAGGGGCGGTACGGGCTGGTGACCGAGTTCGGGCGGTCGCTGCTGGCCAAGCAGGGCACGCTGGTGGCCCGGGTGGAGTACACCAAGAGCGCCGGGGGACGGCCGGTGGCCGTGACCCACGCGGGCGTGCAGGTCGCGACGCGCACGGTCTACGTGCCGGAGGCCTGGCCGCTGCGCCTGGCCGCGTACGACGCGAAGGGGCGGCCCAAGCCGGGACCCGAGGTGGTGCAGGACGTGGCCGGGCCCGCCTGCTTCGCGGGCGACCTGCTCGCCGAGGCCCGCGCGCTCGCCCCGCTCGAACCGGGCGACCACGTGGCGGCGCTGGACACCGGGGCCTACTACTTCGCCCACCACTACGCCTACAACTCCCTGCCCCGGCCCGGGGTTTACGGCTACGTCCCGGACGGCCGCGGGGGTGTCGCCTTCGCGGTCGTGCGCGAGCCGCAGCCGGTCGAGGAGATCGTGGCCGAGTCAGGAGGGGCGCACGCCTCGGCGCTCACCACCCTGCGCGCACCCGAGCGCTCCTGAGGCGCGCCGAAGGCACGGCGAGACCCGCCTGAAACCCGGTTCAGTCGACCCACACTAGCCCCTCGGTCGCATGTTCCACCGGAAAATGCCGTAACCCTCACCACCGGCGTACACCGTGCGTAACGTCGGCATCACTCAGCCGAACCCCCGGTGGGAGAGGAACAACGGTGCCCGGAATCGACGAGTGCCTACTGGACGCCATGCGGCTGCCCGGTGCCAGAGGCGCCGCGCTGGTCGACTGGACGAGCGGACTTGCCCTGGGCACCGTCGGGGAGTCCCCGGGCGGCGACCACGAGACCACCGCGGCGGAGGCCGCCGAACTGGCCCGGCTGGCGGCCGAGCACGGCGCCTTCGCCGCCGCCGAGGACCCCGACGGCGAGCGCCCCCCGGTGGAGGACCTGATCGTCAGCAACCGCGACAGCTACCACCTGCTGCGGTTCGTGGACACGTCCTTCGACAGCAGCGTGTTCCTGCACCTGTGGCTGACCCGCGCCGAGGGCAACCTCGCCCTGGCCCGCATACGCCTGGGAGAGATGGCCGAGCGGCTGGTGCTGGGATGACCGTGGTCGACACCCCGCCCCCACCCCAGCTGCCGCTGCGCAGCAAGCCGGCCGCCGAGGACACGGCCTGGGGCGACCTCTCGCCGATGCTGACCCGGCTCGCCGCCGAGCAGGCCACCGGCGTCCTGGTCCGCGAACACGGCACGCTCCACCTCGCCGAGGGCCGTGTGGTGCACGCCGAGAGCCCCCTGAGCCCCGGCCTGGACCTGCTGCTCACCGCCCACGGCACGTTGACGGCCGAGGCGTGGCGGGACGCGGTCACCCGCGCCGACGACCGGCGCGGCGCCGCACGCCTGCTGCTGGACGGCGGCCATCTGACCGAGGGAGCCCTGGAGTTGTGCCACCTGGGCGCACTCCACGACGCCGCCTACTTCGCGCTCGCCCCGAGCAGCACCCCGGGCCGGTTCCGCTACGGCATCGCCCACCCGCTCGGCCCCGTCCTGCCGGTCCCGGTGGCCGCCCTGGAGCGCGGGATCCTGCGCCGCCGCGAGCTGCTGCACCGCGTCTGGCCCGACGCCGCGCCCGACAGCGCCCCGCTGGTGCGGACACACGCCGCCGCGGCACCGAAGCTGACGCCCCGCCAGCGGAAGCTCCTGGAGCGGGTCGACGGCACCCGCACGGCCACCGACCTGGCCCGGGAGCTGGGCCGGCAGGCGTTCCACACCCTGGTGGACGTACGGCGTCTGGCGGCCGCGGGGCTCGTCGCGCCGGTCGTCGCGCCACGGGACGCGCCCGTACCGGACGGCGCCGGACAGACCCCCGCGCTCGCCGACCGGCTGGCGTACACCACCGACCCCCACATCACGCTGCTGAAGAGGCTCAGGGATGCGCTGGAGGCCCTTTGAGAGGAGACACCGGATGGCAGCAGCCGAGCCCGAGATCCTGGACGAGCTACGCCGGCTCAGAGCCCGGGTACCCCAGCTCACCGGCGCCCTCGCCGCCAGTGTCGACGGCCTCGTACTGGCCCACGACACCCCCGGTGTGGAGCCGGAGAGCGTGGCGGCACTCACCGCGACCGCGCTCGGCGTCGCCGTGCGCATGTCGGACATGACCGGCCAGGGCGATCTGCGCGAACTGCTCGTGCGGGGCGTCCACGGCTATGTCGCGACCTACGCGGCGGGCCGCACCGCGGTGCTGACCCTGCTCGCCCAGGACCGCGTCAACGTCGGCCGCCTCCATCTGGAGGGCCGCCGTGCGGGCGCCCGCATCGGGGAGCTGGTCGACGCCGAGGCGGCCGACGCTTCCGGCAAGGCGCCCGCGAAAGCCGCGAAACCGGCCACCAGGACCGGCACCGCACGGACCAGAACCACCCGCGCGCCACGCACCACTGCCACCAACGCGCGCACTACCACTGATAGTTGACAGAACAAGGAGACCCGGCCATGGCCAACACCGAGACCTGCCTGAAGGAAGCGCTCGCCTCCATCGAGGGAGCGACAGGCGTCGCGCTCGTCGACTACACCAGCGGCATGGCGCTGGGCACGATGGGCGGCAGCAAGAGTTTCGACCTGAACGTCGCCGCCGCGGGCAACACGGATGTCGTGCGGGCCAAGATGCGCACCATGGAGCACCTCGGCCTCAAGGCGCAGATCGAGGACATCCTGATCACCCTGAGCGACCAGTACCACCTGATCCGCCTGATCAGCGGGCGCGGTGGGAACGGCCTGTTCCTCTACCTCGTCCTCGACGCCAAGCGGGCCAACCTGGCGATGGCCCGCCACCAGCTCAGGAGGATCGAGGAGGACCTGGAGGTCTGACCCGGGCCCGCCGGGACAGGCCCCTGGACCTTTCCTAGTGCTGTGGCCGGAAAGGTTTTGCGGGAAGCTCGCGGCGTCCGGTGCGGTACATCGCAAGGCGGAGCATTGCCCGCGTACTGGATGTACTCGGGTGATGCGACAACGCGGCGTGGGGGTACCCCCGGCCGAAGGCTGGGGGAGTGCCGTGCCGGGCGTCGCGAGCCGGTGAACCTTTCCGGTCACAGCACTAGCCGAGCGCCGCGGTGCGGCGGCGTGCTCCGCCCGGGGCCGCGTCGCCCGCCGCGAGGCCGGTAGCGCGGTAGCCCCGCACCGACTTGCCCGCGGGATGCCCGCCCCGCTTGCCCAGCCAGTCGACGCGCACCCACAGCAGTGTGTCCTCGGCCCGCTCCAGCCGCCCGAGCCAGGCGGCCTTGAGCCACAGCCCCACTCCGGCGCCGGCCAGCAGCAGGCCGCCGGTCGCGGGCAGGACGAAGGAGCCGCCCAGCGCGGCCAGGAAGGCCGGGGCGAGCCACCAGCGGTGCCCCCGGCGCCAGACACGGACGCTCACCGCCCGGTCCTGGAGCACGTCGTGGCGTCCGGCCCGGGCGGCGCCCCGGGCCAGGGCCCGGTAACGCCGGCGCCGGGCGCAGGCCACGACGGCCGCCGTCACCAGGAACAGCGCGGCCCCCGCCAGGACCCCGATCCGGCGCCCGGTCAGCCCCGGCACCAGCACGCCGATCCCCGCCGCGAACACCCCGAGCCACCACAGCGGCGCGGCTCCGGCCCGCACCACGACGGCCACCCGGGCCAGGCCCTGACCTCCCCGACCTGTGCGACCAGCGCGCGCCATGCCCTGCCTCCTCGTCGTCCCGGCACCCTCGTTCGGGCGGGCAGGCTAACGAGCGTGAGTGAGACGAGTCTGAGAGCACCCGGCCCCGGGCGTCACGCCACGAGGCGTCACTCCACGAACAGCCCCCGTGCCGCCGCCTTCTGGTCGAACTCCTCCAGGCGGGCCTGCGCGTCGGGCAGGTCGTCGCACATCGCCTCCAGGAGCACCCGGCCGAGCAGCATCGGCGCGCACGCGGTGTCGAAGGCGAGCCCGGTACCGACGGCGGCGGGCAGCAGCAGGTCGGAGTGCTTCGCGACCGGCGCGAAGGCCGAGTCCGCGACCGTGACGACGGTCAGCCCCGCGTCCTTGGCGTAGGCGAGGGTGTCCACGACCTCGCGCGGGTGGCGCGGCAGCGCGAAGCACAGCAGCGCCGAGGCGCCCGCCCGTACGGCGCCGTCGATGCGGTCCTGGATCATCGTGCCGCCCTCGTCGAGCAGCCGTACGTCCGGGTGGACCTTGCCGGCGAAGTACGCGAAGCCGTAGGCCTGGGCGGCCGCGGCCCGCAGGCCGAGCACCGGCAGCGGACGGGAGGCGGCGAGCACCTGTCCCGCCCTGCGCACCGGCCGCGGATCGGCCAGCGCCTGAGCGAGGTGCCTCAGGTTCTCGATCTCGGCCTCGACCGCCTGCTGGTACTCGTTGTACGAGGCCGGCCGGGCCGCCGGCTCGGCGGGCGCGACCTCGCGCAGGTGCCGGCGCAGCGCCGGGTAGCCGTCGAAGCCCAGGGCGACCGCGAAGCGGGTCACCGACGGCTGGCTGACCCCGGCCAGTTCGGCCAGCTCGACGCTGGACAGGAAGGGCACGTCGGCGGCCCGCCGCACCATGCTGTGCGCGATGCGCCGCTGGGTCGGTGTGAGCCGGTGCCCCTCGAAGAGCGCCTGCAGCCGCGCGGCAGGGCTGTCGGTCACGCTCATGACGTGCTCCCCCTCCAGATGTCGTCGACGCCCCGGGAGGGTATCTCCTCGACCAGTTTCTATTCAGACACCAAGAACTCTGCATGAAGTCATACAGTCAGGGCAAGGGATTGACCAAGTGTCATTAAACCCGCCCAAACACACACAGAACGCGACAATCGACGTGCTTAGTGTGAGCGGGCCCCGTCGGTGTCGCCGGCCGCAGCCCCGGCGACACCGACGGCGGCCCGCCCCCGCACCGACAGGGGGGCTAGCCCCAGTGCGGCGGGCAACCCGGCTCCCTAGCCTGGTCCGTATGACCGGAATGGACGCGCGGGACACGGACCTGAAGAAGGACCTCAACGCCTCCCTGCAAGCCCGCAGGGAGCTGGGCGAGGAGTACGAGTCCGCGCTGGTCGACTCGTTCCTGGAGAAGGTCGACCAGCGCATCGACGGGGCCGTCGAACGCAGGATGCGCCGGCAGTTCGCCGAGCAGCAGATGACGGTGGCGCGGGGCTCCCGCTCGCCGAGGGCCACCGACTCCTGGGGCGAGCGCTTCGGCTTCGGCATCGTCTCGCTGGTACTGGCCGTGCCGCTGTCCGCCATCGGCGGCGGCGTCGCGCACCTGCCCGGCCTCATCGTCGCCTGGTTCGGGATCGTGGGCGTCAACGCCGTCCAGGCCGCGCGCACCAACCCGGGCCTGTTCACCGGCCGCCGCCGCGACCGCGGCGAGGACGACACCTGGAAGGACTGAGCGGCCGGAAGGACTGAACGGCCGGAAGGACCGAGCGGCCGGAAGGACCGAGCGGCCGCGCCGGCCCGGCAGGAGCCGGCGGCGGCGCCCCCGGCACGACCGCGCGCGGGGCACGGCGTATGCGCGGGGACCGCCGCACCCCCGTCACCGGGGGGCGGGACGACGGCGGTCCCCGCGAGGGACGCGGGCCGGGTCAGGACCGGGCCTTCGCGTCCGTGGCGTCCATGGAGGTCCGGGAGCCGCTCCGGAGGTCCGCGACGCCGCACGGCGCCGGCCGGGGCGGACGGCCTCCCCCGGCGCTCCGCGCCCGGGAGGCGATCCCCCGCCCCTTCCGACGTCCACCAATGTGCCGGACGCGTGTTAAGCGCGTGCTGCGTGCACGTGACACGCTCGTACCGTTTCCACGACTGCCTCTCAGCCGCGGGCCACCGCACGTTCCCCGCCGGCACGCCGGCCGCGGCGGCGACGTGTCAGTGCTTTTCGCCCTTGGCCAGGAAGGAGAGCAGGTCCTGACGGCTGACGACCCCGGTCGGCTTGCCCTCCACCAGCACGATCGCCGCGTCCGCCGTGCCCAGCACCGACATCAGGTCGGCGACCGGCTCGCCGGAGCCGACCTGGGGCAGCGGGGCCGACATGTGCTTCTCCAGCGGGTCCTCCAGCGCGGCCCGCTTGGTGAACAGCGCGTCCAGCAGCTCCCGCTCGACCACCGAGCCGACCACTTCGGCCGCCATGACGTCCGGGTGGCCGGCGCCCGGCTTCACGATCGGCATCTGGGAGACGCCGTACTCACGCAGCACCTCGATGGCCTCGCCGACGGTCTCGTCCGGGTGCATGTGGACCAGGGAGGGGATGGAGCCGCCCGCCTTGTCGTTCAGCACGTCGCCGACGCGGGCGCTCGGGCCCTCGTCGTCCAGGAAGCCGTAGTCGGCCATCCACTCGTCGTTGAAGATCTTCGACAGGTACCCGCGCCCGCTGTCCGGCAGCAGGACCACCACGACGTCGTCCGGGCCGAGCCGCTCGGCCACCCGCAGCGCCGCGACGACGGCCATGCCGCAGGAGCCGCCGACCAGCAGGCCCTCCTCCTTGGCGAGGCGGCGGGTCATCTGGAAGGAGTCCTTGTCGGAGACGGCGACGATCTCGTCGGCCACGCTCCGGTCGTAGGCGGTCGGCCAGAAGTCCTCACCGACGCCCTCGACGAGGTAGGGCCGCCCGGAGCCGCCGGAGTACACCGAGCCCTCCGGGTCGGCACCGATGACCTGGACCTTGCCGTCGCTGGCGTCCTTCAGGTAGCGGCCGGTGCCGGAGATGGTGCCGCCGGTGCCGACACCGGCCACGAAGTGTGTGATCCGCCCCTCGGTCTGCTCCCACAGCTCGGGACCGGTGGAGTGGTAGTGCGACAGCGGGTTGTTCGGGTTCGAGTACTGGTCGGGCTTCCAGGCTCCGGGGGTCTCACGGACCAGCCGGTCGGAGACGTTGTAGTAGGAGTCGGGGTGCTCCGGCGCGACGGCCGTCGGGCACACGACCACTTCGGCGCCGTACGCGCGCAGCACGTTGATCTTGTCCGTGGAGACCTTGTCCGGGCACACGAAGATGCACTTGTAGCCCTTCTGCTGGGCCACGATGGCCAGTCCCACACCGGTGTTCCCACTGGTCGGCTCGACGATGGTGCCACCGGGCTTGAGCTCCCCGCTCTGCTCGGCCGCCTCGATCATGCGCAGGGCGATGCGGTCCTTCACGGAGCCGCCGGGGTTGAAGTACTCGACCTTCGCCAGGACGGTCGCCTTGATCCCCTTGGTGACGCTGTTGAGCCGCACCAGCGGGGTGTTGCCGACGAGGCTGATCATCGAGTCGTGGAATTGCACCGTTGTCTCCGGTTGCTGCAAAAGATGTGGTCGTGGTGTGCCGCCAGCCTAAGGCCAGGGGGGACCACCCGGGGTGGACGTTCACTCCCCGTCGAGATTGGACGACGGTCCGTACGGGGCAAGGAGTGGATGTACGGCTACGAGGAGGTGTCGGCGGGCATGACGAACATGTCGAGGGCGAGAGTGGCCCGGCGGATCGCGGCCGGCGCCGCGTACGGCGGCGGCGGACTCGGTCTGGTCGGTGCCGCGGCCGTCGGTCTGGTGCTGGCCGAGGTGCAGATGGCCAAGCGTCACGTGGGCAACGGCACGGACAACCACGTGCCGGTCGCGGACGGACTGTACGGCCGTGCCTACGACACTCCCGGCGAGCCGCCGCTGAGCCTGGTGATGCTCGGCGACTCCACGGCCGCGGGACAGGGCGTGCACAGGGCCGGGCAGACGCCGGGCGCGCTGCTGGCGTCGGGCCTGGCGGCGGTGGCGGAACGTCCGGTGCGGATGCGCAACGTGGCGCAGCCCGGTGCCCGGTCGGACGACCTGGACCGCCAGGTGGCGCTGGTGCTGGGCGACCCGGAGCGCATGCCGGACATCTGCGTGATCATGGTCGGGGCGAACGACGTGACCCACCGGATGCCGCCGACGCGCTCGGTGCGCCATCTGTCGGCGGCGGTGCGGAGGCTGCGCACGGCGGGCGCCGAGGTCGTCGTGGGCACCTGCCCGGACTTCGGCACGATCGAGCCGGTCCAGCAGCCCCTGCGGTGGCTGGCCCGGCGGGCCTCGCGCCAGCTTGCGGCGGCGCAGACGATCGGGGCGGTGGAGCAGGGGGGCCGGACCGTGTCGCTGGGCGACCTGCTGGGGCCGGAGTTCGCGGCGAACCCGCGGGAGCTGTTCGGTCCGGACAACTACCACCCCTCCGCGGAGGGGTACGCGACAGCGGCGATGGCGGTGCTGCCGACGGTGTGCGCGGCGCTGGGCCTGTGGCCGGCCGAGGAGGAGCGTCCGGACGTGTCCCGGAGCGAGGGCTTCCTGCCGGTGGCCCGTGCGGCGGCCGAGGCCGCGTCGCAGGCGGGCACGGAGGTCACGGCGGCGCTGCCGACCGGTCCGCGCGGACCGTGGGCCCTGCTCAAGCGGCGTCGGCGGCGCCGGGTCCCGGAGCCCGAGCCGGCCTCTTCCGGCCCGTCCGACGACGCCCCTCAGTTCGAGGAGCTGGGGGGAGTCTGAGGGCGGCCCGAGAGCGAAACCCGGCCGCGCGGGGGAAGCGCACAGGGAAAGCAAGCGCTTAGAAAATTGCGGTCAGGGTCACACCCCGGTTGGAGTGACCCCGGCCGTACGTACGGGTAACTTCCAAGCAGCCCGCCCGTCATCGACCACGCGGCCGCCCGGTCGCCCGGCCATCGCCCTCCACGAGCGTTGCGCGCCGCCCTATCGACATGGAGTCGTGATGCCCGAAGCCGTCATCGTCTCGACTGCCCGCTCCCCCATCGGCCGCGCCTTCAAGGGCTCCCTCAAGGACCTGCGCCCCGACGACCTCACCGCCACGATCATCCAGGCGGCGCTCGCGAAGATCCCCGAGCTGGACCCCCGGGACATCGACGACCTGATGCTCGGCTGCGGCCTGCCCGGCGGCGAGCAGGGCAACAACCTCGGCCGGATCGTCGCCGTGCAGATGGGGATGGACCACCTGCCCGGCTGCACCATCACCCGCTACTGCTCCTCGTCGCTCCAGACCTCCCGGATGGCCCTGCACGCGATCAGGGCCGGCGAGGGCGACGTGTTCGTCTCGGCCGGCGTCGAGATGGTCTCCCGGTTCACCAAGGGCAACTCCGACAGCCTGCCGGACACACACAACCCGCTGTTCGCCGAGGCGGAGGCCCGTACCGCGGCCAGGGCCGAGCAAGGCGGCTCGACCTGGCACGACCCGCGTGAGGACGGTCTGGTCCCGGACGCCTACATCGCGATGGGCCAGACCGCGGAGAACCTGGCCCGCCTCAAGGGCGTCACCCGCCAGGACATGGACGAGTTCGGCGTGCGTTCGCAGAACCTCGCCGAGGAGGCCATAAAGAACGGCTTCTGGGAGCGGGAGATCACCCCGGTGACGCTGCCCGACGGCACCGTGATCGGCAAGGACGACGGCCCGCGCCCCGGCGTGACCATGGAGGGCGTGGCCGGCCTCAAGCCCGTCTTCCGCCCGGACGGCCTGGTCACCGCCGGCAACTGCTGCCCGCTCAACGACGGCGCCGCCGCGGTCGTCATCATGTCCGACACCAAGGCCCGCGAGCTGAGCCTCACCCCGCTCGCCCGGATCGTCTCCACCGGTGTCTCCGCCCTGTCCCCGGAGATCATGGGCCTGGGTCCGGTCGAGGCGTCCCGGCAGGCCCTGGAGCGGGCCGGACTGACCATCGGCGACATCGACCTGGTCGAGATCAACGAGGCCTTCGCCGCCCAGGTGATCCCCTCCTACCGCGACCTCGGCATCGACCTGGACAGGCTGAACGTCAACGGCGGCGCGATCGCGGTGGGCCACCCCTTCGGCATGACCGGCGCACGCATCACGGGCACACTCGTCAACTCCCTCCAGTTCCACGACAAGCAGTTCGGCCTGGAGACGATGTGCGTGGGCGGCGGCCAGGGCATGGCGATGGTCATCGAACGCCTCAGCTGACGCACCGCGTCACCATGACGGCCGAGAGACCGTCAGTGGCCGCTTTACCACCCACTGTGACTGAATGGCCCGGAATCCAAGAAACCCCTTGGTTCCGGGCCATTTTGTGATCCAATCTCCCTCAGGATGTGACCTATCTCCCTCGGCGCAGAGGTTTACGCAGGTCAGCGCTTTACCCCAGAGGGCCCCGGGGCCGCATCGGACCATAATTCTGTCCGTTTCGTGACATTACGCACTGACACTTGGATAGTCCGCCCTTCAAGCTGATGTAGGAAGTCGGGGGTCGACCTTGAACCCGGGAGTACGTCAGTGAGCGCCATGCCGATCGCCTTGCTGCTCACCACGGCCGCCACCGGCGCCGTGGGCGTCGCCGTCCTGCGCGCCTTGTGGGTGCTGCGCCGCCAGGTCGCGGCCCTGCACACGCAGCTCGCGGAGAACCACGCCGCCACCGCGCGCGCCCTGGTTCCCGCAGCCCGCAGCCACGCGGACGCGGAGCAGATACGTGCCGCCGTGGTGCAGGCGCTCTCCGAGGAGCGGGAGCGGGAGCTGGCCGAGGCACGCGCCTTCTGGGCCGCCCAGGAGGCCCGCGACGCCGCCGACGCGCCCTCCCTGCTCGGGCTCCCCGACAGCGAGCTGTTCCTGCCCCGGCAGTCCGACTTCACCGGCCTCGAGCACCTGGAGCCGGTGGCCGAGCCCGCCCCGGAGGCCGACGAGCTCTCCGGCAAGGACTGCGTCCAGGGCGGTACGTCCGGCGAGTCCCCGGAGCTGGCCGCGGCCCGCCGCCGGCACCCCTCGCACCCGGACTTCACCCCGCACTCGTCGCCCGTCGGGGGCGACCACGAACAGACGCTCGCCACGCTGGAGGACCTGGCCGAGTCCCGCGTGGAACTCGCCGACGTCCGCCCGGGCCCGCTGGGCACTCTCGACGTCTACGTCTTCGCCGACGGTACGACGCTGTGCATGACCCCGGGACACCGCGAGACCGCGGAACGCCTGGCCGACGCCCTGCGCGCGGGCGAGTCCCCGGTGCTGCTCGGCGGTTCGGGCGTCTCCGGCGCCTACACGCTCACCTTCACCTGCGGTGCCGAGCAGGTGTACATCCTGGCGGACCGGGTCATCGCGTCGCTGTAGCGGGGGCCGCCGGCTCCTACTCGCGTCAGCGCCCCGTCCGCCCCGTCCGCCTCGGCCCCGCACGCCCCGGACGAGGTCCGCGACTCAGACCCCGGCCCGCTTCAGGGCCTCCTGCACCAGACGTACGGCCTCCTCGACCTCGTCGTCGCTCTTCAGTACGAGCGCCAGGTCATGTCCGGCGACCGTGATCTGGTCCGCCGCCGCGAACATCCCCGCGTCGGGCATCTCCCGCGGCTCGCACCCGGGGCACTCGGCGAGCTGGGCCCGCCGGGCGAACTCCCTGGCCAGCGCCAGCGCCTCCGCTGCGCCCGCCCGTTGCAGCCGGCTCTGCGGCGCCGCCCTGAGGCGGTCGGCGAAGTGATCCACTGCCCGGGTCAGAGATGTCGTGTCAACCACGCCGCGAGACTACGCGTCGCGGCACGACTGTTGCCAATACGCGAACCCTCAGGCACGGTGACGTGAAGGACCGGCTTCGAATGCGTCCGGAGGCGCCGATGTCCCAAGTCTTCTCCGAAGAGACCCATCGCAATCTGCTCGCCCGCATCCCCCACTGCACCGGTCGTGATATCTCCGACTGGCTGCGCACCGTCGAAGAAGGCCCCGCGCTCCGCTTCGAGGAGAAGGTCAGCTGGCTCCGCCACGAGCACGACCTCGCGTACGGCCACGCCAAGGCGCTCATCCACGAGTACGACCTGAGGAGGGCCGCGCGCAAGCTGCTCTAAGCGTGCAGCGCGGCGCCGGTGCCGCCGGACGGACACGGCGCCGGAACGAGGAAGGGCCCCGGGTCTCCCCGGGGCCCTTCCTCGTTCGTCGCGTTCGTCCGGCGCGAGAGGCGCTGTGGACTAGTCGCTCTGGTTGAGGATCGCGATGAGACGCAGGAACTCCATGTAGATCCACACCAGCGTCAGCGTGAGGCCGAAGGCCGCGAGCCAGGCCTCCTCGCGCGGCGCGCCGTAGGCGATGCCGTCCTCGACCTGCTTGAAGTCCAGCGCCAGGAAGCAGGCGCCGAGGATGATGCCGATGACACCGAAGAGGATGCCGAGCGGGCCGCTGCGGAAGCCGAGGCCGTCACCGCCGCCGAACACCGCGAACAGCAGGTTGACCGCCATGAGGAGCACGAAGCCGAGCGCCGCCGCCATCACGAAGCCGTAGAACCGGCGGGTGACGCGGATCCAGCCCGCCTTGTACGCCAGCAGGACGCCGACGAAGACGGCCATCGTGCCGATCACGGCCTGCATGGCGGCGCCACTGGCGACGTGGGTGTCGACGATGTTGGAGACGACGCCGAGGAACACGCCCTCGACCGCGGCGTAGGTCAGGATCAGCGCGGGTGAGGCCTTGCGCTTGAACGACTGCACCAGGGCCAGGACCATGCCGATCACCATGGCGCCGACACCGATCCCGTAGGAACGGTTGATGTTGGCGCTGTCGACCGGCAGCAGCGCCCAGGCGAGCGCGGCCGTCACGACCAGGGTGCCGAGCGTGGACGCGGTGCGCAGGACGACGTCGTCCATCGTCATCCGGCCGGTGGTGGCCGGAGCCTGCGGCGGCGCGCCCTGCTGAAGGTCTTGCTGAGCGTAAGGGTTCTGCGCGTAGGGGTTGCCGCTCGGCTGGGCGTACGGGTTGCCCTGCGCGTACGGATTGCCCTGCGTGCCGACAGCGGGACCCCCGGCCTGCGGCGCGGCGTTGAAGCCCGCGTAGCCGTTGTCGCGGCTGAACCCCCGTCGCGAGAAGACCGGGTTTCTGCTCCTCATCTCACTCCTCCATGGCCGCACGGCGCGGCCTTGGCCTCAAGAGTAATGGAAAGGCAAAGGACTGACCCTAGTACCTCGGGAGGATCTTTCCCTCGCCATGCTGCGGAACACGCTACGTCGCCGCATGATTCCCGGCCAGGGAGGGCCCCGTTCATGACCGACCCGGAACACGTCCGGAACCGGCCGGAGACCACCCGGGTGTCCGTCAGCCGATCGGGAACCCGGTGTAGCCCTCGGCGAGGTCGGTCTCGGCGGCCCGGCAGGAGCTGATCCGGTCCAGCCGGGCCAGTTGCAGCCGTCCCTCGAAGGCGGTGGCGTCCGGGTCCCGGTGCAGCATCGTCGTCATGTCGTAGCTGAAGCGCTCGGCCTGCCAGACGCGCCTCAGGCAGGTCTCCGAGTAGGCGTCGAGGAGTTCGGCGGAGCCCGTCTCCTTCTCGTGGACGAGCGCCCGCGCGAAGGTGACGACGTCGCCGACGGCGAGGTTCAGCCCCTTGGCCCCGGTCGGCGGCACGATGTGGGCGGCGTCCCCGGCCAGGAACAGGTGGCCGTGGCGCATGGGCTCGTGGACGTAGGAGCGCATCGGGGTCACCGACTTCTGGGTGATCGGGCCGCGGTGCAGGGCCCAGTCGTCGTCGGTCTCCAGCCGCCGTTCGAGCTCGTCCCAGATCTCCTCGTCGCTCCAGGCCTCGGCGTCGGTGTCCGCGGGCACCTGGAGGTAGAGGCGGGAGACGGACGGGGAGCGCATGGACAGCAGGGCGAACCCCCGGTCGTGGCGGGCGTAGACCAGCTCGTCGTGCGAGGGGGCCACGTCGGCGAGGATGCCGAGCCAGCCGAAGGGGTACGTCCGCTCGAACACCCGGGAGAGCGAGGCGGGGACGGCCTTGCGGGCCACGCCCCAGAAGCCGTCGCACCCGACGACGTAGTCGCACTCGAGGACGTCCTCGCGCCCCTGGTGGCGGAACCGGATGGAGGGGCGGTCGCCCTCCGCCCCCTCCACGGCCAGCGCCTCCGCCTCGAACAGCAGCGGGCCGCCCTCGTCGAGCTGCAGGGCGATGAGGTCCTTGCAGACCTCGGTCTGGGCGTAGACCATCACCGACCGCCCACCGGTGAGCGCGGGGAAGTCGACGCGGTGCCTGCGCCGGTCGAAGCGCAGCTCGATCCCGTCGTGCCGCAGCCCCTCGCGGTCCATCCGCTCCCCCGCCCCGGCCGCGCGCAGCACGTCCACGGTGCCCTGCTCCAGGATCCCGGCCCGCTGCCGGTGCTCGACGTAGGCGCGGTCGCGGCTCTCCAGGACGACCGAGTCGATCCCGGCGTTGTGGAGCAGCCGGGCGAGGAGCAGGCCGGCCGGTCCGGCTCCAATGATGCCGACGGTGGTGCGCATCGGTCGTTCCCTTCGGATGGGCGTCGTCGCCTGGATGGATGACGGGGCGGATGACTGAACGGACGGCAAGTGTTCGCCTGGTGAAATTTCTTTCACTGTGATGTGCCCTGAGTTTCCGTCCGGACCGATCCGATGTCAATGGTTGTCCGCGTCAATGGGGGTTCGCGTCGATGAGTGCCCGCGTCGACGGGGGGCGCGCGTACAGAAGCGCGCTGACGCGGGCGAGGTGACGCGAGGGCGCGCAGGCTCCGGATGCGGGGAGGCCTGCTCGGACCCGCCCTCCTGCCGCGAGGCACGGCCCGTCGGCCGGACCGCGCGTGACGCGGTGGTGCCCGGAGCCGGACTTGAACCGGCACGCCCGCGAAGGGGCAGCGAGGTTTAAGCTCGCCGTGTCTGCTTTCCACCATCCGGGCAGGCCATGGGCTCCGCGCTGCGGCTCCGACCCTATCGGGACACCTTCCCCGAACGGCGGGCGGGTGGACTCATGTTGTCTTATTTTATTGGTAACTGAGGGAGCATCAGCGCTCGGGGGTGGCCATCGGCACTTGCCAACAGCCTTGCGGGCGAGCGCCGGACGCGCACGTGGAATGACGGAATTTCACCGTCCGAACCAGGGGGCTCCACCTGTTCTCGACGATCCGGCCCGCAGGACGCGTCCCGGGGGCGGCCTCCTCCCCGGGTATCAGGGACGGCCCTCATCCCCAGGTATGACGTGCCCGGGTCCCGGTCCGACCCCAGTCGGCCCCCGGAACGGGAACAGCGGCTGACTGCACGGGCCGGATCGGCAGCGACGATGGTCTACGTCCCCCGAACACCGTCCCGTCAGGAGCACCCACCCGTGACCACCTCCTCCATCGCCGGCCCGACCACCGCCGTGGCCGCG
Source organism: Streptomyces sp. 6-11-2 (assembly GCF_006540305.1). Lineage (GTDB taxonomy): Bacteria > Actinomycetota > Actinomycetes > Streptomycetales > Streptomycetaceae > Streptomyces. The sequence continues at coordinate 4,214,376 of NZ_BJOR01000001.1, read as the reverse complement.
CGTGCCACGGATCTGTCGAAGATCTACGGACAGGGCGAGACCCAGGTGGTCGCCCTCGACCGGGTCTCCGTCGACTTCCGGCAGGCCGAGTTCACCGCGATCATGGGCCCCTCCGGGTCCGGCAAGTCCACGCTGATGCACTGCGTGGCGGGCCTGGACACGTTCTCCTCCGGTTCGGTGCGCATCGGCGACACCGAGCTGGGTTCGCTGAAGGACAAGCAGCTCACCAAGTTGCGCCGGGACAAGATCGGCTTCATCTTCCAGGCGTTCAACCTGCTGCCGACGCTCACGGCCCTGGAGAACATCACCCTTCCGATGGACATCGCCGGCCGCAAGCCGGACCGGAAGTGGCTCGACTCCGTGATCGCGATGGTCGGGCTCGCCGACCGGCTGGGCCACCGGCCCTCCCAGCTGTCCGGCGGTCAGCAGCAGCGCGTCGCCGTCGCCCGGGCGCTGGCCGCCAAGCCGGAGATCATCTTCGGTGACGAGCCCACCGGGAACCTCGACTCGCGCGCCGGGGCCGAGGTGCTCGGCTTCCTGCGCAACTCCGTGCGCGAGCTGGGCCAGACGGTGGTGATGGTGACCCACGACCCGGTGGCCGCGGCGTACGCGGACCGGGTGGTGTTCCTCGCGGACGGGCGGATCGTGGACGAGGTGTACGAGCCCACGGCGGACGCGGTCCTCGACCTCATGCGGCGTCTTCCCGGCGGGAACCTCCGGACCCCCGAGTCCGACGGCAAGAGCAGCGCCGGCTGACTTCCCGCCCGCCTCCCGCCCCCCTCGCCACCCACTCGTACCCCCTGGACTGAGACGAACCCATGTTCCGCACAGCCTTGCGCAACGTACTCGCGCACAAGGCCCGGCTCCTCATGACCGTGCTCGCCGTGATGCTCGGCGTCGCCTTCGTGTCGGGGACCCTGGTCTTCACCAACACCATTTCGAACGCGTTCCAGAAGAGTTCCGCCAAGGGCTTCGACCATGTCGACGTGGCCGTGCGGGCCAAGTTCCAGCAGAGCAAGGGCGACCAGGTCGGCCGGCGGCCCGAGCTGACCCAGTCGCTGCTGGACGAGAGCGCCCGCGTCCCCGGCGCCGGCTCCGCCATCGGCGTCGTGCAGGGCTTCACCGCCATCGCCGACAAGGACGGCAAGCTGATCGGCGGCGGCTTCCAGTCGCAGGGCGGGAACTACTGGGGCTCGGACGACCCCCGCTACCCTCTGAAGTCCGGCACCGCCCCGCACGGCGAGGGCCAGGTCCTCATCGACTCCGAGACCGCCCGGCGCGCCGGGTACAAGGTCGGCGACACCATCCGCGTCTCCGTCGACGGCCCCGTCCTGACGCCCACCGTCAGCGGCGTCTTCACCACCGACGACGGCAACGTCGCCGCCGGCGGCAGCCTCGCCCTGTTCGACACGGCGACCGCCCAGAAGCTGTTCGGCAAGCCGGGCACGTACGACGAGATCGACGTGCGGGCGAAGGCGGGCACCAGCCAGACGGCGCTGAAGGCGCAGCTGGACCGGGTGCTGCCGAAGGGGAAGACCGAGACGACCACCGCCAAGCAGCTCGCCGACGACCAGGCGCGGATGATCTCGGACTCGATGAGCGGACTGCGTCAGGGCCTGCTGGTCTTCGCCGGCATCGCGCTGTTCGTCGGCACGTTCATCATCGCCAACACCTTCACCATGCTGGTCGCCCAGCGCACCAAGGAACTGGCCCTGCTCCGCGCGGTCGGCGCCTCCCGCCGCCAGGTCACCCGGTCCGTGCTGATCGAGGCGTTCCTGGTGGGCACGGTGGCCGCCGTGACCGGTCTGGTCGCGGGCATCGGCATCGGCGCCGGGCTGAAGTCCCTGCTGGGCTCGATGGGCGCCACCGTGCCCGACGGGCCGCTGGTCGTCACCCCCGGCACGGTCGTCGCCGCCCTCGCCGTCGGTGTCCTCGTAACCATGCTGGCCGCCTGGCTGCCCGGCCGCCGGGCCGCCAAGATCCCGCCGGTGGCGGCGATGAGCAGCCTGCACGCCCAGGCGACCACCAAGTCGCTGGTGCTGCGCAACACCATCGGCGCGTTGTTCGCGGCCGCCGGTGTCGCCACGGTCCTGGTGGCCACGACGATGGACGACATCGACTCCGCCCAGGCGCCCATGGGCATCGGCGCGGTGCTGCTGATCATCGGCGTGTTCATCCTGACCCCGCTGCTGTCCCGTCCGCTGATCGCCGCCGCGGCCCCCGTCCTGCGCGCCTTCGGCGTCTCCGGCAAGCTGGCCCGGCAGAACTCGGTGCGCAACCCGCGCCGTACGGCGGCCACCGCGTCCGCGCTGATGATCGGCCTGACCCTCATCACCGGCATGACCGTGATGGCGGGCAGCCTCCAGCACGCGATCGACAAGATGGCCTCGTCCGCGATCCGCGCCGACTACGTGGTGTCGATGGCGAACGGCAACTTCCTCTCCCCGGACGTCGACAGCAAGCTGCGCGCCACCAAGGGCGTGACGGCCACCAGCCCGCTGCGCAACGCGCCCTCCCGTATCGACGGCCGCACCGAGTTCCTGACCGGGGTGAACGGCGAGGCGATCGGCAAGCTGACCGACCTCCGCGTCGACGACGGCTCCTTCACGGTCGGCGGCACGAAGGTCGTCGTGGACGCCAAGACCGCCAAGTCGCACGACTGGAAGGCCGGTTCGGTCTTCACCGCCGCCTTCGAGGACGGCAGGAAGCAGCGCCTGACCGTCGCCGGGGTCTACGAGGGCAACGAGATGATCCGCGGGATCATGCTGGACAACGCCACCCTGACGCCGCACCAGCCCCGCCCGAACGACATGCAGGTCATGGTCAAGACCTCCGACGGGGCGTCCGACGCGGTCAAGGACCGGCTGGTGGAGGCCCTCGGCTCCAACCCGGCGATCAAGATCCAGGACAAGAAGGACATCTCCAACGGCATCGCGCAGATCTTCACCGTGATGCTGAACCTGCTCTACGGCCTGCTCGCCATGGCGGTGATCGTCGCGGTCCTCGGCGTCATCAACACCCTGGCGATGTCGGTGTTCGAGCGCTCCCAGGAGATCGGCATGCTCCGCGCGATCGGCCTGGACCGCAAGGGCATCAAGCGGATGGTCCGCCTGGAGTCCCTGGTGATCTCCCTGTTCGGCGGCGTCCTCGGCATCGGGCTCGGCGTGTTCTTCGGCTGGGCGGCCGGTGAGCTGCTGGGCTCCAGCCTGTCGACGTACGAACTGGTCCTGCCCTGGTCGCGGCTGGTCGTCTTCCTGCTGCTCGCGGCGGCGGTCGGCGTGCTGGCGGCCCTGTGGCCGGCCCGGCGCGCGGCGCGGCTGAACATGCTCCAGGCCATCAAGTCCGAGTAGCGACGCCTCCGTGCCGAAGGGGCCCCTTCCATGGCGGAAGGGGCCCCTTCGGCGTGTGCGCTAGGCGGCGGGCGCGCCCCAGGTACGGGCCCGCAGCGGCATCCCCGAGTCACCGGATCCGGGAGTCCGCACGGCCAGCACCTGGTTGACGCCGATGCGGTTGCGTTCGAAGGCGAGCGCGGAGGCCGCCATGTACAGGCGCCAGACGCGGGCGCGGCCGGGACTGGTCAGCCGCGTGGCCCGGACCCAGTCCGCCTCCAGGTTGGCCACCCAGCGGCGCAGGGTGAGCGCGTAGTGCTCGCGGATCGACTCCACGTCACGCACCTCGAAGCCGGCCCGCTCCAGCTGGGTGACGGTGGTGCCGACGGGTGCCAGCTCACCGTCCGGGAAGACGTAGGCGTCGATGAAGTCGTCCACGCGGTACGACGATTCGTCGCGCTGCGGGCGGCGGCCGATCTGGTGGTTGAGCAGCCGTCCGCCGGGCTTCAGCAGGGCGTGCAGCTCACGCGCGTACTCCAGGTAGCGGACGGCGCCGACGTGTTCGGCCATGCCGATGGAGGAGATCGCGTCGTAGGGGCCGTCCTGCACGTCCCGGTAGTCCTGGACGCGGATCTCCACCCGGTCGGTGAGCCCTTCGTCGGCGACGCGCTTGCGGGCGTACGCCGCCTGTTCCCGGGACAGGGTGACGCCGACGACGCCCACGCCGTGCTCGCGGGCCGCGTGGACGGCCATGGATCCCCAGCCGCAGCCGACGTCGAGAAGCCGCTGACCGGGCTTCAGGTCCAGCTTGCGCGAGATCAGTTCGAGCTTGTCGTGCTGGGCCTGTTCGAGGGTGGCGAGGGGTTCGGGAGCCGGCCAGTAGGCGCAGGAGTACACCATGGAGGGGCCGAGGACGAGCTCGTAGAAGTCGTTGCCGACGTCGTAGTGGTGGCTGATGGCGCTCTTGTCGCGGCGCCGGGTGTGCAGATGGCCGTGGCGCCGGCGGACCTCCTCGCGGGGCGGGGCGGGCGGCAGCGGCGGGCCGGCCAGCTTCACCAGCCCGCGGACGGCGGCGCGGGCCTGCGGGTCCCGCAGCGTCGCGGTGAGGCCGCGGGCGTCCTCGTCCCGCTCCCAGATCAGGCCCGAGAGCAGTTCCAGGGCGGCGTAGAGGTCGCCCTCGACGGTCAGGTCGCCGGCCACCCAGGCACGAGCCAGGCCCAGTTCACCCGGCTTGAACAGCAGCCGGCGCAGGGCCCGGCGATTGCGTACGACGAGCATCGGTGCGTCCGGCGGCCCCGCTTCGGAACCGTCCCAGGCGCGAATGCGCAGGGGAAGCGGGGACCCCAGCAGCTGTTCGAGGAGTCGTGTGAGCCGCAGCGCGGCATCGGGCATGGTGCACACCTCCATGACGACGAACGCCGGAATGTCATCCACCACGTAAACACCGGGACGCGCCGGGCGCAGTCCCGCAATGGAGTTACGACTGGGCAAACACCACCGTTCCACCGCAACGGCTCTGAGTCACGCCGGGCGGAACGCCGAAGGACCTCCCGCACCACGGATGGCGGGAGGTCCTTCGGTTCGTTCGTCGGACCGGGAGGCCCGAAGACCTGGGGCCTGAAGGTCAGGAGGCCTTGGCCTTCTCCTCGGTCTTGCTCGCGGCGGGCACCGGCGCGGGCTTGGCGGCCTCGTAGAACTCGTCGCGGGGGTTCTCCATGGCGCCGAGGGAGACGACCTCGCGCTTGAGGAACATGCCGAGGGTCCAGTCGGCGAAGATGCGGATCTTGCGGTTCCAGGTCGGCATGGCCATGCCGTGGTAGCCACGGTGCATGTACCAGGCGAGGCGACCCTTGAGCTTGATCTTCATCTTGCCCATGACGATCATCGCGACGCCCTTGTGCAGGCCGAGACCCGCGACCGCGCCCTTGTTGGCGTGCTCGTAGTCCTTCTGCGGGAAGCCCCGCATCTGGGAGATCACGTTGTCGCCGAGGACCTTGGCCTGGCGCAGCGCGTGCTGGGCGTTCGGCGGGCACCAGGCGTTCTCGTTGCCCGCCTTGCGGCCTACGAGGTCCGGAACCTGGGCGTTGTCGCCGGCGGCCCAGATGTAGTCGGTGCCGGTCACCTGGAGGGTCGGCTGGGCGTCCACGTGGCCGCGCGGGCCGAGCGGCAGGCCGAAGCGGGCCAGTGCCGGGTTGGGCTTGACGCCCGCGGTCCACACGATCGTGTTGGAGTCGACCTCGAGGCCGTTCTTCAGCACCACGTGGCCGTCGACGCAGGACTCCATGGAGGTGGAGAGGTAGACCTCCACACCGCGGCCCTCGAGGTGCTCCTTGCCGTACTGGCCGAGCTTCGGGCCGACCTCGGGGAGGATCTTGTCGGCGGCGTCGACGAGGACGAAGCGCATGTCCTCGCGGGACACGTTGTTGTAGTACTTGGCCGCGTCCCGGGCCATGTCCTCGACCTCACCGATGGTCTCGGCGCCGGCGAAGCCACCGCCGATGAAGACGAAGGTGAGCGCCTTGCGGCGGATCTCCTCGTCCGTGGTGGAGTCGGCCTTGTCGAGCTGCTCCAGGACGTGGTTGCGCAGGCCGATGGACTCCTCGATGCCCTTCATGCCGATGCCCTGCTCGGCAAGGCCCGGGATCGGGAAGGTGCGGGAGACCGCGCCCATCGCGATGACGAGGTAGTCGAAGGGCAACTCGTACGCCTCGCCGACCAGCGGGGCGATCGTGGCGACCTTCCGGTCCTGGTCGATGGTGGTGACCCGGCCGGTGAGGACCTCCGCCTTGGGCAGCACGCGTCGCAGCGGGACGACGACGTGCCGGGGGGAGATGCTGCCGGCTGCGGCTTCGGGGAGGAAGGGCTGGTAGGTCATGTACGAACGGGGGTCGACGACCGTGACGGTCGCCTCTCCGTAGCGCATCTTCTTGAGGATGCGCCGAGCTGCGTACAGGCCTACGTACCCACCGCCTACTACGAGGATCCTGGGACGCTCCGTGGTGCTCATGGCATCGAGTATCCACCTGCCTCAGGGGGGTCGCTCGTGCGCCCCTTCACAAGGTTGGGCAGGCCCTGTGCTAAACTCCGCGCCCCCTGCTCGCCAGGCCCTGGCGGCGACAGGCGGCCGCCGTCCGGTTCGGACCGTTGTCAAGGCCGTGTGAGCTGCTCCTCTGACCGAAAAAGATCCCCCGCGAAGGGGCCCCGCGGCCCTTCCGGAACCGCTTCCCGACGCTCACCCGAGCACGGTTTTCTGCCTGCTGAGACCCCGAAAAGGCCGCCGGAGGCCCTTTCGGCCCTTGACAGGGCCGAATTCCTTGTGAAGAACTTCACGAAGTTTTCCTGGCGGAGCGTCACCGAGGGGTGCCCGGCGGCCCCCCGGGTGCGCTCACACGGTATCCGGACTGCTCAACCGGATGCTACCGGCCAGTAGAACCAGGGTGGGCGAGCCTACGCCACGGACCACGCGATTCCGTCGAGGATGTCGTGTTCGCTGGCGACGACCTCCCGCGCGCCGATGCGCTCCATGATCGCCAGCAGGACCAGGGCGCCCGCGCCGATGACGTCGACACGGCCCGGGTGCATGGAGGGGATCGCCGCGCGCTCGGCGTGCGTGGAGTGCAGCAGGCGGTCGCTGATCTCGCGGACGCGCTCGCGGGAGACGCGGGAGTGGTGGATGGCCGCCGACTCGTATGCGGGCAGCCCCTGCGCGATCGCCGACACCGTCGTCACCGAGCCGGCCAGGCCCACCAGGGTGTGCGCCTCGCGTAGCGGGACCGTTTCCTCGGCGAGGTCGAGCGCGGCCTCGATGTCGGCCCGTATGGCGGCGATCTGCTCCTCGGTCGGCGGGTCCGTGACCACCCCGTCCCGCACCAGATGACGTTCCGTCATGCGGACGCAGCCCACGTCCACCGAGCGCGCCGCGCGGACGTGGTCGTCGCCCACGACGAACTCGGTCGAACCGCCGCCGATGTCCACCACCAGGAAGGGCCGGGCGAGGTCCGCACGGCCCGTCAGCTCCTTCGTCGCACCGGTGAAGGAGAACTCCGCCTCCTGGTCACCGGAGATCACCTCGGGCTCGACGCCGAGGATGTCCATCACCCCGCGCACGAACTCGTCCCGGTTCTCGGCGTCCCGGGAGGCGGAGGTGGCCACGAAACGCAGCCGCTCGGCGCCGTGCTCCTTGATGGCCTCGGCGTACTCCCGGCAGGCCGCGAAGGTCCGCTCCAGCGCCTCGGGGGCGAGCCGGCCGGTGCGGTCCACGCCCTGGCCGAGCCGCACGATGGTCATGCGCCGGTCCAGCTCGAGAAGTTCACCCGTCGCCGGGTCGGCGTCCGCGACCAGCAGACGGATGGAGTTCGTACCGCAGTCGACGGCGGCGACCCGGGTCATGCGCGGTCCTCCTCGGTCCCGACGGGCCCGGCGGCGAATCCGCCGTCCTCGGAGGCCCCGGCCTGCCGCCCCTCGCCAGACGACGGCGCCGCGGGCGTCACGCACGGGCCCTTGCGCCACCATTCGGGCAGCATCGCGATCGCCTCGTCACCGAGCGGGTTCACGCCCGGCCCGGCGGCCAGCGAGTGGGCGACCAGGACGTGCAGGCACTTCACCCGGTCCGGCATGCCGCCCGCGCTGGGGAAGCCCGTCAGCGCCTCGATCTCGTCCCGGCGCCGGACGTAGTCCTCGTGCGCGGCCCGGTACGCGGCCGCCAGCTCCGGGTCGGTGGCCAGCCGCTCCGTCATCTCCTTCATCACGCCGTCGGCCTCCAGCGTGCCGATGGCCGAGGCCGCGCGCGGGCACGTCAGGTAGTACAGCGTGGGGAAGGGCGTGCCGTCGGGCAGCCGCGGGGCCGTCTCCACGACGTCGGGCTGACCGCAGGGGCAGCGGTGCGCGATCGCGCGCAGCCCGCGCGGCGGCCGCCCGAGCTGTTGCTTGAAGGCCTCGACGTCCGCCTCGGTGGGTTCGGTGCGCTCGGTGGGCGGCGGTGGGGTTTCCATGCCTTGCGTATGTCTCTCTGTCAGTTCACTGGTCGGAGGCGTCGGACTTGTCGACCCCGTCCCAGACGTTGGCGTACCAGGGGCGGCGGGCCGTCCCCCGCTCGGCACGGGACCGCTCGGCCGGGCCCGGGTCGACCACGACGTAGCCGGTCTCCCCGGGCTTCACGTAGTGCAGCCGCCGCCGGATCTGCTGCTCGGCGTAGGCGTCGTCCTGCCAGCGTGCCTTGAGGTCGCGCAGTTGTTCCACCCGCTGCTGGGCCTGCTGCTTCTGCCGTTGCAGGTCGGCGATGTCGGCGCGCTGGGTGACGTACTGCCGCATCGGGTACGCCAGGGCGACCACCATCGAGCAGAGCACCAGCACGAGCAGCGCCGCGCGGCCGGTGAGACGGGAGCGGCGGGCCTGGCGGCGGGTCTGCGAACGGTAGACACGGGCCGCCGTCTGCTCACCGAGCAGCCTGATCCTGGTCGTGGTGGAGAACCGGTCCCGGTCCTTGACGGCCATCGTCCCGCCTCCCGTTCGTGCCCGTGCACACACGTGCGTACGTCCCCGGACACGGTACGGGACCGGGTACGGGGACGTACGTGCGACTGGCGAAGCCTTACGCTTCGCGGCTCAGCCTCCGGGGCGCCTCGGCCCCCGGAACGGCTCGGCCTTCGAAGCGGCTCAGCCCTTGAAGCGCGGGAAGGCCGAGCGGCCGGCGTACACCGCGGCGTCGTCGAGGATCTCCTCGATGCGCAGCAGCTGGTTGTACTTGGCGACGCGCTCGGAGCGGGCCGGGGCGCCGGTCTTGATCTGGCCGCAGTTGGTGGCGACGGCCAGGTCGGCGATCGTGACGTCCTCGGTCTCGCCGGAGCGGTGGGACATCATGCACTTGAAGCCGCTGCGCTGGGCCAGCTCGACGGCGTCCAGAGTCTCGGTGAGCGAACCGATCTGGTTCACCTTCACGAGCAGCGCGTTGGCGGCGCCGTCCTCGATGCCGCGGGCGAGGCGCTCGGGGTTGGTGACGAACAGGTCGTCGCCGACGAGCTGGACCTTGTCGCCGAGCTTGTCGGTGATGACCTTCCAGCCGGCCCAGTCGTCCTCGAACAGCGGGTCCTCGATGGAGACGAGCGGGTAGGCGGCCACCAGCTCCTCGTAGTACTCGGTCATCTCCGCCGCCGAGCGCTCCTTGCCCTCGAAGACGTACTTGCCGTCCTTGTAGAACTCGGAGGCGGCGACGTCGAGCGCGAGGGCGATCTGCTCGCCGGGGGCGTAGCCGGCTTCCTTGATCGCCTCGAGGATGAGGTCGAGGGCCTCGCGGTTGGAGCCGAGGTTCGGGGCGAAGCCGCCCTCGTCGCCGAGGCCGGTGGACAGGCCCTTGCCCTTCAGGACCTTCTTCAGCGTGTGGTAGACCTCGGTGCCCCAGCGCAGGGCCTCGGAGAAGGACTCCGCGCCGATCGGGGCGATCATGAACTCCTGGATGTCCACGTTGGAGTCGGCGTGTGAGCCGCCGTTCAGGATGTTCATCATCGGCACCGGCAGCAGGTGCGCGTTCGGACCGCCCAGGTAGCGGAAGAGGGGGAGGTCCGAGGCCTCGGAGGCGGCGTGGGCGACGGCGAGGGAGACGCCGAGGATGGCGTTGGCGCCCAGCGAGCCCTTGTTGTCAGTGGCGTCCAGGTCGAACATGGCCTGGTCGATCAGACGCTGCTCGGTGGCGTCGTAGCCGACGAGCTCCGGGCCGATCTGCTCGATCACGGCGAGGACGGCCTTCTCGACGCCCTTGCCCTGGTAGCGGTTGGGGTCGCCGTCACGGAGCTCGATGGCCTCGAAGGCACCGGTGGAGGCGCCGGAGGGGACGGCGGCACGACCGGTGCTGCCGTCGTCGAGGCCGACCTCGACCTCGACCGTGGGGTTGCCTCGGGAGTCCAGGATTTCCCGGGCTACGACGACGTCGATGGACGGCACGAGCATCTCCTTCTGGGATGTGACGCTGGAAGTGCGGGGCGTGAGCCTTGCGACTAGAGCCTAACCGTCCCGGGGCGGCGACCGGCCGACCGACCGCCTCGTGGACAGAGTGACGGTACCCTTTGTTCCCGCTCGGAACAAAGGGAGGGGGAAGGTTCGGGAACGGCCGGGTGTGCGGGAGACGAAAAAAACCCGCCCCGGCGCGTAGGGGGGAACACGCCGGGGCGGGGGCCCATGAAGGGCGGTACGGGCCCTTACTTCAGGTGGAGCTGCTGGCCCGGGTAGATGAGGTCGGCGTTGTCGACGATGTTCTTGTTCAGCTCGAACAGCTTCTTCCAGCCGCCCTGGACGCCGTGCTGGGCGGCGATGGAGCTGAGGGTGTCGCCGGCGACCACCTTGTACTCGCCGTCGCCCTTCTTGACCTTCTCGCCGGTGGGCGTGGTGACGGTCCTGCTCGGGGCGGGACGCGTCGCGGAGCGGTTGGCGGCCTGCTGCTCGGTCGAGCGGGTGGTGGTGCTCTTGGCGGAGCTGCCGCTCGACGACGAGGACGGGGCCGCCGCCGAAGACGAGGCCGACGACGAGGACGAGGGGGCGCCGCCGGTGTAGGCGGCGCCGGACAGGCCCTTGCCGCAGACCGGCCAGGCACCCTTGCCCTGGCCCGCGAGGGCCTTCTCGGCGACGGCTATCTGCTGCGACTTGGAGGCCAGGTCGGCGCGCGACGCGTAGGCGGTGCCGCCGTACCCGGCCCAGGTGGAGTTGGTGAACTGGAGGCCGCCGTAGAAGCCGTTGCCGGTGTTGATGGACCAGTTGCCGCCGGACTCGCACTGGGCGACCGCGTCCCACTCGGAGGCGGTGGCGGCGGAGGCGTCGCCGACCGCCATCAGCGGGGCGGCGACTGCGGCGCCGGCGACACCGGCGAGCGCGATGACACGGGTGGTCCTGGACGTACGGCGATGCTTGCCCTTGCTGGAGAACAGCATGGATGGATCCCCTCACCGACGCCTGCGAGGTGAGCTGTCGGGTTCGGGCCGGTTGAGTTGCCCGGCCGTGCCTCGTACACGAGGCACGGCTCCACCCCTAGCCGCTCCGGTCAACTGCCCGGCGCGGCACTTACCTTGGGTCCCCCGCTCCTGCCCACGGCGCTTGACGCGACGACTGTTCCCGTGCGGCCGCTGGCAGGATTCGGCGTTGCGGCAGCCGGGGCTCGCGGTGACGAGCGGTCACGACCGTAGGCATGCGCTTCGCCGAATTCCAAAGACGATCAGGGCTTCTGAGACTCATCCCACACTTTCCCCGAATGGGACATTCGGCGCGAAGCGTGGCGTGAACTCCGCCTACTTTTGGGGCGTTTCGGTAGGGACATTCAGGGTCTGACCGGCAGAGATGTGATTCGGGTCGGACCCGATCGCCCCCTTGTTCGCCGCGTACAGCGCGTCCCATCCGCCCGGAAGGTCAAGGGAGTCGGCGATGGACTCGAGAGAGTCGCCGGCGCGGACGGTGTAGGAGTCGGCGACGACGGCGCGCACGGAGCCGCCGCGGGAGGCGTGACGGCCGGAGGAGGCGGCCGAGTGACTGTCGGCCGGGTCCTCGACGGCACTGCCGCCGCGGTGCCGCCCACCGCTGAGCGCGCCGGTGTCGACCAGGGCCGAAGTGCCGCCGACCTGCCACGAGTTGTCCGTATAGCCCGGCTGCGGCGCGACCGAGGGCGAGGCGTCGGGCGACTGCGACCCGCCTGCCGCGGCATCGGAGGACGCGTCGGACTCGGCCTGCTCGCCCTCCTTGGCGGGCGAGGACGGCGAAGGGGAGGACGTGGCGGGGGGCGCGGTCGACGAGCCGGAGGGATCGGTTGAACCAGGGTCGACATCCGACGAGCCGGACGAACCGGACGAGCCGGACGGATCGCCCGACGATGCCTGCGACGAGTCGGACAGACCGAGGTCGTCCGTGAGGGACTTTCCGGAGGAGTTGGAGGATCCGGACGAATCACCCACGCCGGTGTCGACCTTCGCCGCCCCGGACTTCTTGCTGAGCCCGGAGAGCAACCCGCACGTCGGCCAGGCACCGGGACCCTTGTCGGCGAGCAGCTTCTCGGCCACGGATATCTGCTGGGACCGGCTGGCCTGGTCGGCGCTCGAGGCGTAGTCGAGGCCGCCGTACTTCTCCCAGTCGTCCTGCGTCAACTGGAGGCCGCCGTAGTAGCCGTTGCCGGTGTCGGCGCTCCAGGCGCCGCCACTCTCGCACTTGGCCACCTTGTCCCACGCATTGCCGTCGGCCGCGCTGGCGCCGCCGGCGCCGATCAGCGGGATGGCGATGGCGGATCCGGTCACTCCGGCTGCGACGAGGAGGGCCGGAGCCTGACGGGGCCGACGGTGACGACCGTTCCCGGAGAGCATACGGAGACCTTTCGTGCGACAGCGGTGACCCGCGTGGCGACCGCAGTCTCGGCGCCACGCTGATGGGTGAAAGTATCGGCTGACGATCGCTTGTCACAAGTTCATGCCGCACAGATCACGTGAAGATCACACTGTTGAGCATGTGTCACCTTCGTGTCCGTCAGTGGGTAGGCGTGGTGCGGCGGCAGGCGCCTTTTCCTGCCTTGTCCGGCTTCCCCGCGACTTACCGACCGGGTGTGAACCGCACCGGCAGCGTCCGCAGTCCGCGCATGATGAGCCCGCCACGCCAGCGCAACTCGGCCGGATCCGCACCCAGTTGCAGGTCCGGGAGCCGGGTGAGGAGAGTGGCCAGCGCGGTCTGGCCCTCCAGGCGGGCGAGCGGTGCGCCGAGGCAGTAGTGGATGCCGTGTCCGTAGCCGAGGTGTTGATTGTCACGCCGCCCGAGATCGAGGACGTCGGGGCCGGCGAACCGCTCCGGGTCCCGGTCGGCGGCGGCGAGGACGACGAGGACCGGGTCGCCGGCGGCGATGTCCTGCCCGCCGATGGTGAGCGGCCGGGTGGCGTAGCGCCAGGTGGCCAGCTCCACCGGCCCGTCGTAGCGCAGGAGTTCCTCCACTCCCGTCTCCAGCAGGCCGCCGTCCCCCTCGGCGAGGGACCGCTGGAGCCGGTCCCGCTGCTCGGGGTGGGTGAGCAGGGCGTAGGTGCCGTTGCCGATGAGGTTGACGGTGGTCTCGAAACCGGCGAACAGAAGGATGAAGGCCATGGCGGCGGCCTCGTTCTCGGTGAGGTGCTCGCCGTGGTCGGAGGCGCGGATGAGCGCGGAGATGAGGTCCTCGCCGGGGACGGGCTCGGCCGGGAGCGCCTCGCGCTTGCGGTGGATGAGGTCCGCGAGATAGCCGCGCATCTTCTTCACGGAGCGGGCGACCCCGCCGCGCGGGCCCTTGCCGTGGCGGATCATCATGCCCGCCCAGTCCCGGAAGTCGTCCTGGTCCTCGCGGGGGACGCCGAGCAGGTCGCAGATGGCGTAGATGGGCAGCGGGAAGGCGAACTCGTGGATGAGGTCGGCCGTGCCGCGCTCGGCGAACCCGTCGATGAGTCCGTCGGCCAGCTCCTGCACACGCGGGGCGAACTCGGCGACGCGGCGCGGGGTGAACGCCTTGCTGACCAGCCGGCGCAGCCGGGTGTGGTCCGGCGGGTCGATGTTCAGCAGGTGGGTCATCAGCTCGGCCTTGCGCTCGCCGGGGATGCCGGTCTTGCCCTTGGCGTGCGCGGACTCGGCGTGGTGCGCCGGGTTCTTGGACAGTCGCTGGTCGGCCAGAGCCTGCCTGGCGTCCGCGTACCGGGTGACCAACCAGGCCTCCACTCCGCTGGGCAGACGGGTCCTGTGCACGGGGGCGTGCTCGCGCAGCCAGGCGTAGGCCGGGTAGGGGTTGCTCGCGAACTCCCAGGTGAACAGGGCGGGTGGCTGGTCGTGCATACGGTTGACCCTAGTGCTGTGACCGGGGATCCGGTGCAAGGGCTTCCGCCCCTGCCGCCACCGCCACGGCCCTCCCCGCCCCCGGCGGCGATGCCACCGGCACCCTGCCGCCCCGCCCGCGCCCCTCAGGGCCTTCGGGTGCCCTCTGTTTCCACGATCGCGTCCCGGTACGCGCGCGCCGCCGCGCGCAGTGCCGCCTCCGGGTCGACGCCCTCCGCCTCGGCGCGGGCGGCCAGCGCCAGCAGCTCGTATCCGAAGCCCTCCCTCGCCGGGAGGGGGACCTCCAGGCCCGCCGTGCGGACCCGGGAGGCCAGCTTGGCGGCGAGGGCGAGGCCGGGCTGGCCGAGGGGGACGCCCTCGGTCACGGAGGTGCGCCGCTTCTCCTCGGCCTTGGTGCGCAGCCAGTGCGCCTTGACCTCCTCCGGGGTGGTGGCGGTCTCGTCACCGAAGACGTGCGGGTGGCGGTGGATCAGCTTGGCGACGATGGTGCCGGCCACGTCGTCGATGGAGAACGGCTCCTCGGGGTCCTCCTCGGCGATACGGGCGTGGAAGACCACCTGGAGCAGGACGTCGCCCAGTTCCTCGCGCAGCTCCTCGCGGTCGCCGTCCTCGATCGCCTCGACCAGCTCGTACGCCTCCTCGATGCCGTACTTGGCCAGGCCCTTGTGGGTCTGCCGGGACGACCAGGGGCACTCGGCGCGGATGCGGTCCATGACCTGGACGAGGTCGAGCAGGCGGGCGCCGGGCAGATCGTAGGAGGCGGGCAGCAGCTCCAGCTCCGGCATGTTCACACGGCCGGAGCCGGCCAGGCGGGCCAGTCCGTCGGTCAGGGCGGGTTCGCCCTCGCCGGTGGCCACGACGACGACCGTACGGCCGCCGGCGCACGCGTCCACCAGTTCCTCGGCGCTCGGTGCCGCCTCGTCCACGGCTACGCCCGCCTCGCGCAGATACGGCAGCTGCGGATGAGCGCCGTCCGCGCACACCACCCGGTCGGCCGCGCGCAGTACCTGCCAGGCGGGCCAGGACAGCAGCCCGGGGGCGACCCGGTGGCTGGTGGTGAGCAGGACGATCCGGCCCGAGGCCGCTGCGGAGGTGGTCGTGCTGGTGGCGTTCACGGTCCGAACGTAACGCACGCCCGCGACGTCACCCCTGGTTGTCCACAGGCCGGGGGCCGTCCCCCCGGCCCGTTGTCCGGTTGTCCACAGGTCCGGCCGTCCGGCGTCCGGTCAGGCCGACTGCTTCGCGTCCTCCGCCGAGACGTCCCGCAGCCACGGCGTCTTGGCGTTCACGAGGGTGCTCTTCTCGACGTCCCACGTGCCGTAGCGCGGGTTGAGGTCGACGTGGAGGTCGGCGGATGCCTCGGACAGCGCCTTCCAGAACGCCGGCTGGCCGGCGTCGGTGTGCAGATGCGCCGCGAGCTTCTGCGCCTTCACCTGGAGGCGGAGGTTGTCGTCGAGGCGCTGCGGGGGCACCCCGTACCGCTGGAGCCAGGTGTCCTCGAGCGCCTTGGCGCCACCCGCCTGCTGCTCGAGACCGGTACGCAGCTGCTGGACCTCGCCGCGGCTGACGCTGAGGCCGGCGTTGCGGGCGGCGCGGTCCAGGACCTGGTCGAGCACCATCTGGTGCAGCGTGTCCCGGGCGAGCGTGCCGGTCGAGACGACGGCCTGCTGGTACTGCGCCTCGTCGGCCACCGCGGCCCGCTGCGCCTCGCGCACCTCGCTGACCCGGCTCTGCAACTGCCCGAAGGTGATCCGCTGGCCGCCGACCACGGCCGCAGCGCCCGGATGCGCGTCGCTTCCACAGGCGGTGAGCAGGGGTGCCGCCGCGAGGATCGTGGCGGACAGGACGAGCGCAGTGCGACGGCGGCGGTGCAAGGAAACCTCCCGTTGTGGAGATTGTGCGGCGGTGCACAAAGTCTTGCGATGATCGATGGTAGGCAGCGGCCGGGCTCTGGCCAACCCATTCGACCAACGATTCACCACGACTTCGGGCACCGTCGCACAAGGGGAGGCCCGACATGGCGGGCAAGCCGTCGGGCCGCGTCCGCGCCCGGCGGCTTCTCAGCCGGTGATGGCGACCGGAGCGTCCCACCAGTCGCGGTCGACGGTGATGGTGACGCCGCCGCGCGTCTCCTTGCTGTTGACCATGTACTGGTGGGCGCGGCTGTGGTCGGTGAACTGGTTGGAGCCCCAGGGCCAGTCGGTGGTCGTGGTCTCCTTGCCGTCCCAGAGGGCGTACCAGAGGTTGCCCGGCAGGTCGGTCTTGTTGGTCGCGGTGGCGATGGCCTTGGCGCTGGAGCTGGTGAAGCCGTAGTAGCCGGCGCGGTAGGTCTTGTCGCGCAGCACCTTGTCGAAGGCGCGGACGTAGGTGAGCACGGCGTCGTTGCACGCCTTGTCGGTGATGTCGTACGGCTCCATGTCGAGGTAGACCGGGCTGCCCGCCTTGATGCCGAGCGCCGCCGACTTGGCCACCGCGTCCTTGGCGTCGCTGGTGCCGAGGGAGGCGGCCGTGGCGGCGGTGAGCCGCTCGGGGTTGGCGCTCTTCTGGCAGGGCGGCTGGGCGCCGACGTACAGCGGGATGAGCTTCCAGCCCATGGAGCTGACCGACTTCACCCAGGAGGCGGTCAGGTTGGGCTGGGCGCAGCCGCGGTTCTTGCCGCCGATGTAGACGGCCGCGGCGCCGTAGTAGCCGGTGTTCCAGGCCTTCATGGCGCTCAGCGAGGGTGCCGAGCAGGTGTCGAAGGCACGGCCGGTGAAGGTCTTCTGGGCGGGCCAGGCGGTGGCCGCCATGGAGGTCTGGGCCGCGATCCCGGCGCCGGCGACGACGACGGCTCCGGCCGCCGCCCACGTGATGTACCTGCGCTTCTTCGACTGCCGGTGCTCGGCCATCCCCACCCCTGTTGTCGTGCACGTGCCGGTCGCGCGTGTGCTGAGGCACATTAACCGACGGAATGTCTCCGGCCTGACAAGTGACCGCCTCGCAGCGCACAAGAATCACTCAAGGCGCAGCAAAAACACGCGTGTTACCTGTGATGCGACGGTTCGGCCTGCTCGGGCGGCACACGGTTCGCCGGTCAGGCCTCCCGCCGCCCGGCCCGTCGTCCACAAGCGGCCTCCGTACCCCCCGCCGTGGCCTAATCTTGCCCTGCGACGACTCCGCCCCCGAGCGGCGGAGCGCTTGGGGGTGGAGATGGACAAGCGGCTGGAGGGCGGCTGGTTCCAGCGGATCGCCTGGTCCGTCCTGGTCTGGGGCTCGCTGGGCATGCTGGTGTGGGTGCCGTTCCTGTACGTGGCGATCCGCCGCGGACGCGGGTCGGACTGGGGCGCCTTCGCCTCGTTCGTCCTGTACGAGTGCACCGTGATGCCGGGACTGTCCGTCGTGCCCGACGACAGCGACGCCGCCGCGGTGCTGGGCATCGTGATCATCCTGTGCCTGATGGCGGCGACGGGGATGCTGCTGTTCGCCGTGTTCGACCGGCGGATGCCGCAAGCGGTGGCAGCGGCCGGGTACGGGGCGGCCCCTTCCTCGCCGACGGTGCCGCAGGGCACGTACGGCTACCCCTACGGGCGCTGAAGCGCACCCGGTACGGGCGTTGAACCGCGCCCCCGTACGGGGGCGTCGAACCCCGGCCCCGTACGCGCGCCGAACCGCACCGGTCAGCCGTGCACCTGACCCAGCCACTGCAGGGTGCGCTGGATCTCGGCCGGGAAGGGATGCACGGGTCCGTGCCGGCGTTCCGCGTCGTGCAGCAGGCGCAGCAGGGTGTCGTGGGCGGCGGTCCGGTCGCCGAGGGCGAGCAGCAGGTGCCCGATGCGGCGGCGGATCTCGAAGGGCAGGTCGGGGTCGGCGGCCGTGTACGGATTCTCCGCGAACCGGTTCTCGAAGTAGGGCAGCAGGGCCCGGTACTCGGTGAGCGCCGCGGCCGGCTCGCCGAGCTGTTCGAGGCACTGCGCCGCGTCGTAGCGGAACCGGAGGGACTGCGGGTCGGCGGCGCCCGCCTCGGTGGCCCGTTCGTCGGCGAGGCGCCGCAGCTCGGGCAGGGCGCGCCGGTACTGGCCGTCGTCCATCAGCGTGGCCGCGTACTGCTTGCGCAGGGTGCGCACCACCGGTGAGTGCTCGCCGTGTTGGGCGGCGGCGGCCGGGAGGATCGCGCCGAGGATGTCGACGGCCTGGGTGATGCGGCCCTCGCCGAGCAGCCGCTTGACCTCGTCGACGGCGGTGGCGACATCGTGGTGGCCGCCGGTCCTGGTGGTGGACGGTTCGGGGCGCGGCGCGGGGGTGACGGCGCGGTCGGGCCAGGGGGCGTGCGGGCGCAGGAAGGGGCGGGTGGGATCGAGGGGGCCGCCGGTGTGCGGCCCGCGCGGGGGCAGCAGCGGCAGCAGGTCCTCGTACACCGCCTGGGCACTGGCCGGGCGGTGCTGGGGGTCCTTGGCGAGCAGCCGCAGCACGAGGGATTCGAGGGCGTCGGGGATCTCGGGGCGCAGCCGGCGCACGGGCACCGGCGGCTCGTAGAGGTGGCGGTGCAGCACGCCGACCGCGGTGGAGGCTGCGAACGGGACGTCCCCGCTGAGGAGTTCGTGCAGCACCACGCCGAGTGCGTACAGGTCGGTGTACGGGCCGACGGCGCCGCCCATGGCCTGTTCGGGTGCCATGTAGGCGGGGCTGCCGATGGGTGAGCCGGTGCGGGTGAGGCGGGTGGTCTCGGCGTTGAGGACGGAGGCGACGCCGAGGTCGAGGACGGTGACGGTGCCGTCCGGCTTCACCATCACGTTCCGCGGTTTGAGGTCCCGGTGGACGATGGGTACGGCGTGCACGGCGGACAGCACGGCGCACAGCTGGGCACCGACGGCGACCGCCCACTGCCAGGGGTACGGCTCGTGTTCGGCGAGGTGGTCGGCGAGGTCGGCGCCGGCGACGTACTGCATGACGAGGTAGAGGTTCTCGTCCTCGCTGCCCGCGTCGTGCACGGTGACCAGGCCGGGGTGGTCGACCTGCGCGGTGACGCGGCACTCGCGGACGAAGCGGCGGCGCAGTTCGGCGGCGTCCTGGCTGTGGGGTCCCGCGACCTTGTCGGGGCGCAGCAGCTTGACGGCGACCCGGCGGTCGAGCCTCTGGTCGTAGGCCGTCCAGACCTGGCCCATGCCGCCTTGTCCGATGAGCGTGGACAGTTCGTAGCGTCCGGCGACGACGCGTGCGGTCACCGGCCGTCTCCCGCGCCCCAGCTCGTGGTGAACCCGGCGTCCCCGGTGCCCGGGGCTCCGCCCGGTCCGGTCTGCCCACCCCGGCCGGACTGCCCGCCCTGGCCGGGACCGTTGTCCTGGCCGCGCAGGAAGTCGCTCAACTCGTCCAGTTCGGCGCGGACCTGATCGATCCGGGCGGGCGCGGGACGCTGCGGCTGCTGGGGCAGCGCGTTGGGAGCGGGCGCGGGCGCCGGGTTCGGCGCGGGTGGGAAGGAGGCGGGCCGCGGCGGGGAGTAAGGGCCCGGCTGCGGCGGGGAGTAGGACGCGGGCCGCGTCCCGCCGTACGGGGCGGGCGGCGGACCGTAGCTCTGCGGGGCGGGGGACGGCGGGTAGCCGTACACGACGGTGGCGGCCGTGGCACTGGGTGCGACCCGGCCGGCCAGGGGGGCCTCCTGGTGACGGAGGTCCCGGTACAGGAAGTAGCCGACGCTGCCGAACGCGGAGAGCAGGAGCAGCCCGACACCGACATCGCTGCGCCAGGTCTGCGGGTCGCCCTCCTCGCCGGTCCCGTCGACGCCGACGAACACGCACCCCACGAACAGGAGGACGAGCGACAGGACGAACAGGACCCAGTCGCGCCGGGCCCGGGTCATGCAGGCGACGCGCAGCATGGTGCCCCAGGCCAGGAAGCCGAGACTCAGCACCGAGAGGGCCACGAACAGCACCCTGAGCCCGACCACCAGTGCGGTCGAGGGGCGCGGAGGCTGCGGCGGCGCGTAGCCGGGGCCGTGCATGACTGCTCCTAGTGCCGAGGCCCTGGCGGGGCGCCTGCGGGGACGTTGCGTACGGTGCGGAACCGAGGGTGTTCCGAGCGTGTTCCGAGGGTATCGGTCCGCCCGGACAACCGGCCTGGGATGTACCGAACCGTTGCCGTCTCCCGTTCCCGCCGCACCGCCGCACCGCCGCGCACCGCCGCGCCGCCCGCTCGGCCGGCCGGCCGCCGGTCCGTCAGCCGCCGGTCCGTCAGCCGCCGGGCGGGACCGTCCCGTCGGTCAGGCCGTCGTACATGCCCCGCACGAGTTGCTCGCCGAGGTGTCCGGCCAGTCGCAGCGCGTCCTCGAAGGCTGCCAGTCCGCGGAACCGTTCGCCGTAGGTCCGCTGCTGCTCCAGCGGGATCCGGGGGAGTTGGAGCCTGCGCACGTCGAGCCGGGTCGCGGTGGACGCGTAGCTGCTGGCCTGGCGGTTGTTGGCGGTGCCGCGCAGGAATCCGGCGAGGAACCACGGGTCGAGCGCGGCCGGGTCGGGGCGCAGCAGGGTGAGGTTGCGGCCGAGCGCGGCCCCGGCGGTGCGCTCGTCGACGACGCGGGCCACGCGTCCCCCGCCGAGGACGGGCACGACGACGTCGCCGGCTTCGGTGAGCACGACGTCCTCGGCCGGCTCCCCGTCGGGCAGCACCCCGGACGGCGCGGCGGCGGCGAGGACGTCGTGGTCGGTGAGGACGGGGACGCCCGCGCGGGCCGGCCGGCCGGCGGCCGGGGTACGGGGGTGTGACGCCGCCGCAGGACCGGAGCTGCCGGAGGTGCGCAGGACCAGGGCGCCCGCGCGGGCGAGTTCGCCGACGCTGGTCAGCGGCCAGCGCGCCGGTGGCGCCCCGGTGACGGGCGGCGGCGGGGCGAGGGTGGCGGCGAGCCGCAGGGTGTCGCCCAGGCGTGCGCCGACGTCGGCCAGTCGCTCGGCTCCGCCGTCGGCCGGGAGCGGCAGGTGGCGGGCGGGGGCGAGGTCGACGTCGTCGTCGAGGAGGTCGATCACCGGTACGCAACGGCTGAGCCCCGGCTGCTCGTCGGCCGTGCCGGTGCGGTCGAAGGGCCGCCAGGCGTCGAGGACGGCGGAGCGCACGTCCTGCCAGTCGCCGCGGGCGCGCCCGTCGGCGGCGGCCGCCGTGTCCACGAGCAGCAGTTCGGGTGTCGAGGGCTGGGCTCCGGCGATGGGGCGGCGCAACACCCACAGGTGCAGCGGGATGTTGTACGGGGGCGCCGATCCGGCGGGCAGCGCGATCACGGCGCGCAGGGCTCCGCGGCGCAGCAGGTCGGCACGGATGCGGCGGCCGGAGCGGCGGGACGCGGCGGCGGGCGGCATCAGCAGGACGGCGGTGCCGCCGTCGCGCAGGTGGGCGAGGGCGTGCTGGACCCAGGCCAGCTCGGACTCGGTGCGGGCGGGGACGCCGTATTCCCAGCGCGGGTCGTAGGCGAGTTCGTCGTGGCCCCAGTTGCGTTCGTTGAACGGCGGATGGCACAGCACCGCGTCCACGGCGAGGCCGGGGAAGGCGTCGGCGCGCAGGGTGTCGCCGACGCGCGCGTGCACCTCGGCGTCGGTGCTCAGGGCGAGCCGCAGCGCGGTGAGGGCGGCGAGGTCGGGGGCGGCGTCCTGTGCGTACACGGCGGTCGGCGAGCCGAGCGCGCCGAGCAGGGCGCCGGTGCCGGCGGCGGGGTCGAGCACCGTACGGGGCCGGCCGGCGAGTTCGGCCATCAGGGCGGCGGGCCCGGCCGGAGTGAGCGTGTACTGACGTGGGTTGGCGTCGAGTTGCCGTCCGAGCAGGAACTCGAAGGCACGGCGGGTGCCGAGTTCGACGGCGAGTTCGCCGACGCCCCGCAGCAGCGGTACGGAGGCGGCCAGTTCGGCGGGGCCGGGCAGGGTCAGGGCCGCGTGGCCGGCGGAGGCCGTCATCGGGCCGGAGCCGGGTGCGGCGGCGGAGGGAGCGCCGTCGGTGTTCACAGCCGCCTGTGAACTGTGGCTCGCGTCGACCGAGGCGGGGGTGACGCGCTCGGCGTTCACAGCGGTCTGTGAACCGAACCGCCGGGTGAGGGCCTTGGCAAGCTTGGCGGGCAGCAGTTCCGCCATGCGCGCGTCGGTCAGGCCGCTCAGCTTCAGCCATTCGGTGGGCCGGTCGCGGATCAGGAGCAGGGCGCAGCCCACGTGGACCAGGGCCGTGACAGGGCCGGCGGGGTGTCCGGCAAGCTGCTGCCAGACCCGTTCACGGAGCGGGACCTCGGCGAGTTTGCCCTGCTTGCGCAGCCATTCCTCGACCTCGGCGAGCGCGAAGGCGGGGCTCGCCTCGGTGCCGCCCACGGGCCGGGGGAAGTCGGCGTGGCGGCGGCGCCAGTTGCTGACGGCGGCCCGGCCGACCCCCGCGAGGCGTGCGATTCCGGCGGCGGTCACCTCAGTGGCGTTGTCCTGCACCCGCGCGGCTCCCCTCGTGACGGCTCTGTGGCGTCGAGCATACCCAAGGGTGCCCGAAAGCCCCCTTCACGAGGTGAACTCATGAAACAGAAGTCATCGTGTTGACTCGGTTCACAAAGCCTGCTCTGATTGACCCATCGGAACGAGCGGCCGCCGGATCGGCGGCCGCCATCGTCGGGAGGGATTTCTCATGGGCATGAAGACGAAGCTCGCGCTGGGTGCCGCCGTCGGTCTCGCGATCATCGGCGCGGTGTCGTGCAGCGCCGACACCGGCGACTCCAAGAGCGGCTCGTCCAGCTCGGCGGCGGCCGACGGGGCCAGCGGCGGCACCTCCGGCAAGGGCGGCGCCAAGGACAAGAAGTCCGATGCCGCCAAGGCCTCCCAGGCGGACCGGTTCAAGGCCTTCGTGAACAAGAACGGCACCGCGAAGGAGAAGGAGGCCGTCGCCCACGTCACCAAGGTCCAGGGCGCCGACGAGCAGAACGACATCCTCGACAGCGTCGACGTCCACACCGACTTCACCGGCGGCCTGATGGGCAAGGGCACGGGTCCGGCCAAGCTGATCGCCTCCGCCTTCGCGGACTGGAAGCACAGCAAGAACGGCCTCGTCACGGTCTACGACGCCGACGGCGAACTGCTCGGCAACGGCAACTTCTAGGGCCGGCGGACCGGGCCCGCGCCCCTCATCCCCTGCTTCCCCTCCAGCACCGGGGCCCCCGCACCCGGTGCCGCACCGCACCGGGGCCCCCGCACCCGGTGCCGCACCGCACCGGGGCCTCGCACGCCGCACCCCGCACCGCACCGGGACCTCGCACCCCGCACCCCGCACCGCACCGGGCCTCCGGTCCCCGGCCCCCGGTGCTCCCCGCCGCACCGCCGCCCCCTGCCCGTGCCGTCACCACGGCGCGACAGCAGCTCATCCACCTCACGCCACCCTCGGGGGGACCCATGCGTCACACCGCCGCCGCTCTCTGCCTGACCGCCGTCGCCGCCTCGCTCGCGCTCACCGCGTGCGGCTCCGAGAAGCCGGACACGGCGGGCGGCGACGCCAAGGGCAAGGCACCCCGCTCCGCCGGCGCCACGGCCGAACGCGCCCCGTTCGCCGACCTGTCCGGGCAGGAGATCGTCGACAGGGCGCTCAAGGCCACCCGGAGCGCCACCTCCCTCACCCTGAAGGGCAGCGTCCCCGACGACGAGGGCACCATCGAACTGGACCTGGCCCTGGACCGCGAGGGCCACTGCGCCGGGACCCTGGGCATGTACGGCGAGGGCGAGGTCGGCCTCATCAGGACCGACGACACCGTCTACATGAAGTTCGACGAGGCGTACCTGCGCTCCGAGGGCAAGGGCCAGTCCAAGTCCGAGACCGACGGTGTGGTGGACATGCTCGCCGACCGCTGGGTGAAGACCGGCGCCGACAGCGACGACGCCAAGGACCTGGCCGACTTCTGCCACCTCGACAAGCTGCTCGCCGACTTCGACGACACCCGCTCGGCCGCCCGCAAGGGGGAGGCGACGACCCTCGACGGCACCCCGGCGTTCACCCTCACCGAGGCCGAGGGCAAGGACCGCTACACCCTCTACGTCGCCACCGAGGGCAAGCCGTACCTGCTGCGGATCGAGAACACCACGGCCAAGCAGCCGGAGGACATCTCCTTCACGGACTACGGCAAGCCGGTCCCGGCGGTGCCGCCCGCCGACAAGGACGTCCTGGACCTCGACAGCCTCTGACGCCCGAGCGGCGTCGCGACCGACCACCCCTCCGGCGGTCCCTCACCCCTCTGGGGGGAGCGGGTACGGACCGCCGCCCCGGCCGGGGAGGAACACCCGCCTCCCCGGCCACAGGGCATCACGTCACGGCGCGTCGCGGCGACGCCGACCGCTTCTCAGCGGGCCCGGAACCGCTCCGGTGCCTTCGTCGGGTTGCCGCCCGAGGGGAGCTTCTGGCCGGGGCAGGTGGACAGGACCTTCTTCATCGCGGTCTTCTCGGCCGCGGTGACCCACAGTTCGTACTTCTTCTTCACCGCGACCTGCGCGGCGACGTACGTGCACCGGTAGGACTTGGCGGGCGGCAGCCACGTCGCCGCGTCGCCGTCGCCCTTGGAGCGGTTGGCGCTCGCGTCCACGGCTATCAGGTTGAGCGGGTCGTTGGCGAGCGCTATGCGCTTGCTCGCGTCCCAGTACGCGGCGCCCTTCTGCCAGGCGTCCGAGAGGGCGACGACATGGTCGATGTCGACCTGGCTGCGCCCACGCCGGTAGACGATCTCCTTGTCGGAGTACGGGTCCCGCTCCAGCACGCCGTACGACACCTTGCAGTCCCCGTCGGTGAACCGCACCTGCTTCAGGTCCCGTTTGAGAATGTCGTCGCGGGTGGGGCAGCCGTTGGAGTCGGTGTCCGCCCAGGCGGTGCCGAACTTCTCCCGGACGTAACCGGTTTTCGGCGACCGCCCCTTGACGGTCAGTGACTCGGCGGCGGCGAGCGCCTCGCCGCCGGTCTTCACCGGCTCCGGTCCGCTCGCGCGGCCATCCAACTGCTCCGTGCATCCGGTCACGAACAGTGCCACGACGGCAGCCGCAACCGCCCCGCCCCTCAGACGCGTCACGCTGCGCCCCTCCCCTAACCTGCCTGGTCCCGCCCCTGGTTCGGGCGTCCTTCACCTGGTGCCCACCGTAGCGGGGAATATGCCCAGGCCACACGGGGGGTACTGGGGTCACGGGGGGCGAACGCGCGGACCGCGCACCCTCCGCGACCCTCAGGGCGCGCGGCTACGACCCCAGGATGGACGCCAGGAACTCCCCCACCCAGCCCAGCAGTTCACGGCCGACCAACGGCTTGCCGCCGATCTTCGCGGTCTTGGGACGGGGCACGAGGACCTGATGGACGGCCGGCTTGATCACCGAGCCCGGGTAGAGGCGCTTGACGCGCAGCTCCTGCGACTCGCGCAGATCCACCGGAGCGAAGCGGATGTTGTTGCCCTGGAGGACGATCTCACCGACACCGCAGGCGCGGGCGAGCATGCGCAGCCCGGCCACCAGCAGCAGGTTCTCCACCGGCTCGGGCAACTTGCCGTAGCGGTCGGTGAGTTCCTCGCGGACGGCCTTGATGTCCTCCTCGGAGTTCGCGGAGGCGATGGACCGGTAGGCCTGGAGGCGCAGCCGCTCGCCGGGCGCGTAGTCGTGCGGGACGTGCGCGTCGACCGGCAGCTCGATCTTGACCTCGAGCGGCGGCTCCTCCTCGATCTCCCCCGTCTCCAACTGCCGCCGGTAGTCCGCGACCGCCTCGCCCACCATCCGCACGTACAGATCGAAGCCGACGCCCGCGATGTGCCCGGACTGCTCGCCGCCCAGCAGGTTTCCGGCGCCGCGGATCTCCAGGTCCTTCATCGCCACGTACATGCCGGCGCCCATCTCGGTATGCTGCGCGATGGTCGCCAGGCGCTCGTGGGCCGTCTCCGTCAGCGGCTTCTCCGGCGGGTACAGGAAGTAGGCGTACCCGCGCTCGCGGCCGCGGCCCACCCGGCCGCGCAGCTGGTGCAGCTGGGACAGGCCGAAGTTGTCGCCGCGCTCCACGATCAGGGTGTTGGCGTTGGAGATGTCGATGCCGGACTCGACGATCGTCGTCGAGACCAGCACGTCGAACTTCTTCTCCCAGAAGTCGACGACGACCTGCTCCAGGGCCGCTTCCGACATCTGGCCGTGGGCGGTGGCGATGCGGGCCTCGGGGACGATCTCCCGCAGCCGGGCCGCGGCGCGGTCGATGGACTCCACCCGGTTGTGGATGTAGAAGACCTGGCCCTCGCGCAGCAGTTCGCGGCGGATCGCCGCGCCGATCTGCTTCTCCTCGTACGGCCCGACGAACGTCAGCACCGGGTGCCGCTCCTCGGGCGGCGTGGTGATCGTCGACATCTCCCTGATGCCGGTCACCGCCATCTCCAGCGTGCGCGGGATCGGGGTCGCCGACATCGTCAGGACGTCGACGTTCGCGCGGAGCTTCTTCAGCTGCTCCTTGTGCTCGACGCCGAAGCGCTGCTCCTCGTCGACGATGACCAGGCCGAGGTCCTTGAACTTCGTCTCCGAGGAGAACAGGCGGTGGGTGCCGATGACGATGTCCACCGCGCCGTCCCCGAGGCCCTCCACGACCGTCTTCGCCTCGGTGTCGGTCTGGAAGCGGGAGAGCGCTCTGACGCTCACCGGGAACTGCGCGTACCGCTCGGAGAACGTGCCGAAGTGCTGCTGCACCAGCAGCGTCGTCGGGACCAGGACCGCGACCTGCTTGCCGTCCTGGACGGCCTTGAAGGCCGCGCGGACCGCGATCTCCGTCTTGCCGTAGCCGACGTCGCCGCAGATCAGGCGGTCCATCGGGACCGACTTCTCCATGTCCTCCTTGACCTCGGCGATGGTGGTCAGCTGGTCCGGGGTCTCCGCGTACGGGAAGGCGTCCTCCAGCTCGCGCTGCCACGGCGTGTCCGTGCCGAAGGCGTGCCCGGGCGCCGCCATCCGCGCGCTGTAGAGCTTGATCAGGTCGGCGGCGATCTCCTTGACCGCCTTCTTCGCCCGCGCCTTGGTCTTCGTCCAGTCGGCGCCGCCGAGCCGGTGCAGCGTGGGCGCCTCGCCGCCGACGTACTTGGTGATCTGCTCCAGCTGGTCGGTGGGGATGTACAGCCGGTCGCCGGGCTGGCCGCGCTTGGCCGGGGCGTACTCCACCACCAGGTACTCGCGGGTCGCGCCCTGCACCGTGCGCTGCACCATCTCGATGTAGCGGCCCACGCCGTGCTGCTCGTGGACGATGTAGTCGCCCGTCTCCAGGGTCAGCGGGTCGACGGTCTTGCGCCGCCGCACCGGCATCCGCGCGCCGTCCCGGCCGGCCGTCTTCTGGCCGGTCAGGTCGGTCTCGGTGAGCACGGCCAGCTTCAGCGCGGCGTCGACGAAGCCGTGGTCGATGCCGCCGCAGGCCACGTGCACGACCGACGGGGAGATCTGCCCGAGGTCCACGTCGAGGCGGGCCGCGATGCCCTCCCCGCCCAGCACCTCGACGGTGCGCGAGGCCGGGCCGTGGCCCTCGGTGACGAACACCGCGCGCCAGCCGTCCGCGAGCCAGCCCTTGGTGTCGGCGAGCGCCTTCGCGATGTCCCCGCGGTACGTCTCGGGCGCGTGCATGCCCAGCTTGAGCGCGTCCCCGTCGCCGTCGTACACCGTCTCGTCCGCGGCGAACGGCGACACCGACCACCACATCATGTCCAGCTCGCGCGCCCGGTCCCGGACGTCCGCGATCGACCACAGGGAGGCCGCGCCGAGGTCGATGGGCGCCTCGCCTCCGCCGGCCGAGGCCGCCCAGGACGCCTGGAGGAACTCCTGGGAGGTCGCCACCAGGTCCGCCGCGCGCGTGCGCACCCGCTCCGGGTCGCACACCAGGGTCATGGCGCCCTTGGGCAACACGTCGAGCAGCAGCTCCATGTCGTCGACCAGGACCGGCGCCAGGGACTCCATGCCCTCCACGGCGATACCCTCGGCGATCTTGCCCAGCAGCTCGCCGAGTTCGGGGTGCCGCTCGGCGAGCGCACGTGCCCGCGCGCGTACGTCCTCGGTGAGCAGCAGCTCACGGCAGGGCGGGGCCCACAGTCCGTGCTCCGCTACCTCCAGGGAGCGCTGGTCGGCGACCTTGAAGTACCGGATCTCCTCGACGTCGTCGCCCCAGAACTCGATGCGCAGGGGGTGTTCCTCGGTGGGCGGGAAGACGTCGAGGATGCCGCCGCGCACGGCGAACTCGCCGCGCTTCTCCACCAGCTCCACGCGGGAGTACGCGGCGGCGGCGAGGTCGTCCACCACGGCGTTCAGGTCCGCGGTCTGCCCCGTTCGCAGGGACACCGGCACCAGGTCACCCAGGCCCTTGACCTGCGGCTGGAGCACCGAGCGCACGGGGGCGACGACGACCGAGACCGGGCCGGTCTCCGGATCGCCGGGGTTCGGGTGGGCCAGGCGGCGCAGCACGGCCAGGCGGCGGCCCACGGTGTCGCTGCGCGGGCTGAGCCGCTCGTGCGGCAGCGTCTCCCAGGAGGGGTACTCCACGACGCTCTC
This sequence comes from Streptomyces sp. 6-11-2, assembly GCF_006540305.1. Classification (GTDB taxonomy): domain Bacteria; phylum Actinomycetota; class Actinomycetes; order Streptomycetales; family Streptomycetaceae; genus Streptomyces. The sequence goes on along the minus strand of NZ_BJOR01000001.1, from coordinate 4,185,749 downwards.
CGCCGGCAGCAGCGAGCGCAGGGCCGCGACCAGGTCCTCGGCCTCGCGGCCGGTCGCCGTCACCGCGAGCACGGGACGGGCGGCCTCACGGGCCAGGGCGGCGACGGTGAAGGGGCGGGCGGCGGGGGGACCGACGAGGTCGACGTGCATGCGGTTGCCGTCCGCCGCCGCGGTGATCGCTTCCGCGAGGGCTGGGTCCTTGACGACGACGTCGAGCAGACCGTGCAGGCTCATGGGGGGCTTTCCGTCCGAATCCGTCCGAGGGTGGGCAGCGCGAAGATCCCGACTCGTGCGGCGGGCCGGGGGTTCCTTCAGCGTACGCCGCCGGGCCGGCGGACAGCGGGGGCTGTGGACAACCCCGTTCGCGCCCCCGCCGCCCCTTCCGGCACAAGCCCGGTGCCGGGAAGTCCCCCTGACTTCCCGGCACCGGGCTCCACCGTGACCCCCGTCCACGGAGGGGTCGCGTCGCGCTCGCTACTCCGTCGCGATCGCGTTCAGTACGTTCATCCGGCCCGCCCGGAAGGCCGGGATCAGGGCGGCGAACAGGCCCACGAAGGCCGAGCCGATGAAGACTCCGGCGATCGTGCCCCAGGGGATCTCCAGGACCTTCAGGCCCTCCAGGGCGAGGAGCTTCTGGGCGGTCGCGCCCCAGCCCATGCCAAGCCCCAGGCCCAGCAGCGCGCCGAACAGGGCGATCACCACGGACTCCAGGCGGATCATGCGGCGCAGCTGGCGGCGGGAGAGGCCGATCGCCCGCATCAGGCCGATCTCCCTCGTCCGCTCGACCACCGACAGCGCCAGGGTGTTCACCACACCCAGGACGGCGACGATGATCGCCAGGGCGAGCAGGCCGTAGACCATGTTGAGCAGCTGGCCGATCTGGTTCTGCAGCTCCTCCTTGTAGTCGGTCTGGTCGCGCACGGTGTACTGCGGGTAGTCGTGCAGCGCGGACTTGAGCGCCTGGTACGCGGCGGTCTCCTGACCGTCCTTGGCGGTGGCGAAGAGCAGCAGGTCGAGCGGCATCCGGTCGGCGGGCAGGTACTTTCCGACCGTGGCGATCGAGACGTACATCGCGCCATTGTCGATCAGGCCGTCGTCGCTGGTGATCGCGCGGACCGTGAGCTCGGCCGTCCTGCCGCCCTTGAAACCGACCTCGACCGTGGACCCCTGCTTGATGCCGTGCTTCTTGGCGAAGCCCTCGGGGACGGACATCGAGTCGGGACCGTAGGCGTCGTCGAGCGTGCCGGCGACCGTCTTGGTGCGTAGGTCCTGGGCGTACGTCGGGTCGGCCGCGTTGATCATCTCGTTCTTGGAGGTACGGCCGTCCGGCGTGGTCAGGGAGACGTCCACGAGCTTGTACTCGGTGACCCGCTCCAGTCCCGGGGCATCCTTCACGGCCTTCACCGCCTGCGGGGTGATGACCTCGCCGTTGTCACTCTGGATGATGAAGTCCGTGCCGACGGTCTTGTCGAGCTGGTCGGTGGCGGAGGCGACCATCGAGGAGCCGACCACCGACAGGCAGGCCACCAGGGCCAGGCCGATCATCAGCGCGGCACCCGTGGCGCCGGTGCGGCGCGGGTTGCGCAGCGCGTTGCGCTCGGCCATCCGCCCGATCGGACCGAAGATCCGCAGCAGGACCACGCTGAGCACGCGGACCAGGCCGCCCACGAGCAGCGGGCCGACGACGACGAGGCCGATCAGGGTGAGCACCACACCCAGGCCCAGCCACGCCGAGCCCTGAGTGGCCTTGTCGGCGTTGGCCGCGGCGTACAGGCTCGCGGCGCCGACGCCGGTGAGGACCAGGCCGACGACGGCCCGTACGGTCCCGGCCCTGCCGTCGGCCGGGGTCCCCGCGTCGCGCAGGGCGGCCATCGGGGAGACCTTGCCGGCCCGCCGGGCGGGCAGGTAGGCGGCGAGGACGGTGACGACCACGCCGAGGACCAGACCGATCACGGGGGTGGTCCAGGCGACCGTGAGGTCGTCGGTGGACAGGTGCATGCCCATCTGGCTCATGAGCTTCATCAGGCCGACCGCGATGCCGACGCCCGCCCCGACACCGAGCACCGAGCCGACCACGCCCAGCAGCAGCGCCTCGACCAGCACGGACCGGTTGACCTGACGGCGGGAGGAGCCGATGGCGCGCATCAGGCCGATCTCGCGGGTGCGCTGGGCGACCAGCATCGAGAAGGTGTTGATGATCAGGAAGATGCCGACCAGGAAGGCGATTCCGGCGAAGCCGAGCATCCCGTACTTCATCACGTTCAGGAAGCTCTCGATGTCCTTCTGGTTGGCGTCGGCGACCTCCTTGGCGGTCTGCACCTTGTAGCCGGCGCCGAGCGCGGAGGCCACGTTCTTCTTCAGCTGCTCGTCGGTGACGCCCTTGGCGGCCGTCACGTTGACGTTCGTGTACACGTCGGTCCGGCCGACCAGGGTCTGCTGGGCGGTCCTGGTGTCCAGGTAGAAGATCGCCGCGCCGGGGTTGGTGACGGTGAAGGCGGCGATGCCCGACACGTGCGCGCGGTGGGTGCCGACCGCGGTGATCACACCGATCTCGTCGCCGAGCTTCAGGTGGTGCTTGTCGGCGGTGTCGGCGTCGACCATCACCTGGTCCGGGCCCTTGGGCGCCGCACCGGAGGTGATCTTCATGGTGCGGGAGTCGTTGTCGTTCCAGTTGCCGACGATGGTGGGCGCGCCGCTGCTGGGCGACAGCTTGTCCTTGTCGGCGTCGACGACGGTCACCGAGGTGGAGAACACCGTCCCCTCGGCGGCCCGCACGCCCTGGGCCCGGCGCACCTCGCCGAGCACGGAGGCCTGCATGACCGGCGGCTTGCCGGTGCGGGAGGTGGTCTCACCGGTGTCGGACGAGGTCCTGGCGCTCACCGTCACGTCCGAGGCGGTCGCCTGGAACAGCTTGTCGAACGTGGTGTTCATGGTGTCGGTGAACACGAGCGTGCCGCACACGAAGGCCACCGACAGCAGCACGGCGACGGCCGACAGCGCCATGCGCCCCTTGTGCGCGAAGAAGTTGCGCAGGGAGGTCTTCAGGACGGTCATGACGTACGCCCCCGGGCGTCGAAGTCCTTCATGCGGTCCAGGACCTGATCGGCCGTCGGCTGGTTCATCTCGTCGACGATCCGGCCGTCGGCGAGGTACAGCACGCGGTCGGCGTAGGAGGCGGCCACCGGGTCGTGCGTGACCATCACGATCGTCTGGCCCAGCTCGTCCACGGACCGGCGCAGGAAACCCAGCACCTCGGCGCCCGCCCGGGAGTCCAGGTTGCCGGTCGGCTCGTCACCGAAGATGATCTCGGGCCGGGCGGCCAGGGCCCGGGCCACGGCGACGCGCTGCTGCTGGCCGCCGGAGAGCTGGTTGGGCCGGTGCTTGAGCCGTCCCGCGAGGCCGACGGTCTCCACCACCTGCTCCAGCCACTTCCGGTCCGGCTTGCGGCCGGCGATGTCCATGGGCAGGGTGATGTTCTCGAGCGCGTTCAGCGTGGGCAGCAGGTTGAACGCCTGGAAGATGAAACCGATCCGGTCCCGGCGCAACTGTGTGAGCTTCTTGTCCTTCAGCCCGGTGATCTCGGTCTCGTCCAGGAAGATCTGACCGCTCGTCACGGTGTCGAGACCGGCGAGGCAGTGCATCAGCGTGGACTTGCCGGAGCCGGAGGGGCCCATGATCGCGGTGAACCGGCCGCGGGCGATGTCCACGTCGACGTGGTCGAGGGCGACGACACGGGTCTCCCCGGCCCCGTACGCCTTCACGACCTGCCGCGCCCGCGCGGCGACGGCCGTAGTCCCTCCAGTACCCCCGTGCCTGGGAATGGTCACAGCCGTTGTCACGTCAAGTCTCCTATGTCGGTCTGCTGGTGAAACGCGTCTGGTGGCGAGTGGCGTCTGCTGGTGAATCGCGGTGGTGAGCCGCGTTCGATGGAACGAGTCGGTGCGTGTACGTAGTGCGCTGCGGTACGCCGTCGAGTCTGGTCGACGGGGGGTGTCCGGCGCGCTGGTGCTCAGCGCAGTCTTCTCCGGGGGTAAACCCCACCCCCGCCGCTCCGGCGCACCGCCCCCCGCGGCGTAAAGCCAGGTTAAGGACCGCCCCCGTCCCCGCTCGTCCTCCGTCGGTACGAACCCTCCCCGACCCCGGGTACGGAGCTTCCCCTAGGGGGTCTCCCCCCGTGGGTGGACACGTTCTCAGGGTCGCCTCCGCCTCCCGGCCTCCTCAGCCTCCGCCCTCCCGCTACGTGAAGGTCAAGTGGGAAGCTGTCCGAGGCAGATGGATGCAGGGGGAAAGGATCCGGGGTGGGCAGCACCGAACCCACGACACGGCAGGCCGCTCGACCCGGCGCGACCGACCGGCGGGGCGCGGTCGTCGCCGCGCTCATGCTGGCCATGGCGCTGGCCGCCCTCGACTCGACGATCGTGTCGACGGCCGTGCCGCAGATCGTCGGGGACCTGGGTGGCTTCTCGGTGTTCTCGTGGCTGTTCTCGGGCTATCTGCTGGCCGTGACGGTGACTCTGCCCGTCTACGGCAAGCTGTCCGACACCTTCGGCCGCAAGCCGGTGCTCGTCGCGGGCGCGGTCGTCTTCCTCGTCGGCTCCCTGCTGTGCGCCGGCGCCTGGAACATGGGCGCGCTGATCGCCTTCCGCGTCGTCCAGGGCCTGGGCGGCGGGGCGTTGCAGGGCACGATCCAGACACTCGCCGCCGACCTGTACCCGCTGGAGCAGCGTCCGAAGATCCAGGCGAAGCTCTCCACGGTGTGGGCGGTGTCGGCGATCGCCGGACCGGCCCTGGGCGGCGTCTTGGCCGCCTACGCCGACTGGCGCTGGATCTTCCTGGTCAACCTTCCGATCGGCGCCGTCGCCCTGTGGCTCATCGTCCGCCACCTGCGCGAGCCCGAGCGGGAGCCGCGGTCGCGCCCGCGCGTCGACTGGGCGGGCGCGCTGGCGGTGTTCGCGTGCGCGGGCGCCCTGCTCACCGCGGTGGTGCAGGGCGGGGTGGCGTGGCCGTGGCTGTCGGCGCCGTCGCTCGCCCTGTTCGGTACGGGGCTGGCGCTGGCCGCCGCGGTGGTGGTGATCGAACGGCGAGCGGCGGAGCCGATCCTCCCGGGCTGGGTGTGGCGCCGCCGTACGATCGCCGCGGTGAATCTCGCCCTGGGCGCGCTGGGGCTGCTGATGGTCGCCCCGACGGTCTTCCTGCCCACGTACGCCCAGTCGGTGCTCGGCCTGGCGCCGGTGGCCGCCGGTTTCGTCCTGTCGGTCTGGACGCTGAGCTGGCCGGTGGCGGCCGCGCTCAGTCAGCACGTCTACCGGCGGATCGGCTTCCGCAACACCGCCATGCTCGGCATCGGCGCGGCGGCGCTGACCCTGTTCGCCTTCCCCTTCCTGCCCTACCCCGGCGCGGCCTGGCAGCCCGCCGCGCTGATGCTGGTGCTGGGCGCGGCCCTCGGCCTGTTCCAGCTCCCCCTCATCGTGGGCGTCCAGTCGACGGTGGGGTGGTCGGAGCGGGGCACCGCCACCGCTTCCATCCTCTTCTGCCGCCAGACCGGCCAGACACTCGGCGCGTCCGTCTTCGGCGCGGTCGCCAACGGGGTGCTGGCCACCCGCCTCGGCGGCGCGAGCGACCTGGACTCGGTGACGCGGGCGCTGAGTTCGGGCACGGCGCCGGAGGCCACACGCCGGGCCATCGCGGACGCGGTCCACGCGGTGTACGTGGGAGCGGGGTGCGCGGCGGTACTGGCGTTCACGGTGCTGCTGGTACTGGCGCCGCGCCGCTTCCCGGTACTGAAGGAATGAGGCGGCCGCCCGCGGGGCGCCAGGGTCTTTCGTACGGATCAGGCCGGGGTACCCCCAGCGGTGTTGTCGTCGTGATCCAAACGAGAGGCACTAGTCGGCCCACGCTCCTTCCTTCAGCGCCGTGATGCTGTCCCGCACGGTGTCCATCTGGGCCCGTACGGCGTCCCACACCTCGCCGTGCTCCCGCAGGACCCGGTCGGTCTCGTGGGCGATCCGGTCCGCGCGCAGCCGCGCCTCGGCCAGCAGCCCCGCCGCCCGCTCGCGTGCCTCCTCCGGTTCCCGCCGCGCCACCTCCCACGCGTCGGCAAGGGCCTGCTCCGCCTCGGACAGCGCCGTCTCGGCGGCCGCGACCCGCTCGGTGTGGTCCACCTCCAGCGCGACCTGGCGCTCCGTCACCTCCTGTTCCGCGTCGACCAGGGCGTCCGCCTGTTCGCGGGACTGCTCGGTGAGCATCCCGGACGTGCGCTGCCGCATCTCCCGCAGCGCCGCCAGCGCCTCGCCGCGGGACTCCTTCGCCTCGCGCCGCACGGAGATCCGGATGTCGTCGGCCTCCGCACGTGCCCCGAGCAGCCGCTGCCGGGCCCGTTCGTCCGCCTCGGCGCGTACGGCGTCGGCGTGCGCCCGCGCGTCCTGGAGCACATCCTCCGCGTGTGTCCGCGCCGTCTCCAGCAGTTCGTCCGCCTCCTGCCGCGCCCCCTCCCGGACCCTCCGCGCCTCCTCAAGGCCCAGCTCGTACAGTCGCCGGGCGCCCTCGCCCAGCGACTCGTAGGTCTGCTCGCCGAGTCGCGCGACCCTCTCCCGCAGGGCCTCGAGTTCCTCCTCCATGTTCCTGGCCAGGACGGTCAGCCGCGCGGCTCGCTCCCAGGCGGCGTCCCGGTCGCCGGAGAGGGAGTCCGCGAAGGCCTTCACCTGATCGGGGCGGTAGCCGCGTCCCCGTACGACCACGAAGCCGTGGAGCGACATCGGTGCGCTGCCCATCCTGGACCCCTCTCCCGCCGGCGGTGATTTCGCGCACATCTTGAGGGATTGGGAGGAAATGTTCATAACGCGACACTCCGGGCGCGACCGGCAGCCGGCCTCGAACACAAAAGGGCCGGGCCCGGTCACACGACCGGGCCCGGCCCCTTGGTCCGAACGCTCACACGCTCACCTGCTCACAGCAGTCCGTCCCACATCTGCTCCAGCAGCACCGACCACCAGCTCTCGGGCGAACCGAGCGCCGCCGGGTCGAGCGCGGCCAACTGCGCCTGGAAGTCGACGGTCCAGCGGCCCGCCTGCTCCTGGTTCAGGCCGAACCGCAGCCGCCACATCCGGCCGAGCAGCGCCAGGCAGCGCGCGAACTCCGGCAGACCGGTGTTCACGAACTGCGGCGCCACGGGCGCACCACCCGGCCCCGCCTCCACGGGCACCGCCACGATGTTCGCCGTGCCGTACTGCACGCAGATCGCCTTGCCGAAGTCGCTGCCCATGACGAGGTAGGAACCCGCGTCCGACGCCGGCTGCACCCCGCGCTCGGCCGCCAGCTCCGCCAGCGTCGGCACCGGGCGGCCCGGCTGGGCCTGCGCCCAGAAGAACGGGCCCATGTCCATGGGCAGACCCGCCACCACCAGCGTGTGCGCCACGACCGGCGGTACGCCCTGCCGGGAGACCGCCGCCTGCTCGAACCGGAAGACACCCGGCCCGAACGCCGCGGCGAGCTCCTGCGCGATCCCCTCCGGGGGGATCGGCGGTACCGGCTGCACCGGCGGCAGCGGCGCGCGGACCGGTCCGGGACGGGCCGGACCGTCCGCCACCTGGTGCAACTCACCCTGGTGAGCGAGCAGTTGCTGCATGCCCTGCTGGCGGCTCGCGTGGTCGGTGCCGTACGGGGCGATGGACGCGATGCGGGCCTGCGGCCACTGCTCACGGATCATCCGCGCGCAGTACGCGCCCGGCAGCTCGCAGGACTCCAGCTCCGTGTGCAGCTCCAGGACCCGGTCCGGCGGCACGTTCATGGCCCGCAGTTCGTGGAAGATCTGCCACTCCGGGTGCGGCGTGCCGGGCGCGGAGCGCCGGATCAGCTGCTGCTCGGAACCGTCGTGCGCGCGGTAGCGCAACACGGCCTGGTAGCCGGGCCCGACGGTCGGCTGCCCCTGCTGGGGGTAGCCGTAGGCCGGAGAATGCTGCCCCGGAACGGGCGGCTGACCGGGCATCGCCTGACCAGGGACAAGCGGCTGACCGGGCATCACCTGACCGGGCATGGGCGGCGCGCCCGGCGGCGGCACCGCGCCCGGGGGCATGGGCGGCGGGGTACCCGGGGCCATGGGCGGCGGGCTGCCCGGAGGCATGCCAGGCATCCCAGGGCCGCCCGGGGCGCCGGGCGCGCCCGGGGGCGGCGGAGGCGTGTGGGGACCGCCCGAGGGGGGCGCGGCCAGCATCGTCTCCGCGTGGTGCACGGCTCCCGGAGCCCCGGACATGCCCGGGGCACCCGGAGGCACACCGGGGGCGCCAGGAACGCCCGGCCCAGCAGGGGGTGTCGGCGGCTGCGACGCGCCGGAGGCACCAGGCGGCTTGGGCGCACCCGGAACTCCCGGAGCACCGGGCGGAGCCGACGGGGGCGGGGTGCCTCCACCGCTCTGGCCGGGGTCGGCGAACATCGTGGCCGCGTGGTGGACGCCGCCCGGGGGCGTACCGCCGGGCGTGCCCGGACCGGTGAGGCCCTCGGGCCCGTCGGGGCCGAGCGACGACACCATCTGGGTCGGCACGTAACCGCCTGCGGCGCCCGAAGGGGGAGGTGTGGACGGACCACCGGGCCGCACGCCCGGCGTGCCCGGAGCACCCGGCGGCGGAGGCGTGGTCGAACCGCCCCCACGGCGCGGCGGAGGCGCCGCCTTGCTGGTCGCGGCGTCGGCGATGTCACCGGCGTTGGACGCGAGCGGCCGCCCGTGACCGGCACCGCCCGGCGCCTGCGCACCCGGGACCGGCGGCGGAGGCGGCGTACCGGGAGCCGCGGGGCCACCCGGCCCACCCGGCCCGTGCGGATACCCGTACCCGGCATCCCCCACCGGCCCGGACGGCGGCGGAGGCGTACCCGGAGCCCCGGGACCACCCGGCCCACCCGGCCCCTGCGGATACCCGTACCCGGCATCCCCCACCGGCCCGGACGGCGGCGGAGGCGTACCCGGAGCCGCGGGACCACCCGGCCCACCCGGCCCCTGCGGAAACCCGTACCCCGCGCCCGGGGCGGGCGAAGTACCCGGCGGGACCGGCCCGTTGGACTCGTCGACCGCCGGTGCGAACGTCGTGCGCGGGAGCGCGCTGCCGCCCGCCATCAGCGCCGTCTTGGCGTCCGGCGGGGCGGCGGGCGGCGGGGTGTCGTCGTCGGAACCGCTCAGCGGCGGCGCGAACACGGTCGCCGGCAGCGGTACGGAACGGTCGTCCCCGGTGTCGGCGTTGGTGTCCGTACCCGCCCACGGGGTCGCCCCGGCCGGCGCACCCGGCGCACCCGCACCCGCGGGCGCGCCCAGCGGCACCCCGGCCTGCGTCTGAGGAAGCGAACCACTCCCGGCCGCCTCCGCCGACGCGGCGGCGGCCGCGCCGCCCCCCGTGCCCGATGCGCCGCGCCGGTCCGGAATGCCCATCCGGTCCGCCGCCTCCTGGAGCCACTCCGGCGGGCTCAGCAGGAAGGACGTCTGATTCAGGTCCACCCGCGCCGGGGGCGCAGGGGCCGCGCCGGCGGCCGGCTCGACCCGGCCGTACTCCTCCTCGTACCGGCGGACCACCTCGCCCACCGGCAGCGCGGGCCACAGCGTGGCCTCCCCGCTGTCCCGGGCGATCACCAGCCGCTGCGCGCCCCCGTCCAGGCGCGGGCCGCCCTCACGGTCCTCGGCCCACACCACGAAGCCCAGCTCGAACTCCCGTACCCGCACCTCGCGGTGCTGGTACGCGGGCACATCCCCGTTGATCCACTCCTCGGCGCGCTCCTGCGCCTGCGCGAACGTCACCATCGCTCGACTCACTCCCCCACCGACGAGACGGCCACGGCACGGACGAAACCGCCGTCCACCATCAGGTTCGCCACCGTCTCCAGCTCCGGCGGCGAACCCGCCAGCCGGGACAGGAACACGTCGAAGTCCTCACCGCACGGGAGCAGCAGCCGCTGCACCCGCTCCGCCTGCGGCCAGGACGGATCCACGTCCCGTACGTCGTCGTACGCGCAGAACCACACCGAACCGGCCCGCTCGCCCTTCACCTTCACCGCGAGCAGTCCGCCCTGGACGAAGCCGACGGCCAGGTAGTCCTTGGTCAGATGGTCGCGCAGGCACTTGTTGACGTACACCAGGTCGTTGACCGCGGCTTCTTCGCGGACCGTGAAGAACGGCTGGTCGACCAGCAGCCCCAACTCCGCGTCCAGGGCGGTCCCGACGGGCGCGCAGCCGCCCGCCGCCTTCAGGAACGAGCGGTAGGCGCCCGGCAGCCGGTACCCGAGGTCCTCCTCGACCCCCTGCACCTGCTGCTCCGCCACCGCGGCACCCGACTTCGGCAGCCGGAAGTGCGCCGGCCGCGTCTCCTGCAACGGGCGGGTGCCCCGCTTGTTCTGGTCGACGTTCGCGGTCGCGATCCCGCCGTGGTGGCGCAGCAGCGCCTTCACCTCCACCGGGACCAGTTCCAGGCGCCGGGAGCCGGCCACGTGGTGCCACGTCCAGCCGTGCGGGGTCGCCACGTTCGGCACCGTGTCCCACAACTCGTGCCCCGACGCCGCCATCGCCGCGTTCGCGGACACGTAGTCCGTCAGCCGCAGTTCGTCGACCCCGAACCCCTGCGGCGGCTCCGCGATCTCCACCGCGGCCCGCGCGTACGGCGAGAAGTCGGGGAAACCGCGGTCGTCCACCCGCACCCCTCTCGGGTGACGTGCGGCCCGGACCGGATCCGGGAAGTGCACGACCTGCCCGGCATAGGCCGCGTTCGGCGGCGCGGCCTGTCCCCCAGCCTGGCGGCCGGGTGGTACCCCGAGCCCGAGCCGACCTGTCGTCATGGCTGTTGCCCCCTGCGGCACTCTGTACGGCCCACGGCGACCGGCTCGCTGCTCCGCCCCGCCGAGGCCCGTATCCCTACTACTCTCCCACGCGTCCGCCGCGCGCGTCGCGGCGTGCCGACAGCCTATGCGGTACGACGTCACCGGTCACCGGGCCGCCACCCGCCGGCCAGGCCCCGCCGTGACCAGCCGTCACCTTCCAGTGACGCACTGCCCCGGACGGGGTGTGTCACACCGCCCCAGCTTCCGCAGCAGCCACGCCATTTGGCACTCTGTGAGTTTCCGGGGGATGCACGGGAGGGAAAAACGATCATGAACGCGACGCAGACGGGACCGGACACGAGCGCCTCCGGCGACCCCAGAGTCGGCTGGAGCAGCGCCGAGACACCGCACGCGCCCGCGCTCCGCCACCGCCGGGACGGCATTCTCCCGACCGTCGCCGCCGCCCTCTCCGTGCGCGGCGCCACCCTCACGGGCACCGCCGCCCGAGGCGAGGAGCCGCCCGCCCTGCACCCCCTCGTCCAGGACTTCCTCGACGCCCTCACCAGCGCCCAGCGCGACCGCTTCACCGGCCGCTGCGCCGAGACCATCCTGATCTCCCGGCACATCACCGCCGCCGACGCCGCCCGGAGCAAACGTGCCTCCCGCAAACCCATGAGCAACGGCGAGGCCCGCAAGAGCCTGAAACACGCCAAACTCACCACCCGGCGCATCCGCGAGGACGGCGACCCCCTGCACGGCGGCTTCGCCGGCCCCTGCCGGGCCTGCACCGCGCTCAGCGCCCACTTCGGCGTCCGCATCGTCGACCCCGCCGCCGGGAAGAGCTGACCCGCCCGGCCACGAGACCCCCCGGCCGCGGTCGCCGCGAAACCCCCCACGACCGCACCACCCGCCACGGCGCCACCCGCCGCGGCACGATCCACGAACGAAGGGCAGATGCACGCCGACCGCGCCTCCTTCCCCAAACCCTCGGCTCCTCCTCATGGGCAGGGGGGAACCCCGGCTCGTTTCGCCGCACCCGTCGACGCCACGCTGCGCGCCGCCGGCTGGCAGCCGGGACGGTGGGACATAAAGCAGGCCGAGGTGTGGGCCGACGCCCTGCGCGAGCACCTCTCGCCCGCCGGCCACCACCACTCCGTGTTCCCCGCCGCCGTCGAGGCCTGGGCGGAATTCGGCGGCCTGCGCGTCTCGCCCACCGGGCCCGGCCGCCGGATCGCTCCCGCCGCCCTCGACCTGGATCCGCTGCACGGCCTCCACATGGCCCGCACCCTCGGCGACCTCGGCCGTGCCCTGGACACCGAGGTCTGCCCGCTGGGCGCCGAGACCGACAGCCGGTCCCTGCTCGCCATCGACACCGAGGGCCGCGTCTACGCCCTCGACCACACCGGCGACTGGTACCTCGGGCCCGACATCGACCAGGCCCTGTCGGCCCTCATCTCCGGCACGGAGCCCGTACGGCTCACCACGGGCTGAACACCCGTACGGCTCGCCGGCCCGCGGTGGGCGGGACTCACCGCGCACCGGACGGAAGCGCCGCTACGACGCCGGGATCACCGCCGACACCCGGAAGCCTCCCGCGTCCGTCGGCCCCGACACGAAGACACCGCCCAGCGCGACGACCCGCTCCCGCATACCGAGCAGTCCGTTCCCGCCCGACGGCAGCCCCGCCGACGCCGACGCGGGCTCGGGCGGCGGCTCGTTCTCCACCTGCATCGCGATCTCCGCCGAGCGGTGCGCCAGCCGCACGTACGTCTTCGCCCCCGCCGCGTGCTTGTGGACGTTCGTCAGCGCCTCCTGCACCACGCGGTACGCCGTCTGCTCGACCTCCGCCGCGTACGTGCGGACCGTGCCCTGCACCGACAGGTCCACGGCCATCCCGGCGGCAGCCGACTGCCCGACCAGCTCGTCCAGCTCCGACAGGCACGGCCCCTCGGGCGTGCCGCCGGCGGCCCGGGAGGCCGCGGCGGCCGCGGCGGCCCCCACCGCGGCGAGCGGCACGGCGTCCGGCGCGCCGGGCACACCCTGCTCCGACGCCTCCGCCCGCGTCCGGACCTGGCTCCGGGTCTGGGCCTGGGTCTGAACTTGGACCTGGGCCGGCCCCTCCGTGCTGCGCAGCACCCCGAGCATCTCCCGCAACTCGGTGAGCGCCTGCCGCCCCATGTCCCCCACCAGGGCCGCGTTCTTCACCGCCTTCTCCGGATCCTTGCGGGCCACGGCCTGCAACGCGGCGGCGTGGACCACCATCAGACTCACCCGGTGCGCGACCACGTCGTGCATCTCCCGCGCGATCCGGGTCCGCTCCTCGTTGCGGGCCCACTCGGCCCGCTCCTCCGCCCGCTCCGCGAGCAGCTGCAACTCCCGTTCGAGACTGTCCGCCCGCTCCCGCAGGCTCTCCATCAGCCGCCGCCGGGCCCCGACGTACAGGCCGAGAAGAAGGGGAGGGGCCGTCAGCCCGAGCGAGGTGGTCACCGCGGCGAACGGCACGAACCAGTTGCCGAGGGTCAGATCCCCGCGCGCCATGTCCTGGCGCACCCGCACGAACGTCACGATCATCGTCCCGAGCAGGGACATCCCGGCCAGCGCGGCGATCACCCTGCGTGGCAACTCGCACGAGGCCAGGGTGTAGAGCCCGACGATGCCCATCAGGAAGCCCATCTGGGCCGGCGTGATCGCGATCGCCACCAGCACCACGGCGATCGGCCACCGCCGCCGGATGAGCAGAACGGACCCCGCCAGCACCCCGAACACGATCCCCAGGGACGCCGGAATCCCCGCGTCCCGGGCGAACGGCACGCCCTCGGCCCCGCACTCCAGCGCGGACACCAGCGCCAGCCCCCCGTCGAGCGCGGCGCTGCGCCGGCGCGCCCACCACCACGGCCCGGTCGGGACCGCCTCGTGGTCTTCCCCCGTCGTGGTCATGGCTCCAGCCTACGGGCGCCGGCCGGGGCATTTCCGGTGAGTTCCGGGTACCGGACCCCAGCACACTCCGTAATCGGAGAACAGCGAAACCAGCCGGTATCCCTCGAACTGCTGAACCATGCCCTGTTCGATATCGGAAGCGGACATTCCATTCGGACCGCAGGCCCGTTCCGGGGGCCGGCGGGACGGAATCGTGGCCCGGACCCGGGCACGTCTCCGGTAAGGTCTGAAGCGCTGTCCCCCGTGGTGTAACTGGCAGCACACTGGTTTTTGGTACCAGCAGGACAAGGTTCGAATCCTTGCGGGGGAGCCGCGGTGCACACGGTCCCTGTCCGGGTCCCGTCCCCACGGGTCGGGACCCGCTCTCATATCTCCCCACAACCGCCCCGGTATCCTGCGGATGTCCACCCCCACCCATCCACAGCCGAAGGGCATCCCGTGAGCGCCATTCGCCCGGCAGCCGTCGTCGTTCTCGCAGCGGGTGAGGGCACCCGTATGAAGTCGGCCACACCGAAGGTTCTGCATGAGATCTGTGGCCGGTCACTGGTGGGCCATGTGCTCGCCGCCGCACGTGAGTTGAAGCCGGAGAACCTCGTCGTCGTGGTCGGGCACGCGCGGGAGCGGGTGACCGAGCACCTGGCCGAGGTCGACTCCGAGGTCCGCACCGCCGTGCAGGAGAAGCAGAAGGGCACCGGGCACGCGGTCCGGATGGGCCTCGAGGAGCTCGGCGGGCCCGTCGAGGGAACCGTGATCGTCGTCTGCGGCGACACTCCCCTCCTCACCGGTGAGACCCTCCAGCGGCTCGCCACCACGCACCAGGAGGACGGCAACGCCGTCACCGTGCTCAGCGCGGAGGTGCCGGACGCGACCGGCTACGGCCGGATCGTCCGCGACGCCGGCACGGGCGCGGTGACCGCGATCGTCGAGCACAAGGACGCCACCAAGGCCCAGCGGGCGATCCGGGAGATCAACTCCGGGGTGTTCGCGTTCGACGGGCGGCTGCTCGCCGACGCGCTGGGCAAGGTCCGGACGAACAACAGCCAGCACGAGGAGTACCTCACCGACGTCCTCGGGATCCTGCGCGAGGCCGGGCACCGGGTCGGTGCCTGCGTGGCCGGCGACCACCGGGAGATCGCCGGGATCAACAACCGGGTGCAGCTGGCCGAGGCGCGGCGGACCCTCAACGACCGCCTCCTGACGAACGCGATGCTCTCGGGTGTCACGGTCGTCGACCCGGCGACCACCTGGATCGACGTGACGGTGACCTTCGAGCAGGACGTCGTCGTGCACCCCGGCACGCAGCTGCACGGGACGACCCGGCTCGGCGAGGGCTGCGAGGTGGGCCCCAACAGCCGGCTGACGGACACCCGGGTCGGCGCGGGGGCGCGGGTGGACAACACGGTGTCCGACGGCGCCGTGGTGGGCCCGCAGGCCTCCGTGGGGCCGTACGCGTACCTGCGGCCGGGCACCCGGCTCGGGGTCAAGTCCAAGGTGGGTACGTACGTCGAGACGAAGAACGCCTCGATCGGCGAGGGGACCAAGGTTCCCCATCTGTCGTACGTCGGTGACGCCACCATCGGCGAGTACACGAACATCGGCGCGGCGAGCGTGTTCGTGAACTACGACGGGGAGAGCAAGCACCACACGACGGTCGGCTCGCACTGCAAGACCGGTTCGGACAACATGTTTGTGGCTCCCGTCACGATCGGCGACGGCGCCTACACCGCCGCCGGGTCCGTGATCACGAAGAACGTACCGCCCGGTTCGCTGGCCGTGGCCCGTGGCCAGCAGCGGAATATCGAGGGCTGGGTGGCTCGCAAGCGCCCGGGAAGCGCGGCGGCGAAGGCGGCCGAGTCGGTATCCGGACAGCCGGAGGGCGAAGCCTGACCGGAAACCGGCACGCCGAACACGGCGTACCGTGATAAGTGCAGCCCACCACGTTGCGAACCACCCGCTGAGGAGACACTGCTGTGACCGGGATCAAGACGACCGGCGAGAAGAAGATGATGTTCTTCTCCGGCCGCGCCCACCCCGAGCTTGCCGAGGAAATCGCCCACGAGTTGGGCGTCGGGGTCGTCCCGACGAAGGCGTTCGACTTCGCGAACGGCGAGATCTACGTGCGTTATCAGGAGTCGGCCCGCGGCGCGGACTGCTTCCTGATCCAGAGCCACACTGCTCCGATCAACAAGTGGATCATGGAGCAGCTGATCATGATCGACGCGCTGAAGCGTGCGTCGGCCCGCTCCATCACGGTCATCGTGCCGTTCTACGGTTACGCGCGGCAGGACAAGAAGCACCGGGGACGTGAACCGATCTCGGCGCGTCTGATCGCGGATCTGATGAAGACCGCGGGTGCCCACCGCATCCTCACCGTGGATCTGCACACGGACCAGATCCAGGGCTTCTTCGACGGGCCGGTGGACCACCTGTTCGCCCTGCCGCTGCTGGCGGACTACGTGGGCAACAAGGTCGACCGTTCGAAGCTGACGGTGGTGTCCCCGGACGCCGGCCGGGTGCGGGTGGCGGACCGCTGGTGCGACCGGCTGGGCGCGCCGCTGGCGATCGTGCACAAGCGGCGTGACAAGGACGTGGCGAACCAAGTCACCGTCCACGAGGTCGTCGGTGATGTGAAGGGCCGTATCTGCGTCCTGGTGGACGACATGATCGACACCGGCGGCACGATCTGCGCCGCGGCGGACGCCCTGTTCGCGCACGGCGCGGAGGACGTGATCGTGACGGCGACGCACGGTGTGCTGTCGGGTCCCGCGGCGGACCGGCTGAAGAACTCGAAGGTGAGCGAGTTCGTGTTCACCGACACGCTGCCGACGCCGAACGAGCTGGAACTGGACAAGATCACGGTGCTGTCCATCGCTCCGACGATCGCGCGTGCGGTGCGCGAGGTGTTCGAGGACGGTTCGGTCACGAGCCTGTTCGACGAGCAGTGAGCATCAGACCCTAGATCGTTTTGGGTCCGGCCTCCCCCTCCGAGTAGACTGCTTCAGTTGCTCGGCGAGGGAGGCCGTACTCGTTCTCGTGGTACGGCGATCCGTTATCGACGCGCTCTTCGTAGCAGGCCGTTCGTGGCCGGGTGACCCCGACCGTTTTCCGTATACCTCTACGAGGAGTGAAGAGCATGTCCGAGGTGAAGCTCGCCGCCGAGACGCGCACCGAGTTCGGCAAGGGTGCCGCCCGCCGTGTCCGCCGTGAGAACAAGGTTCCCGGTGTGCTGTACGAGCACGGCATGGTGCCGATCCACCTGACGCTGCCGGGTCACGAGCTGCTGATGGCGCTGCGTACGCCGAACGTCCTGCTCTCGCTGGACATCGACGGCAAGAGCAACGAGCTGGCGATTCCGAAGGCCGTGCAGCGCGACCCGCTGAAGGGCTTCCTGGTCCACGTGGACCTGCTGATGGTCAAGCGCGGCGAGCGCGTCGTCGTCGAGATCCCGGTCGTCGCCGAGGGCGAGCTGGCCCCGGGCGGCAACCTGCTCGAGCACGTCCTGACCGCGCTGCCGGTCGAGGCCGAGGCCACGCACATCCCGGACACCCTGCCGGTGTCCGTGGCCGGCCTGTCGGCCGGTGACGCGATCCTCGCCAAGGACATCAACCTCCCCGACGGCGTCAAGCTGGCCGTCGAGGAGGACACCGCGGTGCTCCAGGTGCTGGCCGCGCAGGCCGAGGAGGCCCCGGCGGGCGAGGAAGGCGAAGAG
The DNA here is from genome assembly GCF_006540305.1 of Streptomyces sp. 6-11-2. Lineage (GTDB taxonomy): Bacteria > Actinomycetota > Actinomycetes > Streptomycetales > Streptomycetaceae > Streptomyces. The sequence goes on along the minus strand of NZ_BJOR01000001.1, from coordinate 4,168,315 downwards.
GCCGCGCAGGCCTGAGCCCGACCGTCGCCGTCTCGTCAGCCGCCGCTTCCCTCTGGGGGCGGCGGCTGGCGCGTATGACGCGTATGACGCGTATTGAGGAGACATGGACGTGACGACCTCCGCGAACGCCCCCTGGCTGATCGTCGGCCTCGGCAATCCCGGACCGGAGTACGCCATGAACCGGCACAACGTCGGGTTCATGGTGGTGGATCTGCTGGCCGACCGGATCGGGGGCCGGTTCAAGCGGGCGGGCAAGGCGCAGGCGCAGGTGGTGGAGGGGCGTATCGGTCCTCCCGGGCCGGAGAGCCGCCGGGTGGTGCTGGTGAAGCCGATGTCGTTCATGAACCTGTCCGGTGGGCCGGTGAACGCGCTGCGCGACTTCTACAAGGTGCCGCTCGCGAACATCGTGGCGGTGCACGACGAACTGGACATCGACTACGGCGTGCTGCGGCTGAAGCTGGGCGGCGGCGACAACGGCCACAACGGGCTGAAGTCGATGACGAAGGCGATGGGCCCGGACTACCACCGGGTGCGGTTCGGGATCGGACGTCCGCCGGGCCGTATGCAGGTGGCCGACTTCGTGCTGAAGGACTTCTCCTCCGCCGAGCGCAAGGAGCTGGACTACTTCGTGGACCGGACGGCGGACTCGGTGGAGTGTCTGCTGGCGGAGGGGCTGGAGCGGGCGCAAAGCGCGTACAACTCCTGACTTGTCCTCCCACCGCGCCCCCTGGAGTTGACCGGTCGTAGCGACATGGCCAATGATCCCGGCCATGCCTGCCGCCACCGCCACCCGTTCCCGTCAGGCCTCCTACGCCGCGCTCCAGTTCGGGCGGGTCGCGGCCATGGGCACCGTCACGGCGCTGATCCTCGTCGCGGGAGTGTGGGCGTCCTGGCGCACCGCGCCGTACGTGATGCTGACCAAGGGACGTGAGCAGGGCACGATCGCGGTGACGCGGTGCGACGGCGACACGTGCACCGGGCCGTACACACCGGTCTCGACGGGGTCGAAGGCCCGCGATCAGGTGGTGATCGACCACACCGTGGCGGTGCGCAAGGGGCAGACCTACAGCGTCGTCGTGAAGCCGGGGACGGACGAGGTGGTCCGCTCGGGACCGGCCGGGATCCTGTACGCGTGGGCCCCGCTGGGCGGTGCGCTGCTGTTGGCCTCGGTGGTCGTGGCGGGCGGATTGCGGCGGACCCGGGCTGCGTGGGTGCTGGCGGGGTCGGGGGTCGCGCTGCTGACGGCGGTCTTCGTGGCGTTGTGAGCCGTGGGGCATGAGGGTGCCCCCGGGGTTCGTCCGATGTCCGGTACGAATCCCGGGGGCACCCTTGGCCGTTCCGGGGGTGGTCAGCCGGTGTTGCGCAGGCCGGCCGCCACGCCGTTGACCGTGAGCAGCAGGGCCCGGGAGAGCAGCGGGTCGGGTTCCTGACCGGCCGCCGCCGCGTCGCGCTGCCGCTTGAGCAGGGTGACCTGGAGGTAGGAGATCGGGTCGAGGTAGGCGTCGCGGATGGAGAAGGTCTGCCTGAGCACGGGCTGCGCGTCGAGGAGTTCGCTCTCGCCGGTGACGCGCAGCACCTCGCGCACGGTGAGTTCGTGCTCGGCCCGGATGGTGTCGAAGATGTGCTTGAGCTCGTCGGGGACGAGGGTGTCGACGTAGTGCTGCGCGATGCGCAGGTCGGTCTTGGCGAGGGTCATCTCGACGTTGGAGATGAAGTTGCGGAAGAAGTGCCACTGCCCGTGCATCTCGTCGAGCACGGTGTCCCCCTCCAGCCGCAGGCCCGCCTCGCGCAGCGCCTTCAGCCCGGAGCCGACGCCGAACCAGCCGGGCACGATCTGCCGGGACTGGGTCCAGCCGAACACCCAGGGGATGGCGCGCAGTCCGTCGAGTCCGGCGCCGGAGTCGGGGCGGCGCGAGGGACGCGAGCCCAGGTGCAGGTCGGCGAGCTGGTCCACGGGGGTGGAGGCGAAGAAGTACGCCGGCAGGTCGGGGTCCTCGACGAGCCTGCGGTAGGCGGCGTGCGCGGCGTGGGACACCACGTCCATCGCGGCGTCCCAGCGGGCCAGTGCCTCCACCGACTGGCGCGGGGCGGTGTGCAGGGCGGAGGCCTGGAGGGTCGCGGCGACCGTCAGTTCCAGGTTCTCCCGGGCCAGGGACGGGATGAGGTACTTGTCAGAGATGACCTCGCCCTGCTCGGTCACCTTGATCTCGCCCTCCAGGGTGCCCCAGGGCTGGGCGAGGATGGCGTCGTGGGTGGGGCCGCCGCCGCGGCCGACGGTGCCGCCGCGGCCGTGGAAGAGCCGCAGCCGTACGCCGTAGCGGTGGGCGACGTCGCGCAGGCGCCGCTGGGCGCGGTGGATCTCCCACTGGCTGGTGGTGATGCCGCCGAACTTGGAGGAGTCGGAGTACCCGAGCATGACCTCCTGCACATCGCCCCTGAGCGCGACCAGGCGCCGGTAGGACGGGTCGGAGAGCATGTCCTCCAGGATGGTGTCGGCGGCCCTGAGCTCGTCGGTGGTCTCCAGCAGCGGCACGATGCCGATCTTCGCCCAGCCGGCGTGCAGGTCGACGAGTCCGGCCTCGCGGGCCAGGACGGCGGCGGCGAAGACGTCGTCGGCGCCCTGGCACATGGAGATGATGTACGACTCGATGACCTCGGGCCCGAACACGCTCAGGGCCCGCTTGACCGTCTCGAAGACGCCGAGGGTCTTGGCGCCGGCCGCGTCGACGGGGGCCGGGGTGGGGGCGAGCGGCCTCCTGGACCTCAGCTCCTTGGCGAGCAGCTTGGCGCGGTACTCGCGGGGCATGTCGGCGTAGCGCCAGGACTCCTCGCCGAGCCGGTCGAAGAGCTGGCCGAGGGCGTGGTGGTGGGCGTCGGCGTGCTCGCGGACGTCCATGGTGGCCAGCTGGAGGCCGAAGGCGGCCAGGGTGCGGATGGTGCGGCCCAGGCGGCCGTCGGCGAACAGGCCGCCGCGGTTCTCGCGCAGGGAGTCCTGGATGATCCGCAGGTCGCCCAGGAGCTCTGAGGTGCCGAGGTAGTCGCGGCCGGTCTCGTGCGGGGTGCCGGTGGCCAGGCGCTGCTTGGTGTTGACGAGCTTCTGCCGGATGCAGGTGGCCTTGAGCCGGTAGGGCTCCTCGGCGTTGAGCCGCTTGTAGCGGGGGCTGATCTCCGGCAGGTTCTCCAGATCGGTCCCGAGGGACTGGAGCAGTGCGTCGGTGGCGCCGGTGTAGCGGATCGAGTTGGACAGGAAGCCGCGCAGCTCGTCGATCATGTCGAGGGCGTCGTTGATGCCGTGCTCGTGCTGGAGGATCAGCACGTCCCAGGTGACCTCGGGGGTCACGTTGGGGTTGCCGTCGCGGTCGCCGCCGATCCAGGTGCCGAAGGTGAGGGGGCGGGTGTCGTCGGGCAGCCTGACGCCGACACGCTCCAGTTCCGCGGTGAGGTCCTCCAGGACGTCGCCGACGGCGCCGGCGTGGAGTTCGTCGAGGTAGTAGATGGCGTTGCGGGACTCGTCGGCGGGCTCGGGGCGGACGACGCGGAGTTCGTCGGTCTGCCAGACGAGGTCGATGTTCTCCGCCAGCCGGGTGTCCAGGCGGCGGCGGTCGGACTCGACGACCGGGGCCTCCAGGAGCGCGGCGATGCGCCGGAGCTTGTTCAGCACCGAGCGGCGGGCGGCCTCGGTGGGGTGGGCGGTGAACACCGGGCGGACGTTCAGGTGCCGGACGGTCTCGCGCAGGTGTTCCGGGTCGGCGTCCTTGAGACGGTCGGCGGTACGGGCGAGCAGGCCGCCCTCGGCGGCGCGCCGGGCACGCAGTTCGCGTCCGCGGTGCACCTGTTCGGTGACGTTCGCCAGATGGAAGTAGGTGGAGAAGGCGCGGACCAGCTTGGCCGCGGTGTCGAGTTCGGTGCCGCGCAGCAGTTCGGCGGCGGCCTCACCGTCCTCTCGGGTGAGGCGGCGGACCTTCTCGACCAGGTCGAGGAGCTCGGGGCCCTCCTGCCGTACCAGGGCCTCCCCGAGGAGGTCACCCAGTCGGCGGATGTCCGCACGCAGCTCGGCGCTGGTCGTCGTCTGGTCGTCGGCACTGCTCACAGGTGCGGCTCCTTGCGGGTTGAAGCACGTCTGGGAGGGAACCCGGACGAGTGCCGCGCGGCGGCTGCCGCTTACGGGCCAGGTGTCCGGGAAGGAATTCTTCAGAGCGGACCGCGCTGTCCGACCGCCTCCAAGTCTAGGTGTCATGGGGGACGCGCAGGCTAGGGGCTCTTGCCGCGGCGCGAGGCACTGCCATACTTACGACGCCGTAGGTTACGGAACCGTAGGGAGCTGAACGGTTCCCTGATCCGACGACCCGTCTCGACCCTCGACCCCACAGGGGACGCCCATGACCACAAGCTCCGATGTGATCGACGACGCCCCGAAGGCGACCGACACCTCTCTTCCCTCCGCCACCCTGGGAGGTGAGCAGAAGCGTTCGATCGAACAGATCACGCTGCTGCTCTTCATCACCGTTCCGTTCCTCGCGCTGCTCGCGGCGGTGCCGCTGGCATGGGGCTGGGGGGTGAGCTGGCTGGACCTCGGCCTGCTGGTCTTCTTCTACTTCCTCGGCTGTCACGGCATCACGATCGGTTTCCACCGGCATTTCACGCATGGCTCGTTCAAGGCGAAGCGGCCCCTGAGGATCGCGCTGGCGATCGCGGGGTCGATGGCGGTCGAGGGACCCCTGGTCCGCTGGGTCGCCGACCATCGCAGGCACCACAAGTTCTCCGACCACGAGGGTGATCCGCACTCCCCGTGGCGGTACGGCGAGACGGTTCCGGCGCTGCTGAAGGGCCTGTGGTGGGCCCATGTCGGCTGGATGTTCGACGAGGAGCAGACCCCGCAGGAGAAGTACGCCCCGGACCTGATCAAGGACCGGGCCCTGCGGACGATCTCCCGTCAGTTCGTGCTGTGGACGGCGGTGTCGCTGGCGCTGCCGGCGCTGATCGGCGGCCTGGTCACGATGTCGTGGTGGGGCGCGTTCACCGCGTTCTTCTGGGGCTCGCTGGTCCGGGTGGCGCTGCTGCACCACGTGACCTGGTCGATCAACTCCATCTGCCACGCGGTCGGCAAGCGCCCGTTCAAGTCGCGGGACCGCTCGGGCAACGTGTGGTGGCTGGCGATCCTGTCCTGCGGCGAGTCCTGGCACAACCTGCACCATGCCGACCCGACCTCGGCCCGGCACGGAGTGGAGCGCGGCCAGCTGGACTCCTCGGCCCGGATCATCCGTTGGTTCGAGCGGTTCGGCTGGGCCTACGACGTGCGCTGGCCGTCACGCTCGCGTATCGATTCCCGCCGCAACGACGGGGAGGGCGACTCCCGGCGCCGGAGGAAGACCGCCGAGGCGGCATGATTGACGGCGTGGCGACCGACTCCAGCACCCCCAGCAATGACAAGCCGCGGCGCACGCGCCGTACCCGTATGACCGGTGCCGAGCGCCGCCAGCAACTGCTGGAGATCGGTCGCACGCTGTTCGCGGCGAAGGGCTTCGAGGGCACCTCGGTGGAGGAGATCGCGGCCAAGGCCGGGGTGTCCAAGCCGGTGGTGTACGAGCACTTCGGCGGCAAGGAGGGCCTGTACGCCGTCGTGGTGGACCGCGAGATGCGGCGGCTGCTGGACATGGTGACCGGCTCGCTGACGGCGGGCCACCCCCGGGAGCTGTGCGAGCAGGCGGCGTTCGCGCTGCTGGACTACATCGAGGAGTACACGGACGGCTTCCGCATCCTGGTCCGCGACTCCCCCATCCCCCAGTCGACGGGTTCCTTCGCCTCCCTGATCTCCGACATCGCCACCCAGGTGGAGGACATCCTGGGCCGCGAGTTCAAGTCCCGCGGCTTCGACCCGAAGCTGGCCCCGCTGTACGCCCAGGCGCTGGTCGGCATGGTCGCCCTGACCGGCCAGTGGTGGCTGGACGTCCGCCGCCCGAAGAAGGCGGAGGTCGCGGCCCACCTGGTGAACCTGGCCTGGCACGGGCTGGACGGGCTGGAGCCGCGGCCCCGGCTGATCGGGCACCGCAAGTCCTAGGATCGGGCGCCGCGACGTCCTGGGCGGCAGGTTCAGGCGAGCGGTTCCAGGAACTCCAGGCGGTTGCCGACGGGGTCCTCGGAGTAGAAGTGCCTGTGGCCCGGCAGACCGCCGTCCCAGACGACCTTCGCGCCGTGCGCCGCGAGCCGGGCGGCGAAGGCCTCGACGGCCGTCACCCGGAGCCCCGGGTGGGCCTTCCTCGCGGGGCGGAAGTCCCGCTCGATGCCCAGGTGGAGCCGGACGGCCCCGGCCTGGAACCAGCAGCCGCCGCGCGCGGCCAGAGCCGGCGGCTTCGGGACCTCGGTCATGCCGAGGACACCGGCGTAGTACGCCCGCAGGTCGTCCTCGGAGCCGGGCGGGGCGGCGAGCTGTACGTGGTCGACGGCGGCGAACATGCCTCACGCCTCCTTGGTGGCGACCGCGAAGATGCGGCGGAAGGGGAACGGGGTGCCGTGCGGTCCGGCCGGGTAGGCCTCCCGCAGAGCGGCGCGGTACTCGGTCAGGAACTCCTCGCGGGCGGCCGGGTCGTCGGCGAGGGCGGTGAGGACGGGCCGCAGCCCGGTGCCCTTCACCCAGTCCAGGACCGGGTCCTCACCGGTCAGCAGGTGGATGTACGTGGTCTCCCAGACGTCGGCGGCGCAGCCGAGGCCGGTCAGCCGCTCCAGATAGGCCTCGGGGGCGAGCACCGCGTCCTCGTGGCGCAGGACATCCGCGAGCCGGTCGCGCCGGCGGGCGGAGCCGGCGAGCTCGCGCATGAGCCGGTGGCTGGGGGCGGAGAAGTTGCCGGGGACCTGAAAGGCGAAGGTGCCGCCGGGGCGCAGCCCCGCCACCCAGTCGGCGAAGCGGTCCAGGTGTCCGGGCACCCACTGGAGCGTGGCGTTGCTGACGATCAGGTCGTGCGGCTCGCCGGGGGTCCAGGTGCGGGCGTCGGCGGGAGTGAAGTCGAGGCGGCCGCCGCCGGGGGTGGGGCCCTGGTGGTCGACCACGGCCTTGTCGAGCATCGCCGGGGAGTTGTCGTAGCCGGTGATGTGCGCGGTGGGCCAGCGGTCGGCGAGCAGGGCGGTGACATTGCCGGGGCCGCAGCCGAGGTCGGCGATGCGGGGCCGGTCGCCCGGCAGAGCGGGGACGCGGGCGAGGAGATCGGCGAAGGGGCGGGCCCGGTGGCCGGCGTGGCGCAGGTACTGGGCGGGATCCCAGGCGGGGTTGTGGACGGGCATGGCGGCCTCCTGGAGGTGCGGGGAGTCGTCGGCGGCTGCGTTCACCACTCTCCCCCGACAATTATCTCGACGTCAAGAGACTTGACGCCAAGAGACTTCACGTCGACACAACCACTACACTGATCGTCATGGAGGACGAGGTCGATCGGCTGGTCGCAGCGTGGCGCCGGGAGCGCCCGGACCTCGACGTGGAACCGCTCGAGGTGCTCAGCCGGGTGAGCAGGCTGGCCAGGCACCTGGACCGCGCCCGCCGGCTCGCCTTCTCCGAGCACAGCCTGGAGCCCTGGGAGTTCGACGTCCTGACGGCGCTCAGGCGCGCGGGCTCGCCCTACCAGCTCTCCCCCGGGCAGCTGCTGACCCAGACACTGGTCACCTCGGGCACGATGACGAACCGCATCGACCGGCTGGCCAAGAAGGGCCTGGTGGAGCGACTCCCCGACCCCAGCGACCGACGCGGGGTGCTGGTCCGCCTGACGGACGAGGGCCGGGACCGCGCCGACCGGTCCCTGGCCGGACTCCTGGACCAGGAGCGCGCGCTGCTGGCCGAGCTGTCGACCGCGCAGCGCGCCGAACTGGCCGGCCTGCTCCGCCAGTTGACCGCCCCGTTCGACAACATCCCCGGCTGAGGGGGCGCCGGGTCAGGCGCTGCTGCTTTCCTCCACCCCGATCCGCCCGGCGGGCACCAGGTCGGCCGGCCCCACCCCGGCCCGGCGAGCCAGTGCCACGGCGGCCAGCGTGGAGTGCACGCCGAGCTTGCCCAGGACGTTCTGCATATGGGTGCGCACGGTGTGCGGGGACAGGAACAGCCGCTCGGCGACGGCCTTGCGGCCCAGCCCCGCGACCATGCAGCGCAGCACCTCCCGCTCGCGCGGGGTCAGCGACTCCACCAGGCGCTCGCTCTCGGTGCGGTGCTTGCGCGCGGCGGTCAGCTCCCGCAGCACACCGGTGAGCAGGGCGGGCGGCAGATGGGTCTCGTCGCGCAGGACTCCGCGGATGACGGTGAGCAGCCGGGACAGCGAGCAGTCCTTGGCGACCCAGCCGCAGGCACCGGCCTGGAGCGCGAGCGCGGCGCGGCGCGGGTCGTCCTTCTCGGCGAGTACGACGGTCCGCACCCCCGGCTGGGCCCCCCGCACCCCCGCGACCAGGGATATCCCGTCCACCAGTCCGTCCTCGTCACCCTCCCGCACCGGGACGGCGGGCCGGGCCCCGGGGACGGTGCCGCCGAGGTCGGCGTCGACGAGCACGACGTCGAAACGGCGGCCGTCGGCGGCCGCCCGCTCCAGGCAGCGCAGTGCCGCCGGACCGGAGCCGGCCGCGGACACCTCGACGTCGGGCTCGGCGGCCAGGGCGGCGGCGAGCGACTCGGCGAAGATGCGGTGGTCGTCGACGACCAGGACTCGGACACGAACCACTGAAAACCCCCTTCCCCGCGCTCCTGGTCGGAGCAGGGGAGTCTCCCATCGCCGGAGAACGCCGAGCGGCACGGACCCGACGCCCGGGGCCGAGCACGGTCGTACGGCCCTCGCCGTACCGGACCGCCACCCCGCCCCGGTGTCCTGCCCGAGCCCTCTCGCCCCCCTGACCAGCACCGGCCCCCACCGGTGCCGCTCATCAGGGTACGGCCGGCGGCCGGGAGGGGAAGGCAATTCGCAGAACTGACCGGCAGACGCGTTTAGGGTGTGCCGCATGTTTCGTATTGAGGCAGAAGTCGACAAAGCGCGGCACGATCTGCTCCGCTCCCGCCTCCGCGACACGAACACGGCGGCCTCCCCGCTCATCGACGCCCTGCGCAGAACCCCCGCCGTCCGGGAAGTCCCCATCCATCTCTGGGCGTTGGACGACTCCGGCGATCTGGCGGGCGGACTGGTGGGCCACACCTGGGCGACCTGGCTGCATGTGACCCACCTCTGGGTCGACGCCCCCCACCGCGGCACGGGCCTCGGCTCCCGCCTGCTGACCCGCGCCGAGCGCATCGCCCACCGCGAACGCGCCTGCGTCGCCGCCCGCCTGGAGACCTGGGACTTCCAGGCCCCGGACTTCTACCGCAGGCACGACTACAAGGTGGTCTGCGCGATCCCCGACTATCCGCCGGGGATCACCGAGTACACCATGATCAAACCGCTGCCCTGAGCGGACGGCGGCCCTCAGAGCGCGTCGAGCGCCTCCGTGCTGATGTCGATGTCGATGTCGTAGGGCACGTCGAGCTTGAGCCGGTCGCGGTGGGTGCCCGTCAGGGCGTACGTCTTGGTCAGCGGGTCGAGTTCGTAGGTGCGGACCACGGGGTGGTGATCGGAGCCGCTCATCTCGACCAGCCAGAAGTGCGGGATGCCCGCGGCAGCGTACTTGTGCGGCTTGGTGTCGTGGTCCCGGGCCTCGGAGTCCGGGGAGACGACCTCGGCGGCCAGCAGGACATCGGCGACGGGGAAGCGGGTCTGGTCCCTGCTGGTGACCGCCTCCGCGCGTACCGCACAGATGTCGGGCTCCGGTCCGTTGCGACGGTCCAGCACGACCGTCATCTCCCGGCGGATCTTCATCTTCGCGGGAGCAGTGCGGCGCAGGCCGGTCACCAGAAGGTCGATCACGATGCTGTGGAAATCCCGCTGCGGACTCACGAAAATCAGGCTCCCGTCGATCAGCTCGGTGTGCGGCGGGAGGTCGGGCACCGTGAACAGGTCGTCCACGGTGTATCCGTCCCGGGGCGGCACCGGCCAGCGGCAGCCGGGCTCAGCGGTCGGCTCGGCAGTGGGCTCGGCGGTCATGATTCCTCCCATGGGCGGCATCTTCGGCCTGCCCGTCCACGGTAACCGCCGCAATCGACGAACGTCATCACAAAGGGTGACGACCCGGCCGGTGGGGTGACTCGGCGGGGGCGACGCGACGCATACGGTTCCCGCGACGACGCCCGCATCGTGGACCGTGCACACGAAGGACGGGCACAAGCACGGTGACGGCCGGGCGGGTGCAGCAGTGCGTAGAGGAGACGGAGGGTGCGAGCAATGGCATTGAACACGGTCGACTCCCTTGCCGGGCGCAAGTAGCGCGAAGATCAGTTGTTGAGCACCGTGTCATTGAATTTCAATCATCGATAGTCAAACGGGCTTGGTTCCCTCAGTCGGGTGAACCCTCGGGACGCAAGCCTGAGGTGCAGACTGCCGCGTACGCTCGCCCTGTTGATATCGCGGGTGAACAGGAGCCCGTGGCGAGGATGGTCCAGTGGGAGGCGCAGTCCGTGACGGTACGGGGTTCAGCCGGGCCGGCCGGCCGCATGCAGATCGCCCGAGGTCTCAAGTCGCTGCGCACACGCGCCGGCCTGACCCAGTCCGAGGTGGCCAAGCGCGCAGGTGTTTCGGTGGGAACAGTGAACCGCTACGAGACGTGGCAGGACCGCGCGAAGCTCAGAGTTCCCACCGTCAGCGCTCTCGCGGAAACCTGTGGGGCGACGGTCCGGGAACGCGAAGCGCTGATTCAGCTCGTACGTAACCAGGAGAACGGCTGGTGGATGGACCACCCCGCCGTGCCCGAGGTCATCGACCCGCTGCTGTCGTTCGAAGATGTTGCCGAGTACGAACACGTCTTCGCCAACGCGCTGGTACCCGGACTGCTGCAGACCCGGAACTACGCGCTCGCCCTGCATCGGGCACAGGACGCCCGCCTTGAAAGCGACGTGATCGAAAGCAGGGTGGACGCTCGCATCAGACGACAGGCGATCCTGGACCGTACGCCCGCTGTCCACCTCTGGGTGATCATCGACGACGCCGTGCTGCGGCGGAACGTAGGCGGCCCTGGCGTGATGACAGAACAGATCGATCACATGCAGGTCATGGCACAGCGCCCCAACGTGGACATACAAGTACTGCGGTTCGGTGCGGGTGCCCACGCCGGCGGATCCGGCGGGCACTTCGTGATTCTCGGCCGGGACGACGAAAGCGACCCGCTCAGCAGCGTGAACGTGGTCTACCTGGAACTCCACCGGCGGGGCCTCTACCTCGACGCACCGGAAGAGGTACAGAACTACAAGCTCATGTTTGACTACTTGAGATCCCAAGCGTCCGACACGTCGGCCAGCCTGGACCTGCTGGCCGCCGCACGAGAGGAGCTCACCCGATGAACGCCGCGCCAACCACAGAACGGCTCGTGGAAGCCAACTGGTTGAAGAGCAGCTACAGCGCAGCCAACAATGAATGCGTGGAGGTGGCCCACGCTGTAACGCGGGTGGGCATACGCGACTCCAAAAATTCCGCTCGCAGTGAACTCACCGTGAGCACAGGCGCGTTCGCCATGTTCATCGAAGGTCTGAAAGACGGCGTCACACCCTCGGCATGTTAACGGCAGCACTACAGTCGGCCTTCATCGACATCATCCTCCGGCTGCCCTGCGGTCCAGCAGTCGGAAGAGATCCCAGGCGCTGCCATCACCTCATGAGGCAGCGCCTGCCGGGCGTCACACAATTTGAGTGTGAGTGCGCCGCCCGCGAACCACAGGATGAGATGCATTCAGTGGCATCGGGCGTTGGGATCCCAACCCCACATGCGGCCTTACGGCGTGCTGTAGTCAACGAGGGACCAGATCGCACAGCCCCACGCCAGGAGCGGTACTACAGACGGCGGGTAGTTGGGGCGTTCGCGCCAGCCCAGGTACTCCTCCAGCAGCCGACGACTGTCGCTGAAGCTGTAGGTCGTGTCGGTGAGGGACAAAGCCTCGCCCCAGTGGCCGAACCCACCGTCGGCGACTTCGAGGTAGCTCCGCTTGAGGAGCGGCGGCATCGGATGTCCCACCGCGGCCTCAAGTTCGGCCACGGCCTCGGGTGGCGCAGGTAGCGGCAGTTCGCCAGCCGCATCCTGCTCTCGGATCCTATGGATGATCCTGTCGTCGGTCATGCCGACGTTCGTAGCAGTTGCCGCCGACAGCCCGCCCGGGCTGCCCTCGGCCGCTGTTGATCAGCGTGCCGGATCTGTGCCCGCCCGCGCGCACAGATCCGGCCGCGGGTGTCAGGCCAGCCGTCGGGCGCCCGCTGAAGGCACCGCCTCGAAGACGCGTGGGATCGTGTGGGCCGCCTTGGTGAAGGCCTCTTCCATTGCCTTGGTGAGGGTGGGGACGTCGGAGGTGTTGGTCAGGACGATCGCCGAGCCGCCGAAGCCGCCGCCGGTCATCCGGGCGCCGAGGGCGCCGGAGGCGAGGGCCGTGTCGACGACCAGGTCCAACTCCGGGCAGGAGACGCGGAAGTCGTCGCGCAGGGAGGCATGGCCCTCGGTCAGGATCGGGCCGATCGACCGGATGTCGCCCGACTCCAGGAGGGACACCACCCGTTCCGCCCGCTCGTCCTCCGTGACGACATGACGGACCAGCCGGGCCACCCCCTCCTCGCCGGCCAGGCCGGCCAGCGCCGCGTCCAGGCCGTCGTAGGGGATGTCGCGCAGGGCGTCCACGCCCAGCAGGGCCGCGCCCTTCTCGCAGTCCGCGCGGCGCCTGCCGTACTCGCCGCCGCTGTGGGCGTGCTGGACGCGGGTGTCGACGACCAGCAGGCACAGGCCCTCGGAAGCCAGGTCGAAGGGGATCTGACGCTGGGACAGGTCGCGGGTGTCCAGGAACAGGGCGTGGCCCGACTCGCAGCAGGCCGAGGCGGTCTGGTCCATGATGCCGGTGGGGGCGCCGACGTAGACGTTCTCGGCGCGCTGGCACAGGCGGGCCAGTTGCCAGCCCTTCAGGCCCAGGGCGTAGAGGTCGTTCAGGGCCAGGGCGACCACGACCTCCAGGGCCGCGGAGGAGGACAGGCCGGCGCCCGTGGGGACCGTCGACGCCAGGTGGACGTCCGCGCCGGTCACCTCGTGGCCCGCCTCGCGCAGGGCCCAGACCACGCCCGCGGGGTAGGCGGTCCAGTCGCGGTCGGACTCCGGGGTCAGTTCGTCGAGCCGCAGTTCCACCGGCCCTCCCGGCACGTCCGCCGAGTGCAGCCGCAGTACGCCGTCGTCGCGGCGCGCGACCGCGGCGGTCGTGACGTGCGGCAGCGCGAAGGGCATCACGAAGCCGTCGTTGTAGTCGGTGTGCTCGCCGATCAGGTTGACGCGGCCCGGCGCCGCCCAGACGCCCTCCGGCTCGGCGCCGTACAGCTCGGTGAAGCCTTCCCGGACCTCAAGTGCCCCCACTTACCGCTCCTTTGCGATGTGCTGCGCGAACTCCCAGGCATCCGCGACGATACCCGCGAGATCCGTGCGGGACGGGTTCCAGCCGAGCTTTTCGCGGGCGGCCGCCGCCGAGGCGACCAGGACCGCGGGATCGCCGGCCCGGCGCGGGGCCACGACCTCCGGGACGGGGTGGCCGGTGACCCGCCGGACGGTCTCGACGACCTCGCGGACGGAGAAGCCGTTGCCGTTGCCGAGGTTGCACACCAGGTGCTCGCCGGGCCGGGCGGCGTCCAGGGCCAGCAGATGGGCCTCGGCGAGGTCCGCCACGTGGATGTAGTCGCGTACGCAGGTGCCGTCCGGGGTCGGGTAGTCGTCGCCGTAGACGGAGATCGCCTCCCGCCTGCCCTGGGCGACCTGGAGGACCAGGGGAATCAGGTGCGACTCGGGGTCGTGGCGTTCGCCGTACGCGCCGTGCGCGCCGGCCACGTTGAAGTAGCGCAGCGAGACCGCGCCCAGGCCGTGGGCCGCCGCCTCGCCGGCGATCATGTGGTCGACGGCGAGCTTGGAGGCGCCGTAGGGGTTGGTGGGCCGGGTCGGGGCCGTCTCCACGATCGGGACCCGCTCCGGTTCGCCGTAGGTCGCCGCCGTGGAGGAGAAGACCAGCGTGCGTACGCCGGCCTCGCGCATCGCGGCGAGCAGGGCCATCGTGCCGCCGACGTTGTTCTCCCAGTACTTCTCCGGCTTCACCACCGACTCGCCCACCTGGGAGAAGGCGGCGAAGTGCAGCACCGCGGCGAAGGAGGGGTCAAGCCACTCGGCGGCGTCCCGGATGTCGCCCTCGACGAAGGAGGCGCCCGCGGGCACGCCCTCACGGAAGCCGGTGGACAGGTTGTCGAGCACGACGACCTCGTGACCGGCCTCCAGCAGGTGCTGGGCGACCACGCTGCCGACGTAGCCCGCGCCACCCGTCACCAGGTACTTCCCGCTCATGAACCCGCTACCTCCCGCAGGCGCTCGGCCGCACGCTCGGGCGGGACGTCGTTGATGAACACGTTCATGCCGGACTCGGAACCCGCGAGGAACTTCAGCTTGCCGGTAGTGCGGCGGATGGTGAAAAGCTCGAGGTGGAGCGCGAAGTCGTCGCGCGTGACACCGCCGGACCCGGCCGGCACGCCGAACGGGGCCTGGTGCCAGGCCGCGATGTACGGCGTCGGCGGGGCGCCCTCGCCGAAGAGCCGGTCGAAGCGCCGCAACAGGTCCAGATAGATCCCGGGGAACTCCGCGCGCGCCGCCTCGTCGAGTCCGAGCAGGTCGGGGACCCGGCGCCGGGGGTACAGGTGGACCTCGTAGGGCCAGTGCGCCGCGTATGGCACGAAGGCCACCCAGTGGTCGCCCTCGACGACCACCCGCTCGCCGGCCAGTTCGCGCTCCAGGACCGCGTCGAAGAGGTTCTCCCCGCCGGTGGCCTCCTGGTGCGCCGCCAGTGAGCGCAGCATCAGCGCGGTGCGCGGGGTGGTGAAGGGGTAGGCGTAGATCTGGCCGTGCGGGTGCCCCAGCGTCACGCCGATCTCGGATCCGCGGTTCTCGAAGCAGAACACCTGCTCCACGGAGGGCAGTCGGGACAGCTCCGCGGTGCGGTCCGTCCACGTGTCCAGGACCAGCCGGGCCTGCCGCTCGCTCAGGCCGGCGAACGAGGCGTCGTGGTCCGAGGTGAAGCAGACGACCTCGCAGCGGCCGAGGTCGCCGGTCAGCGAGGGGAAGCGGTTCTCGAAGACCACCACGTCGTAGAAGGAGTCGGGGATCTCGCTCAGGCGGTCGCTCGTGGAGGGGCACAGGGGGCACTCGTCGGCCGGCGGGTGGTAGGTGCGGCCCTGGCGGTGGGAGGCGACGGCGACCGCGTCGCCGAGCAGCACGTCCCGGCGCACCTCCGACGTGGTGACCGTCGGCTCCAGCGGGCGCCGGTCCACCGCGTCGCGCACGGTGTCGTCCCGCAGGTCGTAGTAGACGAGCTCACGACCGTCGGCCAGCCGGGTCGAGGTCTTCTTCACTGCCGGAACTCCCTACTGGTCCCCGGGCCGCCGGTCCGCGAGCCCACACCCCGTCGACACCCGACCACCCCAACACAATCAAACATAACACGCCACAACTCACCAGCCCTTTTCAGATCACGATCGAACAAAGCCCATCAACAAAAGTGTTCAATCCCTGAACGCGGAGGCGTAGGTTCCCGCTGGACCAGTTCGCGCGACGAAGTGAGTTCCCACGCAAACCCCCACGTCCCCACCCGACACCCGAACAGCCGCACCCCTCTTCCGATGCGATCACCCGATCAGCGAACGCCGGGCACACGCGTTCGAGTTCGACCGGCTCCACCGGGCAGGCCGTCAGGGCGCTCCGCGCCCTGGAATCCGGATGCGGCGGCACTCCGCACCGCTGTCACACGATGCGATTCCTACCCGGTCTGAACGGCGGGCCTCCTCGCAAGAGAGCAGGTGACCCGGGCGCCCCCCGTCCGGCGCGGGAGAGCCGGGCCGGACGACGGCGTTACGGCAGCGGGCCCGCGCGGTCCAGCAGGCCGGTGCGGGCGGCCAGGGCCGCCGCCTCCAGCCGCGAGCCCACTCCGAGCTTCATCAGGACCCGTTGGACGTGGGTCCGGGCCGTGCTGGGGGCGATGCCCATGCCGGCCGCGATCAGGCGGGTGTCCTCGCCCTCGGCGACCCGGACCAGGACCTCCACCTCGCGCGGGGTGAGCATCCGCAGCAGACGCTGGCCCTCGTCGTCCGGTGGGGCGGCGGGGTTCAGCAACTCGCCGAAGGCGCCCTGGAGGAGCTGGGGGGCGACGGCGGCCTCGCCCGCCCTCGCCTTGATGATCGCCCGCTCGACGCCCTCGATGCGCTCGTCGTGGCGTACGTACCCCGAGGCCCCCGCCGCGAAGGCGGCCGCGATGCCGCGCGGGGACGGAACCGGGCCGAGCACGACCACCGCGACCTGCGGACGCTCCCGCTTGATCTTCACCACCGGGTCGAAGATGCCGGGCTCGGCCGGTGCCGCCGTGCCCAGCAGGCACACCTCCGGAGCGCGGCTGATCACCAGGTCCGCCGCGCCCGCGGCCGGCGCCGCGGCGGCGAGCACGCGGTGTCCGCGCAGCTTCAGCGCCGAGGCCAGTGCCTCGGCCAGTAGCCGGTGGTCGTCGACCACCATGAGCCGCACTCCCATCGAGCCCCCAGTCCCCCCAAGGATGTCCACAGCCCCGGGCGGCGGCCCCCCGGCACGCCCGCCCGTCATGCCCCCGGAAGCTACACGCTTGTTCGACGTCGCGCTGCCCCTACCGGCGAGAAGTACCCACGGATCGGCGGACTTTTCGCATTCCTCGCATTCAAAACTCATTTCGAGGGTCATGCGGGGGCGTTGAGTGGTACGCGCACGGCCCCGCCCCCGGTCGGGGGCGGGGCCGTCTCGTTCCGGCCGTGCGGCGGATCAGCCGCCCGCTCCGAAGGCCAGCGCCAGGTAGTCCTTGCCGAGGGACGAGGACGACGCCTTGCGGGCGTAGATCGACGACATGTAGAGGTGACCCTGGGAGTAGAGGAACTCCGCGCGGTCCGGGGACATGGAGGTCTCCGCGTCGCGCACGTCCCGCGAGGCCGGGTTCTCCAGCAGCTTGGTCTGCTTGAAGCTGCCGCCGTCGATGCTGACGATCTGGCCGCCCTTGTCGTAGGGCGGGCTCTTGTACGCGATGACGTCGGCGCCGTCCATGCGCAGCGGGTAGATGTGGTAACCGTCGCCCGCGTCGGCCCGCTGGCCGGTCTGCTTGCCGGTGCCGAGGTCGAACGCGACGACCTCGTTGGTCTTGCGGAACTCTTCGCTGCCGTCGTGGTCCTCGGTGGGCACGTACAGCCGGTCGTTGCCGACCGCGAGGCCCCGGCAGTCCTCGACCCTGCTGATGCCGTCGCAGCGGGCCGCGTAGGTGTCGCCGGGCGCCGAGATGTGGGCGCGCAGCTTGCCGGTCCCGTTGTCGATGGAGAAGAAGTCCGAGATGCCGCTGCCGTCGCCCGCGCTCTGGCCGACGTCGGCGGCCACGACGAGCGGATCGGTCGAGACGATCGCGGCGTACTCGATGCCCTGCGACATCTTGTACTCCGAGATCACCTTGCCGGACTTCGGGTCGATCGTCTGGATGTGCAGCTGACGCTGCCCGTACTGGCCGCACTTGCGCACCGCGACCAGCTTCGCGCCACCGCCGTACCCGGCGTCGTAGCAGGTGTCGGCCGCCTTCGGGGCCCACAGGGCCTTGCCGTCCGCGATGTCGAAGGCGGCGCCGCCGCTGGTGCCGCCCACGGCGACCGTGCCGCCGCTGACGGTGACGTTGTCGAGCCTGATGGCCTGGTCACCGGACTTGACGGTCTGCGTCCACAGCTTCTTGCCGGCGTCGAGGTCGATCGCCGCGACCTGGCTGCAGCCGTGCGTGGGCTTGTCCTTGGTCGGCATGGCCGGCTCGTGGACGATCGCCGTCCTGCCGTCCGGGGTGGCGTGCTTGCTGGCCTCACACACCGGGCCGGGCAACTCGATCGTCCACAGCCTGGTGCCCTTGTCCCGGTCGTAGCCGACGATCTCGGCGACGCCACTCTTGACGTACGCCTTGTCCGTGAGCCAGGAGCCGGTGGTGGTGACCAGGTCGCTCACCTCGGGCATCGGCACCTGGTAGAGGACCTTGGCGGCCGGGTCGGACGGCGCCTTCTCCGTGCCGCCGGAGGCGGACTTCCCGTCGTCTTCCTTGCCGCCGGTGCCACCGCTGGAACTGGCGGTGTCCTGCTTGCCGCCGTCGGACCTGTTCGAGTACCAGATGCCGGTGCCGATGATCAGCGCGATCACGACGACGGTCGAGACGATCATCACCACCTGGGCGTTGATCTTCCGGCCGCCCCCCGGCTGTCCGGCCTGCGGCTGCGCCGGCACGGTCGGCGGCTGGCCGGGATAGCCGTACCCGGGCTGCTGGGCGCCGTACGGGTTCGGCTGCGCGGCGGGGGGCTGGGCGTAGGGGTTCGGCTGCAGGCCCGGGTAGCCGTAGCCGGACTGGGGCTGCGGCGGTCCGGCCGGGGGCGGCGGCGTCTGCGGGGCGCCCTGCGGTGCCTGCGGGTAGCCGTAACCCGGCGCCGGCTGAGGGGACTGGGCGAAGTCCGGACCGCCCGCGGGCGGCGTCTGCGGAGGTGGTGCGGGCTGCTGCGGCTGCTGGTCCCGCGGCGGGCCGAAGCCGCCGGGCTGCGGCGGCTGGTTGGGCGGCGGGGGCGGCTGGGACATGACGGGTGCACCTCGGGGGAAGCGGAGGGGACGGGACGACGGGGAAGCCGGGTGGCCGGAACGGCGTGCGGCGCCGGCCGCGCGTGGCGCGGCCGGCCGGGCTCACTTGCCGTAGGCGAGCATCAGCTTCTCCTTCGTGTCGGCCTTTCCGCGCAGCCGGGTGGTGGAGAGGTAGAAGCGTCCGTCGACCCAGTCGACGGCCCGCGAGTAGAAGCCGTTCTCGATCGACGCGGTGCCCTCCGGGTTCTGGAGCAGCTTGACCGGAGTGTGGGCCGAGCCCGCCGTCGCCACGGACACGATCTGGCCGCCCGCGTCGTACGACGGCTCGACGTACACGATGAGCTGCCCGTCCTCCACCTTGAGTGGCATCATCGAGGTGTCCGTCGGGGACTTCACGCGCCACTTCTCCTTGCCGGTGGCGAGGTTGAGGGCGACGATCTCGTTGGCGCCGGTGGTGACGTCGGTGGGCAGGTAGAGAGTGTCGGCGTCGGAGGCGACGGCCTGGCAGCCCTGGAGGTTACGGGCGAGGATGGCCCAGCCGCACTGGGCGTTGAAGTTCGACTTGGTGTCCACCTGGGAACGGATGGCGCCGCCGCTCAGCGTCGAGATGTTCCAGTGCTTCTTGTCCTTGTCCACCGAGTACACGACCACCGGGTCGACGGAGTAGACACGCTCGACCGACCAGTCCTTGGGGATCTTCTTGGTCCACCTGACCGCGCCGGTCGCGGGGTCGAGCTCCTGCACCTCGTCGTGCTCGTTCGAACCGCCGGCCCCGCAGGACGCCACGGAGATCAGCCGGGCACCACCCGCGAAGGCGCCGGGGAAGCAGGCCTGGCCGTAGCGCCGCTTGTCGAAGAGCTTCTTGCCGCTGTCGACGTCGTACGCCGTGCCCGACTGCGAGCGGCCCACCATCAGCGTCTTGCCGGCCACGGTCATCTCGATGGTGAGCGTGCTGTCGAACAGCTCGCCGTCCTCGACCTTGATGGTCCAGCCCTTCGCGCCGGTGTTCAGGTCGATCTGCTGGAGCTGGTTGCACTTGGCGCGGTCGCTGCTGCCGCTCATGTAGGCCACGACCACCTTGTCGTCGGCCGTCTTCCGCGGTGTCACCGCACAGATCTTCTCCGGGAACGTGATCGGTTCCCAGGTGGGCCTGCCGTCACCGACGTTGTAGGCGAAGACCTGCTTGTACGCCGCCTTCACCGCCGTCTTGCCGGTGATCCACATACCGGGGGCCTCGGCGCCGCCACCGGGCGCGGCGGGCGCCTCCTTGTACCAGAGCACCCTGGCCTCGCCGGACTTGCGGCCCGCGTTGAGGTCCTCCGCCTCCCCCTTGCCGTCGCCGCTGCCGTCACCGGGGTTGACCGGGGCGTCGGAGGCGGCGGAGTTCGAGGGCTTCGCGTCGCCGCTCGCGTCGGCGACCGGCTTCTTGTCGCCGTCGTCGCCGCTGACGGCCCAGACGGTGACACCGGCGACGAGCACGGCGGCCACCGCGGCGCCGATGATGGCCATGGTCCGGCCCTTGAACGGGCTGCCGGTGCCGCCGGGGGGCGGGGTGCCGGGCGCGCCCGCGAAGTGCGGCTGCTGCGGGTAGCCGTAGCCGGGCTGCTGCCCGTACGGCCCCGGCTGCTGTGGCTGCCCGTACGGGCCGGGTGCGGCGGGCGCGCCGTAGGGGCCGGGTGCGGCGGGCGCGCCGTAGGGGCCGGGTGCGGCGGGCGCGCCGTAGGGGCCGGGCTGGGCGTAGGGCCCGGGCTGCTGCGGGTAGCCGGGCTGCGGCGGTCCGGCGGGCGGGGGCGGCGGGGCCTGCGGCGGCTGGGCCGGGGGCGGGGGCGTGGTCTGGCGCGGGTCCTGGGGAGCTCCGAAACCGCCCTGCGCCGGTGGGGTCTGCGGCGGCCCGAAGCCGCCGGACTGCGGCGGCTGGTCCTGCGGCTGCTGCGGCTGATCCTGCGGTGCTCCGAAGCCGCCCTGGGGCGGCTGGCTGGGCGGCTGAGACATCAGCGCGCTTCCCCCTCAATCACTGCTTTTTAGCCACGCCCTGAGGTACCCGAAGAACCCAGAGCCGTCCGGGAAAGTCCCCGGACGGCTCATTCCTATCACTCGCAACCCGCCCGTCACCGGGCCGCGTCGGCCCCTGTTCCCAAGGGAGGACCGGCCCGTGACGCGCCCGTTATGCGTGGCGGGCCCGGGGGACTTTCCTCCAGAAAACCGCCACGCCGCGTTCACACGGCGCGTGCGCCCGCCCCCGACGGGACCGCCCGCAGCGCTACGCGTCCTCGGCGAGTTCGAGCCAGCGCATCTCCAGTTCCTCCCGCTCCCCCGCCAACGCGCGCAGCTCGGCGTCGAGTTCGGCGACCTTCGCGAAGTCGGTGGCGTGCTCGGCGATCCGCGTGTGCAGCGTGGACTCCTTCTCGGAGATCCGGTCCAACTGCCGCTCGATCTTCTGCAGTTCCTTCTTCGCGGCGCGCAGTTCGGCGGCGCTCCGCTCGGGCGCGGCCTGCTCGGCGACGGCCGACGGGACCGGGGCGGCGGCCGCGGCCTGCTGCTCCATCCGCTGCCGCCGCTCCAGGTACTCGTCGATGCCGCGCGGCAGCATCCGCAGCGCGCCGTCGCCGAGGAGCGCGTACACCGTGTCGGTGGTGCGCTCGACGAAGAAGCGGTCGTGGGAGATGACGATCATCGAGCCGGGCCAGCCGTCGAGGACGTCCTCGAGCTGGGTGAGGGTCTCGATGTCGAGGTCGTTGGTGGGCTCGTCGAGGAAGAGCACATTGGGCTCGTCCATGAGCAGGCGCAGCAGTTGCAGCCGCCGCCGCTCACCGCCGGACAGGTCACCCACCGGCGTCCACTGCTTCTCCTTGCCGAAGCCGAACGTCTCGCACAGCTGCCCGGCGGTCATCTCCCGCCCCTTGCCGAGGTCGACGCGCTCGCGCACCTGCTGCACGGCCTCGAGGACCCGCCAGTCCGGGTCGAGTTCGGCGACCTCCTGGGAGAGGTAGGCGAGCTTGACGGTCTTCCCGACGGCGATCCGCCCGCCGACGGGCTGTGCCTCGCCCTCGGTGCGGGCGGCGTCCGCCATGGCCCGCAGCAAGGAGGTCTTCCCGGCGCCGTTGACGCCGACGAGACCGATTCGGTCGCCCGGCCCGAGGTGCCAGGTGACGTGCTTGAGCAGCACCTTGGGCCCGGCCTGCACGGTGACGTCCTCGAGGTCGAGGACGGTCCTGCCCAGCCGGGAGGAGGCGAACTTCATCAGCTCGCTGCTGTCCCGCGGCGGCGGCACGTCCTTGATCAGCTCGTTGGCGGCCTCCACGCGGAAGCGCGGCTTGGAGGTGCGGGCGGGGGCGCCGCGCCGCAGCCAGGCCAGTTCCTTGCGGATCAGGTTCTGCCGCTTGACCTCCTCGGAGGCGGCGATGCGCTCGCGTTCGGCGCGGGCGAAGACGTAGTCGGAGTAGCCGCCCTCGTACTCGTACACCGCCCCGCGCTGCACGTCCCACATGCGGGTGCAGACCTGGTCGAGGAACCACCGGTCGTGGGTGACGCACACCAGCGCGGAGCGGCGCTCGCGCAGGTGCCGGGCCAGCCAGGAGATGCCCTCGACGTCGAGATGGTTGGTGGGCTCGTCCAGGACGAGCAGGTCCTGCTCCTCGATGAGCAGCTTGGCCAGCGCGATCCGCCGCCGCTCGCCGCCGGACAGCGGTCCGATGACGGTGTCGAGGCCCTTGGGGAAGCCCGGCAGGTCGAGCCCGCCGAACAGTCCGGTCAGGACATCCCTGACCTTGGCGTTGCCCGCCCACTCGTGGTCGGCCATGTCCCCGATGACCTCGTGGCGGACGGTGGCCTCCGGGTCGAGGGAGTCGTGCTGCGTGAGCACCCCGAGCCGCAGTCCGCCGGAGTGCGTGACCCGTCCGGTGTCGGCTCCCTCCAGCCTGGCCAGCATCCGGATCAGCGTGGTCTTGCCGTCACCGTTGCGCCCGACGACCCCGATCCGGTCCCCTTCGGACACACCGAGCGAGACACCGTCGAGCAGGGCGCGCGTGCCGTACACCTTGCTGACGTTCTCGACATTGACCAGGTTGACGGCCATTTCACTCCTGTGCGCGGGGGTCGGTCAGCTTTCTAGCGTAGGGCCTTGGAGGAAAGGGCTGGAACGTCGCGCTGCCGTCACTCTTCGTGATGACGTGATCGGGAGACGGCGGCTGCGGTGGAGAAACAGAGTTTCTCAGACCACTGTCGCCCCGGCCGTCGGCGACTCGGCGGCCCGGGCAGCTCGGCAGGTCCCCGACGTGAGCAGGGCCTGAGCCACCGCAGTCGCCGCCTCCGCATCGGCTGCCAGGAACGCCGTCGTCGGCCCCGACCCCGACACCAAGCCCGCCAGGGCCCCCGCCTCGCGGCCGACCGCGAGGGTGTCCGCGAGGGACGGGCGCAGGGAGAGCGCGGCGGGCTGGAGATCGTTGGAGAGCGCGGCGGCGAGGGCGGCGGTGTCCCCCTTCTCCAGCGCGGCCAGCAGGTCCTCGGAGGCGGTCGGCTCCGGGATCCGGACGCCCTCGTTCAGCCGGTCGAACTCGCGGAACACCGCCGGTGTGGACAGCCCTCCGTCGGCCAGCGCGAACACCCAGTGGAAGGTGCCGCCGACCTCCAGCGGGCGCAGCTTCTCCCCGCGCCCGGTGCCCAGCGCCGCCCCACCGACCAGACTGAACGGCACGTCGCTGCCCAACTCGGCGCAGATGTCGAGGAGTTCGTTGCGGGAGGCGTTGGTGCCCCAGAGTGCGTCACAGGCCAGCAGCGCGCCCGCGCCGTCCGCGCTGCCGCCCGCCATGCCCCCGGCGACCGGGATGTCCTTGGCGATGTGGATGTGCACGTCGGGGCTGCGGCCGTGGCGTTGGGCGAGGACGAGGGCGGCGCGGGCGGCGAGGTTCGTACGGTCCAGGGGGACCTGACCGGCGTCGTGGCCCGCGCAGGTCACGCGCAGCTCGTCGGCCTCGGTGACCGTGACCTCGTCGTACATACCGACCGCGAGGAAGACGTTCGCCAGGTCGTGGAAGCCGTCGGGACGGGCGGCGCCGACCGCGAGCTGGACGTTGACCTTCGCCGGGACGCGTACGGTGACGCTCACTTACCGGTCTCCTTGTGCTCGGCGATCCGTGCGAACTCCTCCACCGTCAGCGACTCGCCCCGCGCCTGCGGGGAGACCCCGGCGGCGACCAGGGCCGCCTCCGCCGCCGCGGCCGACCCGGCCCACCCGGCGAGCGCGGCCCGCAGGGTCTTGCGGCGCTGGGCGAAGGCCGCGTCGACGACGGCGAATACCTCGCGCTTGGTGGCGGTGGTCGCGACCGGTTCCGTGCGTCGGACCAGGGACACCAGTCCGCTGTCGACGTTCGGCGCGGGCCAGAAGACATTGCGGCCGATGGCCCCGGCCCGCTTGACCTCGGCGTACCAGTTCGCCTTCACGGACGGCACGCCGTACACCTTCGAGCCGGGCGCCGCGGCGAGCCGGTCGGCGACCTCCGCCTGCACCATCACGAGGGTGCGCTCGATGCTCGGGAAGGTGTCGAGCATGTGCAGCAGGACGGGCACGGCCACGTTGTAGGGGAGGTTCGCGACCAGGGCGGTGGGCGCGGGGCCCGGCAGCTCGGTGACGTGCATCGCGTCGGAGTGGACCAGCGCGAAACGGCCGGCGCGCTCCGGCATGCGGGCGGCGACGGTCGCGGGCAGCGCGGCGGCGAGTACGTCGTCGATCTCCACGGCGGTGACCCGGTCGGCGGCCTCCAGCAGGGCGAGGGTGAGGGAGCCGAGCCCCGGGCCGACCTCGACGACCACGTCCTCGGGGTGGACGTCGGCGGTGCGGACGATGCGGCGGACGGTGTTCGCGTCGATCACGAAGTTCTGGCCGCGTTGCTTGGTCGGGCGTACGCCGAGTGCTGCCGCCAGTTCGCGGATGTCGGCGGGACCCAGGAGGGCGTCGGGGGCGGGGCTGCTCACGGCACAAGGGTACGGGGCGCGGGTGGCGTGATTGCCACGGCCGCCCGGAGCCGGGTCCGGCCCGCGGCCGCCCGAAGCGGAGGCCGGCGCGCGGGGGACGGCCCGCCCGCGGCCGCGCCCGCCTAGTGCTGTGGCCGGAAAGGTTTGCCGGGAAGCTCGCGGCGTCCGGTGCTGGGGGCACCTCCCACGCCCTTCAGGCAGTGGGGGAACATCGCAAGGCGGAGCATTGCCCGCGTACCGGATGTACTCGGGTGATGCGACAACGCGGCGTGGGGGTACCCCCGGCCGAAGGCTGGGGGAGTGCCGTGCCGGGCGTCGCGAGCCGGTGAACCTTTCCGGTCACAGCACTAGCCTCGGAGCCGGTCGCCGCAGTGGGGCCAGGGGCTCGCCCCCCGGCTCACGTACAGCTTCTTCGCGCGGTAGGTCTGCTCCTCCGCCGGCGCGTCCTGGGGGCGGCCCCGGCCGCCGAGGCCGTGCCAGGTGTCTTCGTCGAACTGGTACAGGCCGCCGTACGTGCCCGAGGCGTCCACGGCGTCCGCCCGGCCGCCGGACTCGCACTGCGCGAGCCCCTGCCAGTCGAGGTGGTCGGCGCCCCGTACCGACGGCGGGTGGGCCTTGGTACCGACCTTCACGATCTGCGTCCGCGGCGCGCGCACCACCTCCGACTCCACGCGCCACGGCCGCTGCCGCACGCCGTTGACCGTGCGCACGGAGTACTCGACCCTGCGCACTCCCGGCTGTCCGGCCCGCTCGACGACCTCCGTCCCCCTGAGCAGGGTCGGGTCGGCGGTGCGCCGCACGGCGAACGGGATGAGCTCCTCGCGTGCCTCCCGGCTCCCGGTGATCCGCAGCACGGTGACCGTCTGCCCGTCGCGGGGGAAGCTGCCCGGCGCCACGGAGATGGTGTCCTGGCCCCGCAGGGTGATCCCGGCCTGCTCCACCACGTCCCGCACGGTCGCCGCGTTGGTGCGGACGGTGCGGGCGCGGCCGTCCGCCATGACGGTCACCGAACGCTCGGTGCGCACGTCGAGCGCGAGTCCGGCACGTCCGATGGGCTGCGAGCGCGCGGCCGACAGATACGCCCCCTCCGCGCGCACGCCCAGCTCCCTGAGCGCTTCCTCGACCGTGCGCGCCGTCGTCCACACCTCGCGGCGGTGTCCGTCGAGCGTCAGCCGGACCGGCCGCCCGTGGCGGACGGTGATCTCGTCGCCGCTGGTGAGCGCGGCCTCGGGGGCGGGCAGCACCACGTCGTGCGGCCCGAGCCGCACACCTTCGTCGGCCAGCAGTCCGGAGACGTCGTCGGCGAAGGTGTGCAGACTGCGCTCGCCGCCGTCGACGCTGAGCTCGATCGCCTTGTCCTCGGCGACGAACGCGGTGGTCCCGCCCGCCAGGAACGCGACGACCAGCGCGCGGGGCAGCAGCCGGCGCACGCACGCCTCGGGCCGCTCCGTGTACCGCGCCCTGCGCCGCCGCGCTCCCCGGTGCGTGCCGCTCCCCGCGCCGCTCGCCGTAGTGCTCTCGGCGTGGCGGGTCTGGCGGGGCAGTACCGGCTGGGTGGGCTCGTGAGCGGCGGACCGGCGCAGGGCCTCGTAGGCGGGCCCGTACGTGTCCGCGTACGGCGACCCGTGGGCTCCGTACGACAGCGTCTGCGCGGTGTGCACGTCGTGGTGGAGGGCGGTGTGCTCGTACTGCTCGTACTGCTCGTACGAGCTGTCCTGCTGGTACGGGCTGTCGTACTGCCGGTAGGGGTTGTCCTGCTCGTACGGGCTGCCGTACTGCCGGTACGCGTTGCCCTGTTGGTACGCATTGTCCTGCTGATACGGGTTGTTGTACTGCTCGTACGCGCCGCCGTACTGCTCGTACGGGTTGTACGGCCCGTAGGACTCATACGTCTCGTAGGTCTCGTATGCGCCGTACGTCTCGTACGCCTCGTAGCGCAGATTGCTCACGCGGCCAGAACCTAGCGGAGCGCCCGTCACTCTCCAAAGCGCCCCGGATGCGCTCAGTAGCCGAAAGCGCGGGCCGTGTTGACCGCCAGTGCCGTCGCCAGAGTGTCCTCGTCGATGCCGCGCACAGCGGCCATCGCACGCACCGTGACCGGAACGAGGTACGGGGCGTTGGGCCGTCCGCGGTACGGCGCCGGGGTCAGGAAGGGCGCGTCGGTCTCCACCAGGACCAGCTCCAGCGGGGCGACGGCGAGGGCGTCCCGCAGGTTCTGGGCGTTCTTGAAGGTGACGTTGCCGGCGAAGGACATGTAGTAGCCGGCGCGGGCGCACACCTCGGCCATCTCCGCGTCGCCCGAGTAGCAGTGGAACACCGTCCGCTCGGGGGCGCCCTCCTCCTTGAGGACGCGCAGGACGTCGGCGTGCGCGTCCCGGTCGTGGATGACGAGGGCCTTGCCGTGCCGCTTGGCGATCTCGATATGGGCGCGGAAGGAAAGCTCCTGCGCCGCCTTGCCCTCGGGACCGGTGCGGAAGTAGTCGAGTCCGGTCTCCCCGACGCCCTTGACCTGGGGCAGCGCGGCCAGCCGGTCGATCTCGGCCAGGGCCTCGTCGAGCCCGGTGTCCCCGCCCGGCTCGCGCGCGCCCTGCCGCGACCAGCCGTCGGGGTCGCCGTGGACGATGCGCGGAGCCTCGTTCGGGTGCAGGGCGACCGTCGCGTGGACACTGTCGTACGCCGCGGCCGTCTCGGCGGCCCACCGCGAGCCGTTGAGGTCGCAGCCGACCTGGACGACCGTCGTCACGCCCACCGACGCGGCCTTGGCCAGGCCTTCCTCGACCGTGCCGGACTGCATGTCGAGGTGGGTGTGGGAGTCGGCGACCGGTATCCGGAGCGGCTCCGGAAGCGGGGGCGCCGCGTTCTTGTCGGCGTTCGAAGGCATGCCCCGATCCTACGGAAGGGGCGGGGGTCCTCATCGTCCACCGCTCGTCGTGAGGCGGCGCTCAGCCCGCCTTGCGGTGGAAGGGGTGCAGCAGGTCCGACAGATGCCAGTGGTGGTCGCCGTGGCCGGTGCGGGTGCCCTGCGCGCGGTCCGCCGCCTCCTCCCCCGACGGGGACGTCCCGACCCGGTTCGCCACGGGTGGCACCGGATGGTGCCGGCGTTCCTCGTGCCGGTGCAGATGGCTCTGCGCGGACGACACCCGGCCGGCCATCATGATCCGGACGACGTGCCCGTCGCAGTTCTGGCAACGCGGCCGGCTCAGCGGGGACGGCACGACGCGGCCGTCCGCCACGTACCGCACGCACTCGTTGCCCTCGCCGTCCGTGTAGTGCTCTATCTCGTACGACTGCTCCCATCCGTGCCCGCACCTCATGCAGGCGAAGGAGTAGGACTCGTTGACGACGGCCATGGCCGCACCGCGGTGGCCGTACCGCCGCCCTGTGATGTCACTCACGCCAGCTCCTCGTGTCCGCTGGACAAAGGGGACGGTTGCCGTCCCGTCGTCCAGTGAACTCCTCCGCCGTCGGCGGCGCACAAGGCCTGGGGAGTGTTGGAGGCGTTTTGGGCCCCGCTTGCCAAAGGGTCCCTCCCGCGGCCGAAGTCCCTTTGCCTTCCCGGACGGCTCTTTGCCACTCCATGGGGCGGCCGCTCATGAGAGATGCGCCCTGCTCAGAGCGGGTGTGAGCGAGGTCTCACGCCCCCGCGCGCTTGGCGGCGACCACCGCGTCGAACACCTCCCGCTTGGGCACCCCGGCCTCGGCCGCGACCGCCGCGATGGCCTCCTTGCGGCGTTCCCCGGCCTCCTCGCGCACCCGCACCCGCCGCACCAGTTCCTCGGGGCCGATCTCCTCTGGTCCCTTCTCGGGCGCCCCCTCGACCACGACGGTGATCTCGCCGCGCACGCCCTCGGCGGCCCACGCGGCCAGTTCCCCGAGCCCGCCGCGCCGCACCTCCTCGTAGGTCTTGGTCAGCTCCCGGCACACGGCGCCCCGCCGCTCGGCGCCGAACACCTCGGCCATCGCCGCGAGCGTGTCGTCGAGCCGGTGCGGGGCCTCGAAGTAGACCAGCGTGCGCCGCTCGTCCGCGACCTCCCGCAGCCGGGTCAGCCGCTCGCCCGCCTTGCGCGGCAGGAATCCCTCGAAACAGAACCGGTCGACCGGCAGCCCGGACAGCGCCAGCGCGGTGAGCACGGCGGACGGGCCCGGTACGGCCGTCACCCGGACGTCCTGCTCCACGGCGGCCGCGACCAGCCGGTAGCCCGGGTCGGAGACGGACGGCATGCCCGCGTCCGTCACCAGCAGCACACGCGCCCCGCCGAGCAGTTCCTCGACCAGTTCCGGGGTGCGGGCGGACTCGTTGCCCTCGAAGTACGACACGACGCGCCCCTTGGGGGTGACGCCGAGCGCCTGGGTGAGCCGGCGCAGCCGCCGGGTGTCCTCGGCGGCGACCACGTCCGCGCCGGCCAGTTCCTCCGCGAGCCGGGGCGGCGCGTCCTGGACGTCGCCGATGGGAGTGCCCGCCAAAACAAGGATTCCAGTCACGCACCCCATCCTCTCAAGTGCCGTCGCGGGCGGACGCGTCCCGGCCGGTACCGGCCATGCGCGGGACTCACACAGAACGGTTCCCTACGATGGCGCGGTGACCAGTACCGCGTCCCACACGGACACCCGGCAGGGCCCGGCCCCGCACGACCAGCGGCCGACGTGGCAGCAGCGCCTGCGCCGCTTCGGCCACTCCGCGGGGCCCGCGAGCGGCGGCAGTGGCGTCGTCGACCGTCTGGTGCCGCCGTATGCGCGGCCCGGGGAGCGCCTGTGGGCCGCCCTCGGCATCCCGCGGACCCTCGCCGACCGGATCGTCCGCTGGTCGGGCTGGGGCGGCCCGTTGCTGGTCACGCTGGTGGCGGGCGTGCTGCGGTTCTGGAACCTGGGCAGCCCGAAGGCGGTGATATTCGACGAGACGTACTACGCCAAGGACGCGTGGGCGCTCGTCCACCGCGGCTTCGAGGTCAACTGGGACAAGAACGCCAACGACCTGATCCTCAAGACCGGCGGGCACATCCCGATCCCCTCGGACGCGGCCTATGTCGTGCACCCCCCGGTCGGCAAGTACGTGATCGGCCTCGGCGAGCTGCTCTTCGGGTTCAACCCGTTCGGCTGGCGCTTCATGACGGCCCTGCTCGGCACGCTGTCGGTGCTGATGCTGTGCCGGATCGGCCGGCGGCTGTTCCGCTCCACCTTCCTCGGCTGCCTGGCGGGCGCGCTGATGGCGGTGGACGGCCTGCACTTCGTGATGAGCCGGACCGCGCTGCTGGACGGCGTGCTGATGTTCTTCGTGCTGGCCGCCTTCGGCTGCCTGCTGATCGACCGCGACCGGGCCCGGGAGAAACTCGCCGCCGCGCTCCCGACCGACGCCGACGGGCGGGTGCGGCCCGACGCGCACACGGCCGAGACGGCCCGCCTCGGCCTGCGCCCATGGCGCTGGGCGGCCGGCCTCATGCTGGGCCTGGCGTTCGGCACCAAGTGGAACGGCCTGTACATCCTGGCCGCGTTCTGCGTGATGGCCGTCCTGTGGGACGTGGGCGCCCGCAAGGTGGCCGGCGCCTGGCACCCGTACACGGCCGTGCTGAAGCGGGACACCGGCATCACGTTCCTGGCCACGGTCCCGGTCGCGATCGCCGTCTACCTCGTCTCCTGGATCGGCTGGATCCGCTCCCCCGCCGACGGCAGCGGCGGCTACTTCCGCGACTGGGCCACGACCGACGGCAAGGGCGGCGGCTTCACCTTCCTGCCGGACTGGCTGCGCAGCCTGTGGCACTACGAGCACGAGGTCTACAAGTTCCACGTCGGCCTGTCCTCGCCGCACAACTACCAGTCCAACCCGTGGAGCTGGATCGTCGACGGCCGCCCGGTGTCGTACTTCTACGAGTCGCCCTCCCCCGGCACGGCAGGCTGTCCCACGGACGCCGCCGGCAAGTGCGCCCGCGAGGTCCTCGCCATCGGCACGCCGATGCTGTGGTGGGCGGCCTGCGCCGCGCTGGTGTACGTCCTGTGGCGCTGGTTCTTCCGCCGCGACTGGCGCGCGGGCGCCATCGCCTGCGGCGCCGCCGCAGGCTACCTGCCCTGGTTCATGTACCAGGAGCGCACGATCTTCTTCTTCTACGCCATCGTCTTCCTCCCCTTCCTGTGCCTGGCGGTGGCGATGCTGATCGGCGCGCTCGTGGGCCCGCCCGGCTCCTCGGAGACCCGCCGCGTCGCGGGCGCCACCGGCGCGGGCGTCCTGTTCCTGCTGATCGCCTGGAACTTCGTCTACTTCTGGCCGCTGTACACGGGCACGTCGATTCCCATCGACTCGTGGCGTTCAAGGATGTGGTTGGACACCTGGGTCTAGCTGGGCAGACACACCAGGAGGGCGCGGCCGATGGCCGCGCCCTCCTGGTCGTTGATGGTCGTTGGCGGTCACCACTGGCCGCCCTCGGACGGCCCAGAGACGGCCCAGAGACGGCCCACGGCAGATTTACAGGCCGTGCTGTGCGCATGGCCTGAGCTGCACAGAGATCCACGCCCGAGCCCCGAGCCCCACAGACTCCCCACAGGCCCCGGCGTTCCGGCTCCCCTGTGGGGGTTGGCCGATTCCCTCGAGGCATTGGGCCCGGCCCAGATTCAAGACGCCGTCATCGCCCTGTGGCGTCATTCCGTGTGCGTACCGCCTGCCCTCCCCGGCCCGGTTAATCGCCTTCCCGGGTGCCCACGAGAAGCATGGCGACCAGGACCAACCACAGGACGAACACTCCGAAAGGGCCGGCCCAAATGCCGAACAGTCCGGCCGGAACCGCACAGATCGCGGCACCGAGCGTCTGCATCCCGCGCTTCCAGAGGCGTGCGGGCAGCTCCGTCGCGGCGTATTCGGGAGCGCGCGCGACCGCGTGTCCTCCGGCGTAGAGAGCGAAGAGGCCGATGGCGAACATGGCCAGGGCGACGGCCGTGGCGATCAGGGGCAGTCCTTCGGGGTTGTCGTTTGAGTACTGCGTCACGCCGTCCTTGTGTACGGCGGTCGCGTACTCCCGCCACATGATGACGGTGACCACGTCTCCGGCGCGCAGGTGCCTGAGCAGCGGCTGGGCTTTCCCCATGTCCACTCTCCGGGGCACGGGGGCAGGCCCGGTGAGCAGGAGGTCGTGAGTCTGGCCCCCCTTGTTCGGTTCCCGGATGTCCGTGTCGCGCACGGTGGCCTGGACGGAGCGCAGGCAGTCCTCGGTGACTGCCGCGCGACAGGGGCGGGCAGCCTGGTAAGCGCGCTCCTCGGCCATGCGGTCGGGCACGAGGGCCAGGGTGACGCCGGCGAAGAAGATCAGAGTGACGCCGAGCAGTACGGCGACGGCTCCCCAGCAGTAGTGCCAGAGGGTCCGCAATCGCAGAGCACCCCGGTCACCACGTCGGTCATCGGGTTCGTCCGACATGTCAGGCCCTCCGCCGCGCGCGGGAGCAGACCGTCAACACAGCCGTCACGACCACCAGCCCCACCGCGCTCACCACGTCGCCTGCCGCCCTCCCCCTCCGCGCCGTCGGGCCAACGGCGTCGCACCGACGGCAATTGAGCCACACCCGTCCCTCCGTCGCCATAGCCGTCCCCGACACGATCAGCGGACGTCTGTCCGGCGGATCAAGGACGCACAAGCCTGCCCACTGGTAGGAGCAGCTTTACAGCGGGCTCCGTTCACCGCCTACGACCTGCGGCGTTCCGTGTGCCGCCCTCTACCGGGGGACACCTGAGGGACCAGAGCCAGGTCAAGGGGCCTGCCCTTCAATCTCTCGGTCATCAGGAAGGCCGGGCGCTGGACCGGGTTCAGGATGCAACATGGTCGGGGCTGGATTTGATACGAGTGCTGTCCGTACGGGGCCAGTTCCGGGCGGGGCGGTCAGCGGCGGCGTCGGAGAGGCTCCGGCCGGGCCGCAGCCTCGCGAGGTGCGAGGCCCTCCAGGAGCCGTCGGTAGGCGTCCGGGTCCCGCTCGAAGTCCGTCCCGGCTGCGAGGGCAGCCCGGTCGGTGTCCTGCCCCCGGAGCAGGTCGACCGATGCCTGCGCGAACCGCTCCCGCAAGCCGCGCCGTTCGGCGTCGGCCAGCAGCCGGCGCAGCTCGGTGACCGCCGCCTCGGCCTCGGCGCGGGCGGCCGGTCCGGCCTGGAGCCTGTTCCGCAGCCCAGCGGCGGGGGCTGGATCGCCGTGCAGGTCTTCAGCGCGCGCGGCCACAGCGGCGGGACGACGGTCAACATCCGCAAGGCCGTGATCAAGCGCAACCACTTCCACGGCTGAGACCGGTGAGGCGTTGTCCGCGCTCCACTTAAGGCACTGCGGGGCGCCCTGTGGTGATGCTCCGTCGCTTTTATCGCGTCACGCCGACCGAGAGGAGATCGGTGACTACGACGGGTATGGGAGCCGAAAGACCTGGATCTCGCCGGTGATCACCACCTCGGGGTTGTCCCACGGGTGATGCTCCAACAGGTACTTCTCCAGCTCCGGGTACTGCTCGAAGGTCGTGGTCAGCAGCAGCCGCCACTCCTCGCGCTCCCCGAACTCGCCAAGGTGCCAAAACATCGACACCACGGGGCCGATGACCTGGGAACCGACGGCCAGACGCCCCTGGACTGTACCCCTGGCGAGGGCGACGGCTTGTTCACGTTCCGGCGTGGCGATCGACAGCTGCACGTACTCAGTCCCGTCCTCAGGCTCAGTCATGCGGGGAGCCTAGCGATCAGGCAGCCGTCTGTGACCAGGGAACTCAGTCGGCTAGGGCACGCCGCTGCCCCTGTCGATTACCACCCGTGTACTGGCCCACCCCCATCACGATGAAGCCGGTCAGGAGAAGCACGCCGCCGGACTTGGCCCCCACTCCCGGATGCCAGGGCCGCTGATCACCAGCCCGAAGACCACCTGCCAACACACGCCGAAGGCAACCACCAACTGACCCCAGCCGTGGAGGCGCACGCGGCGAACTCGACGCCGGTTCCAGGAGGGCACCCAGCCACGGGTAACCGCCGCTACGCCCGCGGCGGCGTAGAGCGACGCCACCAGAACAAAAGGTATGGCGATATAGAGCCTCATGGTCCCTCCCTGCACGCCGAACCCACACCGGACGAAACCGTGCCGCTGCCCTGCCGATTACGACCCCTGTACTGGCCCATCATCATCAAGGTGATGCCGGTCAGTCCAAGCGCGCCGCTGGCCAGGGCCCCCCACGGCCGAATGTCGGGGTCAGTGAGCACCAGCCAGAACACCGCATACCAGCACAGGCCGAAGGCATATACCAACTGGCCTCAGCCATAGAGGCGAGGGCGGTGGACCGGCCGCCGGTTCGTGGGAGGCCTGGGGTGCACCCAGCCACGCGTAATCCCCGCTACGCCGGAGGCGGCGAAGAGCAACGCGATCAGAACACCTGGTATGGCCATGTAGACCTTCACGGTCTCTCCCTGCGCGTCGGACCCGCGCCCGACGACACCGTGCGGCTGCCCTGTCGATTACCACCCGCGCGAAAGCTCGCCCTTGTCACGAAGATGCCGGCCAGCAGAAGCCCACTGCCGAACAGGGTCCCCAACGACCGGATGGCGGGATTGCTGGTCCCTAGCCTGAATGCCTGCAAGCAGAGGGCGACAGCAAGTATCAACTGACCCCGGCCGTAGAGGCGAACGCGGCGAACTTGACGCCGGTTCCACGGGGGCACCCAGCCACGGGTCACCGCCGCCACGCCCATGGCGGCAACGAGCAACGCCACCAGAACAAGAGGTACGGCGAGATAGAGCTCCATGGTCCCTCCCTACGCGCCGAACCCCCGCCGGCGTCGCCGTGAGCATGACACCCGCCGGATGCCTCGTCCACGCGCAGCGCTTTCCACGGCTGACCTTCAAGGACTCTGTCGAGCAGCTCGCCTACGGTCCGAGGCCTCCACAGTGATTACCGATCCCGCCGCTAGCAAAGCGCCCAACAGGAGGGCATCGCGGCACGGCTGTCCCTCCCACAGATGCGAGACCACAGCGGCGCAGCCGGAACTTCAACGACCACCACTGGAAGCCCGCTCTGGCCGCCGCAGGCATCATCCCAGCGCGGGAGGCAGGCGAGCGGTACGCGTCGGCCCCCGAACACGGCATGCACGCGCTCAGGCACTTCTACGCCTCCGTGCTGCTGGACGCGGGCGAGAGCATCCGGGCTCTGAGTTCGCACCTCGGTCACAGCGACCCAGGGTTCACGCTGCGGACCTATACGCATCTGATGCCGAGCAGTGAGGGCCGCACCCGGAAGGCCGTCGACAGCCTCTATCTGGCATCGAACCCTTCTGGCCGCTGTACACGGGGACGTCGATTCCGATCGACTCGTGGCGTTCACGGATGTGGCTGGACACCTGGGTCTGAGTCAGCCGGCTGATCACTGTTCGGACACCATCCGAAAACAGCCCTCACAGTTGCCCCGGCGGCCACCTACAGTGCGGTGGGGCCGCAACGGGGAGGGAGCGCTTCCATGCGCAAGGGGGTCAAGGCCGCCATCATCGGCGGGGTGTTCGCCGCGATGATCGGCGGGGCGGGATACGGGACGTACAACTTCGTGTCCGCGCTGAACGGGAACACGGTCGCGGCCGGCGGGCCGGCGCCCGCCAGGACCGGGCCACCGAGCCGGGACGAGGTGAAGGAGACCTCGGCGAAGTTCCTCGCGGCCTGGGAGAAGAACGAGGCGGCGGAGGCCGCGTCGTACACGGACTTCCCCGAGGCGGCCGAGGAGTTGCTCACGGCCTACGGACGCGACGCGCACATCATCGATGTGAAGATCACGCCCGGGACCGCCTCCGGGGCCACCGTGCCCTTCTCGGTCAAGGCCACCGTCTCGTACGACGGGAAGTCCAAGCCGCTGGCCTACGACAGCCGGCTGACCATCGTGCGGGGCGTGTCCACCCACCAGCCGCTGGTCGACTGGCAGCCCTCGGTCGTACACCCCGACCTGGTCAAGGGCGACACGCTCGTCACCGGGGCGTCGGCGTCCCCGCCGATCGAGGCCGTCGACCGCGACGGCGCCGTGCTGACCAAGGACAAGTACCCCTCGCTCGGGCCGATCCTGGACGAGCTGCGGGCCAAGTACGGCGACAAGGCGGGCGGCGAGCCGTCGGTCGAGCTGAGCATTCGGCACGAGACCTCCGGCGCCGCCGAGACCCCGCTGATCACCCTGGCCAAGGGACGGCCGGGCAAGCTGCGGACCACCCTCAGCGCGAGTGCGCAGGCGGCGGCCGAGCAGGCCGTGCAGCGGTACTCCGAGTCGTCCGTGGTCGCCGTGAAGCCGTCCACCGGCGAGGTGCTCGCGGTCGCCAACCACCGGGCCGACGGCTTCAACGCGGCCTTCCTCGGCCGGCTCGCGCCGGGCTCCACCATGAAGATCATCAGTGCGGCCACCCTGATCGACAACAGGATCACGAGGGCCGGCGGCCCCGCGCCCTGCCCGAACGAGGCGGTGTGGCAGAGCCAGACGTTCCACAACCTCAAGAACATGCAGCCCAACGAGCACGCCACCCTCTCGGAGAGCTTCGCCCGGTCCTGCAACACGGCGTTCGTGAAGTACGCGGACGAGGTCCAGGTGGACTCCCTGACCAGGGAGGCCGAGGAGCGCTTCGGGCTCGGCCGGGACAACTGGAAGGTCGGCATACCGTCCTTCGACGGCTCCGTCCCCGCCTCGGGCGGCCCGGACACCGCCGCCAACCTGATCGGGCAGGGCCAGGTGCAGATGAGCCCGCTGAACATGGCGTCGGTGACGGCGACCGCGATGACCGGCACCTTCCGCCAGCCCGTCATCGTGTCCGTGACGCTCGACGGCCGCCCGCTGGCCCAGGCCCGGGGCCTGTCGACCGACACGGTCACCCAGCTGCGGCAGATGATGAACCGCACCGCCACCAGCGGCACCGCGGCCCCCGCGATGTCCGGGCTCGGCGGCAGCATCGGCGCGAAGACCGGCTCCGCCGAGGTCGACGGCCAGGCCAAGTCCAACAGCTGGTTCACCGGCTACCACAACGACATGGCGGCCGCCGCCATGACCCAGGAGGGCGGGCACGGCGGCGACGCGGCGGGCCCGATCGTGGCGGCCGTCCTGCGCACGGCGGGCTGACCGCCCTCGAACGATGGCGCACCCGACCGCCCGGCCGGCATCGCCCGACCGGGCGGCCCGCCCGGTCCGACCGCACGACCGTAGGACCGCACGCCCGGAGGGGCCGCACGCCCGGTCGGGCCGGGAGGACCGGGAGCCCCGGAGACACTGGAAGACCTCGAGGAGCCGGAGCAGCCGTGCTGCTGGACCGGCCGAAAGTAGTGGCCGCGGTCTGCCGGGCTGTCGCCGCCGCCCGGGGCGGCACTGCCGCCCCCTCCACCTGGCCGCGCGACTGGACGGTGCGGGCGCGGTCGGCATCCGGCTCACCCGCACGAAGCCACCGAGGACCGGATGACCCGAGCACTCGGAGGGCCGGCCGGACCCGAGGGCCGGGCAGGCCGGGTGGCCGGAGAGACCCGGGCGGACCGGGCGACCCGGCGGTGTCCGTCCGCCGACCGCTCCGGCACCGGCTCCGGCACCACCAACCCGCACGGGACCCGACCCCCGCCCCCGGACAGGACCCGGCCCCCGCCCCCGGACGCATCCGTGAGAGAGGCCCTAGGGTGGGGCCGTCATTGAGGATCGTGGGGGCGATGGGGCAGCGAGGGCCCCGGGGGACTGGCGGAGGACGGAAGGCAGTGGGCAAGAGAAGGCGCGTCGCCGAGCGACGGAAGACGACTCCGGCTGTGGTCGGTGGGGTGATCGCCGTGGTCGTCGTCGGGGCAGGCATCGGCGTCTACGCGCTGTACGGGGGCGGCGGGGCGGCCGACCGGACACAGTCGGCGGCCGGCGACGGCGAGGCGAAGAAGAACACCGGCCCGCTGTCGGCGACCGAGGTGCGGACCGCGGCAGAGGGGTTCCTGGCGGCCTGGCAGCAGGGCAAGCCCGCCGAGGCGGCAGCCGCGACCAGCGACACCGCGGCGGCCACCGCCCTGCTGACCGGTTACGCCAAGGACGCGCATCTGAAGGACGTCACCCTGACCGCGGGCACCGCCGCGGGCGGCAAGGTGCCGTTCTCCGTGAAGGCCACGGTGTCGTACAAGGGCCTGACCAAGCCCCTGGCGTACGACAGCGCGCTGACCGTCGTCCGGGGCGCCGCGGACGGCAAGCCGGTCGTGGACTGGCACTCCTCCGTCGTCCACCCCGAGCTGAAGGACGGCGACACCCTCGTCACGGGCGAGTCCGGCACCCCGCCGGTCAAGGCCCTGGACCGGGACGGCGACGAGATGACCACCGCCAAGTACCCGTCGCTGGGTCCGGTCCTGGACGGGCTGCGCGAGAAGTACGGCGAGACGGCCGGCGGCAGCGCGGGCGTGGAGCTGCGTGTGATCCGCGGCAAGGCGTCGAAGAAGGCGGAGCTGTCCGACAAGACGCTCGTCGAGCTGAGCAAGGGCACGCCGGGCACGGTGAAGACGACGCTGAGCCCGTCCCTCCAGGCGGCGGCCGAGAAGGAGGTGTCCAAGACCGAGCGGGCCTCGGTGGTCCTGATGCGTCCGTCGACCGGTGAGATCCTCGCGGTGGCGAACTCCAACCACGGCTTCAACACCGCCTTCCAGGGCTCCCTCGCCCCCGGCTCCACGATGAAGATCATCACCTCGTCGCTGCTCTTCGAGAAGAAGCTGGCCTCGGTGAACAAGCCGCACCCCTGCCCGAAGTTCTTCACCTACGGCGGCTGGAAGTTCCAGAACGACAAGAAGTTCGAGATCAAGGACGGCACCTTCAAGGCGAGCTTCGCCCGCTCCTGCAACACGGCCTTCATCAGCCAGGCGCCGAAGCTCAAGAACTCCGACCTGACCCAGCAGGCCCAGCAGGTCTTCGGCCTGGCGCTGGACAACTGGGCGATCGGAGTGCCGTCCTTCGACGGCGCGGTCCCGGTGCAGTCGGCGGCCCCGATGGGCGCCTCGCTCATCGGGCAGGGCGGGGTCCGTATGAACCCGCTGAACATGGCGTCGGTGGCCTCGACGGTCAAGGCGGGCGTCTTCCACCAGCCGTACCTGGTCTCCCCGTCCGTCGACAACCGCAAGCTGGCCACGGCCTCCCGGACGATGTCCGCCTCCACCCTGTCCCAGCTGCGCGAGGTGATGCAGTACACCGCCGCGTACGGCACGGCCGCCGAGGCCATGGCCGGACTCGGTCCGGACTACGGCGCGAAGACGGGCTCCGCCGAGGTCGACAACCAGAAGAAGGCCAACGGCTGGTTCACCGCCTACCGCGGCGACCTCGCGGCCGCGGGTGTCGTCCAGGCGGGCGGCCACGGCGGCGACACGGCCGGTCCGATAGTGGCGTCCCTGCTGAAGGCGGGGAGCTGACGGCGGCCGGGCACAGGAGCTGACGGCCGCGCACATCACCGGCGGCCGTCGTCACCGACCGGCCCACGTCTCCGGCAAGCCCACGTCTCCGGCGGCCGTCGTCACCGACCGACCCACGTCTCCGGCGGCAGTCGTCACCCGCGGGCGTCACCCGTGGGCGACCACCGCCGGTGACGCCGCCGCCAGGTAGGTCCGCCGCAGGAACCTGAGCAGTGTCTTCGTCTCGAGCTGTACCACCGAGACACCGCGCGCGGAGTGGAACTCGATCACGGCCTGCACCCGGCCGCAGGGCCACACCCGCACGTCACCGCTGCCGACCGGGGCGCGCAGCCCCTGTTCGAGCAGTGACCGGGGGAAGGTCCACGCGTGCGGGCCGGGCAGGTCCACCTGCACGGCGCGCGGGTCCTGAAGGGGGTCGTAGCGCAGGACGACCGGGACGGCCCCGACGTCCTCGGGGACGTCGTCCGTGAGGATGTGGGCTCGTGCGTGCTGTTCGACTACCGACATCGGACGACCCCTAACGCTGTGTGACTTATGCGAGGGCTGAACATCCGCTTCCCCCCAATGTCGCATATTTCCAGGATTCCGCTTCTCGAACGTCCGGCAAACGGCACACATCGACGAGGTCCTCGCTCTTGCAAGAGGTTCGCAACAAGCCTCTATCATCGAACGGTGCATGTGCCTGACGGATTCATCAACGCCCCCATCTCCGTAGCCACCGGAGTCGTCGCCGCCGGCGCCGTCGCCGTGAGCCTGCGCGGTGCGCGCCGGGAACTCGACGAACGGACCGCGCCACTGGCCGGTCTCGTCGCGGCGTTCATCTTCGCCGTGCAGATGCTGAACTTCCCCGTCGCGGCCGGCACCAGCGGCCACCTCCTCGGCGGGGCGCTGGCCGCGATACTCGTGGGCCCCTTCACCGGGGTCCTGTGCGTCAGTGTCGTCCTGCTCATGCAGGGCATCCTCTTCGCCGACGGCGGCCTGACCGCGCTCGGTGTCAACATCACCGACATGGCGATCGTCACGACGGTGGTGGCCTACGCCGTCTTCCGCGGACTGGTGAAGGTGCTCCCGCGGCGCCGCCGCTCGGTCACCGTGGCCTCCTTCGTCGCCGCGCTCGTCTCCGTACCGGCCGCCGCCGTCGCCTTCACACTGATCTACGCGGTCGGCGGCACCACCGACGTGGCGATCGGCAAGGTCGCCACCGCCATGATCGGCGTGCACGTCCTCATCGGCATCGGCGAGGCCGCGATCACCGCGCTGACCGTGGGCGCCGTCATCGCCGTGCGCCCGGACCTGGTGTACGGCGCGCGCGGCCTGGAGCAGCGGCTGAAGCTGCGGGTGAACGGCGAACTCGTCGACGCCCCCGCGGCCGAGCCGGCGCCCGTGCCCGCCGCCGCCCGGTCCCACCGCAAGCTGTGGATCACCGGCCTGGTCACCTCCCTCGTCCTCGCCGGGTTCGTCAGCTTCTACGCCTCGGCCAACCCGGACGGTCTGGAGAAGGTCGCCCACGACCAGGGCATCGACAAGAAGGAGGAGCGGCACGCGTCGTCCGGCTCCCCGCTCGCCGACTACGGCGTCAAGGACGTCTCCGACGCCCGGCTGTCCGGCGGGCTCGCGGGCGTGATCGGCGTCGGGGCGACCGTCGTCGCGGGCAGCACGGTCTTCTGGGTGGTCCGCAGGCGGCGTACGGCCGCCGAGCCGTCCGCCCCCTCCTCCCAGGCCGCCTGACATGGGGGCGGGTCACGCGCACCGGCTGTACCGGCACGGGCACTCCCCCGTGCACGCGCTGCCGCCGCACACCAAACTGGCCGCGTCCTTCGCCTTCGTCGTGGTCGTGGTGTCGACCCCGCGGGAGGCGATGTGGGCGTTCGCCGTGTACGCCGTCCTGCTCGCCGTCGTCGCCTCCGTGGCCCGCGTGCCCGCCGGCTTCCTGCTCAAGCGGCTGCTGATCGAGGTCCCGTTCGTCGCGTTCGCGGTGCTCATGCCGTTCGTGGCCCAGGGCGAGCGGGTGGACGTCCTCGGGATGTCGCTGAGCGTGAACGGGCTGCGGGGCGCCTGGAACGTACTCGCCAAGGGCACCCTCGGCGTCGCCGCGTCCGTGCTGCTGGCGAGCACGACGGAGCTGCGCGAACTGCTGCTGGGCCTGCAACGCCTGAAGCTGCCGCCGCTGCTGGTGCAGATCGCGTCCTTCATGATCCGTTACGGCGACGTCATCACCGACGAGATGCGGCGGATGCGGATCGCCCGCGAGTCACGCGGGTTCGAGGCGCGCGGGCTCCGGCACTGGGGCGTGCTCGCCAAGTCCGCGGGCGCGCTGTTCATCCGCTCCTACGAGCGCGGGGAGCGGGTGCACCTGGCCATGGTGAGCCGGGGCTACGCCGGTTCGATGCCGGTCATCGACGAGGTGACCGCGTCCCGGGCGCAGTGGTCGTACGCCCTGGCCCTCCCCTGTGCCGCGCTCGCCGTCTGTCTGCTGGGATGGGTCCTGTGACAGCTTCTCTGGAGGTCTCCGGCCTCGCCTTCGCCTACCCCGACGGCCACCAGGCCCTGTTCGGTGTCGACTTCGGCATCGGACGCGGCGAGCGGGTCGCCCTGCTCGGCCCCAACGGCGCCGGGAAGACCACCCTCGTGCTGCATCTGAACGGCATCCTGAGCGGGGGCACCGGGACGGTGCGGGTCGCCGGGCTGCCGGTCGGCAGGAAGCACATGGCCGAGATCCGGCAGAGGGTCGGCATCGTCTTCCAGGACCCGGACGACCAGTTGTTCATGCCGACCGTGCGGGAGGACGTGGCCTTCGGGCCCGCTGCGGCCGGGCTCAAGGGGCCGGAGCTGGAGGCGCGGGTCATCACGGCCCTGGATCGGGTCGGCATGGGGGACTTCGCCGACCGCCCGCCGCACCACCTCTCCTTCGGCCAGCGCCGCCGGGTCGCGGTGGCGACCGTCCTCGCCATGGAGCCGGAGATCCTGGTCCTGGACGAGCCCTCGTCCAACCTGGACCCCGCCTCGCGCCGTGAACTGGCCGACATCCTGCGATCGTTGGACGTCACAGTGCTCATGGTCACCCACGACCTGCCGTACGCGCTGGAGTTGTGCCCGCGCTCGCTCGTCCTGAGCGACGGCGTGATCGTGGCGGACGGACCGACCGGCGAACTGCTCGCCGACGACGCGCTGATGCGCGCCCACCGCCTGGAGCTGCCCTTCGGCTTCGACCCGCGGTCCGTGACGACGGGCGCCTGACCCGTCGGGACGGGCAGACGAGCGGGCAGCGTCGACGTAACGATCGTGCCAAGCCGACCGGCCGCAGGAATCGCAGGCCGGGGCCGCTGGTTGCACCCACTGTCGCAGGCGAAGAGCGGAAGGAGTGGCGGACGTGGACGTGCACGGCGCAGTGGCCGAGGGCTTCGAGCAGGTCGGGGAGGCGTTCGCGGCGAACTTCGCGCTCCGGGGCGAGCGGGGCGCGGCGGTGGCCGTGTACCGGGACGGGCACCGGGTCGTGGACCTGTGGGCGGGGACGCGGGACGTCGACGGTACGGCGGACTCGGCGCCCTGGGAGCGGGGCACCGCGCAGATCGTGCGCTCGGCGACCAAGGGTGTCGCCGCCGCCGTACTCCTGCTGCTGCACCAGCGCGGGGAGCTGGACCTGGACGCGCCGGTGGGAGCGTACTGGCCCGAGTTCAAGGCGGCGGGCAAGGAGCGGACCCGGGTCCGCGACCTGCTCGCCCACCGTGCGGGCGTCCCCGTCCTCGACCGGCCGCTGACACCGGAGCAGGCCGCCGATCCGGTGCTGGGCGCCGAGGCCGTCGCCGCGCAGGCGCCGGTCTGGGAGCCGGGCACGGACCACGGCTACCACGCGCAGACGTACAGCTGGCTGACCGGCGAGCTGGTGCGGCGGGTCACGGGCCGGACGATCGGCGAGTGGATCGCGCGCGAGGTGGCCGGCCCGGTGGGGGCCGACCTGTGGGTGGGGCTGCCGGCGGGCGAGGCCGGGCGCGTGGGCCTGGTGGGCCAGGTGGAGCCGCCGCGTTCCGCGGCGGGTCTGCGCACCCGCCCCAAGCGGTCCGTGGCCGAGGCGTACGCCGACCCGGA
The DNA here is from genome assembly GCF_006540305.1 of Streptomyces sp. 6-11-2. Lineage (GTDB taxonomy): Bacteria > Actinomycetota > Actinomycetes > Streptomycetales > Streptomycetaceae > Streptomyces. The sequence goes on along the minus strand of NZ_BJOR01000001.1, from coordinate 4,125,208 downwards.
GTCGCTGACCCGGCGGGCGTTCGCGGCGATCACCCCGCTGCCGGACGAGAACGACCCCGCCTACCGCGCGGCGGTCCTGCCCGCGTCCAACGGCATCGCCACGGCCGACGGTCTGGCCCGCTTCTACGCGGCGCTGATCGGCGAGGTGGACGGCGGGATCCGTCTGTTCACCCCGCAGACCACGGAGCTGGCCCGCACGGAGCACTCCGCCGGGCCCGACCGCGTGCTGGTGGCCCCCACACGCTTCGGCCTCGGCCACATGCTGCACAGCCCGGCGTCCCCGCTGCTCGGCCCCGGCTCCTTCGGCCACCCCGGCCGCGGCGGCGCCCTGGCCTTCGCCGACCCGGACTCGGCCATCGCCTTCGCCTACGTCACCAACGGCTTCCACCCCAATGTGACGGCGGACCCCAGGGCCCAGGCCCTGGTCCACGCGCTGCGCACGTCCCTGACGTAGCGCTCCCCGTGGGAGTTCAGACGTGGATGGGCTGCGACGTGCGGCCCGACGCCTGGTCGATCTCGCCGTGTGCCTTGGTCAGGAGCAACATGGCGAGTTCGTTCAGGGCCCTCGCGCCGGCGATCTCCTCGCCGACCCGCGGCTGATCGGAGTCGGTGTGATGGCGGCTGGCCCTGCCGTGGGCCCGGACCTCGCTGCCGTCGGGCAAGCGGACGAGCGCCGCCGCCCGGGTGTGCTGCCCGTCCTCCTGGAACTCCAGCTCGATGTGCCATCCCACAACGGTCTTCATCATGACGGTCACCTCCGGAACACCTGCTTCCAGGGTGCTCCTCGGCCGCCGCCCGCGCACCCAAGGAACCCGCACCGGCCAAGGAGTCCGGCACTAGCCGGTGTGCAGCATCAGCCCGATGCCGACGACCAGCAGCCCGGCGGCCGCGATGCGCGGCGCCCCGAAACGCTCCTTGAAGAACACGGCGCCGATCGCGGCGCCCACGATGATCGACGACTCCCGCAGCGCGGCGATCGGCGCGAGTTCCGCCTTCGTCTGCGCCCACAGCACCAGCGCGTACGCCGCCACGGACAGCGCCGCCCCGAGCAGCCCCACCCCGGCGTACGGCCGCAGCTGGGCGACCGTGCGCCCGCGCCAGTGCCACACCGCGTACGCCGGGATCACCACGCCCTGGATCGCCATCAGCCAGGCGATGTACCCGAGGGACGACCCGGAGGCCCGCACCCCGAGCCCGTCGAGGACCGTGTACGCCGCGATGGCCAGTCCGGTCGCCAGGGCGGCGCCGATCGCGGCCCAGTCGGGCCGGCGTCCGCGCAGGCCCCACAGGGCGACACCGGTCAGGCCGGCACAGGACACGGCGATGCCCGCGGCCGCCCAGCCGTCGGGCACCTCGTGGGCGAAGACGGCGGCGAGCACCGTGACGACGAGCGGGGCGGTGCCGCGCGCGATCGGATAGGCCTGCCCGAAGTCGCCCAGCCGGAAGGACTTCATCAGCAGGGCGTAGTACACGACGTGGATCGCGGCCGAGAAGAGCAGGTACGGCCACGCGCCGCGGGCCGGGAGCGCGGCGAACGGCGCCATGGCCAGCCCGATCAGCAGGCCGCCGCCCGCGATGAGGGTGAACCCGGTCAGTTTGTCGGTGATCTTGTGGGCGATCGCGTTCCAGCTGGCGTGCGTGACCGCGGCGAGCAGGACGGCCGCGGTGACCGCCGGCGTCACGAGGTGCGCTCGCGCACGTCCACGAGGACGCCCCCGGCCTGGGCGACCAGCGCCCCGGGTGCCATGGGGAAGACGGTGTACGGGGTTCCGGCGGCCGCCCAGATGACGTCGTGGTCCAGCAGCGACCGGTCGGCGAGCACGCGGGTCCGGGTCCGGTGCCCGAAGGGCGGTACGCCGCCGATGGCGTACCCGGTCGCCTCGCGCACGACGTCCGCCTTGGCCCGCGTGACCTTCTCGGCGCCGAGTTCCTCCCGGACACGCTCGACGTCCACCCGCGAGGCACCGTCCATGAGCACCAGCACCGGTTCGCCTCCCCCAAGCTCTCGACTGCGCTCGAGCAGGGGGGACCCCCAGGCCACGAAGATCAGCGACTTGCAGATCTGGCTCAGCTCGCAGCCGACGGCCGCCGCGGCCTCGGCGGCGGTCCTGGTCGCCTCGGGAAACCTGCGGACCTCGGGGATCAGCTCGTCGAGCCCCAGCTCGCGCAGGGCGTCGGCGAAACGTGGGTGGGCTCCTGACTCGGATGTCGTCGTCATGGAACGGCAGGCTAGCTGCCGGTTACAGACATCACGAAAGATTTCCCACGTGATGGACCAGGCCGCAGAGAAGGCCGAGGCCGGTGAGGGTGCGCCGTCCCCACGGCACCCTCACCGGCCGGTCCCTCCGGCGAGCTACGGACTCACACCTGTACGAGTTCCCGCCGCTCGTCCGGGTCGGCGTGCCGCGGCTGCTCGGTGCGCAGGGCCGTGCCCTCCACGTCCACGTCGGGCAGGGCGCGCTCCAGCCAGCCGGGCAGCCACCAGGCCCGCCGGCCCAGCAGGGCCAGGACGGCCGGCACGATCGCCATGCGCACGATGAACGCGTCGAAGAACACCGCGATCGCCAGCCCGAAGCCGATCATCTTGACCATCGACTCGCTGGAGCCGATGAAGCCGGAGAAGACGGCGATCATGATGACCGCGGCGGCCGTCACCACCCGTGCGCCGTGCCGGAACCCGGTCACCACGGCCTGGCCCGGCTTCTCCCCGTGGACGTACGCCTCGCGCATCCGGGTGACGAGGAAGACCTCGTAGTCCATCGCGAGCCCGAAGACGACGCCCACCATGAAGATCGGCATCATCGACATCACCGGGCCGGTCTCCTCCACGTTCATCAGGCCCGACAGCCAGCCCCACTGGAAGACCGCGACCACCGCGCCGAGCGCCGCCAGCACCGACAGCAGGAAGCCGAGTGCCGCCTTGAGCGGGACCAGGACCGAGCGGAAGACCACGATCAGCAGCAGGAAGGCCAGGCCGACCACCAGCGCCAGATACGGCAGCAGCGCGTCGTTGAGCTTCTGCGAGACGTCGATGTTCATCGCCGTGGACCCGGTGACCAGGACTTTCGCATCGGTCTTCGCCTCGATGTCGCCGCCCGCGCCGCGGATGGCGTGCACCAGGTCCTCGGTGGCGGTGGAGGACGGCTTCGAGTCGGGGACGACGGTCACGGTCGCGGTGTCGCCGGCCTCGTTGGGCTGCGCCTCCGTCACCGTCACGACGTTCTTGAGGCCCCTGATCTCGTCCGTGACCTTGGTGAAGGACGCCTTGGGGTCGGTGCTGTCCTTGGCGTCGACCACGACCATCAGCGGGCCGTTGAAGCCGGGTCCGAAGCCCTCCGAGAGCAGGTCGTAGGCGCGGCGCTGGGTGGTGGAGACGGGCTGGGAGCCGTCGTCCGGCAGGCCCAGTTCGAGGGAGGCGGCCGGGATCGCGGCGGCGCCCAGGCCGAGCACGCCGAGCAGCAGCACGGCGACCGGGCGGCGGACGACGAAGCTCGCCCAGCGGGTGCCCATGTTGGGCCGGTCCGGCTGCCGCGCGGGGCGCCCGCGGCGGAGCAGCCCGCTCGACGCGCCGGCCGGCTTGACCTTGCGGCCCGCGTAGCCCAGCAGGGCCGGGATCATCGTCAGCGCGATGAGGACGGCGATGACGACCGTGCCGGCCGCCGCCAGGCCCATCTTCGTCAGCATCGGGATGTTGACCACGGACAGGCCCACCAGGGCGATCACGACCGTCAGCCCGGCGAAGACCACCGCGGAGCCCGCCGTGCCGACGGCCCGTCCGGCCGCCTCCTCGCGCTCGCGGCCCTCGGCGAGTTCGGCCCGGTAGCGGGAGACGATGAACAGGGCGTAGTCGATGCCGACCGCGAGGCCGATCATCGTGGCCAGGATGGAGGTCGTGGAGCCCAGGTCCAGGGTGTGGGCGAGGGCGGTGATCGTCGAGACGCCGATGCCGACGCCGACGAGCGCGGTCAGCAGCGGCAGTCCGGCCGCGAGGAGCGAGCCGAAGGTGATGACGAGCACGACGGCCGCGACCGCGATGCCGATGACCTCGCTCGCGCCGGTCTGCGGCGCGGTCTGGAGGGCGTCGCCGCCGATCTCCACGGTCAGCCCGGCGTCCCGCGCGTGCTGCGCGGCCTCGTTCAGGGCGGTGCGGGAGGCGTCCTCCAGCTCCATGCCGGAGACCTTGTACCGCACCGACGCGTAGGCGATCGTGCCGTCCCGGCTGACGGCCCTTCCGGTGTAGGGGTCGGCGACGGAGGCGACCTCGGAGCCGCGGGACAGGTCCTCGACCGTCTTCTCGACGGTCGCCTTGTTCCCGGCGTCCGTCATCTTCTCGCCGCTCGGCGCCTTGAACACCACGCGGGCGGTGGCCCCGTCGGCGCTCGCCCCCGGGAAGCGCTGTTCCAGCAGGTCGAAGGCCTTCTGCGCCTCGGTGCCCGGGATGGAGAAGGAGGTGTTTCCGGCCGCCGGCGCGGAGACGGCGCCGACGCCCGCCAGGGTCAGCAGTGCCAGCCAGATCAGGGCGACGAAGTGCCGTCGCCGGAAGGCGAGGCGGCCGAGTCTGTAGAGGAACGTGGCCACGTTGACGTACTCCCGGTCATGTCGTGGGGGTGGTTGTGGGCAGGGGTGATCAGCCCGACGACGTGAGCGGTGACGTCAGAGGGTGGGCTTGCTGGGGAGAGGTGTCAGGAGGTCCGTACGCCGAGGGCGGGGAGCACCACGGCGTCGATGTACGAATGCAGGAAGGCCTGGGTCGGCGGCTGGGCCTCGATGAGCGTCCGGACGACGAAGCCGCCGGCCAGCATGTGCACCACGAAGTCCAGCGCCGGGCAGTCCGCCCGGATCTCGCCCCGGTCGACGGCGCGTTGCAGCAGTGCGCGGAACTCGGCCATCTCCGGTTCGATGAGCTGCTCCCGGAAGGCCTGTCTGAGGTCCGGGTTGGTGTGCATCGCCATGGCCAGGGCCCGCATCAGGGCGGAGTTCTGCTCCATGACGCAGTCGTCCTCGCGGGTGACGAGGGCGTGCAGGTCGGTACGGAGCGTTCCGGTGTCGATCGCGTCGAGCCGTACCGGCTTGCCGTGCCGCATGGCCCCCACGACGAGCTCGGCCTTCCCGCCCCACTGACGGTAGAGGGTGGCCTTGCTGGAGCGGGTGCGGGCGGCGACGGCGTCCATGGTGAGGGAGTCGTAGCCGACCTCGCGGAGCAGGTCGAGCACCGCGGCGTACAGCTCCGCCTCACGCTCGGGCGTGAGGCGGCTGCGGCGCCCGGTCGCGACCTCGGCCATGTCTGCCGCCTTCCCGCTTGGAACGACACCGTTTCGTACACGAAGAATGTAGCGCACCCTTCGAACGAAACGAAACCGTTTCGTACGTGTCCTGAGTCACGACTGTCGGTTCCGCATAAGTTGCTGCGGTCCATACCCGGGCAAAGCATGAGAACGTGAGCTATTTGCGCCTGCCGCACCTCAGCGGTGACCTGCTGTGCTTCGTGGCCGAGGACGACCTCTGGCTGGCGCCGCTCGACGGAGCGGGCCGCGCCTGGCGCCTCACGGTGGACCGCACGAAGGTCGGCCCACCCCGCTTCTCGCCCGACGGGCGGCACATCGCGTACACGAGCTGGCGCAGTCTGGTGCCCGAGATCCACCTGGTCGCGGTGGACGGCGGGCCCGCCCGCCAGCTGACCTACTGGGGCAGCACCGACACCCGCGTGTGCGGATGGGCACCGCCCGACGAACACGACCGGACCGACATCCTCGCCGTCGCCTCCCACGGCGAGCCGTTCTCCTACTTCACCTGGGCCTACAAGGTCGGCACCGACGGCTCCCCCGGCCGCAAGCTGCCCTGGGGGCCGGTCTCCGACCTCCAGGTCGCCGACGTGGACGGCGGCCACAAGACCCTGCTGCTGACCGGGACGCCGCCGCACGAACCGGCCTCCTGGAAGCGGTACCGGGGGGGTGCGACGGGCCGGCTGTGGCTGCACGGGCAGCGGCTGCTCGCCGATGTCGGCGGGCATCTGGCCTGCCCGATGTTCGTCGGTGGCCGCATCGCCTTCCTCTCCGACCACGAGGGCGTCGGCAACCTCTACTCCTGCGCCCCCGACGGCTCCGACCTGCGCCGGCACACGGACCACGACGCCTTCTACGCCCGGCACGCCTCCAGCGACGGCACGCGGGTGGTGTACCAGTGCGCGGGCGACCTGTGGATCGTGGACGACCTGTCCGCGGACTCGGTCCCGCGCCGGCTGGAGGTGCGGCCGAGCGGGCCGCAGGCGGGCCGCCGCCGTTACCAGGTGCCGGCCGCCCAGCACGTCGACGGCATCTCCGTCGACGAGACGGGCCGGGCCAGCGCGGTCGTCGTACGCGGCTCCCTGCACTGGCTGACCCACCGCGACGGCCCCGCCCGCACCCTCATCGACACGCCCGGCGTGCGCATCCGGCTGCCGGAGATGCTCGGCGAGACCGGCCAGGTCGCCTACGTCACCGACGCGGACGGCGAGGACGCCGTCGAGATCACCCACCTCCCCCGGGCCAGCGGCACCCGCCCGCTGCGCCGGCTCGCCTCCGGCCGCCTCGGCCGCGTCCTGGAGACGGCCTCCGACCCCGCCGGCGAACGCCTGGCCCTCGCCACCCACGACGGCCGACTGCTGCTGCTCGACATAAGCGACGCAGGCGACGCCAGCAACGTGAACGAGGGGGAGGCGTCGGAGGGGACGGAGGCGGTCGCGGGCGCCGCGCCGAACGGGGAGACCTCCGCCGGCCCGGATACCGCCGGAGGTCCCGAGGACGCCGGCGCGCCCGCCGCGACCGGCGCGCCGGAGGGTCCCGCCGCCATCGCCGCGGACACCGACGCGGCGGACGGACCGGCCGACTGCCTCACCGAACTGGTGCGGTCCGTGAACGGGCCCGTGCGGGACCTGGCGTTCTCGCCCGACGGGGCATGGCTGACCTGGTCGCATCCCGGGGTCGGGCGTTCGCTGCGGCAGATCAGGATGGCGCGGATCCAGGACCGGTTGATCGTCGACGTCACCAACGGCCGCTTCGAGGACGAGAACCCGGTGTTCACCCGGGACGGCCGGTATCTGGCCTTCCTGTCCTGGCGCGGCTTCGACCCGGTGTACGACGTGCACACCGGCGACCTGTCCTTCCCGCTCGGCTGCAAGCCGTACCTCGTTCCGCTGTCCTCCGCGACCCCGTCCCCCTTCGCGCTGAACCCCGAGGGACGGCCGGCGGCCGGCGGTCTGGACCCCGTCGAGGACGAGGAGACCGGCGAGTCCGGCGCGGTGACCGTGGAGGTCGAGGGCCTGGCGAACCGGGTCACCCCGTTCCCGGTCATCGCCTCCAAGTACTCGGCGCTGCACCCGGTCGCCGGCGGCGGCCTGGTCTGGCTGCGCTGGCCGATCTCCGGCGCCCTGGGCGAGACGTTCGTCAACCCGGACGACACCACCGGCCGGCCGACGCTGGAGCACTTCAACATCAGCAAGGCCAAGAAGTACGAACTCGTCGGCCACCTGGACTGGTTCGCGGTGAGCGGCGACGGCACCCGGCTGGTCGTCGTCGACGAGGGCGACCTGCGCGCGGTGCCGTCCACGGAGATCGGCGACAGCGACACGACGACCTGGATCGATCTGCGCCGGATCCTGCACGTGGTCGACCCGGCCGCCGAGTGGCGCCAGTCGTACGAGGAGGCGGGCCGGCTGATCCGCGCCTACTTCTGGGAGCCGGACATGTGCGGCATCGACTGGGACGCGGTGCTCGCGCAGTACCGCCCGCTGGTCGAACGCGTCGCGTCCCCGGACGAGTTCGCCGACCTGCTGCGCGAGGTCCTCGGCGAACTGGGCACCTCCCACGCCTACGTCTCCCCCGCCCGCCGCAACGAGGGCCCCGCGCACTACCAGCGCCTTCAGGGACTGCTCGGCGCCAACCTGGCGTGCCCTGACGGCCGTTGGGTCATCCGGCGGATCCTGCCCGGCGACTCCTCCGACTCCAAGGCCCGCTCCCCGCTGGCCGGCGCGGGCATCCGCGAGGGCGCGGTGCTCACCCACGTCGACGGGCGCCCGGTGGATCCGGTGACGGGCCCCTACCCGCTGCTCGCGGGGACGGGCGGTACGACGGTGGAGCTGACGTTCTCCCCCGCGGAGGGGCAAGGACCGCCGCGCCGGGTCGCCGTCGTGCCGCTGGTCGACGAGCGCCCGCTGCGCTACCAGGACTGGGTCGCCAAACGCCGGGCCGTGGTACGGGAGTTGAGCGGCGGCCGCTGCGGCTACCTGCACATCCCCGACATGGGTGGCTCCGGCTGGGCGCAGTTCAACCGGGACCTGCGCATGGAGGTGTCCCGGCCCGCGCTGATCGTCGACGTCCGCGGCAACGCGGGCGGTCACATCAGCGAGTTGGTCATCGAGAAGCTGACCCGCACCATCCTCGGCTGGGACCTGACCCGCAACGCCCAGCCGGTGTCGTACACCTCCGACGCGCCCCGCGGGCCCGTCGTGGCCCTCGCCGACGAGGCGACCTCGTCCGACGGCGACATGATCACGGCCGCCTTCAAACTGCTCAAGCTGGGGCCCGTGGTCGGCCAGCGCACCTGGGGCGGGGTGGTCGGCATGACCGGCCGGCACCGCCTCGGCGACGGCACGGTGATCACGGTGCCGATGAACGCGGCCTGGTTCGACGCCTACGGCTGGTCCGTCGAGAACCACGGCGTCACCCCCGACGTGGAGAGCCTGCGCACTCCCCTGGACTGGGCCGAGGGCCGCCATGTCGAGATGGACGACGCGATCGAACTGGCCCTGGAACTCCTGGCCGCCAACCCGGCGGCGATTCCGCCGGACTACCGCGACGTACCCGACCGTTCGCGACCGAAGCTGCCTCCGCGCCGCTGAGCGCCGGGACTTGAGCGACCGGACCCTCGGTGTCCGTCCCACGCGGCCGGACTTGCACACTGCCGAGCGGCCGGACTTCCGCACCGCCGAGCGGCCCGTTCCCGCTGCCACGGCACGGACATGGGGTGCCCCGGCATCCGAGACACCCCACACCGTCACGGCCGAGGCCGAGCACAGCAACAACGCTGACTACGGGCCGTGGTTAGCGGTCGTAGTCCTGGTTGAGGCGGTCTTCCATCTCGTCCGGCGTGTCGTGGGTGTCGTGACGCCCACGCTCGCGCGGCTGGGACGGGCGCTGCCCGGCCTTCTCGCGGCCCTCGCCGGGGCGCTCGCCGGGACGCTCGCCGGGACGCTCGCCGGGACGCTGCCGACCCTGCTGCTGCTGCCGCTGCTGCTCGGACGGGTCCTGGTACTTGTCCTTCATACCCATGCTGTTCACTCCCGTGTGGGTGAGTGGGATCCCCAAGTGGGCTAGGGGATCGGCCTCGACCAGATTCACACGGGCGGTGACCCTGCGCATGTCGATCAGTGACGTTGTGTAGCCGGTGCGGATCGGTGCCGTTCGTCGGCCGCGCCACCCGCTCCGACCAGCCCGGTCCGCACCCCCGACAGCCGGTCCGCGAAGCGCCGTACCTCCCGCTGCCCCACGGTGCCCACGACACCCGGCAGCCACCCGCGCACGCCCTGCATACCGCGCAGCCACCACTGCCCGTACACGTGGGCGGCGCGCCGCTCGATCCCGGCCACGATCCGGTCCACCGCCGGCCCCAGCGGATAGGTCCGGCTGGCCGGCCACGGCAGCCGCTGCCTCAACTCCCGCATGACGTCGTCCTGATCGGCCCCGCGCACCATGTCGGTGTCGGTCCACGACAGGTAGGCGACGCCCACCCGCACGCCCCGGTGGCCGACTTCGGCCCGCAGACTGTGCGCGTACGCCTCCACACCGGACTTGGAGGCGCAGTACGCCGTCATCATCGGCGCCGGGGTGATGGCGGCGAGCGAGGCGATCTGGAGCAGGTAGCCGCGGCTCGCGGTGAGCGCCGGCAGGAACGCCCGTCCGGTGACCGCCGATCCGATGAGGTTGACCTCGATCACCCGCCGCCAGGAGTCGGCGTCGGAGTCGGCGAACGGACCGCCGCTCGCCACACCCGCGTTGGCGACCACGATGTCGACCCTGCCGAACCGCTCCTCGACCTCCGCCGCGACCCGGGCCATCGCCTCGTGGTCGGTGACGTCGGCATGCCAGTGGGCGCTCTCGCCGTGCAGCCGCTTGCCGACTTGTTCGAGCAGGTCCGGCTCCAGGCCGACCAGCGCGATCTTCGCGCCCCGCGCGGACAGTTTGCGGGCGAGCAGTTCGCCGACGCCCCGCGCGGCCCCCGTGACGACCGCGACCTGCCCCTCCAGGCTCACCCTGCTCATGCGCCCTCCCTGATCCCTGCGTCGTCGTGCTGCTCGTGTGCGCTTCCACGGCCGGTGACTTGGCCGGGGACGTGACCGGTGGCCTGACCGGGGACGTGACCGGTGGCCCGGCCGGTGACTTGGCCGGGGACGTGACCGGTGGCCTGACCGGGGACGTGACCGGTGGCCCGGCCGGTGACTTGGCCGGGGACATGACCGGGTACATGGCCGGGTACATGGCCGGTCAGCCGCCCGGGTACGTGACCGGTGACGAGTTCCCGGATCTTCCCGGTGACCAGCCCGGGGGCCTCCACCGGCGTCATGTGACCGAGCCCCGGAAGCTCGGTCAGGCCCAGGCAGTTGGGCAGCGCCGCGGCCAGCGCCCGCGCGTGCCCCGGCGGCGTCAGCCGGTCGGCCGTGCCCGCGACGACCGCCGCCGGAACCGTCAACTGCCGCACCTGGTCGTCGAGATCGAGCCGGTCCAGCACCTGCGACCAGGCGTGGCGCACCCGGCGCGGACAGGCGTGCACGATCCGTGCGCACGTCTCGACCATGTGCGGCGCCGAACCGGGGCCCATCGTGGCGTACTTGAGGATCCGCCGGGCGAGCGGAGTGACCGGCCCGAGCGGCGCCCGGGAGCCCAGGACGCGCCGGGTCAGCCAGGTGCGCGGCCGGCCGGCCCGGATCGGTACGACGGTCGACCGGGCGACCAGCCGTGAACTGCCCGTGCTGCACAGCAGAACGGCCGCCGCGTGCTCCTGGAAGCCGGGCCGGCCGGCCGCGGCCATCACCGTCATCCCGCCCATCGAGTGGCCCGCGATCACCGCCTTCTCGCCGGGCGCGAGCGTCGCCGCGAGCACGGCTTCGAGGTCGTCGGCGAGCACGTCGGTGCCGTATCTCCGGCCCGCCGGGCTGCGTCCGTGGCCGCGCTGGTCGTAGGCGACGACGCGGTGGTCGGCGGCCAGATCCCGGATCTGCGCGGCCCAGAAGGCGGTGGAGCAGGTCCAGCCGTGGGCGAGGACGACGGCCGGGGCAGCGGGGTCGTCCACCGGCCCGTGCACCTCGACGTGCAGCCGGGCCCCGTCGGCGGAGACGGCGGTGAGTTCACGGGCCGGGACGGGAGGGGCGTACGGATCCGGGGCAGCGTGGTCTTCCGGACGGCCCCCGGCCGACCGGCGGGCGGGACGGATCACGCGTCCACCTCCACGGGCCGCCGCGCGGCGGCCCGGCCGGCCGCGCCCTGGGACCCGGGTGCCCGGAGGACCTGGTACTCCGCGAGATCCACCCGCCGTGTGGCCTGCCGGAACTCGGTGGTCGTGCCGGGCCAGACGGTGGTGTTGCGGCCGCCCGCGTCCAGGTACCAGCTGGTGCAGCCGCCGGTGTTCCACACCGTGCGCTTCATGCGCTCCTGCACCGTGCGGTTCCAGGCGTTCACGGCGCTGGGCCGGGCGTCGAGGGCGGCCCGGCCACCGAGGACGCTCAGTTGGCGCAGGTAGTCGGCCAGGTAGTTCAGCTGGGACTCGATCATCAGGATCATCGAGGAGTTCCCGAGGCCGGTGTTGGGGCCGATGATCGTCATCCAGTTCGGGAAGCCGGCCGCGGACGCCCCACGCAGCGCGGACATGCCGTCCTTCCAGCTCTCGGCGAGCGTACGGCCGTCCACACCGACGACCCGCTCGGCGATCGGCATGTCGGTGACGTGGAAGCCGGTCCCGAAGACGATCGCGTCCACCTCGGCCTCGGTGCCGTCGGCGGCGACGACGGTCGATTCGCGGACCTCGCTCAGTCCACTGGCGACGACGTCCACGTTGTCCTGCGCGAGTGCCGGATAGTACGTGCTGGACAGCAGGATCCGCTTGCAGCCGATGCGGTAGTCGGGGGTGAGCTTGGCCCGCAGCTCCGGGTCCTTGATGGCGCGGGACATGTTGAGCTCGGCCAGCCGCTCCACGAAACCGAGTTGGCCCGGATGCCTGGTGAACGCCTGGACCTGCAACTCCCGGATGCCCCAGAGCAGTCCGCGGCGAAGTCGCGCGGTCGGCGGCAGCGCGCGGTGCATCCGCCGTTCGACGCCGCTGATCTCGCGGTCGACGCGGGGCATCACCCACGGCGGGGTGCGCTGGAAGAGGGTGAGCCGGGCGACCTCGGGCTGGATGGACGGCACGATCTGGATCGCGGAGGCTCCGGTGCCGACCACGGCGACCCGCTTGCCCGCGAGGTCGTGGTCGTGGTCCCAGCGGGCGGAGTGGAAGACCTTGCCGGGGAAGGAGTCGAGCCCCGGTATGTCCGGGACCTTCGGTTCGGACAGCGGCCCGGTCGCGCCGACCACGACGTCGGCCGACAGGTTCCCGCTCGTGGTCTCGATGTCCCAGCGCAGCTTCTCGGCGTCCCAGGTCGTTCTCGTGACCTCGGAGTGGAAGCGCAGGTGCGGGCGGAGGCCGAAGACGTCCGTGACGTGTTCCAGGTAGGCGCGGATGTGCTCCTGCCCGGAGAAGGTGCGCGGCCAGTCGGGGTTGGGCGCGAACGAGAACGAGTACAGGTGCGAGGGCACGTCGCAGGCGCATCCCGGATAGCTGTTGTCGCGCCAGGTGCCGCCGACGCTGCCGGCCCGCTCCAGCACGACGAAGTCGGTGATCCCTTCCCGGCGCAGCCGCACGGCGGCGCCCAGTCCGCCGAAGCCGGATCCGATCACCGCCACCCGCACATGCCGGTCCTCGTGCCCATGCTCGTGCTCGTGCTCGTGCTCGTGCTCGGCCATCGAGCGCCCCTCCCCTGACTCGCGTACAGCGACCCGCGTGCAGCCTTCAGCGACTCTGCCAGTGAACACTGGCGCAATGGGGAGAGTAGAGGAGGTCCGTACCGATCGGTAGGGGGCGGCAGAGGAAAAGTTACCGCCGGTACAACATAGGCTGCTCCCGTGGCAGGAGAAGGTGGAGCACGCGGCGGCCGACGCCAGTACCGCATGGAGGAACTGGCCCGGCTGGCCGGCATCACCGTGCGCACCCTGCGCTTCTACCGCGAGCGCAAACTGATCCCGCCACCGCGCCGCGAGGGCCGTATCGCCTGGTACGACGACCATCACCTGGCCCGCCTGCGCACGATCTCGGCGCTGCTGGAACGCGGTCACACGCTGAGCGGCATCGCCGAACTGGCGGAGGCCTTCGAACACGGCCGCGACGTCGGCGATCTGCTGGGCCTCGGCGCCCCCACCGAGGAGACCCCGGTCCGCCTGACCCCCGAGGAACTCGCCGACCACTTCGCCGGCGAGGTCACCGCCGAGAACCTGGCCGCCGCCATGGAACTCGGCTACCTGGGCACCGACGGCGACGAGATCGTCCACATCAGCCGCCGTCTGCTGGACGTCTCCGCCGCCCTGGTCCGCGAGGGCATCCCGCTCGCCGAAGTCCTCGAAGCCGGCCGCCGCGTCCGCGAACACGCCGACGCCCTCGCCGAACTCTTCACCGCCCTGATCCTGCGTCACGGCCCCGAGGACGACCTGAAGCGACTGCGGCCCCTGGCCAAGAGCGTGGTGGAGGCGGAAGTGTCGATGGCCCTGGACCGACGGCTGCGCAAACAGCCGTAGCGGACTAGAGGTCGTACACGACCGTCACCGGGGCGTGGTCCGACCAGCGCTCGGCGTGCGTGGCCGCCCGCTCCACATACCCCTTGACGGCCTTCGCCGCGAGCCCGGGCGTGGCCACGTGGAGGTCGATCCGCCATCCCGTGTCGTTGTCGAAGGCCCGCCCCCGGTAGGACCACCAGCTGTACGGCCCTTCGCCGTCCGGGTGCAGTTCGCGCACGACGTCGGCGTACCCGCCGGCCTCGGGGGCGAAGACCGTGCTCAGCCACTCCCGCTCCTCGGGGAGGAAGCCGGAGTTCTTGGTGTTGCCGCGCCAGTTCTTGAGGTCGGCCTGCTGGTGGGCGATGTTCCAGTCGCCGCAGACGAGCACCTCGCGGCCGTCGGCGGCGGCCCGTTCGCGCAACTCCTTGAGATGGGCGAGGAATTCGTCCATGAACCGGACCTTCTCGTCCTGCCGCTCGGTGCCGACCTCGCCGGAGGGCAGGTAGAGACTGGCGACCGTGACGCCGGGCAGGTCGGCCTCGACGTAGCGCCCGCTGCCGTCGAACTCGGCCGATCCGAACCCGACCCGGACCTGGTCGGGTTCACGGCGGGTGTAGAGGGAGACGCCGGCACGGCCCTTGGCGGCGGCCGGCGCGTGCACGACGTGCCAGCCGTCCGGCGTGCGGACGTGCTCCGGCAACTGGTGCGGCTCGGCACGCACCTCCTGGAGGCACAGCACGTCGGCCCCGGTCCCCGCGAGCCACTCCACGAAGCCCTTCTTGGCGGCGGCACGCAGTCCGTTCACATTGACGGAGGTCACAGTCAGCAAAACGCTCTCCTTGCCTTCACTGACGACCCCGTCCGGACGCGTTGACGGAGGTCACAGTCAGCACCCGGGCACCCTACCGGCACACTGGACGAGGTCTTCCCGGAGGCCGCCCGCCCCGACATCCGCATCGACAGACGGTTCCCACATGAACATCCGCCCCGTGCCCTTCGACCACCCCGACGCCGTCAAGCTGAGCGACGAGGTACAGGCCGAGTACCACGTCCGCTACGGCGACGGCGGCGACGCCACGCCCCTCGACGCGGCCGACTTCCGGCCGCCGAACGGCGTGTACCTGATCGCCTACGACGAGGACGGCACCCCCGTCGCCACGGGCGGCTGGCGCAGCCGGGACAAGAACGCCGAGGGCAACGAGGACGGCGACGCCGAACTCAAGCGGATGTACGTGATCAAGTCGATGCGCGGCCGCGGTCTGGCCCGCCGCATGCTCGCCGTCCTGGAGGACGACGCCCGTGCCGCCGGGCGCGTGCGCATGGTCCTGGAGACCGGCGACCAGCAGCCGGAGGCCGTCGCCCTGTACGCCTCCAGCGGCTACGAGCCGTGCACGAAGTTCGGCTACTACCGCGAGTACGAGTCGAGCATCTGCCTGGCGAAGCAGCTCCGGTCCTGACGCGAGGCCCCTCCCGCCACAGCTGTGCGGGAGGGGCTCTCGCGCCTCCCGCAGGCGGGACCGGCCGTGAACCTGATCCACTGACCGGCCATCACGTCCCCGGTCGCTCATACCGCTGTTCCTGTGAGCCCCGGGAGACACGTCAAAGCCCCGGTCGGTTTCCCGACCGGGGCTTTGAGCTGCGTGGACCTGAGGGGATTTGAACCCCTGGCCCCCTCGATGCGAACGAGGTGCGCTACCGGACTGCGCCACAGGCCCTTGCAACGAGTGAAACTCTAGCATCCTCGCCCGGGTGGTTGGTAATCCGTTCCCTGGCTGGTCAGAGGCCGGGGATCACTCGTTGGCCGCGCGGGGGCGGTCGCCGTCCTCGTACTGGTCGAAGAGCGGGGTGCGGCCGCGCTCGCGGGAGCGGCGGGCCGAGGCGGCGCGGCGGGCGTCGGTGCGGCCGTCGTCGGCGGACTTGTCCTCGGCGTGCGGCGGGGGCTCGGGCGCGGCCTCCTGCTCCGGCACCGCGGCGGACGACCGCGCCGAACTCCAGGCGTCCGGCGCGCCGAGGTCCACGTCGGAGGTGGCCCGCGGGGCGACCGGGGCGGTGACGTAGGTGGGCAGCGGCACCGGCACCGGGTCCCAGCTGTCGCCCTGGCCGGGGCGGCGCTGGCGCTCGCGCTGCTGGTCGAGCCACTCGGCGTGGTCGGTCTGCTCGACCAGGGCGCGCCGGTCGGCGGCGAGGGAGGAGAGGCCCGGGTCCGTCTCCGGTTCCGGCCCCGCTTCCGGTTCGTCCGCGGCGGGGTCGAGGGGCGTGCGCCGACGCGGCTGGCGGCGGCTCTCACGCAGCCGCTGCGCGGCGACCTCGGCGCGGCGGCGGTCCATCTGGTAGGCGAAGCGGCGCCGCTCCTGGGAGCGCAGGTACGCGATGTACGCGCTGAGCATCACGGCGGGCACTCCGGGCGCCCACAGGAAGGTGAGCCCGCCGACCGCGGCGACGATCGCGCCGAGGGTGAAGGCGAGGAAGAGGAGGACGGTGGTGCGTCTGCGGCGCGCGAGGACCTTCGAGCGCCGGGCACGCGCCGCGGACACCTCCGCGCGGGGCGTGCGCCGGGCCGCGGGGACCCGCGGACGCGCGGACGCGTCGGCGGCCGGGGCCGCCGCCGGGGACGCGGCCCGGGCGGCCGGTTTGCCGGTCCGGTCGCGCTCGTCGTGGCCGCGGACCGGCTCCCGTTCCTCCCGCGCCGGCGGCTGCTGCCGCTCCGGCGACCGGTCCGGGGGCATGGCGAAGGCCCGGACGTCCACCGAGTCGGTGACGCCGTCCGGCTTCCCGTCGGCGGGCTCCCCCTCCTCGGCGGAGCGCGCCCTGAGGTCCTTGGCGTACCGGCGCTCCATCCCCGCCCGTCCGGACAGGAACCGGATGGCGGTGCTGAAGCGTTCCGTCGGACGGGCCTCGTTCAGCTCGTCCTGCCTACGGAGCCACATCGGCACCAAGTAGGCGGCCCAGGCCCCGACGATGACTGCGTAGATGAGGCCGCTGCTGCTCACGCCTCACACGGTAGAGGGGTTTGCATGAGGCCATCTGCCAATTGCGCCGGTGTGTCGCACGATCTGGCTGATATTTCGAACTTTTTTTGCGATCGATGTGATCAGCAGGACGTCAAGGACGCGAATTCAATGCCACCCGGACGATCGCGAGCAGGTCCGGTTCGGATCGCGGGCCGATCAATTTCGAACATTCATTCAATTTCCGGGTGAGGCGGGATTCTCCTTCGGCACCCGCGGGGCCCGAGTGCGGCGCCAGCGGTTCAGCAGCCCCTCGGGCACCTCTTCCGCGGTGAGCGCGAACACCAAGTGGTCGCGCCACGCGCCGTCGATGTGGAGATAACGGGGCCGCAGACCCTCCTCGCGGAATCCGAGTTTCTCCACCACCCGCCGGCTCGGCCCGTTCTCGGGCCGAATGCAGACCTCGATGCGGTGCAGTCCGACGGTGCGGAAACAGTGGTCCACGACCATCGCCACGGCTGTCGGCATCACCCCGCGGCCGGCCACCGACTCGTCGACCCAGTAGCCGACGTGGCCCGAGCACATCGAGCCCCAGGTGATCCCGGCGACGGTCAACTGCCCGACCAGCCGCCCCTGGTACTCGATGACGAACGGCAGCATCCGGCCCGCGTGCGCCTCGGACCTGAGGTGGCGCACCATCTGCCGGTAGGTCGGCCGGTGCGTGATGGGCCCACCGGGTGTGGGCGGCGGAATCGTCGCCTCCCAGGGCCTGAGCCAGTCCCGGTTGCGCCGGTTCACCTCGCGCCAGGCCCGCTGGTCGCGCAGCTTTATCGGCCGGAGGACGACATCGCCCTCCGCGAGCACGACGGGCCAGGATGGGCTGTTCAGCTCGCACCCCCACTACCGGCACCGGGTCTGACGTGGTCGCCGCCGCGCAGCTGGTCGACGGCGTGCGTCAACAGGAGTTCCAGGACGGCCAGTCCGTCCTTCACCCCGCCCGTGGAGCCCGGAAGATTGACGATCAGCGTCCTTCCCGCCACTCCGGCCAGCCCCCGGGACAGCGCCGCGGTCGGCACCTTCCGCATGCCGAACGCCCGGATGGCCTCCGCGATTCCCGGCACCTCGGTCTCGATCACCCGGCGGGTCGCCTCGGGCGTGCGGTCGGTGGGCGAGACGCCCGTGCCGCCGGTGGTGACGACGGCGTCGTAACCGGCCTCGACGGCGGCGCGCAGCGCGGCCTCCACCGGGTCTCCGTCCGGTACGACCTGCGGCCCGTCGACGGCGAAGCCGAGGCGCCGGAGGCCGTCGGCGACCAGCGGACCGCCCGTGTCCTCGTAGACCCCGGCGGCGGCCCGGTTGGATGCCGTGACCACCAGAGCGCTGTACGGCGCGAGCAGTGCGCCTCCGGCCGATGCGTCCGATGTCATGCCCGGCTCCAGTCGCCCGACTTGCCGCCCGTCTTCTCCTCCACGCGCACGTCCGTGATGACCGCTCCCTTGTCGACCGCCTTGACCATGTCGATCACGGTGAGCGCGGCGACGGACACCGCGGTGAGCGCCTCCATCTCGACGCCGGTGCGGTCCGTGGTCCGCACCGTGGCCTCGATCTCCACGGCGTCGTCCGCGACCGACAGCTCCAGTCTCACACCCGACACCGACAGCGGGTGGCACAGCGGGATGAGGTCCGGGGTGCGCTTGGCGCCCATGATCCCGGCGATCCGCGCGGTGGCGAGGGCGTCGCCCTTGGGCACCCCCTCGCCACGCAGCAGCTCGACCACGCGGGGTGAGACGAGGACGCGACCGCTGGCGCGAGCGGTGCGCGCGGTCACGTCCTTGCCGGAGACGTCGACCATGCGGGCGGCGCCCGCGTCGTCGATGTGCGTCAGCCGGTCCGGCGCTGGAGGTCCGGGGGTCTCCCCCCGGGAAGGCACAGTCATGATCGTGTGGAGCTCCCGGTCCGGGCCCGTCGCCGTGCGGCGCACAGGCCTGTTGTGCGCGACACGGTACCGCCACCCCGGACCGCTCAGCCGAGCAGGACCACCTCGACCTCGGCGCCGGGCTCGACGGACTCGGCGTCCTCGGGGACGACGATGAGCGCGTCGGCCAGCGCGAGGGCGGCGACCAGATGGGATCCGGCGCCCCCCACGGGCCTGACCTCGCCGTCGGCGTACACCCCGCGCAGGAACTGCCTGCGTCCCTTCGGCGAGCTCAGCGCCCGGTCCGCGGCCAGCCTCGCGCGCACGGTCGGCCGGTGGACGTCCTGAAGGCCCATCAGGGTACGGATGGCGGGGCGGACGAACAGCTCGAAGGAGACGTACGACGACACCGGGTTGCCGGGCAGGGCCAGCAGCGGGACGTGGTCGGCGCCGACGGTCCCGAAGCCCTGCGGCTTTCCGGGCTGCATGGCGAGCTTGCGGAACTCCACGCCGCCGCCCGGCTCGTCCTCGTCGCCGACGTCGGCCAGCGCCTCCTTGACCACGTCGTACGCCCCCACGCTCACCCCGCCGGTGGTGACCAGCAGGTCGGCGCGGACGAGCTGGTCCTCGATGGTGGACCGCAGGATCTCGGCGTCGTCGGCGACGGCACCCACCCGGTAGGCGATGGCGCCCGCGTCCCGGGCGGCCGCGGTCAGGGCGAAGCTGTTGGAGTCGTAGATCTGGCCGTCGCCGAGCTGCTCGTCGGGCTGGACGAGTTCGCTGCCGGTGGACATCACCACCACGCGCGGCCGGGGGCGCACCAGGACCGTGCCGCGGCCGATCGCGGCGAGCAGCGCGATCTGCGGCGGCCCGAGGACCGTGCCGGCCCGCAGGGCGCGCTCGCCCGCCTCCACGTCGCTGCCCTTCGCGCGCACGTGCGCGCGTGCCTCGGCCGGCCGGTACACGCGTACGTGCCCGTCGGCGCCCTCGGGGGCGAGGCTGCGGGCGCGCATCGCGCTCACCGGGCCCTCGCCGAGCCCGCCGTCGGTCCACTCGACGGGGACGACCGCCTCGGCGCCGGGCGGCAGCGGGGCACCGGTCATGATCCGCGCCGCCTGTCCCGGTCCCACCCGGAGCAGGCCGGCCGCGCCCGCCGCGACGTCCCCGACGACCTCCAGGACGGCCGGGAACTCCTCGCTCGCGCCCGAGACGTCCGTGACCCGCACCGCGTAGCCGTCCATGGAGCTGTTGTCGAACGGCGGCAGCGAGAGCGGCACCGTGACGTCGTCGACCAGGACACAGCCCTGGGCGTCGAGCAGTTGCAGCTCGATGGGTTCCAGGGGGCGGACGGTGGTGAGGATGTCCTCCAGGTGCTCGTCCACCGACCACAGGTGGTCCGGGCCGGCGGTGCGGGGCTCGGCGCTGCTCAACGTCGTTACATCTCCTCGGCTACGTACCGCTGAAGCCAGGCCCTGAAGTCCGGGCCCAGGTCCTCACGTTCGCACGCGAGTCTGACAATGGCACGCAGATAGTCGCCACGGTCCCCGGTGTCGTAGCGGCGGCCCTTGAAGACGACGCCGTGCACCGGGCCGCCGGCCCGCTGCTCGTCGGTGGTCGCCGACGCGTGCGCCTCGGCCAGGTGCTGCAGGGCGTCGGTGAGCTGGATCTCACCGCCGCGGCCGGGCTCGGTCTTCCGGAGTATGCCGAAGATGTGCGGGTCGAGGACGTAACGGCCGATGATCGCGTAGTTGGAGGGGGCCTGCGCCGCGTCCGGCTTCTCGACCAGGCCGGTCACCTGGACGACGTCGCCGTCCTCGGTGGCCTCCACGGCCGCGCAGCCGTAGAGGTGGATCTGCTCGGGCGTGACCTCCATGAGGGCGATCACACTGCCACCGTAGGTCTCCTGGACCTCGATCATCCGCTGGAGCAGCGGGTCGCGCGGGTCGATCAGGTCGTCGCCGAGCAGGACGGCGAAGGGCTCGCTGCCCACGTGCGGGGCCGCGCACAGCACCGCGTGGCCCAGGCCCCTGGGGTCGCCCTGGCGGACGTAGTGGATCGACGCGAGGTCGCTGGACTCCTGCACCTTGGCGAGCCGCTCGCCGTCGCCCTTCTTCTCCAGGGCCGACTCCAGCTCGTAGTTGCGGTCGAAGTGGTCCTCCAGCGGCCGCTTGTTCCGGCCGGTCACCATGAGGACGTCGTCGAGGCCCGCGGAGACGGCCTCCTCGACCACGTACTGGATCGCCGGCTTGTCGACGACCGGCAGCATCTCCTTGGGAGTGGCCTTGGTGGCCGGCAGGAACCGGGTACCAAGACCTGCCGCGGGAATGACAGCCTTGCTGATCCTGGGGTGCGCCTGTGTCATGGCCGCAACCCTATCCGCTGCCTTTGCGCGGAATCTGCCTCTCCGGTTAATTGACTCTCATATGAGCAGACATACCGGTATAAGGAAAGGTACGGAAGGACCAGTGAGCCACACCGGACATGACGCCGAACCTGCCAAGCGCACCTTGCGGCGAGAAATCCTCACGGTGAGGAAGACGTTGACCGTGGATGAAGTGCGGGAGGCGGCGCACGCGCTGGCGGAGCACGCCCTGGAGCTGCCCGAGCTGACGCGGGCGCGCACCATCGCCGCGTACGTCTCCGTGGGCACCGAACCGGGAACCCCTCCGCTCCTCGACGCGCTGCGCGCGCGGGGCACGCGCGTGCTGCTGCCCGCGCTGCTGCCCGACAACGACCTGGACTGGGGCGCGTACACCGGGGAGGGTTCCCTCGCGCGCGTGCAGCACGGCGGGAGGATGGCGC
Source organism: Streptomyces sp. 6-11-2 (assembly GCF_006540305.1). GTDB lineage: Bacteria > Actinomycetota > Actinomycetes > Streptomycetales > Streptomycetaceae > Streptomyces. Next base: position 4,103,711 of record NZ_BJOR01000001.1, on the reverse strand, counting down.
TGTTCGAGCCGGCCGGGGAGCGTCTCGGCCCCGACGCCGTGGCGACCGCAGACGTGGTCCTGCTGCCCGGCCTCGCCGTCGACGCGCGCGGGATGCGCCTGGGGCGCGGCGGAGGGTCCTACGACCGCGTCCTGGCCCGCCTGGAGGCCGCGCGGGCGCATCCCGCCCTCGTGGTCCTGCTGTACGACACGGAAGTCGTCGAGCACGTCCCCGAGGAGCCCCACGACCGGCCGGTGCAGGCCGTGGTGACACCTTCGGGGGTACGCCGCTTCACCTGACGCGCACCGCTTCCGGCTCGGCCGACGCGGCTTCGGCCGCCGGCCCGGCCCGGGTACGGCCCGGGCCCAGCTCGGGTACGGCCCGGGTGCGGCCCGAATACAAACCGGGTACGGCCCGGGTACGGCGAAGGCCCTCCACGCGCGTGTGGAGGGCCTTCGCCGCCGTTGTGGCCTCAGCGGCTCACGGCTTGAGCACCAGCGTGTCGCTCGTGCTCCTGTCGACCGCGTTCGGCGAGAAGGACCACGAGAGCAGCTCGCCCTTGGCCCACTTGTCCGTCTGGTCGGTGTAGTGGGCGCTGAAGGCGTGCCCGGAGGCGCCGGTGAGGTTGATCCACTTGGACTTGTCGAGGTCGTCGAGGTTGACCACCATCCGCATGGACGGCACCCACACCACGCCGTAGCCGCCGGCGGCGTTCCAGCCGGAGGCGTTGACCGCGGCCTCGCCGCCGCTCAGCTTCCAGGGCCCTCGGTTGAGGACGTACTTCAGGACGCCGGGTCCCTCGGTGCCCAGGGTCTGGTTCTTCAGGAACAGGCGGTGCAGCCGGCCCCAGCTCCAGGTGTCGATGTCCTTGCCGAGCTTGGCGGTCAGCTCCCAGCGGGCGTCGATCATGGCGCGCTTGAACAGTTCGTCGCGGTTGTCCGCCTTGGGCCGGGTGCCCGACGCCGGGGTCTTCCACCAGTCGCTGTCCGGGCTCTCGACGAGCCCCCGGACCACCTCGAACCAGCGGTCGCCGCCGTCCGGCTGCGCCTGGTCGGCGTCGCGCTGACCGCACTCGCGGACCTTCTGGTTCTCGTCGGCCGGGCCCGTGTTGCCGGCCGGCTCCACCCACAGGCACTGGCCCTTGACCCGCAGCTCCTTGGGCAGCTTGTTGCCGAAGGCCAGCTTGAGGATGTTGCGCCAGACGGCGTTGAAGTACGCGGCGGCGGCCGAGTCGGCGTCCTGCGTGCGGTCCCAGCCCTCCAGCAGCTTCTGCGCCTCGCGGACGTCCTTGTCGCCGATGTCGATGTTCAGCAGCTTGGGCACCAGCAGGTTGGCGATCGCGCTGCTGTTGTCCATCTGCATCTGGCGCATGTCGTCGGTGGAGATCTTGCCGCCGCCGTCGATCTTCTGCTGGATCAGGTCGGTGATCCGCCGGCTGCGGGTGCCGTACCCCCAGTCCGTGGTGAGCGCGTACGGGTAGGACTTCGGGTCGACGACGGCCTGGTTGGCGGTGACGATGTAGCCGCGCTTGGGGTTGTACTCGTAGGGCAGTTCCTGCGGCTTGATGTAGCCGGTCCAGTCGTAGCCGGAGTCCCAGCCCGGCGACGGGACGGAGCCGTCGTCGTTCTTCGCGCGCGTGGGGATGCGGCCGGGCAGCGTGTAGCCGATGTTGCCCTTGGTGTCGGCGTAGATCAGGTTCTGCGAGGGCACGTCGAACAGCTCCGCGGCCGACCGGAAGGACTTCCAGTCCTTCGCGCTGTTCATGGCGAAGACGGCGTCCATGCTGGTGCCCGGCTCCAGCGCGGTCCACTTCAGGGCGATCGCGTAACCGTCGCCGCGGTCGGGCGCCGCGGTGGTGACCGTCGCCTTCTTGCCGACCGCCATCAGTTCGTCGGAGCGGTCGGACAGCAAGGGCATTCCGTCGCTGGTCTCGCGCACGACGATCGTCTTGGACTTGGCGCCGGCGACCTTGATGGTCTCCTGGCGGGTCCGGAACGGCACCGTCTTGTTGTCGCGCAGGTAGCCGTCGCCGCTGAGCTTCTCCAGGTAGAGGTCGGTGACGTCGACACCGGAGTTGGTCATGCCCCAGGCAATGTCCTGGTTGTGGCCGATGATCACACCGGGCATGCCCGCGAAGGTGTAGCCGGTGACGTCGTACGGGCACGCCTTGGAGAGTTCGCGGCAGTGCAGGCCCATCTGGTACCAGACCGAGGGCAGCGAGGCCGACAGGTGCGGGTCGTTGGCGAGCAGCGGCTTGCCGGTGATCGTGTACCGCCCGGAGACGACCCAGGAGTTGGAGCCGATGCCGTTGCCGTTGACGCCGACGGCCGTCGGGAGGCCGTCCAGGACGTCGTGGAGGCCCATCAGCTGGCTCTGCACATCGGAGGTGCCGCTCGCGTCAGTCGCAGTGCCGGTGCCGCCGCCCGTGCCCGACGAGTCGGCGGAACCGGACGTGCCGGTGCCGGTGCCGATTCCGGTCGAAGTGCCGGTGCCGCCGCTCGTGTCCGTCGTGCCGCCGCTCGCTTCGAACGCCTGAGTGAGCTCGTTGTAGTGGCCCTCGCTGACAATCGGCTTGTTCCGGCTGTACGGGTAGTCCGGGTAGAGATCCTTGATCTGCTTCGGGCCGAGGCGGCTGGTCATCAGCGCCCGGTCGATCTCGTCCTGCATGTTGCCGCGCAGGTCCCAGGCCATCGCCTTCAGCCAGGCGACCGAGTCGACCGGAGTCCACTGCCCGGGCTTGTAGTCGTTGGCGAAGCCCAGGGCCGCGTACTCCAGGGAGATGCCCTTGGCTTCCCGCCCCTTGAGGTAGGCGTTGACTCCCTGGGAGTATGCCTGGAGGTACTTCTTGGTGGAGGCCGACAGCGTCTTGTCGTACTCCTGCCGGGCGACCCGGTCCCAGCCCAGAGTGCGCAGGAACTCGTCGTTCTTGATCTGGCCCTTGCCGAACATCTCCGACAGGCGCCCGGACGTCATGTGCCGGCGCACGTCCATCTCGTAGAACCGGTCCTGCGCCTGGACGAAGCCCTGCGCCATGAACAGGTCCTCCGAACTGGAGGCGTATATCTGCGGAATGCCGCTTCCGTCCCGTTTGACGTCGACGGGTCCCGACAGGCCCTGCAGCGTGATGGTGCCCTTGGTCTGCGGGAAGGAGGCGCGCACGGTGCTGACGGACCAGTAGGCGCCGTAGGCGGTGCCTCCGGTGAGAGCCAGGACCAGGACAAGCGCGACCAAGCGGGCTTTTCGCCCCTTCTTCCTGCCGGACTTGGCGGCCTTGTCACCCGTTGAGGCGGTGGTGTTCGGGGGCATCGCTGTCCTTGCTGTCCTAACGCGAGCGGCAGGTCGGGCTGTGACTTCGAATGAACGCTGGAGCAACCATAGGCGCAGGGCCCGGTAGCACTTGACGCGGAGTCGGGTCCAGCGGCGGCGAGACGTCTCCATCTCGTCACGGGACGCGTCAAGAAAGCGTCAAGAGTTAGGTAAGGTAACGAAGTAAACCGGGAACTCGCGGAAGGAACCGCTGCTGACTGTTCACCACCTCAACCAGCTCCTGCTCGCCTGCTCGGTCGTCCTGCTCGTCGCGGTCGCAGCGGTCCGGATCTCCTCGCGCAGCGGGCTCCCCAGCCTGCTCGTCTACCTGGGGATCGGCGTCGTCATGGGCTCGGACGGCCTTGGCCACATCCACTTCACCAACGCCGAACTGACCCAGGTCATCGGCTACGCGGCCCTCGTCGTGATCCTCGCCGAGGGCGGTCTCGGCACGAAGTGGAAAGAGATCAAGCCGGTCCTTCCGGCCGCCGCCACCCTGGCGGTGGTCGGCGTCGCCGTGAGTGTCGGCGTCACAGCGGCCGCCGCCCACTACCTCGCCGGCCTGGGGTGGAGTCAGGCGCTGATCATCGGCGCGGTGGTGTCCTCCACGGACGCGGCGGCCGTCTTCTCGGTGCTGCGCAAGATCCCCCTGCCCGCGCGCGTGACGGGCACGCTGGAAGCCGAGTCCGGCTTCAACGACGCCCCCGTGGTCATCCTGGTCGTCGCTTTCTCCACCGCGGGACCGATCGAGCACTGGTACGTCCTGGTGGGCGAGATAGCCCTGGAGCTGGCCATCGGCGCAGCCATCGGCCTGGCGGTGGGCTGGCTCGGTTCCTGGGGCCTGCGGCACGTCGCGCTGCCCGCCTCCGGCCTCTACCCGATCGCCGTCATGGCGATCGCCGTCACGGCGTACGCCGCCGGCGCGCTGGCCCACGGCAGCGGCTTCCTGGCCGTCTACCTCGCGTCGATGGTGCTCGGCAACGCCAAGCTGCCGCACTGGCCCGCCACCCGCGGCTTCGCCGAAGGGCTCGGCTGGATCGCCCAGATCGGCATGTTCGTCATGCTCGGTCTGCTGGTCACCCCGCACGAGCTGCTCGACGACGTCTGGCCCGCCCTCGTCATCGGCCTGGTGCTGACCATGGTCGCGCGACCGCTGGGCGTGGTGGCCAGCCTGCTGCCCTTCCGGGTGCCGTGGCAGGAACAGGCCCTGATGTCCTGGGCCGGACTGCGCGGCGCCGTGCCCGTCATCCTGGCGACGATCCCCATGGTGAACGGGGTCGACGCCACCCACCGCATCTTCAACATCGTCTTCGTCCTGGTCGTCGTCTACACCCTCGTGCAGGGGCCGACCCTGCCCTGGCTCGCCCGCAAGCTGCGGCTGGGGTCCGGAGAGGAGGCCGCCGACCTCGGCATCGAGTCGGCGCCCCTGGAACGGCTGCGCGGCCACCTGCTGTCCGTCGCCATCCCCGCCGGGTCCCGGATGCACGGCGTCGAGATCAACGAGCTGCGGCTGCCATCCGGGTCCGCGGTCACCCTGGTGGTCCGCGAGGGCAAGTCGTTCGTACCGCTGCCGACCACCACCCTGCGGCGCGGCGACGAACTCCTCGTCGTCGCCACCGACCCGGTCCGGGAGGCGGCCGAACAGCGCCTGCGCGCGGTCGGCCGGGGCGGCAAGCTGGCCGGATGGCTGGGCGCCGACGGAGCGGGGGCGGGCAGCCGAGGCTGAAGAGGGGTCCCCGCGCCCCTGTACGATGAGGGAGCACCCTGATCGAACCAACTCTGCCTGACGCAGAGCTGGCGCGACCGTATGGCGGCCGGGTAGTCCCCCGCAGTGGGCGCCGGTATCTACCGCAGTCCGCGCAAGAGGACAGCTCTCGGCGCGCCCGCACGCCCGGGCCCGCGCTACCAGGCGGCAGAAAGGCACGGGCCGTGGGATCCACGGTCACCAGCTCCGAACCGGCGCCGGCCGCGACGGCATCCTCCCGCCCTGGATACGGGCAACTACTGCGCACCCGCGGCGCCTGGACGTTCCTGCTCCCCGGTTTCGCCGCGCGCCAGCCGTTCGCGATGCTCACCATCTCCATCGTGCTGCTGGTGCAGCACACCACCGGCTCCTACGGCGCGGCAGGCGCCACCGCGGCCGTCACCGGCGTCTCCATGGCGCTGTTCGCGCCCTACAGCGGACGCCTCGCCGACCGCTACGGACAGCGCGCGGTACTGGTCCCCGGCGTTCTGGCGCACACCCTCGCGGGGCTGACGCTGACCGCGCTCGCCCTGGCCCACGCCCCCCTGTGGGCGCTGTTCGCGGCGGCCGTGCCGACCGGCGCCTCCGTGCCGCAGGTCGGCCCGATGGTGCGCGCCCGCTGGGGCGTCATGCTCAAGGACTCGCCGCTGATGACCACCGCGGCCGCCTTCGAGTCCGTCACCGACGAGCTGACGTTCGTCGTCGGCCCCCTTCTGGCGACCGCCCTGTGCACCACCGTCACCCCGGCCGCCGGACTGGTGACGGAGGCCGCGCTGACCCTGGTCGGCGGTCTGCTGTTCGCCGCGCAGAAGCGCACCCAGCCGCCCGTCACCGGCGGTGGGCACACGCGCGTGGAGCAGACCCCCGCCCTGCGCGTCCCCGGCGTGCGGGTGCTGATCGCGACCTTCCTCGGCATCGGCTCGGTCTTCGGCGGCATGCAGGTCTCGCTGGCCGCGTTCACCGAGTCGATCGGCGAACCCGGCCTCAACGGCGTGCTGTACGGAACCTTCGCCGCGGGCAACATGATCTCCGGCGTCGTCTGCGGCGCGATCGCCTGGAAGACCGCCCCGCAGCACCGTCTCCTCGTCGGCTACACCGCCCTGGCGCTGGCCGCGTCCGCACTGTGGACCGCGCACTCGGTGCCGCTCCTGGCGGCGCTCGGCCTCCTGGTCGGCATGTGCATCGCACCCGCCCTGATCACCGGCTACACCCTGGTGGAGAGCCTGGTCCCGGCCGGCGCCCGCACCGAGGCGTTCACCTGGCTCACGGGCGCGGTCGCGCTCGGCCAGGCGGCGGCGGTCACCGTCGCCGGGCAGCTGGAGGACCGCCTGTGGGGCGGCGCCGGCTTCCTGGTGCCGATGACCGGCACGGTGCTCGCCCTTCTCGCCCTGGTCGCCCTCAGGTCGCGGCTCGCGGCCCGGTCGCAGGGCCGCACGGTCGCACGTGGCGTCGGTCACCGCGCTCACGTCACAGTGGACTGATCCTCGGGAATACGTCACTATGGACCGTCGTTAGCACTCATCGAGTGAGAGTGCCAGGAGGAAGACAGTGCCCACCTATCAGTACCAGTGCACCGAGTGCGGCGAGGGCCTCGAGGCGGTGCAGAAGTTCACCGACGACGCGCTCACCGAGTGCCCCGGTTGCGGTGGCCGCCTGAAGAAGGTGTTCTCCGCGGTCGGCATTGTCTTCAAGGGATCCGGCTTCTACCGCAACGACAGCCGCGGCTCCTCGTCGAGCAGCAGCGCGGCGTCGTCGTCGAAGTCGTCGAGCCCGTCTTCCTCGGGTTCCTCGTCCTCCTCGTCGGGGTCGTCCTCCGGCTCGTCCTCCTCGTCGGGGTCGTCCGGGTCGTCCTCGTCGTCCACGAGCTCGGCCGGCAGCTCCGCCGCCTGACGTCTTCCTTCCGGGACCCCGCCGTCGTGGGACGGTGGGGTCCTCGGCGTGTGCGCGGACGCCGGTGCCGCGGCAGGCAGCGTTCGCCCGTCAAGGAGCGGCGTCCCGTGCGCGCTCCGGGGGTCCTCCTGCTCGAAGAGCTCGGAGGAGCGTGCCGGGCGTCGCGACGGGGCGAACGTTGCCTGCCGGGGCACTAGTGTGCTGGTCATGGCGAACGCAGAGATCGGTGTCATCGGCGGTTCCGGCTTCTACTCGTTCCTCGACGACGTGACCGAGGTCCGGGTGGACACGCCGTACGGGGCACCCAGCGACTCCCTCTTCCTCGGTGAGGTCGCCGGGCGGCGGGTCGCCTTCCTGCCCCGGCACGGCCGGGGCCACCACCTCCCGCCGCACCGCATCAACTACCGGGCCAACCTGTGGGCGCTGCGCTCCGTGGGCGTGCGCCAGGTGCTCGGGCCCTGTGCGGTGGGCGGGCTGCGCCCCGAGTACGGGCCGGGCACGCTGCTCGTGCCCGACCAGTTCGTCGACCGTACGAAGTCCCGGGCGCAGACCTACTTCGACGGGCTGCCGCGGCCCGACGGCACGGTGCCGAACGTCGTGCACGTCTCGGTGGCCGACCCGTACTGCCCGGTGGGCCGGACGGCCACGCTGAAGGCGGCGCGCGGGCGGGACTGGGACGCGGTGGACGGCGGCACCCTCGTCGTGGTGGAGGGGCCCCGCTTCTCGACCCGGGCCGAGTCGTTGTGGCACCAGGCGCAGGGCTGGTCGGTGGTGGGCATGACCGGCCATCCCGAGGCGGCGCTCGCCCGTGAACTGGAGCTCTGCTACACCTCGATGACGCTGGTCACCGACCTGGACGCGGGCGCGGAGACCGGCGAGGGCGTCTCGCACGAGGAGGTGCTGCGGGTGTTCGCGGCCAACGTGGAACGGCTACGGGGCGTTCTGTTCGACGCGGTGGCCGCGCTGCCCACGACCGAGCAGCGGGACTGCCTGTGCGCCGGCGCGCTGGGCGGGATGGACCCGGGGTTCGCGCTGCCGTAACGGGGCGGAATTGCTCCTTCGAGTGAGGGAGTTGTCCACAACCGGCGGGTAGCACACGGGCTCCGGCGGGCGGCGGCGCGATGCCTCATCGTGGGCGTGGCAAGCCGAAATCCCCGTCGCTGGTGGTGGTCCGCATGTCCCTGCCGTCTCCGTCTTCTCCGTCCCCTGCCTCTCCGTCCTCTCCGTCTCCGTCCTGGCCGGTGTCGTCTTCTCCGGTGCCGTCTTCTCCGGTGCCGTCTTCTCCCTTGCCCTCCCCGTACCTGCCGTCCTCTCCGCTGCCCTCCCCTTTGCCGGGCCTCTCTGCTTCACCGGCGCCGCCCACGCGGTCCTCTCCGTACGCGACCGGCACGGAAGCCCCGGCCACGTGTGAGGTGCCGCACTTCGCGCCGGTGCGTGTGCGCGGCGGGCGGTACGGGCTGCGGCGGCTCGTACGGCACCGGGGGCGCGCGGTGGCGGCCGGGCTGGCCGTGACCGCGGCCGCGCTCGTGGCGGCGGGCCCGCGGGATGCTCCGGACCCGCCTCGCGGCGGACCGGCCCGTGGACAGCCGGCTCCGGCCGACGGAGCCGGTCGGGCCGCCGGGCGCCGCGGCACGGACGAGGCGCGCACGGTGATCGCGCCCGTGCGCATCGCGGACGCGGCCACGGTCCGGCTGCTGCGCCCGGGCGACCGGGTCGACGTGATCGCCGCGGAGGATCCGGCGACGGGCGGGCAGGCCCGGGTGGTCGCACACGGGGCCCGGGTGGCCAAGGTCCCGGAGCCCGTGGACGACGGGGCCGGGGGCGGGGCGCTGGTCGCGCTGTCGGTACCGCGCTCCACCGCGGCGGGGCTGGCCGGGGCGAGCGCGACAGCCAGGCTGGCGGTGACCCTGTGGTGAGCCGTAGGTTGCGGAGCTGTTCGTTCCGCACGTCGAAGTTGCATGTCCAAGGAGGGGCCCCAGGTGAGCGACAAGAAGGACCCGAGTGTCTGGCAGGGCTTCAAAGCCTTCCTGATGCGCGGGAACGTCGTCGATCTGGCAGTAGCGGTGGTCGTCGGCGCCGCCTTCACCAACATCGTCAACGCGGTGGTGAAGGGTGTGATCAGTCCGGTCATCGGAGCGATCGGCACCAAGAACCTCGACCATTACGACTCGTGCCTGAGCGCCACCTGCAAGGGCGATCAGGGCATCCAGATCATGTGGGGTTCGGTCCTCGGCGCCGCTCTCCAGTTCCTGATCACCGCCGCGGTGGTCTACTTCCTGATGCTCCTGCCCATGGCGAAGTTCCTGGCCCGCCAGGAGGCGCGGAAGAAGGCCAGGGAGGGCACGGAGGAGGTCGTGGAGGTGACCGAGCTGGAGGTGCTCAAGGAGATACGCGACGAGCTGGTCGCCCGGCGCCGCTCCGGATACGGCGAGCGGTAGCGTCCGCGGTCCGGCGGCCCGCGCGCCTCAGAGGTGGTGGGGAGGCTTCTCGTCCAGGAAGCGCTTGAGGTCGCCGGCGGCGTCGCCTTCCGTGCGCTCGCCCCACCCGCGGTCGGTGTCGTCCGTGGACTGCTGGTTCAGCGGGTCGTCGAAGATCAGCGCGGTCTTCGGGTCACGCGGTTCGGGGGCGGGCTCGGGGGCGGTACTCATGCCTCAAGGGTACGGTCCGCGGCAGGCGGCGTGACGTTGCACGCCGTTCCTCCGAAGAGGCCCGTGACTGCGTCTCGCCCGGGAGACTGGCTCCCATGACAGTGGACGCTCTGACGGACGTCGAAGGCGTGCGGGTGGGACATGCGACGCGCACGGGCGGCGGTTGGCTCACCGGCACGACGGTCGTGCTCGCGCCGGAGGGCGGCGCCGTCGCCGCCGTGGAGGTGCGCGGTGGCGGCCCGGGAACCAAGGAGACCGACGCCCTCGATCCGCGCAACCTGGTGCGGACGGTGGAGGCGGTCGTCCTGACCGGCGGCAGCGCCTACGGGCTGGACGCCGCCTCGGGGGTGATGGCCTGGCTGGAGGAGCGGGGGCGCGGGGTCAGGGTCGGCCCGGAACCTTCGCACGTCGTACCGGTCGTACCCGCCGCCTGCGTGTTCGACCTGGGCCGCGGCGGTGACTTCCGGGCCCGGCCGGACGCGGCCACCGGGCGCGCCGCGGTCGAGGCCGCGGCGGCGAGCGGGGCCGGCGAGCGCGTGCCGGAGGGGTGCGTGGGCGCCGGGACCGGGGCGGCCGTGGGACCGCTCAAGGGAGGAGTCGGCACGGCGAGCACGGTGCTCGACTCGGGCATCACGGTGGCCGCGCTGGCGGTGGCCAACGCGGTGGGGTCGGCGGTCGATCCGGAGACGGGGGTGCTGTACGGGGAGTTGTTCCAGGGACCGGTGGACCATCCCGAAGCGCGGGTGCACGAGGCCGCGCGGCGGCGCCTCGCCGAGGCCGCCGCGAGGAACGCGCCTCCCCCGCTGAACACCACCCTGGCAGTGGTCGCCACCGACGCGGACCTGACCAAGGCGCAGGCGCAGAAGCTGGCCGGCACGGCGCACGACGGCATCGCGCGCGCCGTACGTCCGGTGCACCTGCTCAACGACGGCGACACGGTGTTCGCGCTGGCCACCGGGGCGCGTCCGCTCGACCCCTCACCGCTCGCCCTGAACGAGATCCTCGCGGCGGGCGCGGACCAGGTGACCCGCGCGATCGTCCGCGCGGTACGGACGGCCGAGGCGGTGACCGGACCGGGCGGGGACTGGCCGGCCTACGAGGAGCTGTACGGCGCCCGTTGACCTCCGGCACCGCCCTCTGGTCGGCCCCTGCCTCACAACGCCCTTTTGACCTGCGGATTTTGACGGAACAACGCCTCACACGGGAACTTCTCGCGCCGGCCGGCCGTTTTCCCCGTGGACGTTTTCTCGGTTCGCGGACATGATGCTCGACCGAGGGGCTACGGTATGCACCCACAAGGTGACATGCAGCAACGCCGGGAGAAACCTTGAGCGTTCCGTACGAGACGACTGCGTACGAGCCACGCGAGTCGCCCGGGTCTCCGGAGGAGCACCTCGCGCGACTGCTCGGCCGCGCCCTGAACTCCTTCGAGTTACCCGACGAGACCATACGGCGTCTCGACTGCGCCCTGGCCTACGACGGTTCGCTGCACTCGGCGCACCACAGCGCCGGACTGCACCGGGAGACCTACCGGCACACCTGGCTGCTCGCCGACGGCTCGGCGCTCACCCTCTGGGAGCTGGTGCACAACACCGCGCCGGGCAGCGAGGTGCAGCACGAGGTGTACGACGACGAGGAGGAGTTGAGCACCGCCACGGCACGACTGCCGCTCCCGCCGGACGCGCCGGAGTTCGAGCTGCCGGTACTGGTCCAGCTCTCGCCGCCGCCCCAGGCACGGCACGCGTACGCGTCCGACGACTCCGCCGACCACGCACGCCGTCTGCTGCGGCGCGCGGAGAATGCCGACCGGCCGGGCGCGGATGTCGCGTCGCTGCTGGCGGCGGCGTCCGGTCACCGGATCACCCAGGCCTTCGGCCGCCCCTGCCGCGCAGGCCGCGCCGGGCTGTGCTTCTCGCTCTACGAGCACGCGTTCCTGCTGGACGACGGCGTGGAGATCTCACTCTGGGAGGTCGAGCACACGGCGACCCCGGACGGTCGCCACATGTGCGAGGTGTACGTGACGGAGGACGCGGCCCGCGGCGCGATGGAGCGGCGCGCGGCTCAGATGTCCTAGACCTCGTCGGCCGGTGCCAACGGGTACGGCGTGGAAGCGACCGCCGCCCGCTCTGCCGAGGTGAGCCTCAACGACCGTTGCCGAGCCGGCGTACCAGGCCCGCGAAGGCGTCCTTCTCCTCCGGGGTCAGTTCCACGAACTCCCGGCCGGGTCCTGCCCCTCGCTGGAGCGGGAGGCCCGACAGCCTCGGGGCGGAATGCTGTCGAGCGGTCTCGAGGCGGATGTCGCGCCGGATGCGGGCGAGGCCGACCAGGCAGGCGACGGTCAGTGCGGCGGGGACGGCCACACCTATCCACATCAGGGTCGAGACATGCTGAGGCATGTGCTCAGTAGACACCACGGTCCGGGACTTTGGTCCCGGACCGTGATGTATCTCGCAGGTGCCGTGAACAACTCACAGTGCGCCAAAGGGACAAGGACGCAGGAGGGAGCTGCTCAGGCCGCCACCGGCTGCTTCCGGTCGGCGGGCTCGGCCGGTGCGCCCTCGCCTGACTCGGCGGCCGCCGCGCCCACCGGCTTGCGCAGGGTCTTCAGGGCGACCACCAGGGCGGTGGTCACGCACACGCCCGCCGCGATGGCGATCAGGTAGAGGAACGGGTTGCCGATCAGCGGGACCACGAAGATGCCGCCGTGCGGAGCGCGGAGCGTGGCGCCGAAGACCATCGACAGGGCGCCGGTGAGCGCACCGCCGACCATCGACGACGGGATGACGCGCAGCGGGTCGGCCGCCGCGAACGGGATGGCGCCCTCGGAGATGAAGGAGGCGCCCAGGACCCAGGCGGCCTTGCCGTTCTCCCGCTCGGTGTGGGTGAACAGCTTGCCGCGCACGGTCGTGGCCAGGGCCATCGCCAGCGGCGGGACCATGCCGGCCGCCATCACCGCGGCCATGATCTTCATCGCGGAGTCGCTGGGGTCGGAGACCGCGATACCGGCGGTGGCGAAGGTGTAGGCGACCTTGTTGACCGGACCGCCGAGGTCGAAGCACATCATCAGGCCGAGCAGCGCGCCGAGCAGGACGGCGTTGGTGCCGGTCAGTCCGTTCAGCCAGTCGGTCATGGCCTTCTGCGCGGTGGCGATGGGCTTTCCGATGACCACGAACATCAGGAACCCGACGACCGCCGAGGAGATCAGCGGAATCACCACCACCGGCATGATGCCGCGCAGGGCCGCCGGAATGCGCACCTTCTGGATCGCCATCACCACACCACCGGCGATCAGACCGGCCGCCAGACCGCCGAGGAATCCGGCGTTGATGGTGAGCGCGATCGAGCCGCCGACGAAACCGGGGACGAGTCCGGGGCGGTCCGCCATGCCGTAGGCGATGTAGCCGGCCAGCACCGGGACGAGGAAGGCGAAGGCCACACCGCCGATCTGGAACAGCAGGGCGGCCCAGCTGTCGGCCTGGGTCCAGACGAAGTGGTCCATCACCGACGGCGCCTTGTTGATCTCGTAGCCGCCGATCGCGAACCCGAGGGCGATCAGCAGACCACCCGCGGCGACGAAGGGAACCATGTAACTGACGCCGGACATGAGCCACTTGCGCAGCTTCGTGCCGTAGCCCTCGCCCGCTTCGCCTGCCCGCTCGACCGGCGTGCCGCCCGGCGCGGGCGCCGCGCTCACCTCACCGCGCGCGGCCTTGCCGCGGACCTCGGTGATCAGTTCGCCGGGCCGGTTGATGCCCGCCTTCACGCCGACGTCGACGACCGGCTTCCCGGCGAAGCGGTCCTTGTCGCGTACGGGGACGTCGTGGGCGAAGATCACGCCGTCCGCCGCCGCGATCACCGCCGGGTCGAGCCGGGTGAAGCCCGCCGAACCCTGGGTCTCGACGACGACCTCGACGCCCGCCTCACGGCCGGCGTTCTCCAGTGACTCGGCCGCCATGTAGGTGTGCGCGATACCGGTGGGGCAGGAGGTGACGGCGACGATCCGGAACGGACGCTCACCCTCGCCGCTCGCGTCCTTGGCGCTCACGTCCGTGGCGCTCGCGCCCGGCGCCGGTGCCGTGCTACCCGCCACGGCGCCGGAGGAGGCCGCCCCCGGCGTCGCGGCGGTGTCTTCGGGAGCGTCCTGCGCCTCGGCGGAGGCGCCTTCGGTGGTCGCGGCGGTGCCCTCGGTCCCCTCAGTGTCCGTGGCGGTGCCCTCGGCTCCTGCCGTGGCCTCGCCCGGAGTCTCGTCCCCGCGGATGAGCGCGGCAGCGGCCGCCGCGTTGTCCACCGAACGCAGCGCGGAGGTGAACTCGTTGTTCATCAGCTGCCGGGCCAGCGACGACAGGATCTTCAGGTGGGCGTCGTCGGCGCCGGACGGGGCCGCGATCAGGAAGATCAGGTCGGCGGGGCCGTCCGCCGCGCCGAAGTCGATCCCGGCCGCGCTGCGCCCGAAGGCGAGCGTCGGCTCGACGACGTGCTCGCTGCGGCAGTGCGGGATGCCGATGCCACCGTCGAGGCCGGTCGGCATCTGCGCCTCGCGGGCGGCCACATCGGCGAGGAAGCCCTCCAGATCGGTCACCCGGCCCAGGGAGACCATCCGTTCGGCGAGGGAGCGCGCCGCCGCTTGCTTGGTGTCGGCGGACAGGTCGAGGTCGACCAGGTCCGCGGTGATCATGTCGCTCATCGCGGGCTCCTTAGCGCGCGTATCGCCCGGTCAGTGGGATGGGCGGGGGTGGGGACGAGGGCAGTACGGGGAGAGTCGGAAGCGGTGCGGGGAGGGTCGGAAGCGGTGCGGGCCGGCGGAGGCGTCGTACGGCACCGGGTGCGGGGCGTGCGGGGGGTCATGTCACCGGCTCCTTCAGCACGCGGTCCACCGGCACGTCCGCCGTGACCGTCACCGCCGCCGGATCCAGGTCGGCGGGTGTCGGCATCAGGCTGCCCGGCAGCTGGACGGCGGCCGCGCCGTGCGCGACGGCGAGGGCCAGGGCCTCCGGGCCGGTGCCGTCGGCGATCAGGAACCCGGCGAGGGAGGAGTCGCCGGCGCCGACGTTGCTGCGGACGGCGTCCACGCGCGCGCTGCCGAACCAGGCGCCCGCCCCGTCCACGAGCAGCTGCCCGTCGGCGCCCAGGCTCGCGAGCACGGTGCGCGCGCCGAGCCCGCGCAGCTCCTCGGCCGCCTTCACCGCGTCGCCGACCGTCGCCAGGGAGCGCCCGACGGCCTCGGCGAGCTCCGCGGCGTTGGGCTTGACCACGTCGGGGCCCTCGCGCAGCGCCGCCAGCAGCGCGGGCCCGGAGGTGTCCAGCGCGATGCGCACTCCGGCCGCGTGCGCCCGCGCGACCAGGTCGGCGTACCAGGACGGAGCGAGTCCGCGCGGCAGGCTGCCGCAGCACGCGATCCAGTCCGCGCCGCGCGACTGCCGCCGCACGGTCTCCAGCAGCGACTCCTGCTCCTCGGCGGAGAGTTCCGGACCCGGTGCGTTGATCTTCGTCAGGACGCCGTCGGCCTCCGCGAGCGCGATGTTCGAGCGGGTGGCCCCGGCGACCGGCACCGGTGCGACGTCGATGCCCTGCGCGTCGAGCAGGTCCGCGACGAGGGCGCCCGGGGCGCCGCCCAGCGGCAGGACGGCGACCGTGCGCCGGCCGGCGGCCGCGACGGCGCGCGAGACGTTCACGCCCTTGCCGCCCGGGTCCATGCGCTCGCCGGTGGCCCGGACGACCTGGCCGCGTTCGAGCGCGGGGACCTCGTAGGTGCGGTCCAGGGAGGGGTTGGGGGTGACGGTGACGATCATGCGCGTACTACTTCCGTGCCGCCGCGCTCGATGGCGGCCGCGTCCTCGGGACTCAATCCGCTGTCGGTGATCAGCAGGTCCACGTCGTTCAGGCCGCCGAAGCGGGCGAAGTGCTCCTGGCCGTGCTTGGCGGAGTCGGCGAGCAGCACCACACGGCGGGCGGCGGCGATCGCCGCGCGCTTCACCGCGGCCTCGGCGAGGTCGGGGGTGGTCAGACCGTGTTCGGCCGAGAAGCCGTTGGCGGCGACGAACAGCACGTCGGCGCGGATCTCGCCGTAGGCCCGCAGCGCCCAGGCGTCCACGGCGGCGCGGGTGCGGTTGCGTACCCGCCCTCCCACGAGGTGGAGCTGGAGACCGGGGTGGTCCGCGAGGCGGGCCGCGATCGGCAGGGAGTGCGTGACGACGGTGAGCGAGGCCTCCAGGGGCAGGGCGGCAGCCACACGGGCCACCGTCGTACCGGCGTCGAGGATCAGCGTGCCCTCGGCCGGCAGTTCGGCCAGGGCCGCCTTGGCGATGCGGTCCTTCTCGTCGGCGGCGGTGGACTCGCGCTCGGTGAGGTCGGGCTCGAAGTCGAGACGGCCGGCCGGGATGGCGCCGCCGTGCACCCTGCGCAGCAGGCCCGCGCGGTCGAGGGCCTTCAGGTCGCGGCGGATCGTCTCCGCCGTCACCTGGAACTCCTCGGCGAGCGACACGACGTCCACGCGGCCGCCGTCCCGGGCGAGCCGGAGGATCTCCTGCTGCCGCTCCGGTGCGTACATGTCCACTCGCCTCCGACTGATGCCCGAACTTGTGGTTTCTCCCGGAGGCTACGCCTGAATGTCCAGGAAGTAAACAGGTTCGGGCATCAGACCGGGCATGAACGGACTTCCGGTTGTGTCCGGGTACGCCGATGGGGCCCGGCACCGCTCGGGTGCCGGGCCCCATCGGCCCTCTTTCGCGCAGGTCAGCCCACCAGCTCGCCCGACCGCTGCGCCACCACGGCCGGCTCCCCGGCCTCCTCCGCCCCGGCCTCCTCGGCGTCCTCCGCCTGCCGGCCCGGTCGCTTGGGCAGGGCCGCCATCAGGACGAAGATGACGCCCAGCACCGCCGCCACCCACACCAGCGCGTGCTGGAAGGCGTTGACGAAGGCCGGGCCCACCTCGGCCGGGGCCAGGCGGTCGCCGATGACCCCGAAGAACACCACCGACACCAGCCCGAGGCCCAGCGCGTTGCCCATCTGCTGCACGGTGTTGATCAGCCCGGACGCCGAACCCGCGTGCTCACGCGGGACCTCCGAGAGCACCGCGTCGGTCAGCGGCGCCACGATCAGGCCCATGCCCAGGCCCATCACGACCAGCGGGAGCGCCATCTGCCAGGGGGCGATGTGCAGGCCGTACCGCTCGGACTCCCAGATGTAGAGCAGGACACCGGCCGCCATCACCAGCGCACCGGCCTGGAGCACCTTGCGGCCGAAGCGCGGGACCAGCTTCTGCACCGACATCCCGGCCGCGGTGGACACGGCGATCGAGAACGGTACGCCCGTCAGGCCCGCCCGCAGCGGGCTCCAGCCCAGGCCGACCTGCATGTACAGCGTCCAGACCAGGAAGAACACGCCCAGCGCGACACCGAAGACGGTCTGCACCGCGATGCCCGCGGCGAAGCTCTTCACCCGGAACAGCGACAGTTCGATGAGCGGCGAGCCGTCCCGCGCCGCCTTGCTCCGCTCGTACGCCACCAGGGTCGCGAAGACCACCAGCGCGCCCGCCATCGAGACGTACCCCCAGACCGGCCAGCCCAGCTCACGGCCCCGGGTCAGCGGGTAGAGCAGCATCAGCAGACCCAGGGTGACCAGGGCGACCCCGACGAGGTCCAGCTTCAGGGCCCGAGGGGCCTTGGACTCGCTGATGAAACGGTTGCCGAGGACGAGGGCCAGGACGCCGACGGGCAGGTTGATCAGAAAGATCGGCCGCCATTCCAGCCCGAACAGGTTCCACTCGGTGAGCAGCGCGCCGAGCAGCGGGCCGGAGACCGCGCCCAGGCCGACGATCGCGCCGAACAAGCCGAAGACCTTGCCGCGTTCGTGCGCCGGGAAGGTGGCGTGCACGATCGAGAGCACCTGCGGGACCATCATCGCGGCCATGGCGCCTTGCAGGAGACGGGCGGCGACCAGCATGTCGGGGTTCGCGGCGAAGCCGCACAGCGCGGAGGCGAGGGTGAAGCCGCCGATGCCGAGGAGGAACAGCCGCTTGCGGCCGTGGATGTCGCCGAGCCGGCCGCCGGTGATCAGACCGGCCGCGAAGGCGAGGGCGTACCCGGCGGTGATCCACTGGATCTGGCTGAAGGACGCGCCGGCGTCCTGCTGGATGGACGGAATCGCGATGTTGACGATCGTGACGTCCACGAGGTCCATGAAGGCCGCGGTCATCACGATCGCCAGCGCGAACCAGCGACGGCGGTCGGCGGTCGGGGCCGGGACCGGGGCCGGGGCCGGGCTGTCGGCAAGGGTTTCGGTGGAGGACATGACGCCAAACTAGGCAGGCATTAGGTCAGACCATGTCCTACTTCTGCGGCATTCTCGGATTCATGACGACGGACACTCCGGCCCGGCTCCTCCAGTTGCTCTCCCTCCTCCAGACGCCCCGGGAGTGGCCCGGCGGTGAACTCGCCGGCCGGCTCGGGGTGTCCCGGCGCACGGTCCGGCGGGACATCGACCGGCTGCGTGAGCTGGGCTATCCGGTGCAGGCGACCAAGGGGGCGGACGGCGGCTACCGGCTGGTCGCGGGGAAGGCCATGCCGCCCCTCGTGCTCGACGACGAGGAGGCGGTGGCGATCGCGGTCGGGCTGCGCGCGGGGGCCGGGCATGCGATCGAGGGCGTCGACGAGGCGTCGGTGCGGGCGCTGGCGAAGCTGGAACAGGTGCTGCCGACCCGGCTGCGGCATCGCGTCTCCACGCTTCAGGCCGCGACGACTCCGCTGACCAGCGGCGACGGGGCGAGCGTCGCGACGGAGACGCTGACGGTCATGGCCTCCGCGGTGGCGGGGTACGAGCGGCTGCGGTTCGCCTACCGGGCCGGCGACGGGGCCGTGACGCGGCGGCTGACGGAGCCGTACCGGCTGGTGTCGACCGGTCGGCGCTGGTACCTCGTGGCGTACGACCTGGACCGCGCGGACTGGCGGACGTTCCGCGTCGACCGGGTGAGCGAGCCCTTCGCCACCGGTGCGCGGTTCGCTCCGCGGGAGCTGCCGACCGGGAGCGCGGCCGAGTACCTCCGGCAGTCGATGTACCGCAGGCAGGAGACCTACACGTTCACGGCGACCTTCGCCGACCCGGCCGAGGTGGTCGCGGCGCGGCTGCCCGCGTGGCTCGGCGCACCGGAGCCGCTCGACACGGGCGGCTGCCGGCTGCGGGCCACGGTCGGCGACCGGGTGGAGTGGCTCGCGGTGCGGCTGGCGATGCTGGGTTGCGAGTTCACGGTGGAGGAGCCCGACGAACTCGTGCAGTGCGTACGGCAGTTGGGGGCGCGACTCGCGCGGGCCGGCCGGGGCGGCGGCCACTCTCCGGCCCGTGCCCCGGGCGACTGAAGGGGAGCCGGGCTCCGGCGCCCCGGGGGGAGAGGCGCCGGAGCCCGGCTCTGGGAAAGTCCCGGCGCCGGGGGGAGTGCGTCGGGACTTGGCTCTGGACTTCAGTGCGTTCCGCCGAAGCGACCTGGAGCCGGTCCGGTCCGGAACCCGTCCGGCGGTCGAACTCCTGGGCTCTGAAGGGTTGTTCCCGTGCCCCCGCCGCTTGAAGCGGCGGTACACGGCCATGTTTGCGCGGCCTTTCGCCACCGGGCGTACGCGGTCGCCCGGCGCACCGGCAGCCTCACGCGCCCGGTCTGCCCGGTCTCACCACGCCCCGGCCGGGGCGGACGTCCTCCGGGGCGGGCATCCGTGCTCGCCCCTGGACGTTCCCCTGGCCGGATCCCGTTCGGAACGGCCTCACGCCGCCGCGTCGAACCCGGTGTCGCGGGCCAGCTTCTTCAGCTCCAGCAGCGCGTGCTTCTCGATCTGGCGGATGCGTTCACGCGTCAGGCCGTGCTCCTTGCCGACCTCGGTGAGCGTACGCTCGCGGCCGTCCTCTATGCCGTACCGCATCTTGATGATCGAGGCCGTGCGCTGGTCGAGGCGGCCGATGAGGTCGTCGAGCCCCTCGCTGCGCAGCAGCGTCATGACCGACTGCTCGGGCGACACCGCGGAGGTGTCCTCCAGGAGGTCACCGAACTGGGTCTCGCCCTCGTCGTCCACCGACATGTTCAGCGAGACCGGGTCACGGGCCCAGTCGAGGACGTCCGAGACGCGCTCGGGCGTCGAGCCGAGCTCCTCGGCGATCTCCGCGGGCTCCGGGTCGCGGCCGTGCTCCCGGTTGAACTCGCGCTGGACGCGGCGGATGCGGCCCAGTTCCTCCACGAGGTGGACGGGCAGCCGGATGGTGCGCGACTGGTCCGCTATCGAGCGCGTGATCGCCTGGCGGATCCACCAGGTGGCGTACGTCGAGAACTTGAAGCCCTTGCGGTAGTCGAACTTCTCCACCGCGCGCACCAGACCGGCGTTGCCCTCCTGGATCAGGTCCAGCAGGGGCAGGCCACTGCGCGGGTAGCGCCGGGCGACTGCCACGACCAGCCGCAGGTTGGAGCGGATGAAGACGTCCTTCGCCCGCTCCCCCTGGGCGACCAGGGCCCGGAGCTCCTCGCCGGTGGCGTCCGTCTTCGTCTCCTCGTGCCGGTCGAGGATCTGCCGCGCGAACACACCCGCTTCGATGATCTGGGACAGCTCGACCTCCTTGGCGGCGTCGAGCAGCGGTGTACGCGCGATCTCGTCGAGATACATGCCGACCAGGTCGCGATCGGCGATCTCGCCGCCATGGGCGCGAACACTGCTTGCCGCGTCGGCCGTCTCGCCGGTGGCGGACTGACGACGGGCGACGGCACGGGTTGCCATGCGTGCTCCCTTGCGATGGTGGGTCAGCGGGCGGTCCTTCAGATGCTCGGCACCTGCTTCGGAACTCTCCTCGGGTGCCCGGCATCCGATGGAAACAACGACTGGAATCCGGACAGAATTCCCAACCCGCCCACCAATTTTCTGATCATGCAGTACCCTGTTTCGCCGCAGCCGCCGAACGTCGCCGCCGACGGTTACGGAACCGCAGGTCAGAGCGGCACCGAGGGTCTCCCGGGCCCTTCACGGACCCCGCCGGTCACCCCACGGGTGAGACTCCGCTCACACCAATGGCGCCACCTCGGGAAGAGCGTCCCCTTCGACCCCTTCGACCGCCTTCCACCCTGATGGACGAATCGCTCCGGCGGAAGGTTGCCGCAAACCCGGACTCTCGGGAAAATCCAAGACTCTCCACACCCTCGTCTTACGCAGCGGGGGCGCACATGTCTCAGCCGAACTGCACCGACCGCTTGGCCAGGCCCATCCAGAAGCCGTCGATCACGGACTTCTGCGTGCCCAGCTCACCGCCCGCCTCCGCCGCGCCCATGGTCACGAACAGCGGGGCGAAGTGCTCGGTGCGCGGGTGGGCGTACCGGCCGGCCGGGGCCTTGTCGAGGAAGTCCAGCAGGGCGTCCCAGTCGCGGGCCTCCAGGGCACGCCTGCCCCAGTCGTCGAACTCCGCGGACCAGCTCGGCACCCCGCCTCCGGTGTGCCGCAGGGCGGCCAGGTTGTGGGTGAAGAAGCCGGAGCCGACGATCAGCACCCCCTCGTCGCGCAGGGGCGCCAGCTTGCGGCCGACGTCCATGAGCCTGACCGGGTCGAGGGTCGGCATGGAGACCTGGAGCACGGGGATGTCGGCCTCGGGGAACATCTCGACGAGCGGGACGTAGGCGCCGTGGTCGAGGCCGCGGTCCGGGACGTCCTGCACGGGCGTTCCGGGCGCGCGCAGCAACTTCCGGACGCTCTCGGCGAGTTCGGGCGCGCCGGGGGCGCCGTACCGCACCCGGTAGTAGTGCTCGGGGAAGCCCCAGAAGTCGTAGACCAGCGGGACCGTCTCGATGGCCCCGAGGGCGAGCGGGGCCTCCTCCCAGTGCGCGGAGACGACGAGGATCGCCTTGGGGCGGGGCAGCTCGGCGGACCAGGCGGCGAGCTGGCCGGGCCAGACCGGGTCGTCCGCGAGCGGCGGGGCACCGTGGCTGAGGTAGAGGGCGGGCATGCGCTCCCGGGCGGCGGCGGACATGGTGGCGACTCCCTGCGACTGGATGCTTGAAAGCTAAAGCTCTGCCCTCACATTACGCCCGGTTTGTTTAACCTTCAAGGAGTAGCTCGTAGAGTGGACGTATGAATACGGCACCCGCTTCCGTCCCCGAGCCCGCCGAGGCCGATGCCCACCGCTGGCTCACCGCCGAGGAGCAGCGCGTCTGGCGTTCCTACCTGCACGCCACCACCCTGCTCGAGGACCACCTCGACCGCCAGCTCCAGCGCGACGCGGGCATGCCGCACATCTACTACGGCCTCCTCGTCAAGCTCGGCGAGGCCCCGCAGCGCCGGCTGCGGATGACCGAGCTGGCCATGGACGCCAAGATCACCCGCTCCCGCCTCTCCCACGCGATCGCCCGCCTGGAGAAGAACGGCTGGGTACGCCGCGAGGACTGCCCCTCCGACAAGCGAGGCCAGTTCGCGGTCCTGACCGACCAGGGCCTTGAGGTGCTGCGCCGCACCGCGCCGGGCCATGTGACCGCCGTACGCCAGGCGCTGTTCGACCGTCTCAGCCCGGAACAGCAGAAGTCCCTCGGCGAGATCATGCAGATCGTCGCCGAGGGACTTCAGCCGAACGAAGCGGGTGCGGACCTGCCCTGGCTCCGCTGAGGTATGTACGGCCCGGGGGCTGAAGTACGTACCGCCCGGGACTGAGGTACGTACCGCCCGGGGGCTGAAGTACGTACCGCCCGGGGGGCGCCTCAACGGGGTCCGAGCGGGCGCCTCAGTGGGTGGTTCAGTGGGCGATCAGTGGGCGATGACCGGCACCGCCACCTCGTCCTCGGCGCCCGCGCCGGAACCGGACCCGGTCACCTTGGTACCGCCCGGACGCCCCGCGTCGACGAGGGTCAGGGCGATCACGGCGGCCACGATCAGGATGCCGACGGCGAACCAGATGGCGCTGGTGTAGCCGTTCACCATGGCCTGCAGCTGCACCAGCTGCTGCTGGGGCCTGGTGGCGGCACCCGCGATGTGGTCCTGGATGTACGAGGTCGTGGCCGAGGCCGCGATCGTGTTCAGCAGGGCCGTACCGATGGCGCCACCCACCTGCTGCGAGGTGTTGACCATCGCGGAGGCGACGCCCGCGTCCCGCGGCTGGACACCCTGCGTGGCCAGGGACATCGCCGGCATGAACGCCGTACCCATGCCGAGGCCGAGCAGCAGCATCGCGGGCAGCAGCAGGGCGGCGTAGGAGGAGTCGATCTCCAGCTGGGTCAGCAGCAGCATGCCGGTGGCGGCGACCAGGAAGCCGGGGCCCATCAGCAGCCGCGGTGCCACGCGGGTCATCAGGCGGGCGCCGATCTGGGTGGAGCCGGTGATCATGCCCGCGACCATCGGGAGGAAGGCGAAGCCGGTCCGCACCGGCGTGTACCCCCGCACGACCTGGAGGTAGTACGTGAGGAAGAGGAACAGGCCGAACATCCCGATGACCGCGAGGCCCAGCGACAGGTAGATCCCGCCGCGGTTGCGGTCGGTGACCACGCGCAGCGGCAGCAGCGGGGCCTTCACCCGCGACTCGACCAGCGCGAAGGTCACCAGCAGAACGGCGGACGCGACGAACATCGAGACGGTCAGGGTGTCGCTCCAGCCCTCGGACTCGGCGCGGGTGAAGCCGTACACCAGGGCGACCAGGCCGAGGGTGGACAGCACCACGCCCGGGACGTCGAGCGGGGAGCGGTTGCGCCCGCCGGCCGGCTCACGGATGACGAAGTAGGCGCCGGCCGCGGCGACGACGGCGAACGGGATGTTCACGAAGAACGTCCAGCGCCAGTCCAGGTACTCGGTGAGGAATCCGCCCAGGATCAGGCCGACGGCGCCACCGCCACCGGCGATCGCCCCGTAGATGCCGAACGCCTTGGCGCGCTCCTTGGCGTCGGTGAACGTCACCGCGAGCAGGGAGAGCGCGGCGGGCGCGAGCAGTGCGCCGAAGACACCCTGCAGTGCGCGGGCGCCGAACATCATCGCGCCGGTCGTGGCCGCGCCGCCGAGTGCGGAGGCCACCGCGAAGCCGGTCAGACCGGTCACGAAGGCGCGCTTGCGGCCCCACAGGTCGGCGATCCGGCCGCCGAAGAGCAGCAGTCCGCCGAAGGCGAGGGCGTAGGCCGTGACGACCCACTGCCGGTTGCCGTCGGAGATGCCCAGGTCCTGCTGGGCGGAGGGGAGGGCGATGTTCACGATGGTCGCGTCCAGCACGACCATCAGCTGGGCGAGCGCGATGAAGACGAGCGCTTTCCAGCGGCCCGGGTCGCCGGACGCGTCCGGGGCGCCGGGAGCCTTTGCGGCTGTTTCAGACATGGGGGTACCCACTTCGGAGCTTCGTGACGGAAAGGGACGAGAAAGGACGAGAAAGAACGGGAAAAGCCGAGAAAGGGCGGGAGGAGGCGAGGAAAGACGGAAAAAGTGGTGTCGGAAGATCGCAGCCGACCGTCACGGCCGGCCCGGGGCTCGGTTTCGGATGATGAGTTCGGTTGGCGGGGCGACGGCCGGCCGTAACGCGCCGACGGCCGGCGTACGGCTCCGGGCCGATCGCTCCCGGCTGGTCAGGCCCGGCGGAGATCCTCCAGGGTCGCGGTCGCACCTGGCAGGGCGGATCGGGCCGGGGCCCGCAGCCCGTCCAGGAACAGTTGCAGATGACGGTGCACGAAGCGGTCGATGCTGCCGCAGCCGGCGCCGGCCGGCGGCCGGGAGAGCTGGGCCACGGCGACCATCACATCGCCGACGCCGACGTCGGGGCGCAGTTGCCCGGCCTCCTTGGCGCGGTCCATGACCTCCTCGACGAGGTGCTCGACCCTTGTGCGGGCGGCCTCCATGTCGGGGTGGTGCTGCTCGAAGGTGCTGGAGATCATCGGGCACAGAGCGCTGATCCGCTCGTCGGCGGAGGCGTGCACGAAGTGCTCCAGGGCGTCGAAGGCGTCGCCCGTCTCGGCGAGCGCCCGCTCGGCCGCCCGCGCCGTACGGTCCATGACGGAGCAGACGACCTCGCGTACGAGGGCGTCGCGGTCGGGGAAGTTGCGGTACAGCGTGGCGTTGCCGACGCCGGCCCGACGGGCGATCTCGTCGAGCGGCACCTCGGGGCCGTGTTCGACGAACATCTCGCGGGCGGCCGTGACGATCCGCTCCCGGTTGCGCAGAGCGTCGGCGCGAGGCCGGGTCGCCTTGCGCAGCTCGGGGTTCGCGGTCGTCGCGGTCTTCACGGCGTACTCCTCAAGTCGGACGGTCGGCCGGTCAGCCGGCCCGTCGGGCGGTCAATCGGTCGGCCCGGCCCGCCAATCGGACGGTCGGCCCGGCGGGCGGTCGGTCAGTGAGTCGGGTGGCGGGGCGATCCGGGGAGCGAGTCCCCGTTTCGCTCGGACACATGACCAAACGGGGAAGAGGTCCCCGGTTATTTCCCGACCGCCGCGCGTTTTTTCGTGACCTGAGTCACATCCACCCGGAGGCGCGCATTCCCACGACCGGGCGGTCCGTCCCACGACCGGACCGCTCCAGCGCGCGCCGAACGCCCCAGCGACACAGGGTGATCACAAGGGTGCAGCCGGGAACCGGTGGCTGCCCGGCGCGAAAGGTGAACGCATGCAGGTGCAGCCGCACCGCCGCCGTAAAGGCCCGATACCCAAGCGCCGTGCGGTCGCCCTGGGCTCCGTCACGGCGCTGATCCTCGCGGTCGGCACCTCTGCGGGTACCGGGCACCTCACGGAGGGCGGCACGGCGACCGGTACCGGAACGGCTGCGCTCTCCCCCGCCCTGGTCCCCTGCATGATCAGTGGAGCCTCTTCCGTCCAGATGTCGGAGGGCGTCCCCACCACCGGCGGCTACGCCCGCTCCGTCGGCACCGTCCACGCCCTGACCCTGATGATCGACTTCTCCGACGCGCCCGGCGAGGACGATGCGCTCAACCGCTTCCACGAGTTCTTCCCGCAGACCCAGCAGTGGTTCCACACCGCGTCCTACGGCCGCCTCGACTACCGCGCGGAGACCCCGATCACCCGGTGGCTGCGCATGCCGAAATCGTTCAAGGACTACGGCCTGGAGCGCGGCGCCCCGTTCGACCCGGGCTACCGCCAACTGATCAAGGACATAGTCGAGGCCGCCGGACCGACGGTGGACTTCCGGGACTACGACCTGATCAACATCCTCATGACCCCGAACGCGGGCCCCTCCGCGCTGGACACGGTCCTCTCGGTGACCTTCGCCGGCAACTCGGACGCGCCCGTCGCCAACGGCGTCGCCATAGCCAACGTCTCCTTCATCTACTCCCGCCAGGACGACGGCTCCGGCTCGTACGAGAACACCGGCTTCCGCGTCCTGCCCCACGAGAACGGCCATGTCTTCGGGCTGCCCGACCTCTACACCCAGGAAGGCGGGGCAGCGGTCGGCCACTGGGACATCATGAGCGAGGACTGGGGCGCCAACAACGACCTGCTCGGCTGGCACAAGTGGAAGCTGGGCTGGCTGGACGCCTCCCAGGTGAGCTGCGCGTCCAAGAAGGGGGCCGCCGAGTACACCCTCACCCCGCTGGGCCGGGCGGGCGGCCACAAACTGGTCTTCGTCCCCCTCGACGGACGGTCCGGCTACGCCCTCGAACTGCGCACCCGCGCGGGCAACGACGAGGCGGTGTGCCGGCCGGGCATCCTGATCTACAAGGTCGACGCCGAAGTCGACACCGGCCAGGGCCCGATCAAGGTCCGCGACTCCCACCCCAACTCCGGCGGCTGCACCCGCAGCCCCAACGTCGAGGCAGAACTCTCCGACGCGCCCTTCGCGCCGGGCGAGTCCTTCAAGGACCCCAAGGCACACCTCCGCGTCGACGTGATCTCGGCCGACCACGCGGGGGACTACCGGGTGCGGGTCACTCGGCAGTGACGCGTGGACCCTTCGGGAGCGCACGGGCGCCGAGGCGGTGGGCGAGATGGGAGGAGCCGAAGTGAGATGGGGGAAACGGGGTGAGGCGGGTGAGTGACGCGGACGAACTCGCGAACGGACTACCGTAGGCCTGCTGCGACCGCCGCCGTACCGGAGAGCCGAACCGATGCCCGCGAACACCACGACGGATCCGGAGGCCCACGGGGCCGCCGACGCCCGCACCGGGCCCTCCGCCTCAACGGCAAGCGCGCACCCGGCCGCACCCGCCGCGCCCACCGCCGCACCCGCCGCAGCCACCGCCGTACCTGCGGCACCCGCCGAGGCGGTCACCCCGCTGATGCGGGGCGTAGCGGTGCTGCGGCAGCTGACGCTGGCCGGCGGCACGCTGAGCCCCAGCGCCCTGGAGCGCGCGACGGGCCTCGCCCGCTCGACGGTGGACCGCATCACGGCGACGCTCTCCCGGATGGGATACGTCCGCCTCGACGGCCGGGACGTCGTCCTCACCCCTCGACTGATGGAACTGGGCAACGCCTACCTGGCCGCCCTGCGCCTGCCGGCCCTGCTCGGCGCGCGCGCCGACGCGCTCGCCGACGACCTGGACGAGTCGGTGTCCCTGGCGGTCGGCGACCGCGACGGCATCCGCTTCATCCACCAGGCCACCCGCCGCCGCGCGATGTCCCTGAGCTTCCGCATCGGCGACCTGCTCCCGGCCGAACGCACCGCGCCGGGCGCGCTGTTCGCCATGGAGTGGACGGACGAGGACTGGCGCCGCTGGCACGAGCGCCGCTCGGCCGACCCGGAGGACCGGAACTTCCCGGCGGTACCGCCACGTTCCCCGGGGCCGGACGACTTCGAGGAACGATCCGCTCAAGCCGGCCGGGAGGACTGGTCGTTGGACGACCAGCTGATCGAGCCGGGCCTGGTCGCGGTCTCCGCGCCGGTACGGAACCCCGCCGACGGCCGGATCGCGTGCGTGGCGAGCGTGGTGAGCCACACCAGCCGCCACTCGGCCCATGACCTGCGCACGACGCTGCTGCCCCGCCTGCGGGAGACGGTCGCGGCCATGGAACGGGACCTGCGCGAGGCCCCACCCCCGGCGCCCGCCCCGCCGCCGTCGGGCCTGGCGACCTGGACGGCCACCTCGAAACAGGAGCTGGGCCGCGACTTCATCGAATCCCTGGCCCGCGGACTGACGGTCCTGACGGCCTTCGACGAGGGCCGGACCGCCCTGACCCTGACGGAGGTGGCCAAGGCCACGGGCCTGGCCAGGGCGACGGCACGCAGGGCGCTGATCACCTACGAGCACCTGGGCCTGGTGAGCCAGTCCCGGGACACCCGGACGTTCACCCTCACCCCCCGGGTCCTGTCCCTGGGCTTCCCGCCCCTCTCCCGCGCCTCCCTGTCCGGGATCGCCCAGCCGCACCTGGAGGACCTGGCGGCCCACGTACACGAGACGACGTCACTCGCCGTGCTGACGCCGTCCGGCGAGGAGATCCAGTACACGGCGCGTGCCACCACGAGCCGCATCATGAGCGTCGACATCACGGTCGGCGCCCGCCTCCCGGCCCGCGCGACGTCCCTGGGCCAAGCCCTCCTGACAGGCCACGGCTACGCCCTGGTCGACGAGGAACTGGAGCAGGGCGTGCGCTCGATCGCCGTCCCCGTCCGCGACCGCGCGGGCAGAGCGGTCGCCGCGACGAACATCGCCCTGCACGCGGCCCGCCACACCCGCGAGGAATGCGTCGAGAACCTCCTCCCCGCCCTGCTCCGAACCGCCCACCACCTGGAGGAAGACCTCCACACGGCCTCCCGCTTCACCCGTGTCGCCCTGACCTGACTCCCCACCGCCCTAATCCGGTACGCTGACGCCTGTGGCCCACACGCCACGATCCGCCTTCGTAGCTCAGGGGATAGAGCACCGCTCTCCTAAAGCGGGTGTCGCAGGTTCGAATCCTGCCGGGGGCACAGAGAAAAGGGCCAGCTCAGGAGGGGTTACCTCCCAGGCTGGCCCTTCGGCGTTTCAGGGGTCGTGCCACAGGCGTGCCACTACGGGCCCGCAGGGTCCTTCTCAGAGGGGTCGGAGACCGCTCCCCCACCGCCCCGGATCATGGCACCGAGCCGATCGGCGATGGCCCGGTCCCGGTCGCTGGTCATGTGCTGATAGATCAGTGCGGCGCGCGAGCTGCTGTGGCCCATCCTCGTCATCAGCTCCCGCGTGCTGGCCCCGGCCGTGGAGGCCAGCGTGTTGCCCGTGTGCCGAAGATCGTGGAAGTGCAGCTCGGCCGTGACGCCCGCAGCCTTCCGGGCCTTGACCCAGTCGTCCCGGAAGTTGCTCCGCCGCAACTGCCCGCCCTGGGGCCCGACGAAGACGTGACCGTCACGGCCGGGAGCGGCGAACTGCTCCAGGTGGCGCGTCACCTCGTCGAGCAGCTCGGCCGGGAAGGAGACGGCCCGTACCCCGGCCGCTGACTTCGGCGCCTTGTCGAAGAGCCGGCCGGTCTGCATTTCCGCCTGCGCGCGGCGGACCGTGACAGTGAGCCGCCTCCAGGTCGATGTCCCTGCGTCGGAGGCCGCCAGCTCACCGAAGCGCAGGGTGGCGAAGGCCGCCAGGAGCACGAGCAGCCGGAAGCGCGGCCCGATCGCGTCGGCGATGGCGAAGACCTCAGGCACCGTGAGAACCGGCCGCTCAGGCACGTCGTAGCGGTCTGCGCCCATGATCCGGCAGGGGTTGCGCCGGATCAGCTCGTCGTCCACGGCAGTGTTCATCAGAGCCCGCAGGAGTTGGTACGCCTTGACCACCGTCGGATCACCGATGCCTGCCGCCAGGAGCTTCCCGCGCCAGCCGCGAACCCGTGCCGTCGTGACGTCAGCCACGCTCCCGGCTCCGAAGGTGGGCGAGCCGCTGGGCTCTGTACAGACGGTCGCCCGCGCACTCGACATCCTGGCTCAGCAGCCTGACACACGGGTGAGTTACACCTCACTGGCCACCCAGCTGGGCATGGAGAAGAAGAACCTTCAGGGCAACCTCGCGGCCTTTACACGCACCATGCACCGGCACTACAAGCGCCGCAACTGGCCGATGACTTGGGTGGAGGCGCTCACAAACGAACCGGGGCTTAAGTCGGAGTTCTTTTACACGATGACCGCGACCGTCGCGGAACGTTGGCTGACGGCCCGCGCCCACGGCTGACAAGTAAGAAGAGCTAGCAGGATCCTGACGGCAGAAGATGACGGCAACAGAGCCGTACCCATGGGGACCTTGGCGGTAGCAGGAGGACTGCTTTGAGCCCTTGGAGTAGCAACGCGGCAGCGCGCATGTATCCAAGAATGAACTCCTAAAGCGGTGGTCAGCATGGTTGTTGTACAGCACGAATTACAGCAACCACCGCAACCAGCCCCGAATACCAACGGCCCTGAGCGACCGTCTGACATGCCGTCCAGACCTCCGCGACCACACTGCCCATAGTTCGCATCGAGGGGCACACCGCGACACCCCCGCTCGGGCCATCTCTGGGCCGTACGGGGGTGCTCAACGATGACAGTTGCCGACCGCTCTCCCCCTGCTCGGAGTCGGCGCTTCGGGTACCGGCGCAGGTGCCCATCAGTGAAGCAGAGTTGAGGAAGATCAGAAGTCGTCCGTAGACGAAGTAGAACAGCCGAAAGGCTGGGCGGTTACTGGTCTGCGGGGAGACGCATCGAGCGCCTCTGAAGCAGGCCACCCAGGATGGCCGACGCGATGGTGACGACGAAAAGCGCATCCAGCACGATCGTGGAATGTCCTGTCACCACCTTGAAGGACATGGCCATCGCCAGGCTCAAGGCCAGCGACACTGCCCCATACCCCCACAGGTCCGGCCTAACTACGCGTCCTCGCAGCCACGGCAGCAACCACCCGGTGGCCAAAGCCAGGAAGCCGCTGAAAGCCAATAGGCCAAAGCCCACCGCAGCCGCGCCAACAAGGAACCAGTCCATGCCCCACCCTCCATTCGCGTGTCCCATCACGCGGGCCTGATCTTCGCACGAAGCCGCAGCCGGGTGCGGGCAGTTGCCTGTGAGCGCGTAAGCCGTCGGCTGACATCACCAGCTGACATCAACGGCGGCGAACGATGGCGCACCGAGGCGGCCGCAGCCGGATCGACGAGCGACCGCCGAGTCCCATTCCAGTACGTCGCGCCACAGGGTGATCGAACTCCTAAAGCGGTGGTCAGCACGGTTGCTGTGCAGCACGGAAGTACAGCAACCACCGCAACCAGCCCCGAATACCAACGGCCCTGAGCGACCGTGGGGCCTTTGACGTGCAGAAGCAGGCCGGCACCTCACCAAGATCGGTCTCGTAGTCGGGGCGGACGATCGGGCACGAACCGAATCATCTTGGTCTTGGGGTCGTCCAGAGGCGCGGAGAAACGCACTGGCCACAGGTTCTCAGGGCCGAGGTATCGGGTCAGCTTCCGCACCGCTCTGGTCCGATCGAGCGGCACAACATCTGCCACGCCTTGGCACGTCACCGAAAGCACTTCACTCGCGGAAAGGTCACAGGTATCGACCACGATCGCCACCCGCGGGTCCTTGGCGAGAATCAGCTCCATACGCGAGTAGGAGCCGGTCAGCCACCAGAACGCCCCCTCCTCCCAGAGGAACCACACTGGCCTGACCTCGGGACCATTGGTGGCTACCTTTGCCACCAGGGGCCTGGATAAGAACTCGTTCACGTCCACGGCATGAAGGCTGCCGTACAGCAGCGAAGCACAGCAACCCCAGCAACCCCAGCAGCGTCCGCCGCCGGCTCCCGGCACATATGTCGCAGCCTGTATGCCCCTCCCTGACCGATCCACCGCCGGCCGCGGCAAGCGACGGTTTCCACGCCTCCTCGTTGAGCGACGTACGCCAGACGTGCCCGCCATGCGGTCCGGTGAAGACCAGCCGCTTGGTCACCGGAGGCCCGTCCGCCACCTTCCACGGCAAGGTGATCTCGACCAGCGGGAACCACTTCATATGGCCCGGAGCGCATGCGTCTTCGAACACCACGCCACCAAGGGCGGCCGCCGGCAAGGGCGGGGGGCCCGCCCGTGGCCCTCGGGGGGCACACGCCTCCGCTGCTGATGCCGGAAGGCACCGCGTCCCCGTAGCCGCCCCGGGGGCCGGTCCCACGGACCGGTTCAGAACACGCCCTTGTAGCCCTTCCAGCCGCTGGCGATCTTCACACGCGCGGCGAAGGACCCGTTGCCTCGACCGGCCTGCAGGAAGAGGTTCCCGCTGGTGTCCCGCGCGATCAGGTCGGCCTTCCCGTCTCCGGTGATGTCCCCGACCCCGACGACGGCGTTGTACGAGGCTCCCCAGCCGGTGGCGATCTTCACGCGCGCGGTGAAGGTTCCGTTGCCCTTCCCGAAGTACCGGTACAGGTTGTTCGACTTGTCCTGTGCGAGGAGATCACCGATCCCGTCACCGTTCAGATCCCCGGCCCCGACGATCTTCTTGTACATCGTCCAGTTGCCGGCCAGTTTCACGCGCGGGGCGAGCTTGCCGCCGCTCACACCCTTGTGCAGGTACAACGCGCCCGTGGAGGCGTTGCGGGTGATCAGGTCAGGGAGGCCGTCCTTGGTGATGTCACCGGGGGAGGTGAGGACGTCGTACTGGTTCCAGCCGGTGCCCAGTGTCGTGTACGACGTCGTAGGCTTCGGCGCCGTCCCGCAGCCCGGCTTGTACAACCGCAGGGTGCCGTTGCTCAGCCGGACCAGGACGTCGTTGCAACGGTCCCCGCTCAGATCACCGATGGGTACCGCACGGGAGCCGGCCGCCCAGCCGCTGCCGCTGATCTTTCCGGAGAACGTGCCCCTGCCCGTGCCCTGATGGAACGTCAGCGCTCCGGAGGAGTTGAGGGTGAGCAGGTCACCGATGCCATCCCGGCCCGCGTGGTCACGCAGTACCGGCGCCGCGAGGGAACCGGCGGCGAGGACGTGGATGCGCTCGTCGGCGTCCACGAAAGCCACCCGGTTCCCGTACGGGTCGAGGGTCCAGCGGATCCGGCGGTCCGAGGTCGTACCCTCGGGCCAGAGCTTTGGCGCGGCGGGCAGATCGGCCACGTCGGCGCTGACCGCCTTCCCGGAGCGGACGTCGGTGCGCACCAGCTTGCCGCGGGCGTTGTCGTGGCGGACCAGGAACCCGTCAGCCAACAGCGCGTCGCCCTTCGGCACGGCCACGGAACGTCCGCGTGAGCGGTCGAACACTCCGGCCTTCCCCTGAGCGTCGCACGCCCAGTACACGAAGCGGCCGTTGACCTGCAACTCGCTGGGTACGCAGGCCGATCCGACGTTGACGTCGACCGCGGGAACGGTCGATCCGAGGCGGCTCATCGACAGGCGTCCCGAGGTGGACGTCGTGGTCCACAGCTGCCCGTCCCACAGGGCGGCGGCATCCGCCGTGCGCGTCGACACGACCTTGGACTGCGTCCAGTCGACGACGAACTGCTTCCTGTTCGCGCCGCCGGACAGCAGCGTGTACCGCCCCGCCGCGGCCTCCACCTCACCGTAGAAACCGGGCACCGTCAGTGTCCGGACCTCGCCCGTGGGCGTACGGCGGTGGACCCACTGGGTGGAATCGAAGTCCGAGTAGACGACGGATCCGTCCCCGGCCCCGACCAGGCGGATGCAGGCGTAGTCGACCTGACAGGGCTTCACCCATCCGTCGGCTTGCCGGACGGAACCCACTTGGGGAGCCGCGCCGGCGGACACCGTGCGAGTGTTGAACATGACGTCGTGGGCCGGGGTGGAGGTCTGGTCGGTCCAGGCCAGGGTGCCGTTGGTCAGCGACAGTCCGTCGACGGGCGCGGGCACCGGTGGCAGGTCCATCAGCTTGTCGGCGACGATCCGCCCGTCCGGTGCCTCGGTGAGCCGGTGCACGCCCCAGTCCGCCGGGCTGGATCCGCCGGCCACGATGGCCGACCCGTCCGCCGAGTGTTCGATCCAGCCGTTCGTCTGCGGGAGCAGCGTGCGCCACTCGCCGGCGTCGGTCAGGGGCCTGGTGAGCACGGCGCGGGTCTGGTCGCTGTACGTGGTCACCAGGACGTTGTCACCGATGACCGTGAACTCGGACTTTCCCTCGGTGCCGCTGCCCGGAACCACGGTCACCGGCCCGTCGAGCGCGTCGCGGCGCAGCAGCCGCGCGCCGCTCCCCGGGTACCACCAGCCGACGTAGTCCTTGCTCAGGAAGGGCAGCCGGCCCGACCCCACCCTGTAGGGGGCGAACACCTTGGTCCAGGATCCGTCGCGGACATCGACGAGAACGAGTTGATCGAGGAGGACCGCGGGATCCTCCGTGGGCACGCGGTAGCGCATGAGCAGCGAGCGGTCGTCACGCTCGCTGACCTCGAGGAGCTTCGCGTCGATGGGCCAGCCGGTCACCGTCGTGTCGCTGGTGCCGCCCTCGGCCGCCACCTTCAGCAGGTGCAATTCGCGCACGGTGGCGGCGCTGCCCCGGTAGGCGACGACGACGCCCTCACCCGCCGTACGGGCAAGGGTCAGGCCGGTCGGGACGGTCACCGTGCCCCGGTCCGCGCCGGAGCCGATCGCGCGGAAGCGGACGACGCGTCGCCCCTCAGCGTCGGTCGACAGGGTGTACGTGGTGTCCGACTGGGCGAGTCCGTTGGGTTGCTGGGTCCCGGCGAACTCGGTCACATTCCTGGTCCGGCCCGTCGCATAGTCGGTCCAGCGCAGACCAACCGTGCCCTCCGGGCTCGACAGCACACCGGTGTTGCCGAAGCCGGCGAACACCGGGTTGCGCGGGAGGGTCCGGTGCGCAGCGGGCAAGACGATCTCGTCCCCGCCGACAGCCAGCGCCGTCTCCGCCGGCGCAGCAGCCAGAGCGCTTGCGGCAAGGACGACGGCCATGGCCGCACCCCCTCGGCCGAGCCGACGACGTGCTACGACCTTGCGACCCTTCATGGACCCCCCAGCCCCTCACTCGGTCCCGGCTGTGCTCCCGACAGCCCCGAATGACCTGTACATGCCTTTTATTGACGGAGCGTACCAGCGTGTGGTGTCCGGAAACGCACGCCCGTGGGATTGTCCTGTGCGGGCGGGCGCAGTGCCACAGCCGTGCCAGATGCAGGGGTCAGCCGCGGTCAACACGGGTGCCTGGCGGGCGTATCCATGGCGGCTGGCTCAGACAAGAAGGCCGCAGCTCAGAGACAAGGCTCCCCTACCTCTCTCCTAAAGCGGGTGTCGCAGGTTCGAATCCTGCCGGGGGCACCAGCGAAAAGGCCCCGGACCGATCATGGTCCGGGGCCTTTGACATCCACCTACAGACCACCGGCCGGAGCCCGTCTTGCCGGAACACCGACGCTCGAGTCGGCAGAGGCTCGAGGCGTGGGAAGTCAGGCCTGGGGGTCGCGGAGAGTCCAGCGGCCGTCGGCGTCGATCCGCAGCAGACAGTTGTGCGGCACCGCGATGGTCAGCCGGGCTTCGCCCTGTCCTTCGGCCAGCAGCGGACCCTTGTGGAACAGCTGGGTGACCTCGTAGACCTTGAACGCGCCCTCGCCATGGTGCTCGAACTCCACGACACCGGAACCATCGACCTTGGCCACGCTCTCGGGGCCCCGGCCCTTCAGCGGAGCGTTCCAGCACAGCTGCCGTGCCTCGTCGGCCGGACGCAGCTCGATCCGCCACGGACCGGGGGCCGACACCTCCAACGGCATCATCGCGTCTCGCTGCGGCGGCACCAGGACCTGAGCACGTGTGCCCCAGCCTCCACACGTGCCCCGCAGGAACTCGCGCGAGCGGCCGCGCCGTTTACCCGACACGACGTAGTCGCCGTCTCCCTGATCGGTCTCGAAGATCAGCAGCGCGGGACCGTCCGTCACGGGGTTGGGCACGCGCGCCCGGGTCCTGCCGGAGCCGTGGATCCACTGGGTGTCGGATCCGGCGGCGCGAGCGGCGACATCGAGCCGCTCCAGGGCCTCGCGACCGCGCTCCAAAATCTCCGGCACCTTAGCCGCGGGACTCTGCTTGGCCTCCTCGTACGCTTCCAGGGCCGTCTGGTAGTCGGCCAGGTCGTCCCGATCGTCCGAGGGGCGGGGCGAGTAGGGGTGCAGTTGCAGCAGCTCGCCGTAGGATGTGACGGCCTGTTCGGCCGCCCGCGTGGCCTCAACCGCGCTGACCGAGGCCGCCTTCGCCATGGCCAGGGCGAGTTCCGACTCCGGCCCGAAAAGCGGCCTCTCCACGGTCCGAGGCTCGGGGCGGGGTGCGAACCGGCGTGCGGCAAACATGGACGTCGCCACAAGGCTCACATACATCAAGACAGTGAGCCCACCGGTGCCGACCGGCAACAGAACGGCAGCAAGGAATAGCAGCCCAAAAGCGCATGTGCCGCTGATCAGCCCGAAAGCCAGACACCTGCCCCAGGACATTTTGGCCGACGCCATCGAGCCTCCCCCAGTGATTCTCCGTCGCGCCATCCGCAGAACCCGTAGGCCGCAGAGTATCGTGCGGGCGCATGAAACGGGACGGCCGTTCACCGCATGGGCCGGCCGTCCCGTCACCTCTCCCGAAGGGGAGACCCGTCAGAGGAACGAGTTGATCTCGATCGTCTCGTCGCGGCCCGGGCCCACGCCGATCGCGGAGATCGGGCGCGTGCCCGGCACTCGGGCAGCCGGAAGGAACTCCTAATGCGGTGGTCACACGGCCCGCCGCCGACGGCAGTGACGGCAGTGCTGACGGCAACGACGGCAGACGGCAGCGGCGCTCGGCGGCCCGGCACGGTGCCGGCATAGGAGGATCGGACCGGCTCACCACGGCGTGCCCGCATCGTCTAAGCGCCTGGTCGCTCGGTGCGTGCCACAACCGTGCGCATGGAGCGGCCAACCACGGTCACTAGCGGTCGGCGTCGGGGGCACTTCGCATGAAGTGCCCAAAGACCACGCCCGCAGCCGGGTCGTGCGAGGCCGCCCGGCGCCGACCGACAACGCCAGAAGCCCACGGCCTCTGAGCTGGTCAGAGGCCGTGGACTTCTTCAGTCCCGCTGGTCAGCGAACCGCTGATCAGTGCACCCTCTACTGACCGCAGTTGCCGGCGCTTGCCACGCCCATTGAGACTCCGCCGACCTCGCACTCTTCAGCTGCCGTACTGTGATTGGGACGACAGCAGACGGGATGCCAGCGGGAACCGCTGGGGTTCCTGCTGAGGAACTACTCCTTCACTCGTATCCCTCAGCCTTCAACCATCGGCCCAATGCACCGAGGTCCTCAGCCACCGACAACGCCTCGGTTCGAAACCTTTCGAAATCCTCAGGTGACCCGCGCTGCGTCGATGGCCCGTCGCTGGTTGTCGCGTTGAGCATGTAGAGGCGGACGCGCTCCCGGTGCCAGGCCGCGAAACGCCGAGCCTCGTCGGGATCGAGTCGCCCTGACTGTTCCCATCGACGGGTGAGATCCGCCGCCGCACTGGGATCCATGCTGCGGAACCAACCCTCAACGAGTCGAGCCGCCACGGCAGCATCCTCGGTCGGTGTTGGCAGCTTCTTCTTGCTACCCCAGAACTTCATCCGCCCCCCACTCGTCAACCGGGCAACTGTACGGCCCCGGCCTATTCATGGCCAGGACGTGACCCTTCGCGGGGCGTCCGACACACCTCCGACACACTCTGTGCAGCTGGCGCCCTCTGACGAACTCCGCCGCAGGTCAGAGGGCTGCGAGGGGTGATCTACGCATTCACTCCGGAGCCGTTGCCGTACAGCAGCGGAGTACAGCAACCACCGCAACCGCGGCTGGCTGTCAGAAGCCGTCGATGGCGGGCTGACCAGCCCACCAGCCCACCAGCCCTCTCTGCCTGCGGACGTGCTCCCGTGGGGAGCAGGTCGATGTGCCCTTGTGACTTCGCGGGTTCGGGGCGGCGGATCACTGCCAGGGGTGCGCACTGGCTTGTCCCTCTTTCACCCGGGCAGCAGGAGACCCCGGCCGGTAACCATCCGGCCGGGGCCTCCCTATGCGTTGTTACTCGGGGCGGATGTGCTCCGCCTGCGGGCCCTTCTGCCCCTGGCCGACATCGAACGTGACCCGCTGGCCCTCTTCCAGGGAGCGGAAGCCGGAGGCGTCGATGTTCGAGTAGTGGGCGAAGACGTCGGGGCCGCCGCCGTCCTGCTCGATGAAACCGAAGCCCTTTTCAGCGTTGAACCACTTGACGGTGCCGCTGGCCATGCCTGTCTCCCTCAAGGAAATTCGGAATCTCGCACCGTGCGGGATCCGGAGGTGATCGCCTTGGTCCGGAGAGGCGCTGAACAGCAAGGACGCCCGAGACGTGTGTCACGGGCGAACGGACTTCGGAACCACGACTACTTGTAGCGACG
Organism: Streptomyces sp. 6-11-2; assembly: GCF_006540305.1. GTDB lineage: Bacteria > Actinomycetota > Actinomycetes > Streptomycetales > Streptomycetaceae > Streptomyces. The sequence continues at coordinate 4,065,948 of NZ_BJOR01000001.1, read as the reverse complement.
CTACACCGGGCGAGGCCGAAGATCACAGGCCTTATGGGATCGCGTAGGCGAATCTCTAGCGTCACGACGGCCGTTACCGGCCGACGTCGCGGCGACTGCGGACGGCCTTCCACGCCGGCCTGGTGAGATCGACGACCATCATTTCCGTCTGCAGCCTCGCGGACGAGGATCCAGCCCTTCGCCTTGAGCCCTTCGAGCTGCTGCCGAATGTCCGGGCCCAGCTCCTGGACGAGCTGCGTCTCCAGCGGTTGCGTGCCGCCGTCCAGGAGCTCCGCGAGCCGGAAGACGAGCACTTCCTCCTCAGCGGTGATACGGAAGTCCATGCGCTGACGCTACGTCCCTGCCGACCAGGGCGCGCGGACACTCCTAGGCCCCGGCACCATCACGTGGGGTGGAGTTCCGATCTGAGTAGAGGTCACCCAGGACGCCCTGTGTAAGAAGAAACGCACCCGCCGAGAGTTCGGTACGAACAGGTCGTGCCAGACGCGTGCCAGATCGTACGGGGAACCGCGGGGAACACCGGGGAATCAACGGACCCGCCCGCCAGGCGTCAACACCCTTCCGCCGCAGGTCAGCCCCGCAGCGAGCCCTAGATCACCTTAGCTTCCCAAGCTGAGAGCGCGAGTTCGATTCTCGACACCCACCCAGCAGGCACCCGCTCACCGGTGGCGTCGGCTGGCCAGTGGCCTACGTTGGAACCCGGTCCGCGAGGGCGAGCACCGTGACGATGTAGCCGCAGATGCCAAGCACCGTGACAAGCCAGCTGACGACTGTGTGCAGCACCAATGGACTGCGGCTGGTGACTATGCCCAGGTGCACAAGTGCCGCCCTGCTCACACGCGGCTGTGGATGGGATGAGGAGCGCTCCAGAGCCCGACGCAAGGCGGCACGACCAACTGCACTCTTGAGCCCCAGGCACACACCGTTGACGTCGCGGACCAGGAGCACTCGTTCCGAGACACCGGAACGAGAGAAGTAGGTGAGCAGCCGCACGGTGCTGATCACGGAGAGATCGACAGTGCGCTCACCGGTCAGTGTCCGTGCCGTCAGGTGGGGCCAGCTGGCCCGCAGAGGGGGCCTTTCCTTGCACGTCTCACTGAGTATGAGCAGCCCGGTCGGCACAGCGACCAGCGCCAGAACGACCGCAAACTCGGGGGGAAGCCATCCGGCGGCCGCAGGGATGAGTGCTGCGTAAGGTGACACCAGTGCCGCACCGGCGAGAGCGGCCCAGCGGCGTGCACGTCGGCGAACGGCCGCTGGAGACATCACGGGGACGAAAGACCTCCGCACCCTTCTCATTCCCGCCCCCCTTGGTCGCTCCACTGACAAGCCTGACGGACGACCAGGGCACAATCAACCGGCTCCACAGGCAAAGAACTTGTGATTGCCGTTGCCAGGTACAGGAAGGAAGCCGACGGGAACAGCCAACGGTACTCACCCCGTCAATGTCGCTCAGCACGACGCACAGCTCCGGGCCGTCTCAGTTTCCTTCTCACTCAGCCCCGTTCACGGCCATTCGCAGGAGACGCTGAGCCGTGCCCGCCGCTGCGATCAGGCGTCCATGAACGCAGGTGAACGCCTCCGTACGAACGCCACCAACCCGCCAACACAGTTGGAAAGCGTGCAGTTGGATCCGAGTACCGTGCTGTTCATGCCAGCTGAACGTGTCTGTCCGCGCTGTGGGCAGGACTGGGTCCATCCGTACCGTTTCAAGGCCGATGAGGCGCCCTTCTTTTTATGCACCGAGTGTGACTCGCTGTGGTGGCCCAACGAGACAGTGGGCGTAGCTCAGGCACACTTCCTCGATGATGTCGTCGCGGCACGCCTCGGCGTCGAGGGGAACCCCTGGGGTGATCGTGTCTGGTCTGACGTCATCGAGCCGGCGCCCGACCTCCAGCCTGAAGTCCGCCGCACCACAAGTGCACCGGATCAGGCGGGGAACAGTGGGGAATCACGGTGAAAGCGGCCACGCCCGACGAGGCCACCGTGACGCCGTGCGCCCAGCTCAGCGCGTGAACCGGCCCGAAATGATCGCAGCTTCCCAAGCTGAGAGTCCGGCTCTACCCAGCCTCTCAGGTTCGCTGTAGAGCAATCCGCATCTCCTCGATCAAGGCTGTCCGGGCCTGGCGGGCGGCTCGCCAGGCCCGGACATACTCCGAGGAGTCCGGGGCGTGCCCAGCAACCACCGTGTCATGGAAATCGAGCACGCTGAGGGTGGCGCGGCCCGCCTTATCGACGAGCGTCCGTTGGGCCACCAGTTCCAGTTGTTGCTGTGCCGCGTACACGCCGTGCTCCCCGACCGCGACGTGTCCCTTGCCGACACGGTCCGGGGAAGGTTCCATCCGGGCGAATGCATCCCTGGCGGTAGAAAGGGCTGCGAGGTACTCCGTGAATGTCGTGCGCAACGTGTCACGATCCCGCTCCCTCCGATCGCGTCGCCACCGGACGTGATCAGCAACGAGGGTGGCGATCACACCGAGTACTGTGCCCACAGATGTCGCCACAAGCGTCGACCATTGCATGAGCGCCCCTGAGGTTCTTGCGGGACTGGTTCGTCCTCCCCGCCAGCAGTACAGCAGCGAAGTACCGCAACCACAGCGCCCATCAATGAACTGCCCGGTCCGTCCGAGGCCTTGATGCCGCCGGTATGACCGCTGGAGCCTGTCCCGCATAGAGCCGCTTCTGACATCCACGGCTGACATCAACGACGCCGGACGCGGGCGTACGCCAGCGTCTCTGTCCGACCGTCGCAGCAGTCGCCGATAGCAGTTGGAGCGGGATGGGATCGAACTCCTAAAGCGGGTGTCGCAGGTTCGAATCCTGCCGGGGGCACAGAGAAAAGGGCCAGCTCAGGAGAGGTTTCCTCCCAGGCTGACCCTTCGCCGTTTCAGGGGTCGTGCCACAGGCGTGCCACTACGGGCCCGCAGGGTCCTTCTCAGAGGGGTCGGAGACCGCTCCCCCGCCGCCCCGGATCATGGCACCGAGCCGATCGACGATGGCCCGGCCCCGGTCGCCTGTCATGTACTGATAGATCAGCGCGGCGCGCGAGCTGCTGCACGCACCCGATCCGCCTCGACGGCCACCGCACCGAGTACGACGTGAACACCCGCACCGGCGAGATCGGCAACGTCCTCCACCACCTCGACTCCTCCAACCTCCCGGCCGGTCACCTTCTGGTCCGCTGCAACAACCGCCGCACGACCCGCTGGGAGTGCCAGAGCTCCGGGTGCCGCAACAACGGACCCGGCTTCTACTGACGTTGTAGGTGTGGTGTCGTCAGGGTGAGTCCGGTGCCGGCAAGGCATCCGTCGATGAGGTCGGGCTGGTACTGGGCCTGGCGCAGTCCCCGCCGGAGGGCGCGCATGAGATGGGCGGGGTCGGTGAAGGCGGTATTGGCCTGGCAGCGCCTGCGGAGCAGGGACCAGATGCCCTCGACCGGATTGAGGTGCGGCGCGTACGGAGGCAGGAAGTGGACGGTGACCCAGTCCTGGGCGTCGATGAACGCGCGTAAGCGGCGGTCGCGGTGGACGTTGAGATTGTCCCAGACCAGGACGATCGGCTTGCCGAGCTGCTGGTGGGCCCTGATGAGCAGGTTGCGGTAGTCGGTCCACGCGAAGCTGCGTCGCCCGCCCGCCTTGTGGTCCGGGTGGACCATGGGCCGGTAGATGAGCCGTGAGCGCTCGCCGGGTTTGTAGCAGGCCAGGGCCGCGATCGAGATCCGCCGCTGGGAGCGTCCCCTCACCGTGACGACCGGGGTGACGCCACGACGGGACCAGGTGCGGGCGGTCGGCGGCGTCATCGAGAAGCCGGCCTCGTCCTCGAAGACGAGGTAGGCGTCGAGCGCCGCCGCGGTGCTTCCACGTGCGGGAAGGTCTCCTTCACCCACCCGGCTACGGCCACGTCGTCCCGCTCGAGTGCTCGTCGGGCCGGGACCTGGTGGCTCCAGCCGTGGCGACGCAGCATCTGCGAGATGCCCGAGAGTGTGAACGACTTGTGCAACCGCCGCCCGATCAAGGTCTTGATCCGGGCCAGCGTCCAGGTCTGGTCCGGCCAGCCTTGCGCGACCGGGCCCTTGGCCAACTCCTGCTCCAGTACGGCGAACAGCTTCTCGCTCAGCCTGGGCAGCGACACTGGTCCCACCGACCGAAGACCGTCCGTGCCGGTGTTCTGCCAGGCCCGGCGCCACCGCTGAACCGAACGCACGCTCACCCGTAAGTCCTTGGCGACCTCCGCGTTGGAGGCCCCGGCGCCGAACCGTTCGGCGGCCTCCATCCGGATCCGCTCACGAAACGCCTGCCGTTCAGGCGTCAGCCCACCACCCTGCGGATACCTCATACAAACGGCATACCGCGACGATCACACCCCGTCAGCCCCCAACGACATCACGCTTCCAAAGTCAGTAACGGCACAACGCCCCGCTCGTGCGTGGCCGCGGGCAGGGCGAAGTTCTGGGCACGCAGCCAACCTGGGCTGATAGGTGACTCAACTGTACGACCGCCCGCTGACAGTGCCGGGGCGGCGAGTCGACAGAGTCCTGCGCCGCGTCGGGCCGAGTGATATTGCCGTCCCTGTGTCTGGCTGCATAAGTGAGGGCGGGAGTCGTTCCGAGGGACAAGTCGTTGCGGTTATCTGGGGTAGCGGTGAGGGCGTCTTGCAAAGTCGCTGTTCAGGACGCTGCGGATGCGTCCTGAAGGCGGCACGGGTTCGCCCTCTACCTAGGGCGCTTGGACCAGTGCAGCCGTAGGATCACGCCATGACTGCCGATGCGTCGCTCACCCGAGAATCGTTCCGGCGCCTCCAGCCGATTAACACGCCCCGGCCGGTGTTGGAGTTGCCGGATCGTGTCTGGACTGACGAAGACTGGCGCCGGATCCAGCGCGGATATCGAGCCCGGGACATGGATGAGAAGTGGAACGTCTTCGTCGAAGGCGATGTCCTTTTCATGCACCGGAGTTGGACCGGTTACGGCGTCTATGAGGCGTCCTTTGCCTCCGTGACTGGTGGCGGGAGGAGGATCGCCTCTGCTGTGGTGGAGGCCGATGAGGAGCGCTATCGGAGCATGGGCGATGAGTACGACCGTCTGATGACGGAACTGATCATCAGTGCGATCGTCCTTGGTGAGCCTGCCGTCGACCTCCGGGCCGGTCTCGTGGAGTTGACTGCCCGGGCTTCGGGAAGGAGCGACCTTCCCTCGGGCGTCGTGGAGCACAGTGTCCTGGGATTGCGCTCGGGGTCGTAGGCTCCGCAGCCTGGCGAGTGTTCACCGCCCCGGACCACATGACTGGATCACGCGTTGCACCGACGCGGCGCCCGAGACTGTTACCGACAAGGGACGGACCTACGAGCTGCTCACGTGGGAACATCACTCCTGACGGCAGACTCTGACGGCAACATCAGCGCACTGGAGCGGTCACGAGCGACCCCAAGGTCACTCACTATGCCCTGGCCGTGGGCTTGGCAGACGGTCGGGCCGTTCAGTTGGTCGAACTCCTAATGCGGTCCTCATCCCCTGGCTTCGTTGATGTCTAGGGCCTGTCCGGCATGATTCGCCGGACAGGCCCTGGTCGCCGCAGTTCACAGCCTGCCGGAGACGACCCCGCGCCACGTCCACCCCGCGCCCAGGACGGTCTCCTGCAAGGGGGTCTTCAGGTCGTTGGTGTCGAAACTGAACGTCTCAGTCGCTTCGATGCCGCCGTCCTCGCCGCCGCCGAGCGTCCAGCGCTTGGAGACCGTGTGCACCTGGCCGCGCTGGGCCTCGGCCGCGATGGCCAGCCGGGGGGTGTCACCGACCCACGAGACCTCGAACTGCTGGTCGAGGCAGCGGACTTCGTGCTTCTCCGGGACCAGCCGCATCCGGGTCTGGAACACCCGGCTCACCTGCGTACGGATGAAGAAGGTCCGCCACGCCGGGTCCAGGACGCGCCACTCGGCCACCAGGTCGGCGCCCTCCGCGCGGCCGTCCCGGACGACGTAGGGGACGTCGGGACGGCTGAGCCCGAGCAGGGCCGCGTGCACCTCGGCAGCGGGGCGCGGAGCGATGCCCTCGGCGGGGCGCTTGGTTCCGGTCAGTTTGTCGAAGAGTCCCATGGGGTCAACCTGTCAGGGGCGGGGATGTCGGTACAAGATCGGTCCACGGTGCCGGGAGTGGCGGCCCCTAAGGCCGTGGCTTCAGATACCGCGCTTTGCCGGCACACGAAACACCGGGCCTCGGGCACCCAGCAGCCCGGGCACGGTCTGCCACAGGTCAGCCCCGTTCACCCGCTCCCATTTCGCGGTCGCCCGGGACTGCGCCCACTGGGCCACGGCCACCGGAACCAGCATGAGCGGCGGCATCAGCTGATGCGTTGCCAGGCCGATGAGCATCATCCAACAGACCGCTCCACCCACGAATCCGGCCGTGCGCCGTAGCGACAGCCGCTGCGCCGCGTCCTGGCCGGTGTGCGGTTGTTCTTCGGCGCTGTCGATCCGCACGGCATGCTCGTACGTGCGGCGAAGCCGGGCGGGGAGACGGAAGCGCAGCGGCAGTAGCACCAGTGACACAAGAGCCACCGCAACTGTTCCCACCAGGAGGGTCTCCAGCCGGTGAGCCGTACCAATCAAGACCAGCAGCAACCCTTCGGACAGCACCGCGCCGCCGCCCATCATCGATGCGCACGTCTGCTGGAAGTACACCACCCTTATCAGCCCGGGTCTGGCGTCCTCGGTCATCGTCCCAGCTCTCTACCCGTACACCCGCACGGGCAGGGAAGATCCAACGCCGTGTGGAGCGCGGCGTCAACAGACCGCGTGTCAGAACATCACCAAGACTGTCGGGCCCAGCTCCTAGGCACACGGCAATGACGGCAACGCTGACGGCAACGCCCGCGGACGGCGAGCCCACCGCCGAGTGCGGCGACGGGACCATCCAACTCCAGAAGCGTTGCCAGGTCGGTCATCAGGCCGTGGCCCCCATGGCGGCCGGGAAGGCGGCCGGGGTGACTTCGGCGGCCCTGAAGGCGATGCCATGCCGCTGCTGGCCGTTGAACACGCGCCACACAACTTGCCCACTCGTCTATACGAGCATGCGTGTCGCTCCCCCATCGCGTGGACACTGCCCAGCCTGCGCATGGTACCGGCCAGGCACCGCCCCGTACCCCTAGAAGCGGACGAAGAGGTCGTGCCAGAACGGTGCCAGATCGTGCAGGGAACCGCGGGGAATGTCGGGGAACCAGGGCACCAGCCGTTCATGCCCCAGGGCCGCTGCGCCGCAGGTCAGGACGGCAGCCACCCATAGAGAATCCAAGCTTCCCGAGCTGAGAGCGCGAGTTCGATTCTCGTCACCCGCTCCATACTTGAGGCCCAGGTCTCTGACCTGGGCCTTATTGTTGCTGGCGCGCGATCGTACCTGGTGACGGCGTCTCCATTCGGACCAGCGAAGTCGGCGGGCGGCGCCGTGGAGTGGCTGGGGGACGAGCGCGATAAGCAGGCGCTGGATCTCGTTGCTGGGCAGCGGGATCAGGTCGTTGGGGCCGGGGTTCCGGGCCGCCCAAGGCACACGGGTGTCCGGGCGCGGCTGCGCCCGGACACCCGCGCCGGTCAGAACCGCCAGGCGGAATTGTCAGCGATCTTCACCAGGTCGCTGATTTTCAGGGCCGCGCCCGGCTTCCCGGCCCACTGCTGGAGCACCACCGTCCGGCCGTCGGCGCGCTGCACGCGGACGTACTGCGAGACCTCGCCGTCCTGCGGGAAGGTCAGCGTCATCGCCTCACCTCGGGCGCCATCCGGGAGCTTGATCACCTGGCAGTCGGTGCGCGGGGCGACCTCCTGCGGGGACGGGGCGCCGGGGCGCGGGGTGAACTTGGGCAGCGCGATCGTGGCGCAGAACGGAACCTTCGGCGCGTCGGCGGTCCACTCGGCGCCGCCGTGGAACTCCACCGGGCCGGCTGCGGACCTCCAAACGACCCGGAAGGTGCGGCCCGGGAATTCGCCACTGGTCACCGTCTTGCTGCCGGCTGCCGGAAGCAGCGCTGCCAGGGTGTTCCCCAGCTTCTCGCTGCTCCAGCCGGTGGGCTGACCGGAACCGGATCCGAAGGAGTCCGGGCGCAGCGGCTTCGCGCCGGCACTGGTCGAGCCGGCCAGGGTCAGCGGGCCGACCAGCGGGTCGGCGGCCACCGTCGTGGTGTCCGGCCCCGGGGTGGCGCCGCCCGTCGGGTAGCCCACCACCGCGGCCACCGCCGCGGTGGCCGCCACGCCGACGCCGACCCGGGTGGCCATGCGGGTACCGCGGCGGCGCCGCCCGGCCGCAACCGCAGCGTCCACCGTGCCGGACCGCAGCGGCGGTTCGGCGTCGAGCCCGGCCGCGAGCAGGGCCTGCATCTCGTCGTGCCCGTCGAGAGCGTGGTTGTGTGTCACAGCATTTCCTTCAGGGGAGCAGGGGCAACGGACAGTTCGTTGAACGGGTCGCTCTCGCCGAGCAGCTCACGCAGTCGGGTGAGGGCCCGGGAGCTGTGGGTCTTGACCGTGCCGACGGTGCAGCCGAGCGCCTTGGCGGTGGCCTTGATGTCCAGGTCGGCCCAGAACCGCAGGACCACCACGGCCCGCTGCCGCGGCGGCAGGACGGCCAGCGCGGCGCGCACCTGCAGGCCGAGCGTGGGGTCGGCGCCCGGGCCGGCCCGGTCGGGCAGTGCGGGCGTCGGGTCCTCGCGCCGCCAGCGGCGCCGAGTGTGGTCGATGCAGGCCCGGGTCAACACCCGGTGGGCGTAGGCCTCCAGGTTGTCGATCCGATGCCGTCTGCCCCACACCGCGTACAGCTTGGTCAACGCGGTCTGCGTGATGTCCTCGGCTTGGTGCCAGTCGCCACACATCAGGTACGCGGTTCGCCGCAGGTGCGGCAACCGGTCCTCGGCGAAGCCGCGGAACTCCTCCAGGTCTGCGCTACGCACAGGGTGCGCCCTCCGTTCGTCTCTGCCCAGTCCGACGGAGCGCACCACGCGCGGGGATGACACGGCACGGCAGAAAATCCTGCCGCTCCGTGTCTGACAGCCGACGATGTCCTCCGGCACATCCCGATGCCCACTCCATCAGGGGCCGTGATCCGCGTACGGTGTGGCCCAGCGCAAGGAGAAGGAAGCCAAGGAGAAGAAGCGCAGGATCCGCAAGAAGCGCTAGCTTCTGCTGACATCCACGGGTGACATCAACAGCACCGGACGCGGGCACCCATACGCGGCCCGGCACGTTCGACCCGACCGGGAACTGACGCCACCGGGCAGGGCTCGGATCGAACTCCTAAAGCGGGTGTCGCAGGTTCGAATCCTGCCGGGGGCACAGTGAAGCACCTGGTCAGAGGCCCTTCCGTCCGACGGACGGGAGGGCCTTCGTACTCGCAGCACACATATGGCACACATGCGGCTGCGGGCAGAGGTGGGAGCTGTGCGAGATGCCCGCGAAGAACGAGCTGTCCCGGCGCCGGTACGAGAAGTTGGTCGACCGGCTGGAGTCGTTGATGCGGGCCGCTCTGAAGCCGCAGTACGAGGGGTACTTCATCGCGCGCAGCAGGTCCGGACTCGCCGAGGCGAGATTGTCTTCCGCGAGGGCGTGCAGGGGCAGACTGTCGGGTGCGGTCATCGTGCTGATCTCCTTCAAAGACTTGGTCGTCTTGAAAGATCAGCCGGTGGCCGTTCTCATATCCGGACACTCACTCCGACGCCGGGCCAAACGCCCGGATCAGGTGGGAGCCCGTACACCACTTCCCAGGACGCAACCCCGCCCGCGCCCACAAGGGGGCGAAGACCAGGCCGGGGCTGGGCTGGGCTGGGCTGAGACAGCACAGCCGAGGTCAGAACAGTGCCTCCGGCGGGGGATCGGCCAGCACCGGGATGGAGGGGGCGCCGCCGCCGACCGCGGGTCCGTTGTGCCGTGCGCGGGGAGCTCCCATCCCCTACGCCATCGACCCAGGCAGAGCCGAGCAGACGCGGCCCATGGCGTCCAGGTCGTTCGTACAGTGGCGTGCTCCACCTTGACGCCCTGAACCACGCCCGCTCCACGGTGTGTGGGTCGACGGCGGACGGGATGGGAGCTGGGGCGAGTGGCGGGTTAGTCCGGTTGGTCAGTTCACGCAGCCAGGCACCGGGACTGCGCTGCCAGCGCAGTTGGTGGGCTTGTTGTGCTTCACCTTGCTGTCGTTCAGGGCCACCGTGCCGGCCTTGTTGTTGATTCCGCCGGGAGGGGTGCTGCTGGTGTTGTGCTCCACCTGGCTGCTGGTGAGCGTGGCGGTCCCACCGTTGTTGGTCAGACCACCGCCCTGGGCACCCGTGCCGGTGGAGGTGTTGTGTTCGATCTCCAGCCGCTTGGTGCTCAGCGTGCCCTCGTTGTAGACGCCACCACCCTGGGCATTGGTCCCCTCGGCCGAGTTGTGTCCGATCTTTCCGCCGTCAATCGTCACCATGGCGGCCACTCCCTGGTTCGAGATCCCCCCGCCCACGCCCGGCGCATTCGCCGTTGCGGTGGCCGTGTTGTGCTCCACACGGGTGTGGTGCAGGTTCACCGTGCCGGGGTTGAGGTTGAAGATCCCTCCGCCACCTCTGAAGCCACCGGTGCTGGCTGCGGTGTTCGAGAAGATCTTGGAATCATCGATCGTCGCCGGGCCGCTGTTGGCGAGTCCGCCACCGACGCCGCCGGTGGCGTTATTGCTGATGGTGGTGCCGTCGGCGATCGTGAGGTCGCCTCTGCTCGAGATGCCGGCGCCGAATGCTGCCGAGGTGTTGTCGCGGATGGCACTGTGACGGATCCGCACCGTGGCAGAGGCGAGAATGAAGAAACCACCGCCGTCGAAGGCGGTACCGTTCCTCACGACGCTACGGGCGAGGTCGACCGTGCCACCCCCATTGGCGAAGATGTTGCCGCCGTCGGTGGCGGTGCCGTTCGTCACGACGCTACGGGTGAGGCTGAGTGTCCCACCCGGCTGGACGAAGATGTTGCCACCAGGACCACCCGGGGCGCTGCCGTTGCGGACGGTGAGATCGTTGAGTGCCAGGTTCCCGGGTCCGTCGATTTCGAAGATGCGGAACACGGCTGCCGTCGTCGGATCTCGTTGGATGGTGGCTTCGCGTCCATTGATGGTGAGTTTCTTGGTGATCACGGGCAAAGCGTTGTTGGCGTTGTCCGGCGTGGCGTAGCTGTAGACGCAGTTGTGGGCCAGCACCAGCGTGTCCCCGGAGTTGGCGCTAGTGATCGCGTTCTTCAGTGCGGTCGGGTCACAGGGCACGTTGGTTGTCGCGGCCTGGGCCGTCGCGGGCATGGCCACCAAACCCACCACCATGCCGGCCACAGCGATCGCGCTGCGCAGACAGGCGCCTCGAAACGCTGCCATGGGGCCCTTCCTCTCGGGCGGTAGCCCCGATCCAGAGCTACACGTCAATCACGTCTGCTATCGCTCACAGTGACGACAGGCCGGATGCCCGCCCCTGCACGGCACGCCGATCTCCACCGAACAGACCACAAGAGCGGCGAGCGCAGCGGCTGCTGCCGCGGCCGGGGCGAAGCGCACTGGACAAAGTCCTCTCGAAGATCACGGGCGCCCGCAGCCTGACATCACCGGTTGACATCAACGACGACGGACCGGAGCGCACAGGGGCGGCCACGACCCGGAAACTAATGCAGCCCCACGAGCGCGTTGCCGGACGTCGTATGGGTCGGCGATCGAACTCCTAAAGCGGGTGTCGCAGGTTCGAATCCTGCCGGGGGCACAACGCATTAGCGCTCTGACCTGGGGTTCTCCCCCAGATGGGCGCTCTATTCGGCCTCGGACCTCTCGTCCGGGGCCGTTTGCGTGAGCGGTGCGTGAGCGGACGGGGCGCCAGGCCCCGATATCTCTCCGGATGGATCAGCACCATCCAGCACGCGCTGGGCGCGCGGCACGAGCCGGGCTGCGGCTTCGGCAATCGCCAGGTCCGCCTCGGGCAGCAGGCTCGTGTAGGTGTCGGCCGTGATGGTGATCGAGGAGTGGCCGAGCATCTCCTGGATGTCCTTCAGGTCGGCCCCAGCCGCGTGGGCCAGCGTCGCAGCGCCGTGGCGGAGGTCGTGGAGCCGGATGGGCGGGAGACCGATCTCCTCGTACAGCTCGATGAAGCGCCGGGTGACATTGGCGGGGTGGAGCATCTCGCCGTTCTCCTTGGCGAAGACGCGTCCCGTCTCCACCCAGGCGCTCGCCCACTCCTCGCGGTCCTTGTCCTGCTGGGCACGGTGCCGCTTGAGGGCCTGGACCGTGTCGGAGTCGAGCGCGATGGTGCGCGCGCCGGCATCGGTCTTGGGGTCGTCCTCGTACACCTCCCAGCCGTCCACGACGAGTTGCTTGGCGACGGTGATGAGACCGGCGTCCAGGTGGGTGTCGGTCCACTTCTGTCCGCACGCCTCGCCCCGTCGCAGTCCGCGGAACGCGATCAGGTGGAACAGCGCGTACAGGCGGTCCTCCGCGATGTGATCGAGGAAGAGGCCGGTGTGCTCCGGCGTCCAGACCATCACTGGCGATCGTCTCGTCAGATGCTTCCATGCCGCGAGTCTCCTCGGGGAGACACGACTGACGCATCCGATTTCCCGTTGCCCGCTGCCCCTTGGACGGATTCGACCAGAGCACGGCCTATCTGCTGGAGGGGTGTTGCGTGATCAGCGCTCGCGCGAGATGACTAGCAACCTCCGTGGCTCCGGTGCCGAGGGCGGCAAGTGTGACGGACTCATCGGGTTCGGTTCGTAGTGGCCAGCCGCTGGGGCTACTCCCCCACACAGCCATACCCAGGGAAGATCGTCTGGGCAGTGGTTCCCTCTCGCCCCAGCAGGGCCCTGGGTGAGCCCGGCTTCGACGGTCGGCAAGCCGCCCCGATGCTCATCGGGCGAGTCCTGACCGGCCTGCGCGGAGCGGACAGCGAGCCGACCGTTCAGACGAACCGGCCGACGGCCCTGACTTCCGGCCCTCGACCGGGAGCACCCGAAGTCCCTGCCGCCATGGCGATACGCGGTCAGGCCCCCGTCGAAAGCTCGGGACGCGTGTCGAGGGCGGTCCGGCAGACGGCCTCCTGCACATCCGTGTACGCCAGCAGATAGACGATCCGGATGCGAGACGCCGGATGGGCTTCAAAGTAGCTCACGGTGGCCGCCAGCAGGGTATCCACAGTGCGGTGTAGATCGCTGTTGCCCCCGCCGGTTCCCAGCAGCGGCAGGACTACCGAGCGCAGTGGCTCCCCGGCCTCGGCAAGCCGGTCAACCTCAGACAGGATGTTGCGGGCGCACCGCGCCAGGTCCATCACCTGGCGGTAGCCAGAGCCGGGTTCCCCCTCGACCGCAGCAACATGCACGATCTTCCGAACCTGATGACTCTCCAGCAGCTCGCCTGGCCCGGTGACCACCACTTGGCCCGCCGACACGTGCTGCCGGCCATCCATCCGCTCGGCGAGCTCCTTGGCAATGACGTCGTCGACCAGATGCCCAGTGTCATCCCGGCGGCCCCCGTGATAGCGGATCGCAGCGGAGACGGTCGGCTCGTCGACGCGGGACATCTCCATGCGGGTGTTCTCTGGATTGACCCACACATCGACGCCGAGCACATTCGCGAGATTGCCGGTAACCACTCCGATCCGGTGCCGTCGGCTGCCGCGCAGGGGGACGTCGTACCGCGTGGACTGCGCGAGTGGGCGCGGCCCCTCTCCCGAGGACCTTTCACCCGTCAGCTTCCGCCGCAGAGCAGTGTTCTCGCGCTGAGCCTTCTTCAACTGGGCAGCCAGTTCGTCCCGTCGGCGAGTCTTGGCGAGCCAAGTGAAGGAACTCAGCATGAAGAAGGCGGCGAATCCCGCCGCACCGCTGAGGCCGAACCCCAACGCCCTGCCCTCCGTCAGCGAATCCGGGAAGACCGAGAACAGGAAGAGCGCCGCGGCGAGCGAATACAGCAGAACGGAAGGGAGTTGGAGGGCGTACTGTCGCTCGGCCCGGCTCGGCGCGGACGACCAGATCTGTAGGGCGATGCCGGTGATGGTGAGGATCGCCGTGATGGCGAGCTGCAACGGACTCAACGGTGGCGTCCCCTCTGCCTCGGACCCAACAAGGGCCGATCATAAGCGTCGTCGGCGTCTCGGCGATCGGCGAACCAAAGCCATTCGGAGGTGGCTTGAAATCGTTCGTGTGGCGGGAGGGCACAGCGGGAGGTGTGCGCCTCTCCAGTCGCAGTGGTTGGATCCGTTCATGGGCCCTATCGACTTCGGTGACATCACCGACCTCAAGATCCGCCTCCAGGTCTTGGCCGATGAGGCCGACCGTCGCCTTGTCACCGTGTTCGGTTCGGGGATCAGCAGCGAGGTCCTCCCCAGCGTCCCCCAGCTAACGGAAATCTTCCGGAACCACGTGCCGAAGGCTGGCCTGGCCAGGTTCGACGCAACCGTCGCAGACGCCTCAGACCCCGGCGTCAAATACCAAAGCGCGGCGGCAGTGTTGACCAGGCAAGCAGGTGAGCCTACGGTCATGCGAGCGATCCGGACGGCTGTGCTCCAGGCGTGCCCCGACGTGCCCGAGAAGGACGTGGCGGAGGTTGCCAGGGATGAGGAGCGCTGCCGGGAGTACGCGAGGGCGGGGAACTGGGTCATCCCCCGCGGGTACCAGCGGTTCGCGCAGTTCTTCAGGTCGCTGAGCGGGCGGGTACGGGGCCCAATCATCACCACAAACTTCGACCCGCTGATCGAGATCGCCCTCGGTCAGGTCGGCATTCAAGCGGTCCCGATCCCCATTCCAACCGACACCGTCCCCGCAATGGGGCAGCTGAACGAAACCATCGCCTACCCGGTGCTGCATATCCACGGCTACTGGACCGGTCAGGCGACGAGCAACGTACCGACAAGGATCACCGCCGCCCGCCCCGGACTGGACGATGTGCTGAGACGGCTGCTCGCTAACTCGGTCGTGCTGGTGGTGGGCTACAGCGGGTGGCTCGACAGCTTCATGAGGAGCCTGCACAGCCAGGTCCTCAACAACAAGGCCGACCTGCTGGAGGCCGAGGTTCTCTGGGCGGCGTATGAAACAGATGCCGCCGCTGTAACGAGCGGCGCTCTAAGTGACTTCGTGGGTGCTCCCGGCTTCACCCTCTACCTCGGCGTCGACGGGCACGAGCTGTTCACCGACGAGCTGGAGCCGGAAGAGACGGAAACCGAGGAGACCTCATCGCCCTTCGGGTACTCGCGCGTGCCGCGTGTGTTGGTCGAGTCGGCCTCGTACCAGCCGCAGCCCTTCGCGGAGGGCAGCCAGCCGGTGTGGGCGGACGCCGCACCGGGTCGCTGGCCCGTCCTTAGCTCAACGGTCTCCCTGGAGCAGACGATGGTCGAATGCCTGCGGGTCGGTGGTGGCGGCGGCGCGGTGGCCATCGGTCCGCTCGGCGAGGGCAAGTCCCTGGCCCTCCGCCAGGTGGCACACGCGGTGGCAGGCTCGCGACCGGAGTGGAACGTGCTCTGGCGGGAACCAGGCGCACCGGCATTGACCAAGGAGTGGCTGAACGACGTGCGCACGGCGGGGAAGACGCTGATCTGCGCCGACGAGGCCGACCTGATCATGGCCGACATGGTCTCCACGAAGGACATATGGGCGGCCGAGGGGTCGGGCATCGCCTTTCTGCTTGCCAGTCACGACCGGCTGTGGTGGCAGGGCGCAGGTTCGACACTGCGACCCTGGATTCAGGACGTCCTGTTCCATGGCATCACCGACAACGACGCCAGGAACATCGCTCTGACATGGCAGGGGCTCGGACTGCTGTCGGGCGAGAACCAGGACGTCGACACCGTCGCGGAGCGCCTCGTGACGTCGGCCGGCGCCATGGCAGCCGAGAGCAACACACTCTTCGGAGCGGTTCTCGATGTCCGGTACGGGGCGGATCTAGGCGCCCGAGTGGAGGAGCTGATCC
This sequence comes from Streptomyces sp. 6-11-2, assembly GCF_006540305.1. Taxonomy (GTDB): domain Bacteria; phylum Actinomycetota; class Actinomycetes; order Streptomycetales; family Streptomycetaceae; genus Streptomyces. The sequence continues at coordinate 4,050,041 of NZ_BJOR01000001.1, read as the reverse complement.
GCAAGCTGCACGAGATCAAGCTGACCAACTCTGTCGACCTCGGCGATGTCTTCGGGGGCATTTGTGTGATGCAGAACACGCTCGACAAGGACGGCAACCACGGCAAGGGGGCCAGCAGGTCGGTGATCGCGGCCATGGTGGGGCTCGACCCGATCTTCGCCGACGGAAAGATCCTTCAAACGCTCGGCCGGGAGGCCGCAGTGACCTTCGCTGGCAACCGTGTCTACTGCCGGCATCCATCCATCGCCGCAACGGTGGTCGACTACCTGTACCGGGAAGGAACCGCCTCAAAGGTCTACGAACTCGTGGGGCAGGCTGGCGGGGAGCGGCTGGCGAAGAAGGCTTCAATCCTCGAGGGCTATCGCGATGCCTACCTGCTGTCCCGCTCCCTGTCAGCGCCCGAGTCAGTGTGGGCGGCCAAGGGGGCGGTGCAGGGCACCGGCCGCAAGATCCTCGAGTCGCGGGTGTCCCTGCTGAGGGCCCTCCGTTTGGAAGGGAAGCAGAGAGCCGGTGCCTACGCTAGAAAACTCGCTCCTGAGCTTGCGATCTACGACGACTACCACAAGGCGGTCAGGGCGTTCCTGGTGGAGTTCTCGATCTCACTCCGGGATGAAGCGGAGACCCAGACATCGGCCGGCCTGGCGGCACTTGCACTGGACGACCAGGTCGGCTTCACACTGGATGAGGACCGGGCGGGCTACGCGCTGGTGAGCCTTGCCAAGTCGGCCGCGGCGTTGAACGCCCAGACCCGCGATGCGGCCACCAAGGACGCCCCCGCCGTCTGTTCCATCCTGTTGGAGCGCGTCCGCGGAGAGGAGAACGCTTCGAAGTACCTGGGCCACTACTACCCCCCAGCGCACCACGAGTTGCGGCAGCTGTCGGCCGTCAAGCTCTGCGGTCGGCTGGCAACGATGTTCAGCAAAGCTGCTGCGCAGGCGCTCCAGGCGACCCAGGTAGATGTGGAGACGCGCGGGGTGCTGTCTTTCAACACCTTGCGCCGACTGGCTGAGCGCCCTCGCCGGTCGGCCAGTCGGTGACACGCACCCGCTGCCGCACGGAGCAGGGCCTGGTTGCCGTTCTGGTTGCCCCGAGCGCTCCGCCGCAGGTCAGGACGCCTAAGGCCGCCGCCGGACGGACGTACGAACATTTGGAAAGCGCGGTGGTGGTGGGTGGCCCTTTGTGTCGAGGTGTCCGCGTCATTGCCCACAGTGCGGGATGACCTGGCTGCCAGCTGCGCAGTTGCCTTCCAGGCCGCGAGCTCCGTGCGTGCGCGATGCGTGAGCGGACGGTCCAGCACGGGGCGTCACGAGCGGGGTGGGGTATGACGCCGCAGGGCGCTGATCAGGCAGAACAGCACCCTTCGGCAGCGTCGAACACCACCCAGCAAGGATTCGATCCCACTCCTAAAGCGGGTGTCGCAGGTTCGAATCCTGCCGGGGGCACAGACAGAAGGGCCAGCTCAGGAGGGTTTTCCTGTCAGGCTGACCCTTCGTCGTTCCGGGTGCCGTGCCACACGCGTGCCACTACGTCCGCTCGGCGCCTTCTCCGGAGGAGTCCGAAGCCGCTCCCCCAACGCCCCGGATCATGGCCCCGAGCCGGTCGGCGATGGCCTGGTCACGGTCGCTGGTCATGTGCTGGTAACCGTACGACGCTGTCGCCAACTTGGTCGCCGGAGGCGTCGCGCCTGCCGAAGTGCATCATTTCTGCGTGCGCAACCTGCCCCTGCTGAAGGGCCAACGCGTCACGGTCGGCCGCCTCAAGACCTGATGCTTCAAACGCCCTGCCGTCGGGGAAATCTGAGCACACTGCAGGCCGTTGCGGTGGCCTGTGAGGCCCGGCAGCGCACCTGCACAGGCCGGCCCGTCCAGGTCAGGCAGTGCGCCCCGCAAGCGGGGCGTCCGCCGTGGCCGTCTCCATGAGTCGCTCGGCCTCCTCCTCCGTAGCGGCGGGTGGCACGACAAGAAGGTCCCAGCGGCCGTACCCGGGAGCGAGCAGGCAGATGGTGTGTTCGGCTCGCGGCAAGTCCGTCCGGCGCAGGTGCACCCTCTGGTCCTCGATGAGCATCCCGTCCCCGGACAGCGACCACATCGCCCCGTTCACGAGAACGCTGCTGATGTGCCCCCAGCGGTGCGGCAGCCCGGCGAGCAGTCCGGGGAGCTCGGCGGTCAGGTCGTAGGACCTCGGCCACCAGGCCCCGTCGATACGCCGGGCCGAGCCGTCATGGAAGGACTGCTCCCCCAGCCGGAGCCGGGCGGAAGGCGGGTGAAGCGAAAGGGTGGTGGTCATGAGGACTCCTGGGGCGGTAGGGGTGGGGGACTCGCCACGGTCGGGGGTTCGGCGGGCGACGGCCCGCCCGGCGGCCACACGCATTACACCGTCTCGCCCGGATGTGTCCGGTCGACCGGCGGCCTGCTGGCCTCCAGCCAGGAGCGGAGCGGGCCGGCGCCCCGCTCGGGGTCGAGCGTGAGGTGCAGACGCGTCCCTCTACCTGACGGGAACGCCGGGTAACTGCGCTGCTCGCCCCCGGCGAACAGCAGCCGGAGAGCGTCCGCGACGTGCCGGGCCGCTTCGGCGTCCATGGAGACGATGCGGACCTCGACCCTGCCCTCGGCGGGAGGGGCATCCGGAACGTCCACGGTCAGGGATGAGTACGGTGAGTGCAGGGATTCGGTGGTCATCGGGCGGAACCTGTCCCGGGCTGAAAACGGCCCGTGAGGAGCGCGCCGAGGACGAGACCAGCCCTGTCACCGGTGTACGAAGTACCCTCGACCCTCCCCACCGTACTCCTGGCACCCTCGGCGCAGCCGCTTCCCGTCGCAGGCGACGTAGGGTTGACGTACCGAGGGCACCACGCACACCGGCCGCCACGCCGGGTCGTCCTCGGCGAGAGAGGAACCCGGGCCGCCCCAGTGGTCGGCGCGGAGACGGGTCGGCATCATGTCCGCCGCGGTCGAAGCAACTCCACGCAAGCTCGTCATGGCTGGGGCCGCGCTGAGCACCCGCGCTGGTCCACCCCCCGGCCGAGGGGAAGCGTGATGGCCTTTCCCCGGCTGGACATCCGTCGGCGGAACCGAGGGGAGCGGACGCTCGTCACGCTCGCCGGTGACATCGGACCGGCCACGACGCCGCTGCTGCGGGCCGCATTGGAGCAGTGTCTGCTGGACGGTGTCACCGTGATCGACATCGACCTGACCACGGTCGGCTCCTGCGACGCCAGGGGCTTGGACGTCCTCCTGTCGGCGTCACGGCGCGCCGGCCGGGTTCACGCCTCCCTGCGGCTGCATCACCCGTGCGCGCAGATCACCCAGCTCCTCGCTGTCACCGGATCTGCTTCGCTGCTCCTTGCGGCGCCTGTGAGCCCCGTGCCGCCCGCCGCACCCGGCGACCTCATGAGTACCGCGACGCGGGCGCCCGGGGACCCCGCTCGTCAGCCGGATCAGCCGGTCCTCAAGGACGCGATCCGCCTTCGCCGGCTGACCCGCTGGCAGGCCGAAGGCATGTGCGAGGACATCGCGGACCTGGCTGCGGAGTCTGTCGCGGGCACCCCCGGCGAGGCGTACCACGACCGTGGAGACTTCCTGCGCCGCTTGGCGGTCACGGCCCACCGCCCCGGCTTCGCGCTGCTGGTCGCCGAGACGACGGTGCTGGTCGGTTGCGCCTTCGGTTTTCCGGTGGGCCCTGACGGCTCCGGCCGGCGGGGGTTCGACGGAACGCTCCAGGAGACCATCCAGCGGCTCACCTCCCGCGCGCGGTTCGTCGTCCTCACCCAGGTCGTGGCCCATCCGCACGCTCAGCACCGCGATATCGCCCGCCGCCTGCAACAGCGTCTGCTCACAGACCTGCACTCCTCCCTCGGGGTCACCCTGCTGCATCCTGCCGACCAGGCAGGACAAGCCGCCTTCTCGTCCTGGGGCTGGCAGAACATGGGTGAGGTCGTCGGACTGCCCGGCCCCGTCGCCCCCTGCGTGTTGAGCCTGCCTGTCGAAGGGCTGTCCCCGGCACGCCGATGATGTGACGGAGGGGCGACGAGTCGGCGTTCGTACCGGCCGCGGCGGTCACGCCACCCGTCGTCTGCCGTACGGACGTATCTCCGCGCAACGGCTGCGCACCGCGCCTCCCGCGACGGCCGGGAGTAACCTGGCAGGTACCGAGAGCTTTTCGGGCGCACGACCACGGCGGCGCCGTTCCCGGCGAGTGACAGACACGGGCAGCCGGAAGCCGCCCGGGACGGGATCGCACGATGGACGCCATCACCAAGCCCGCCGAAGGTCCGGCACCAGCTGAGGGACACACCTACCGGATGCCCTTGCCCCGGCTGCGCCTCACGCGGGACGCCAGCCACGGACCGCTGGACGGAGCGTGGTGGCCGCGTTGCGCCGAACTGGAACTGGAGCTGCCCGCGCTGGTCGGCTCCCTGGATCCGAGCGTCGGCACCGTCATCCACGTCACCGTGGGGACCGCCGCCTGGCCCGATGCCCCGCAGAAGGTGATGGCGCCCGGGCATGTGATCGAGGTGGACCTGACCGACCTCGCCGCCGAGGCGCATGCCATCACCGTGGACTGCGGCACCGTGGGACGCTGGGAACTGCTGGTGATCCCACCGGACGAGCCGGCCGGAACGGCTGCCGGGCTGCTGATCGCTGCCGCCGACCCCGGCAACTCGCTGTCGGCTCCGCGCCTGCTCGCATTCGCCGAGTGCGGCTCCGACGGCCAGGACACATGGGAGTCGGAAGGAGGAGCCGGACTCAGATGAGCAGCCCGATCCGGTCGGGCCCACGTGCCCGAGCCGATCCGGGCGTCTACGACCCCTCGATGGAGCGATGACACCGGCAGACCCTGCGTCGTCCCAGCCCGCCGCGCTGACCGGCCCGGCCCGTGGCGGGTGAGTGTATGACGACCGGACGGCGGGCGGACCGCTCCGAGAGCTTCGGGGAAGCTCTGCTGGGCGAGGTCCTCGATCGCGCGCATGAACTGCCGCCCCATCTCATCGGGCCCTTGGTCGCCGACGTGATGGAGCGGCTCGGGGGCCGCCGACCGCAGGTGCTGCTGCAGGACTACGGACAACTGCTGCTGGTACCCCTGCCCGGCGACGGCCTCACGGAGGGCGAACTGCAGGTGATCGACGACTCCGTGGCGGGTCGCTGCTTTCTCGACGCTCACCCCGTCGAGCTGCCCGAGGACGACGGCGTGCGGGTCCACCTGCCGCTGCTGGACGGCGGCGACCAGGTCGGGGTCATGGCAGTCACGTTGGACAGCGTCGACGATCACGACCGCCGCATACTGCGCAGGATCGCCGGCCTGGTGGCCGACCTACTGGTGACCAAGCACGGCTACTCCGACCTCTTTTTCGGTGTCCGACGCCGCGAACCGATGAGCGTCGCCGCGGAGATCCAGTGGTCCCTGCTGCCGCCACTGGCGATGCTCATGCCTCGGGTCGCCGTGGCCGGGATCCTGGAACCCGCCTATGACGTGGCGGGGGACAGTTTCGACTACGCCCTCAACGGAGACGTCCTCCACGTGGCCATGATCGACGCGATGGGCCACGGCCTGGACGCGGCCACGATGGCCACCGTGGCCATCGGTGCCTACCGTCACGCCCGCCGCGCCGGCACCGGGCTGCCGGAGATCTACGACTTCATGGACCGCGCTGTGGCGCACCAGTTCGGCCCCGAGCACTTCGTCACCGCGCAGATGCTGCAGCTGGACACCACGACGGGACATCTTCAGTGGGTCAACGCCGGGCACCCGTCACCGATGCTCGTCCGTGATCATCGTGTAGCCCTCCGGCTGACCGGTCCGACGACCCTCCCTGTGGGCTTCGGCGGTCCGGAGCCGCAGATTTGCGAGATGAAGCTGGAGCCGGGGGACCGCCTCCTCTGCTTCACCGACGGACTGATCGAGGAACACGCGATGGGTGAAGAGCAGTTCGGAGAGAGCCAGCTGATTGATTGGGTGAACCAGTTGGAGAGAACCGGCCGCGGGATCCGGGCAGTGGCGCGCTCCTTGTCCCACACGCTCAAGCGGGCCCGGGGCGGACACACCACGGACGACGCGACGCTGCTCCTGGTGGAGTGGCGCGGCTGACCTCATCGATGTCGTCCAGTGCCGCTCCGGCTCGCTCGTCAGTCCGGCGGCACCTGTGCGCTTCCGGTGTCGATGAGAATCTGTTCCGCCTGGGTGACGTTGTCGGCCCGGACGGCCTGAGCCATCGCGGCGCGGGCGGCCTCGGGTGCCGTGTCCGGCGGAACCACCAGCAGCGAGAAGATGTCCTGATCGCCGCGAGTGATCAGGACGGTGTCGTCGCCCACCGGAAAGGAGTCGATGTGCACCACCCGGTCCTCGACGACGATCCGCGTCGGGAGCCCTTCCCAGGCCGCGGCGTCCAGCCCGACGCGCGTGACGGGGCCGAGGCGGCCGGTCAGGGCGCTCAGCAGCGCGGGCAGCTCGGCACCGATGTCGCGCGACCGCGGCCACCACGCACCATCGAGGACGCCTTCGCGTGCCTCCGTGGTCTCCAGCCGGAGCAGCGCACACCCCGGCTGCACGGCCTCGTGAACGCCACTGGGCACATGCCGGGAAACAGGCCGTGCATCGGAGCCGGTCATGAGGATCACCCGTCTTCTGGAATCGGTGCGATCACGGGACTCGCCTCGCCGCCTCCACGCTACTCCTCGTGCCACGGGCGTCGATGTTTCCCGAATCGCCTTGTCCCGGGCAGCCGACCCCAGCCAGAACGGATTCGGCACACACGAGGCCGGGAAATCCCGTGAACACCCGAGAACTACGGAGGGGTGTTTTCCGAGGCCAGACACCATTCGGCTGCTGTTTCCGAAGGTCACAGCCCTGTCCGGGGAAAACTCCTAAAGCGGGTGTCGCAGGTTCGAATCCTGCCGGGGGCACAGAGAAAAGGGCCAGCTCAGGAGGGATTTCCTCCCAGGCTGGCCCTTCGGCGTTTCAGGGGCCGTGCCACAGGCGTGCCACTACGGGCCCGCAGGGTCCTTCTCGGAGGGGGCGGAGACCACTCCCCCACCGCACCTGATCATGGCACCGAGCCGTTCGGCGATGGCCCGGACCCGGTCGCTTGTCATGTGCTGATAGATCAGCGCGGCGCGCGAGCTGCTGTGGCCCATCCGCGTCATCAGCTCCCGCGTGCTGGCCCCGGCCGTGGAGGCCAGCGTCTGGTGCACGCCTTCGGGGCAGCCACGCTTGTACCCCTTGTGTGTGATGCAGTCCGGCGGGCACGGCTCGAAGCGGTGAAGGCGCCCGCCACAGACGTGGGGGTCGTCGCAGCCGTGCCGCCATGTGAGGCGCTGTAGCAGCCACTCGGGGCGGAACAGTTCCGCTTCCAGGTCGACGTACGACCAATGCAGCCCGAGGGTTTCGCCCTGCCGGAACCCCATGCCGACACGGACGAGCCGCCGACTACCGGCAAGGCGCAGGGCCCAGGTGGCGAGTACCGGGTGTCGACACGCTTACGCTGACGTCACCCGGCGCACGGTGGACGCTTCCACAGGAAGCCCAGGATGGCCGCCGCCACGGCGACTGACAGGCCGCTAGGGCTCGTCCGGCGGATCATGGGCCGAGCCGGGGCCGGACCGAGGCGAGGGCCGGCCAGTGCCCTAATCGTGTTGACCGCCCCCGGCAGGCAGTGTTGGAGTCGGCACGTGGACAGCATCCCCGCCAACCGGCGGCTCTGGAACCAGATCAGCAGCGCCTACCAGCACGAGCACGACCCGCAAATCGGTGCCACACCCCGGCTGTGGGGCATGTACTCCATCCCCGACGCGCACCTGCACGCCCTGGGCGACGTCACCGGCAAGCGCGTCCTCGAACTCGGCTGCGGCGCCGGCCAGTGGTCCAGGGCGCTCGCCGCCGAGGGCGCCACCGTGGTCGGGCTCGACCTGTCCGAAGCCCAACTCGCCGCAGCAGCCCACGCGATGGGAGCGGTCCGCTACCCGCTGGTGCAAGGCGCCGCCGAACAACTCCCCTTCGCCGCCGACAGCTTCGACCTGGTGTTCTGCGACTTCGGGGGGCTCAGCTGGGCGCCCCCGCACCTGGCCGTCCCGCAGGCCGCACGCGTCTTGGGCCGAGGCGGGCGCCTGGTGTTCAACGTCGCCAGCCCATGGTTCGAAGCTTGCTACGACGAAGCCGCCAGCCGCGTGACCACGACGCTGCAGCAGGACTACTTCGGGCTGAACACCATCGCCGAAGACGACGGCGCGACCAGCTATCAGCTCACCTACGGCGACTGGGTCAAGGTCCTGCGCGGCGCGGGTCTCATCATCGACGACCTCATCGAGCCGCGGCCCGAACTCGGAACACCCAACGGCTACAACGAAACCGACCCACCCGACTGGGCACACCGCTGGCCGGCGGAACTGCTCTGGGTAACCCACAAACCGTAAGTTCCGCCGCGCCGAGACGTGAAGGCATCCCCTCGCCGGGCAGGCCTGGGGCCTGTCTGACGGGTCGCGTCACCGACCCCGCACCCGACAGCCCTGTCACCCGAATGGCGCAACATGGCGCGCCACCCACATGGGTGAAGGTCAAGCTGACTAGCGCCCTAACCGAGGCAATCCGTGAAAGGGGAACCGAATGCGCATTCGGCGAATCCTCGCCGCCGTCATCGCCACGGCAGCCCTCGCCGGACTCGGCCTCACAGGTGCCGCCACCGCTACCGCCGCCAGCCTCACCCCGGGTGAGTGCACGCAGGGCGGCGGAACGGTCGATTGGTCGAACCCGGCCGTGCCCCATACCGGGACCTGCAGGGGCGGTACGCACAACGGGCAGACGGTCGACTGAACCCCACTAGGCGGCCCCGCAGCCACGCGCTGCGGGGCGCTCCCGCGCGAGCGCAGCCGGGAGAGCCGCAGGGACCGTGCCGACCCGTCGGGCACGCCAGGTCCAAGTCGGCCCGGAAGCACGTGGCGGGTGGGGACTCCTCATCTCGGCTGCCAGCTCGCGGCCCGTCACGATGAGCGAAGGGACGGACTGGCGCTCGCCTTCGAGGGCGCGCTCGCCCATGACGAGCGCCTGTTCCAGGTCGCCCTCCCGCGCGCCCCGCCGGGACCCTTGGAGGCCAAAGCCTGCCGACCGCCCGAAGCCAACGCACGCCGCCACCGGTTCGCCGACATCCGGGTCACCCTGAACCGCCGGGCCACCTCCCGGTCACTGGCCCCGGCCTCGATCAGATCAGCGGCTTCGAACCGCACTTGCTCACGCCGAGCCCGCTCCTCGGCCGTCAGCCCACCGCCATCGGGATACCTCACCTTCCCGGCATGCGCATCCCACAGGAGCCGTCACGACCCGACGTAACCCGCACCGTCAAAGATCTCCAGACTCACCCAGCGGTCGTAGTTGGTCGGGTAGACACGGATCTCGGCACCGCAAAGGCTACGTATCAGAGTCGTTGCGAAAAAAGCAGGTCGGAGAGGGTTCCCTCATCTGTGACCCCGCCTATGGCCGCGGGAACTCATGACGGGGCCTCGTATGAAACGTGGAGCAGCACGATTCACACATTCGGCTCAGTCGAACGGTCACGCAAACACGATCTATGGTGCATTGGTTACACATCGCAAAGCGGATCGGCGAGAGCGCTGCTCGAGGACGGGTCCCGGCGCCAGGGCCGACGATCGCGACCCCACCCTCGATCCCCACAAGTCCCGTGTCCCGCGCGGGCAGAAGCGAGGCTGGCGATGAACGCTGCCCCGACCAGTGACCGAATACCCCGGCGCAGGCTCCGCGGCGCGCTTGCGGTGCTGAGCGCCTGCGGGCTGCTGCTGACCTCGTGCACGGCCACCCACCTGCGGCTGAGCGCGGCACATATCCCCGCCGGAACGGAGGCCACCGTCCCGGCAGGTCTGCTGCGCTATTACCAGCAGCAACTGGACTGGAAGCCCTGCCCGGACAAACCGGCCTTCCAGTGCACGATCCTGAAGGCGCCGCTGGACTACGCCCACCCCGACGCGGGCGACATCACGCTGGCGGCCACCCGCAAACGGGCCACCGGGACCGGCGCGAAACGGATCGGCTCCCTGCTGTACAACCCCGGTGGTCCAGGCTTCCCTGCCATCACCGGACTGTGGTCCGCCGCTGATGCCTTCTCGCCATCGGTGCGCGCCGCCTACGACCTGGTCGCGGTCGACCCGCGTGGGGTCGGCGACAGCACCCCGGTGGACTGCAACACCGACACGGCCATGGCCCTCCCCCATGCTGGTGCGATCACCACCGCCGGGAAACCGGACTTCGAGGGCGTGGACACGGTGAACGAAAAGATCGCCGATGCGTGCCGACTGCACTCCGGGCGGCTACTGCCCCACGTCGGCACCCTGGAGGCAGCACGGGACTTGGACCTCATGCGCGCCCTCGTCGGAGACGAACGGCTGCACTTCCTCGGCCTCTCCTACGGCACCTACCTCGGGACCACCTATGCCGAACTCTTCCCCTCCCGTGTGGGCCGCATGATCCTGGACGGAGCCGTAGACCCCTCCATCGACGGCTACCACCGCTTCCTGGACTCCGCGCACGGATACCAGGTCGCCTGGGAGTCCTTCGCCGCCGACTGCGCCACCCGCACCGACTGCCCCGTCGGCCACTCTGTCGAGGAAGCCAACCGCACCCTCGACGCCCTGGCGGCCGCACTCGACCGGAACCCGCTCCTGCCAGGCAAGGACGTCACCATCACAGGACAATTCCTCCTTGCTGTTGTGGCGATAGCGCTGCGGTTGCCCGCGTGGGAGGACCTGCGCGTGTTGCTGAGCGAGGTGACCCACCGCGACACCACCGGGCTGCAGAAACTCTTCGCCGCGGACCAAAAGCACTCCGCCGTCGGCGACTTGGATATTACGGCGGTCAGCTGCCTCAGCGCCCCGCTCGGCCCGCGGTTCACCCCCGCGCAGGCTGAGGCGGCGCTCCCCGAGTTCGTCCGTGTCTCACCCCAGTTCGGGGCGCTCGACTCCACTTTCCTCCAGATGTGTGCGCACTGGCCGGTCGGGCCGACCCAGCCCTCGCATCGCATCACCGCACCCGGCACTCCGCCGATCCTGGTCGTCGGCACCACCCGCGACCCGGCCACGCCCTACGTCTGGTCCCAGGCGCTCGCCCGCCAGCTCTCCTCGAGCCGCCTCCTCACCAGGAACGGCGACGGTCACACGGCCTTCTTGCATGGCAGCACCTGCGTCGACACCGCCATCGACCGCTACCTGCTGAACGGTCAGCTCCCACCCGTGGGCACTGTCTGCACCTGACGCAGGGGCAGACAGCGAGTCTCCCCCGTCCGACGGCCTCTTCGCAAAGCTGTAGCGCGACCGGTATGCCGCTCACCGGCCGATCCACAGAGAGCTACGGATCAGAAGGCGCGTCATGGGACGGCTCGGCCTCCTGGGCCGTCCCTGGGCCGTCCGAGGACGGCCGACGACGACAGATGACGACAGTCGACGCCAACCCTTCCCCTGCTCGGTGTTGGTGGTTTGGGTACCGGTGCAGGTGCCAATCACTGACGTCGGTCTGCCACATCGAGAACACCGGATGTCCGAAGCTTCCCCGGCCGGCGGGCAGGTATCGGTGGGCGTACACGGGCGCCAGCACCGGTCCGCAGGCCTCACCGTCGTTCACGAGGCCGCCCGAAGCACGTTCAGTGGCGGGAAGTCCGCAACCTCAGCAGGGCCTGCTTTCTCGCTGAAATGTCCTGCATCACGAGATCGCGACGAATCGGGCACGCAGGTCGTTCCGGAACGCGCAGGCCGCCATAGCGCCGCAGAGACGGCCCCCAGGCCGCCAGCCACGATGCTTCCCGCTGTGGTCCTCGCTTGCAGGCCCACGACCACGAACACGACGAGCGCCTTCACGAAGGTGCGGCTGACCACCGCGCATCCATGGTCTCCGGTCCCGGGGCAGTCCCGGCCGCGCAGGAAGCGGGCGATCGAGAGACGCCTTCGGACTGACGGCGTTTTGCCGGTTTGCTGCCGCTTCCGGTGCACATCTGGGCGATCAGGGTGATGCTGAAAAGAGAACGTCCCATTCGATATCGACAGGAGATCCCATGATGGACGCAGCAAAGGTTGAGCTGTACGCAATGGACCTGACTGCTGTGCACTGGGCCAGGAGCAGCTACACCAACAGGTGGACAAAGACGTGCGTGGAGGTCGCAGACCTCGGCGACGGAGCGGTTGCGGTCCGCGATTCAAACAACAGGGAACTGCCGCCGCTGCGATTCACCGCAGAGGAGTGGGCGGCGTTCCAACGGGGCGTGCGTGACGGCGAATTCGGCTAGTGGCCTTTAAAACTGGGGGCTACTGACTCTGTAGGCGTGTCCGGTGACTTCTGGGGTCGCCACCTCCCGCGTGAATATCGAACACGTGAGCGATGCCGTGCCTTCCCGTTGGGAGCTGCTGCAGTTCGCGCGGCGTGTGGCGGCGCAGCAGGGGCGGGCGAGTCGGGAGCAGCTGGACCGGTGGATCGTGAAGGAGGAGTGCCAGGCGGCTGAGCGGCGGCGCGGCGAGGAGTCCTGGACGACGCCACCGGAGTGGCTGGTCGAGCACAGACTGAGCCGCCGGAACGTGGCCGCCGTGCCTGCCGGGGACTGCTGGACGATCCGCAAGAGCGGGCGGTGCGTACCGGTGAGCCGGCCGCAGGCCCTGGAGGCGCTGCGGCAGCAGATACGGGCGTGCGCACAGTGCCGTCCGGACACGCTGCTCGGCTTCCTGGAGTAGCGGCGACAGGTTTCCGGCCCGGCGCATTTTGATCAAGCGTCGGTCAGGCTGTCGTCGGCTGTCTCGTTGGGGCGCCTACCGCCAGGTTCGGGGCTTATCGACCGGGTTCGGGGTTTACCGACCAGGTTTGGGCCGCTACGTTCTGCGGTCCGTAGGTTCATCAGGGGGAGGCACTCACCACATGCGTACGCGTATCTGGCTGGCGGCGGTGGCCGCTGCTGCGGCTGTACTGACGGGCTGCACCAGCACCGGCACCGGCTCGGGGGGCAGTGGCGACACCAAGGCGGAGTCGAAGCCGGCCGGGGTGGACAAGCCCGAGGACGACGTCAAGATCACGAAGTGTTCGTCGACCGACAGTCTCGCCGGCTTCCCGCAGGCCGAGCTGGCCATCGAGAATCACGACTCGCGCAGCCGCTCGTACATCGTGCAGGTCGAGTTCGTCGACGGCTCCGGCACGCGCTCCAGCGAGGGTGTGGCGATGGTGAACAACCTGGCGGCGGGCCAGAAGGCCAACGAGAAGGCCGGGGGCCTCACCAAGGCTCCCGATGGGCTGAAGTGCCGTATCGCCAAGGTGAGTCGGCACTGACCTGACATCGGGTTGTGCGGTGCGTGGCCCCCGCCGAGGAGTTCGGCGGGGGCCACGTCGCGTCCGGCCGCAAATGAACGCAGCTTCCCAAGCTCATTATCTTTGACCGGAGGTCTTGCCATAGGGTGCGGCTTCGCGTGACAACCTTCGAAGGGGCCCGTGAACTTTCTGATTAACCGTGTCCCTCGTTGCGTGACCGCGGTCCTCCTTGCTTTGGCGGCCCCCTGCATCGCCGGCTGCAACCCGGATCCGACCGACCCCGAGAACGTCGCCCCGATCGCACTGACGAATGACACGTCCAACGCCGTGCGCGTCTTCTGGTGTGCTGGCGATGGGGACAACGCGTGCGCAGAACAGCGCAGTCTGGGAGTCGTCGCAGCGAGGGGCGACCGTCATGTGCAGATTTCATCCTACGAAGTGCTACTGCGGATCAAGCCGGCCTCAGGCCCATGGGGATACGTCTGTGCAGTTGACGCCCCGGGTAGTCGGATAGCCCTGAGCGCGTCGTATCCCTCGATGAAGTCCGCATACGACCACTGCTCCGACGGATCGTCTTCAAGCACGACGGGCTGAGCGTCACACGTCGACTTAGCCCATATCTGCTCCGCACAGCCATATCTGCCGGTCCGCAAAGCCTCTGGGACCGTCCGGGCAGTCACGGGTGGTCCTTTCGCAGGTCACGGAGTCGCCCGCATTGCTTCGGGACGGAGAGATCGCGTGCCACAGCCGTGCCAGATACGAGGGTCAGCCGCGGAGCGGCGAGGAAGCCGGCCGGCTCGCGCCCTACCGTCAGGGGGCTGGGACTGGCGCCACTGAAGCACAGAGATGAGGCGGCATCTCTGTCCTCACATCCGTCTCCGCGGTCCTCACCTCCGTCTCCGCGCAAGCGAGCATCGGCCCGCTACCCAGCTCTGGGGGTGCTATGGGCGCGGGTGGGTGGCGAGAGAGGTGGCTTCTGCTCATCGTGGCCGGGCCGGCAGTGTTGGCGACCGACCCGGCCCTGTTGGCCACGTTCAAGGTCACCACCAGTGGGCGGTTGGCTTCGCCTCCCGGCTCCGCCTTCCCAGGACAGCCATACGAAGCACCAGCGTCTGTCGGCCGACCTGCAAGAGTGCTCGGACGACCGTCTTGAGCTTGGGCTGAAGCCGTCCTCGACAGCGAGCCGCTTCCCGCTTCCCGCTTGGGAACGCAATCACCTCCAGGACGTGCCGTGGAGCCGATGCCATGGACCGCGGCTCGGCATCACGGGCCGTACCGGCGGTGCAGCGCTCAGGTGGTCAGCGGGCCCGGTCACCGTGCCCGGGGCCTGCGCGAGTCCGGTGGCCCACAGCTGGTCGACACGCGAGCGCTCGGCGGCGTTCGGGTAGCGGTTGGTGCAGGACGGGCCGGCGTAGCCGCCCGACATCAGCTCACTGCACGGCCCGCTGTAGTCGTCCGGCAGGCCCAGCACGTGCCCAGTCTCGTGGGTGACGACGCGGACCGAGTCGTACTGCTGGTTCTGGGCGTAGTCGAGGAAGACGTAGCCACTTCCGTGGCCGTTGGTGGAGGCGTAGGACCCGCGCGGGTCGTTGCCCTCGTAGTAGGAGAAGTCGGCACCGCTCGACGCCTCCTGGAGCTTGACGTTGGACTCGGAGCTGTTCCAGATCGAGGCCGCGCTCGATATCTGCGAACGGAAGCTCGGTGCCCGGGAGGCGTTGTAATAGACAGTCACCGCCTGCGCGTTCGGCTGGGCGGCGCGCTTCTCGGCGACGGACTTGAGCACGGCCTCGAAGAACGCCTTGTTGTTCGCGGCCTCCTCAACCGACCCGGCGTACCGTGACACGGAGGTACCGGCGGCAGCGGACGGGGTGGCGGCCGTCTGGGCGCTCGCCGGCACCGCCGCGCCCAGCGCGCTGGAGGCCAGACCCAGGCCGAGAGCGAGGGCGAGGAGTCTCGCGGACGTTCGGGACGACTTCATGTGGGGGGCTCCTACTCACTCGGTGACGCCGAGCGCCCGGTGCGCGGTCGACTCTGCGTGAACACCGGTTCCGAACTGCGGCGACGTCCTGTGGGTCGTCATTCTTAGAACGGCGCGACAGGGAGCGCAAAGGGTCCCGCCACTACGTCGCCTCGTAGGTCCCGGGGCGTTGCCAGGGCAGTGCACGGGTCTCCGGTCCGCGCATGGCGGCAGGAGAAGAAGCTGTCGCGGCGTCAGAAGCCTTACAGCGCGGGCCAACGGGAGTACGGGCCGGCCGGGCGGAATACCGGGACGCGCGGCAGGGCCCACATCCGGACCAAGGCGGACAAATGCTCAGATGCCCGCCATGCCACGTCTACTAAGCATGCCGGTTGATTGGTGGAGCGATGTGACCGACGTCATAGAACATGGGCTTCCGTTTCTTTCGCGCTCCACCGGCCCCGAGCCGCCCCCAAGGGAGTCACCCTCGGCGCTGGGCGGCATCCCTCACCGCTGAGCCTCCGCCGCTCCGTCCTGATCAGGATGGAAGCCGGGCCCGCCGTGCAGCACGGCGAGCGGCGTGGAGGAGAGGTCGGTCGGTTCCTCGCCCGCCTCCAGCAGCGTGTCCGCCGCACCCAGTGGCTCCGGGACCATGCGGCCCGGGCTGTCGTCGGCCACGCGAACGAGGTGCGCGCCCGGCCGTAGGCAGTAGTCGGGCTGACGTCCGAGTGCTCCAGGATCCGAGCGCGGCGGCGCCTGACTGAATCATGAAGACTCCGCCGACCTCCGCTGTACGCTGTCCGCCGCGCAGCCGGCCTGCATCAAGGAGTAGTGATGTTCGACCTCATCGTCATCGTGCACGTTCCCAAGGCCGAAGACGTCACGCCGGTCGCTGACGCGCTGGCTCGAATGCGTCCGCTGTGCCTCACCGAGGACGGCTGTGTCAGCTGGGAGGCATACCACTCGCACGAGGATCCCGCCCGGTTCGTGCTGGTCGAGCGCTGGGCAAGCCGGGGCCACTGGGAAGCCCACGATGCCGGAGAAGCCATCCAGAAGATCTACCTGCCCGAGATCATGCCGCGCATCAAGCGTGAGGTGCACCCGAGCGCACCCGTACGACTCTGAGGCGGTGATCACGAGATAGGGCGCATCTGTCTGTCCGTCTCGCCCCCGCAGGCTTGCAGTTGATCTCTATCATGCCCAGGACAACGAGTGCCACGGAATCGCGTTGGCCTCGCACGAACACTGGTTTGGCAGCGCGGTTCCGCTTACGCACAAAATTCCCGCCTGAGGAGGACCGTGTACTCCACGAGGAGAGTTATTACGACGGAAATGGCCACATGAGGAGGCCCGGAGAGAACTTCGACGATTATGCCGGTTTCAGCAGGAAGCCCGGCGAAGCCTTCACTGACAGCAAGGGTTTCAGCAGGAGGCCCGGCGACTCCTTCTATGACGGCAAGGGATTCAGCAGGCGTCCATAGACCTCAGCCCGGCATCTGGGAGCCCCAGCGCCGTCTGCCGGCCGCCTGCCGGTGACGTACAGGCGGGTGCGCCCGCCATCGCGGGTGGGATACGTGCGGGCGGCACCAGTGGCGAACGCGCCGCCGAGCACGGTGGTGACGCGGTCGGTGTCGACCGGATCACAGATGAGGGAGAGTCGTTGAAGGTCAGCCGTGGAAGGTGCTGCGCGTGGACGAGGCGTCCCGGTGGGTGTCACGATCACGGAGACGCCCGGCGTGGGCCCGGCGCCCAGGGAGGGACATGAGCCGCTATCTCGTCATACCTTCTGTTCTGGTGGCGTTGCTCTTCGCTGCCTCGGGCGTAGCGGCGATTACCCGTGGCTGGGTGCTCCCCTGGAACCGGCGTTCGGTTCGCCACGTCCGCCTCTACGGCTGGGGTCAGTTGGTGGTTGCCTTCGCCCTCTGCTGGCAGGTGGTCTTCGGGCTGGTGATCAGCTGGCCGGGCGTCCGGGAGTGGGAGGCCGGCATCGTGCTCATGTTGATCGGCTTCATCGTGATGGCGGTGAGCCAGCTCGCGGGCGGTGATCGTCAGGGCAGCGGCACGCCTTAGCTGTGGGGGGGTGGGCTTGATCACGGCCCGGCGGATGTTCACGGTGGTGCCGCCCTTGCGACCGCTCGCGGTGTGCCGCAGACGGCTCCGACGAGTCGGGGGCATGATCCGGGGTGTCGTTGAAACCAGTGGCTGCACGGAATGCGGGACCCCTTCTCGGCGAACCAGCACACTCTTCCCGCCACCCGCTCCAATGGTCAGGGCCCAGGTCACTGGCGTGATCCACGACCTGGGCCCTTGCGATGTTCAGACCAACTAGCCGGCGGTCGGTGCTGACATCCGTAGCCGCGGCGACTGGCTCGCCGACAATTTGGTGCCGTCCTTTGCGACGGCGATGAGCACGAAGTCTGTCTCCTGCGTGAGCAGGTACCGCCACCTGATGCTCGTGGTATCGCCCGGAATATTGGCGGTCAAATAAGTGTAGAACCACCCTTCCTCGTTGGGTGAGGTGGCCGGGTGCCAGACGCCGCTGAGCAGCTCGTAGTGGTCAACGTCGGCAGAAGCGCTCGCAGTCCAGCTGAAGTCCACACGTTGGCCGTCCGTGACACCAGTGAAATCGGTGGCAGGCATTGGGGCGGCCGGAACGACCACGGAGACGATGGCGCTGGGCAGCGCCCGCAGGGATTTGCTGTGGTACGGCTCCACGGCGAAGAAGTTCGTCTCGCCTGGAGTAACCGCGGCGATACAGCGGAAGCGGAATCGATCACCTTCAGCGACGTACTTGAGGCTGGTGCAGTACTGCGGTGGCGTCGTCTCCTCCGACGACGGGGTGCCGACGCTGCGCAGAAGGCGGACTTCGTCCCACCAGAGAGCGAAGGTGTCCTTGGGCAGGGTCCACTGCAGGAGTGCGTGGTTGTCGCCCTGGTAGGAGACGGTGACGTCGGTTGCCCGGGGGGCCCAGTAGGCGTTGATGCTGACCTCATCGCCGGTTTGGGCGGGTGCGACGTTTCCGGCGGCGTCATAGGCCTCGACGCGATACCACACGGGGGCGCCCGTGGCAGGTACGTAGTCGGTGACCGAGGTGCCGGTCGTTGTGGCGACTTCGGACCACGGCTCCCAGTGTCCGTCTACGAACAGGTGATGAAGTACCCGGTAACGGGAGGCATCAGCAACGGGTTTCCAGCTGACGACATAGCTTTCCCGGGCCCGGTCGGTTCCCATGGCGACTGTCGCCGCCACACGCGCGGGCGGGGTCTTGTCGACGGTGACGACGCTCTTGAGGGCGCTGCCCGGCGACTCGTTGCCCGCCTTGTCGTAGGCGCGGACCTGGTAGTCGTACGTACTGCCGGTGGCAGGTGGAATGTCGGTGTACGAGGTGGAGGCCGTGGTGGCGAGAGGCTTGGAAGGGAAGGACTGGCCCTGAAGGCGCCGGTAGACGCGGTAGCCGGCGAGATCCATCTCCTTGTTCTTCGACCAGGTGATCTTTGCCTTGCCCGTGGCCTTGTCGTACGTGACGACGGGGCTGGAGGGGGCGAGGGGCTTGACCTTGTCGACGCCGGCCGCGGTGCGCGGAGTGTAGGTGAACTTGGCGTTCGCCGGGCCGGTCCAGTTCACAAAGTCGATCCGCAGGGCGTGCTTGCCCTTGGGGATGGTGACGTTGACGGTCTGCTTCTGCGCCTTGGAAACCTTCTTCCACAGGTTGACCTTGCGGACGCCGTCGAGGTAAACGCGGATGCCGCCGCGAGCTTCGGCGGAGAAGGCGAAGGGTCCCCCGGAGCCGAAGTCACGGGTGACGGTCCAGCGCACACCGAAGTTGTCCTTGGGCAGCCCCTTGGCCGGTGCGCCCGGCCAGGACTCATTGATGGCGCTGTCGCAGTCCGTCTTCTTCGGCGTGCCCGAGAAGGCGGTGTTCGCGAAGAACTCCCGCTTGAAGACAGGGGAGGTGCAACTCGTCGCGGCGGAGGCGGAGGCGGAGGCCGTGAGCAGGCCACCCACGGCCGCCATCACTACGGCGGTGGCCACCACGGTGCTTCTTGCTGGTCTCATACGGTCCTTTACTTGGTCTCGATCCAGTCTTGCGATCAGTCAGATCGGTTCGCTGCGAAGACCGACGGAGGGCGCGCTTCGTCGTAGGGGCCGGCCCTTCGCCGTGTCGGGCACCGGCTCCACTCACGTCACGTCACGTCACGTGCGTACGCGGCGGTGACCGGTGTGTGGTGATCAAGAAGGTGCGTGGACACGTGCGGACCAACGCAGAAGGTCAGAGGAACAGCAGTCCAAGGCCGTGTGCCCACCCAGGTCGCTTCGGGACGAAGGGGTCGTGGGTTCACATCCCGCCGCCCCGACAGAGAAATGCCGGGTCAGACCCCGGCTTCCGGAGATGGAAACCGGGCCTGATGTCTACGGGAAGAACTCTTCAAAGCAGCAGATGTCCAATGGAAGAACTCTTCAAGGCAGCGGAGCAGGAGACCCGGCCGGACGTACGGGCCTCCGTGTTGGGACTGCCGGAGAACGTCGACCCGGAGAACGAGGGCGGCAGCCGGCCCGCCCCTGAGTGCCCCAGCCGCGCCGGATACGAGGGTCAGCCGCGGTCAACAAGGTGTCCGGTGGGCGTCTTTGTGCCTGTCCGAAGCACGCCCCGGAGCGGTTCAGAACAGCGCACTCCGGTGTCAGTGGGCGCTGGCAGAATGCGCCGCATGACTTCCGCCACCGCAGCCGATTACGGCTGGATACGTTCCTCGTCCTCGCCGTTCGCCCATGGATTGGAGGTCGGGTACTCCCTGACGCTGGTCCGGGGAGTCTCACCTTCGGAGTTGTTCCGGATCGTGGGGGCCGAGCCGCGAGGTGCGTGTCAGGGACTCAACGAACTCATCGAAGCACAACAGGAGTTCTTGGACGGGTACGAGGAGTGGCCCGAAGCCTTCCTCGCAGGAGCGTTCACCGCGCAGGGCGAGGGAGGGAACTGGACTCTCGCTCTGGAGTTCGGAGGCGATCTGGGCACGCGCCCGCGCCTCATGGAGGCACTCTCCGCCGGGACGCGTGCTGTCTCGCATTCGAGCAACGGGGGGAAGCCCATGCACTTCTTCCACTGGTACGAAGAGGGCGAGTTGCGGACCACTTTCGAGTGGCCCGCAGACAGGACCGGCAGCACTCCCGATGCGCTCAATCCTCTGATGCTGGAGGTCGGCCTCAACCCGTCGGGGGACGAAGATCCCGATGTCGACAGGAAGGCAGCGGTCCTGGCGCTGACAGAGCGCCTCACAGGTGTACGGGTGACCGAGGAGCTACTGGCGGAGGCCGAGTATCAGGTGGGGGAAGTCCCGGAGGAACCCGTCGAGGAGTGGCAGGGCATCACCATCGACGTCACGGACGCGCACGGCGAGGGGACACACGTACGGCTGCGACGAGATCAGCTCTGACACACGAGAGAGGGAAGACCTCACCTTCAAACCATCGAGCTACGGATCAGAAGGCCTGTGACATCCATGGCTGACATCGATGACGCCGGACGGGGGCGTACACCAGCGCATCAGCACAAACGGCCCGGACCGATCATGGTCCGGGCCGTTTCGACGGCAGCATGTGACGGCGGTCGCCTCTCAGCAGGCGGCGAGCCGATCAGCGCGCGGGCTTTCATATGTGTCCCAACGCGACGAGCCCGACGCCGACCGCGCGCTCGCCCTCTCCGGGCCCTTCCAGCCGAACGCCGCCTGGCTCGCCCTCGCCGCCCTCGCACACAACCTCACCCGCGCCGCCGGCACCCTGGCACGGATCCGGGTGGTGCGCACTGGTTGGGGATGTTCGCCGCTACGGAGCTGGCGATGAGAGTGACGGTGCCACCGTTGAAGATGCCACCGCCCTGAGCCCCGGTGCCAAGAGCACGGTTTCTGACCACCCGGCTCTTGCGAAGCGTCGCGGTCCCACCGTTGAAGATGCCACCGCCACGGGCGTTGGTCCCGGTTGCGGTGTTGTTCTCGACCGGGCTGCTGTTGAGCTTCAGCGGACCACCGCTGTAGATGCCACCCCCGACGGCGCCGGAACCGCTGGCGGTGTTGCCGATGACCGGGCTGCTGATCAGGGTGAAGCCGGTGCCGCCGGTATTGAAGATCCCGCCCCCCTGTACGGCGGTGTTGTTCGTGATGCGTGTGCGGTTCGCGATCACCGCGCCACCCTCGTTCGCGATACCACCGCCGATGGCGAGGGTGGACGTGTTGCCGGTGACCGAGCACCTGGTCAGCTTCACAGTGGCGCTGGGTTCCAGGTACAGGCCGCCGCCATCGCCGGCGGTGGTGCGGTTGCCGTTGACCGAGCTGCTGGTCAGCGTCGCGGTGGCGCTGGATTCCAGGTACAGGCCGCCGCCGAACCCGGCTGCGATGTTGCCGTCGATGGTCGTGGCCTTGAATCTGCCCACGCTTGAGTTGTCCAGGTAGACCCCGCCGCCGGCGATGTCGGCAATGCTGCCGGTGATCCGGGTGTGGTTGGTGGTCAACCTGCCACTGGCGACCCGGATGCCGCCGCCTACGCTGCCGCCGAGGTTGCCGATGTATCCGTTGCGCACGGTCAGATTATTGAGGGTGAAGTCGGCGGGCGCGGCGACCTCGAAGATACGGAATTTCGGGGCAGTTGCGGCGCGCTCGATGGTGTCACCGTTGCCATTGATAGTGACGGTGTTGACGATGACCGGCAGAGCGTTGCTGTCGTTGTCCGGGCTGGTCAGTGTGTAGGTGCAGCCGCGACGGAGGTTCACAGTGCCGCCGGACGCGTTGACCGCGTTGATCGCCACGATCAGGTCACTCGCGTTGCAGGTGCGCACGGTCACCTTCAGCGCTCGGCTGGTGACCCGGGCTGGTGTCCTGGCCGGAAGGGAAACGGGGGCGTGCCCGGCAAGCCGGGTGCGAAGGGACGCGATCCTTTGCTGTGCCGATCGTTGGTGCTCTGCTGCCGCAGGGGGTCCAGTTTGGGCGCCGGCTTGCGGTGTGGCCAGAGTAAGCAGACCGAGCAGCAGGCATACGGCGTTCGCTGCTGAGATCGCTCTGCGCATTCACGCTCCCCTTCGGTGAAAACGGATCAAGGGCCAAGTTGCCTTCACTGGCATCGACTCTCGAAAGGGGTGAGTTGAGCGCGGTCACTCGCTTGCTCCGGCAAGTCAGCGTTCTGGTCACCGAACCGGCCCCGCTGCGTGATCGCGTCCGTGTCACGCTCGCACCACGAGGTCCGTTGTGTTCCCACCGACCCATGCCTTGGCATCAGCCGTCGTGGGGCACTTCCGGGCGGGTGCCCGGTACGACGGTGAGGAGGTCGTCCAGCCCTTTGAAGTCGTCAGGGTTGGTGGTGAAGGGGGGAGGTCCTCGGCCACGGCGATGGCGATGGCGATGGCGGCGATCATCGCACGGGACCTGACCAGGGAAAACTCCTGAAGCGGGTGTCGCAGGTTCGAATCCTGTCGGGGGCACAGAAAGGCCGGGGGCACAGGCAGAAGGGCCGGCTCAGGAGGGTTTTCCTCCCAGGCCGGCCCTTCGTCATGTTCTGAGCCGTGCCCCACGTGTGCCACTAGGTCGCGCGGAGTCCGCATCCCCTGGGCGGGCGTCTCCTCCGCCGTCGCGGATCACGGCCCGCCGGCCGCCCGCCCCGGCGGAACGGGGCGTCAGGTCAGCGGTAGTACTCGATGCTCTCCCCGCTGCTGTTGCAGGCTCCCGGGTCGGTCGTCGCCGGCGGCCGTTCCTCGAGGATCCGCCGGGCGCGAACCTCTCCCCAACTGATCTCGTACCAGGACGCCGTTGCCGGACCGAGCTCCTCCGACAGGGGACCGAGGACGCAGGAGCGCATGGGCTCTCTCAGCCTGTCCAGAGCCGGGACCGCGTCCGCCGAGAGACCACGCACGTAGTCCAGGTCGAACTTGTGGGTCTTCTCGTACCGCCGCACGTTGTTCTCGGCGATCAGCCCGTCGGGAGAGGCCAGACCGAAGGCGAGGGCCCCGGCAGCGGCCGACGCGGCGACGGCGCGGGGCAGCCAGCGTGCGCCCCAGACTCCGGCGGCCATGATCAGCAGAAGGACCAGGCCGAGCCACAGCTCCACGGTCACGACAGAGATCCGCAGCCGCGTCAGCCCGTACGCCTCGACGTACATGTCCATGCGCCGTACCGCCGAAGCGACCACGACCAGGGTGAGTGCGCAGAGGGTGCCGAGAACCCCCCGCACCAGGTTCCGGTCACCCGGCCCGCCGCGCGGTGCCCAGCGCAGCGCGAAGACGATGACCAGGAGGGTGAGGAGCGTTGCGAGCAGGAGTTGCCAGAAGCCCTGCCGCGCGTACTCGGAGTAGGTCTGACCGGTCTTGTCCAGGACAGCCTTGTATCCGCCGAAGAGGACGGCGAGCTGGATGGCGTTGAAGACGGCGAACAGTGCGCACAGCACGAGCAGGGGGAGCGCCCATTCGCCCCGGCCGCGGGCGCGGCCCGCGCTTGTCTCGAAGCTGTCCCACCGCAGAGGGGCGGCGGCGGTGTGTGCCGCCGCGAGGGCGCCGAAGAGCCCGAGGGCGAACAGCACCAGGCGCCAGGGGCCGTCGCCGACGGACGTGTCCGGGACCAGCCTGCTCAGCAGGTCGGCGAAGGCCGCGTCGGCCCCGGCGAACAGTGCGCCGAAGACGAGGAGGAGCACGGCCGTCACCGCAAGGGCGCGCAGCGCGGAGCCCACGTTGCCGGAGGCGTTGCCGGCACGGGTGCGCACCCCGCGCCAGCCCCAGAGTGCGCCCTTGGGCAGCGAATCGACCAGCCCGAGGGGGCTGAGGACGACGCCGGGCCACGTCCGCGAGCCGTGGAGGGCGAGCGAGGCGAGGCCGATGGCGGTGGCCACGGCGAGGAGGGAAGGCCAGTGGGCGGCGCGGACCGCCGGGACCAGCAGGAGGGTGAGTCCTCCGATGCCCCAGGCGAGCGTCCAGGAACGGGCTTGTACCCGGCCTGCCTGGCGCGCGGCGAAGTATGCGGTGACCGCGGCCGGCAGGGCGACGAGGAACAGATTGACGCCCACACCGTCGTTGAGCAGCGCCATGCTGAGCACGCCGGTGGCGAGCGCCGCCCAGAGGACGGCGGTGTTCACGGTGGAGGGCGGTTCGCGGCGCAGGTCGGGGAACGAGGGTTTGTAGGGGTAGGCGCCCGCGTACAGGAGGCTGGGCGGACTGGGCGGAAGGTGCGGCGGGCGCCCGGCACTGACGGCTTCGCCGGGCCGCGTGTCCGTCGTCGCGCGCGACCTGCCCTCCGGTGGTGTTCCCGCCCGCCGTGTTCCTCCCGTGTCCGCGGCCTCTCCTGCCGGTAATCGCCCCGACTTCCGGGACCGCTCCAGCGGTTCGGCGGGCACAGGTGGTTTCTCTGTCATGGGACCCCCTCCCAACCGGCCCCGGAACGCACATACTCGGGTACGTCGGGCGGGTACCGGTGTCGCTTGCGAAGCCGGCCGCCATGATCGACAGGCGGCGTGCCCGCAAGGGTAGCGGGACCGACGGGGACATCCGCGCTCGCCCGGCGCCCCGAGGCATGGCGGATCCGGCGGTCCGCCGTGTGCCTGCGGGGCCGTCTGCAGCGAGTACAGCAACCGCCGCGACCGCGGCCGACCAACATCCCACCCGCCGGCGAGCGTCCGATCAGCCGGGCAGGCCTCGGCGACCGTCCCGCCCACAGTTCGGGGCGAAGAGGCCGCGTGCCACAGCCGTGCCGGAAACGACGGTCAGCCGCGGTCGACCACGGTGTCTGGCGGGCGTATCCAGGCCGGCTGGCTCAGCCATGAAAGCCGCAGGTCACAGTCAAGGCTCCTCTCGCCTCTGGACGCCGGGGACGGGCATCACGCGAACGAAGCCGCCGGCGACGGCCGGCGACCTGGCGACCCGACGACCCGGCGGCCCACGGCAGCGACTCGGGGATCCCGGAGGCCGACACGATGGCCGGCCTGTCCTTCCGTCAGGTGGTGACAGTGAAGCCGTGCTTCTTGGCGAGCTTGGTGAGGGAGTCCTTGCCGGGGATGCCGTCGGCGGGCTCGCCGGGCTTGCGGCCGCGGTACCCGCAGCGTTCCTGCCAGCCGCTCATGGCGTCCTTGGTGGCCGTGCCGTAGTGGCCGTCCAGGTAGGTCTTGGCGAGCAGGCCCTCGTTGACGAGAGCGGCTTCCACGGTCTTCACCCCGGCATAGGTGACCGGCGTCCCCTTGGCCTGCGGGTCGTGCTTCGCCGCGGCGATCAGCTTGGACAGCGACACCTTCGGCTTGGCCGGGGCGGGCAGCTTGGTGGTGGGCGGCTTGCTGTCGAGCCGCTTCGCGACGCGGTCGAGGATCTGCTCCCAGTCCAGGCCGGGCCCGCGCGGGTCGACCTTGCCGGGCTGCCAGTCCAGGTGCCGCAGCGCCGACCGGGCGCCCCACCCGTGCTGCCGGCAGATCGCGGCTATCACGCGGACCATGGCCTCGATCTGCTCGGTCGGCCACGGGTCCTTGTTGTCACCGAGGTTCTCGCACTCGAAGCCGTAGAAGGCCCGGTTGCCGTCGACGGTGGCCTCGTCGTCGACGGGCGGCCGCCGCTCTGCCATCACCGCGGACAAGACGTCCGGGTCTCCCAACCCCGCGTGGTTGGCGCGGCCCCAGCCGACCACATGCACGCGCCCGTCCTTGGCGATCATGCCGTGACAGAGCGGGCCGGGCAGTCCGGCGTACCCGTCGCGCACGATCTTCACCGTGTTCGCGGTGCCCTTGGTGACGGTGTGGTGGATCATCACGCCGTGCACGGGCCCCCAGGCGCCCTTGCTGTTGCGGTTGTGGTTCTTCCAGTCGCCGACCTCGACGACGCTCACGCCCTCGGCCTTCAGAGCGTTGAGGAACTGGGCAGCGGTGAGTGGCGTGGCCACGGGCACCTCCAGGGTGAGAAGGGATCGGTCAGTTGGCGGCTTCGTGGACGGCGGTGATCCAGATCCGGTTGCCGGCGGCGAAGACCTGAGGAACCGTCCCTTGCACGGCGGCCGTCGCTGCCGGATTGCCAACGTAGGCGCTCACGACCGTGTTTGACCCCGAAATGCCGGCGGCGCCCGTGCTGTACCCGGCGTTCGATTTGCCGATGAACAGGGTGCCGACCATGTCCTGCCCGGCTGCCGCTGCCGCCACCACTGCCGCTTCCATGGCCACTGCCGCTGCCGCTTCCATGGCCCGGCAACGGAAGCGTTGACCGTGTGCGCGTCGTCCCCGGCCCGGGGGCGCGTCGTGCGGGCAGCGCACGGTTTCCGGCAGTGCGGGCGTCGGCCTTCAGAGCGGCGGTCCGTACCGCCGTCGAGCTTCGCGTCCTTGCTCGGCGTCACGAGCCGCAGCGGAACGTCGCCGTCCGGGCGAAGGAGGTACCAAGGCGGCATCAAGCGCGCGTAAAGATTGCCGAGGGCTGGCAATGTATTGCCACCCGATCGCATGGCAATATGCAGGCCGGGGGGCTCGTCGAGTGAAAGCGGGGCCCGAATGAACTGGTTTGTGGGTCTCGGTATCGCGGGACTGGTCCTGCTGGTGCTCTCGCTGATCTTCGACGGGATCCTGGAAGGCCTGTTCGGCGGGGTGCTGGACGGGTTGTTCGACGGGCTGCTGTCGCTGCCGGTCATCGCCGGATTCGTGTCCATGCTCGGCTTCGGCGGAGCGATCGCGCTCGGCACCACCGGTCTGGGGGTCACGGGGGCAACGGCGATCGGCGTGGTGGCGGGCGTCGCCGCGGGCTGGTTGACGTGGAAACTCAGCCGTGTCCTGATGCGTGAGCAGGGCGCGGCCGCTCCACAGGGCGGCGATCTCGTCGGCAGCTCCGGTTCCGTGGTGACCGCTATTCCCGCCGAGGGGTACGGCGAGGTGCTGGTGCATCTCGCCGGGCAGCCGCTGAAGCTGGCCGCGAAGTGTTCGGTGCCCGTGGCGCGGGGTGCCGAGGTCTGGGTGGAATCGCTCCTGTCCGCGACCTCGGTCGCGGTCCGGCCGGTCGAGGACTGACCGCCGGAGCGACGCTCCACACCACGAGGCCCAAACGCCCGCCCCTTCCTCTTCCTTCCGCGTCCGTTCCTGATCCGTTCCAATTCGCCGTCCCCCGGGGAGGGCTGAGGGGATTGCACACATGAGCCCTGTTCTGATTGCCGTGATAGGAGTCGTCGTACTCCTGGTCCTGCTGGCCCTCACGGTCGTCACCCGCTACAAGGTCGCGGGTCCCAGCGAGGCGTTCATCGTCACCGGACGGCGCGGCAAGAAGTCCACCGACCCCGAGACCGGCCGTGTCTCCATCGACAACAGCGGCCAGAAGGTCGTGGTCGGTGGCGGTGTCTTCGTCGTGCCCTTCGTCCAGCAGAAGTTCACCCTCGACCTGTCCAGCCGGCACATTCCGGTGGCCGTCCGGGGCGCGGTCACGCTGCGCGGGGTGAAGGCCAACCTGGAGGGCGTCGCCATCGTCAAGGTCGGCGGCACCGAGGACTCGATCCGCGCCGCGGCCCAGCGCTTCCTCCAGCAGCAGGACGGCATCGTCGGGTTCACCCAGGAGGTGCTGTCCGGCGCGCTGCGCTCCATCGTCGGACGGATGTCCGTCGAGGACATCATCCGGGACCGGGCCGCCTTCGCCGGACAGGTCGCGGAGGAGGCCGAGGCCAGCCTGTCCGGGCAGGGGCTGGTGCTGGACGCCTTCCAGATCCAGGACATCACCACCGAGGGCTCCTACCTGGAGGACCTCGGCCGGCCTGAGGCGGCCCGCGCCAAGCAGGAGGCCGACATCGCCGAGGCCGTCGCCCGGCGCGCTTCCGAACAGGCCCGCCTCAAGGCCGAGGAAGAGATCGCGATCGCC
The DNA here is from genome assembly GCF_006540305.1 of Streptomyces sp. 6-11-2. Classification (GTDB taxonomy): domain Bacteria; phylum Actinomycetota; class Actinomycetes; order Streptomycetales; family Streptomycetaceae; genus Streptomyces. The sequence goes on along the minus strand of NZ_BJOR01000001.1, from coordinate 4,021,983 downwards.
CAGCGCACCTACGCCCTGAAGCAGGCCGAGATCAAGGCCGAGACGGACGAGGCCGCCGCCCGCGCCAACGCCGCCGGCCCGCTCGCCGAGGCCGCCCGCCGGCAGGAGGTCCTGCAGGAGCAGGAGAAGGTCGCCGCCCGGCAGGCCGCGCTGACCGACCGCGAACTGGACACCCAGGTCCGCAAGCCCGCCGACGCCGACCGTTACCGGGCCGAGCAGGAGGCGGAGGCTCACCGCATCGCCCTGGTCAAGGAGGCCGAAGCGGCCGCCGAGCGGGCCCGGCTCACCGGTGAGGGCGAGAAGGCCCACCGTGCGGCCCTCGCCGACGCCGTTCGTATCGAGGGTGACGCCGAAGCGGCCGCGATCGCCGCCAAGGGCGCGGCGGAGGCCGACGCCATGCACAAGAAGGCCGACGCCTTCGAACGGTACGGCGACGCGGCGGTGCTCCAGATGCTGGTCGAGGTGCTGCCGCAGGTCGTCGGCAAGGCGGCAGAGCCGCTGTCGGCCGTGGACAAGCTGACCGTCATCTCCACGGACGGCGCGGGCCAACTCCCGCGCGCGGTCGCCGACAACGTCGCCCAGGGCATGGAACTCCTCAGCTCCACCACTGGCGTCGACCTCGCCCAGCTTCTCCAGGGCCTCGCCGGACGCGGCACGACGAAGACCCCGGCGCAGGTCGAGTCATCGGCTCCGGCATCGGCCGAACCGTCCCAGGGCAAGATCGACATCACCGAGTAGAACACCGAGCGGGGGGACACCGCCGACCACGGAGCCCGGACGCCCGAGTGGCGCCCGGGCTCCGCTGTCCTCCGCGGGAGGTCCGACGGGACGTCCACGCCTCACTCCGACACGCCTCACTCCGGTCGCTGACGGCCGCCGCCCGTGAGGTGCTCAGGACGCCCGCAGGAACGCCGATCGCGCTGCCTTGCCGAGGTACGTGAAGCGCGTGTCGCCCGCGAGGTGCTTGTCGAGCGCTTCCTCGATGCCCGGCCACTTCGGGTCGCGGTGGTCGTCGAGGACGACGATCCCCATGGCGGCGGGTCGAGCAGCGGTATCGCGCCGAGCTTGCCGCAGATGTTCATGGTGCCGCCCGCGATCCGGCCGACGCCCGGCGACTCCAGCGCGACCAGCAGCCGGTAGGCCGCCGCGACGCTGCGCTCGGCCGCCGGTGCCGGTACGGCCCCGTGGGTCGGGGACCGTACCGGTTCGGCCTGGGAGTGGGTCAGTTGGTGAAGGTGAAGTACTTCCAGGCGCCGTGGGTCGTGGAGTTGACGGTGTCGCCGGAGGAGCCGTTGATGTAGGACGAGCGCATGCGGGCCCGGATGCCGGACGTGCCCGGTGCCCCCAGGCTCACGGACGACTTGCCCTTGGCGGACAGGGCGAAGTACTCGTAGCCCGAGTCGTACCAGGTGCCCTGGTAGTACACCTGGAGCTGGAAGCGCTGTTTGCGGCCGGGGTAGTAGTTCATGGTCGTGGTGAACACCGGGTCGGTCTTCTTGCGGAAGTAGTAGTACGTCGTGGAGCCGATCTTGCCCGTCTTGTAGTGCCGGGAGACGGCGGTGGAGACCTTCACCCGGGCGTACGCGGTCGACTTCACGGTCTTGGCGGCGTAGCGGGCGTCGCCGCCGAAGACGGCGGTGACGGTGGTGTCACGGGTCATGCCGACGGTCGCCGACAGGTTGCCCTTGGAGTTGACCTTGGCCGTCTTCAGCAGCTTCTTCGGCTTGTCGGGGCCGAAGGGGTCCGCGTAGATCGAGACGGTGCGGTTCTTGTACGTCGTACCGAGGTGCGCGGTGAAGGTGACCTTCTTGCCGTACGAGTACAGCTTGCCGTTGTTGTTCAGGGTCAGCGCGGTCGCCTTGCGCGAGACGTCCACCGTGCCGGAGCCGGAGGCGGGGGTGTGCGTGGCGTCGCCCGCGTAGGAGACCTTGTAGGTGACCTTGCCGCCGGCGGGCGGGGTGTCCGTGAAGGAGTAGCTGCCGTCCGCCGTGGTCTTGACGGCGGCCAGTGCCTTGCCGTTCGGCGACTCGACGTCGGTGCGCGTCACCTTCAGGGCGGTGCCCGCGGTGGGCAGCGTCTTCGAGGTCAGTTTGCCCTTGACGGTGAGCTTCTTGGCGCGTTCCGACTTGGCGGGGGCCGACACCTTGAGGGTGGGCAGTTCCTTGGTGGGGTCGGTCAGGGCACGCAGGGTGTGGGTGCCGTAGGAGTTCACGGAGACGGCGAAGACGCGGCTCGAGTCGGGTGCCCAGGCGAGCGCTCCGTTCACGAGCGTGTCGGCGCCGCTGGTGTTGCCGGTGTTGGGGAAGTCGTACTCCCGCACCGGCACCCGGTCACCGGGCCGGTGGATGTGGACGTCGGGGTCGTACCAGGAGAAGCTGCCGCCCGCGATGGTGCCGTCGGGCGCAACGCGCACGGCGTTCGGGTACGCGTTGATGGGGTAGCCGGTCAGCTCGGTGAGGTCGGTGGTCGAGTAGGCGCCGAGGCTGTAGCCGTACGGCGAGGCGCCCCACGAGGTGAGCACCTGGCTGCCGTCGGGTGTCAGGTCCAGTTGCTCCACGCCGGTGCTCATGACGCCCTTGGCGCGCAGGGTGGCGCCGTCGGCCGAGACGTCGTACACGGCGAGCATGCCGCTGTTGCCCGCCACCAGGACGCCCGGGACGGCCGGGTCGGCGGCCAGGGAGGTCGCGGCGCCTGTGTAGAAGTCGGCGTCGCCCCGCTGGGCGAGGTGGACGACGGGTTCATCACCGGAGACGTCGAGCGAGCCGAAGTCGCTGCCGTGGGAGAACCAGATCCGGCCGTCCACGACCTCCAGATCGCCGGGAGCCGCGCCGACCGGGTAACTCGCGGTCCGGGTGTACGTCCCCGTCTCCACCGAGACGATCCGGTTGCCGTTCCTCACGGCGGCGTACACCTGGCCGGAGTCGGCGGACAGCGCGAGGCCGGTCACGCCGGAGAGCCCGGTGAGCGTCGCCTTCACGGTGCCCGTGTAGTCGGTGACGACGATCTTGCCGGCGGTCGGGTCGGAGACGTAGACCCGCTGGTGGGTGCCGTCCACGACCATGTCGCCGACCGACGTCACTGGAAGGACCTTCGCCGAGTCGGCCGCCGCCGGACCCGCCACGCCCGTGGTCAGGGCCACGGAACTGAGGACGACCGCGAGTGCCGTCGCGGTCGAGATGCTACGCCTGCGCACAGTGATGGAACCCCCACGGAAGAAGCCCGGTGCTCACCGGGCGGAAACGGACGGGCCGCGTGTCCCCCCTCGCACCGACGACGGATGCGTGGACGCTGCCGAAGGTGCAGCGTATGGCATGCCAGTGACAATTGAAGACTGGAATTTCACGACTCGATGCGACCGGCCGGGTGGGCGCAGGTCGGCGGTCCGACGGCGTCGCCTTCCTCCTCCCGATGTGGGCGGGAGGCGGTGGGCCGGCTGTTGTCAGACTGCGCTCGTCCATGCGTCCGGGCAGGGTGCCAGCACCGCGGAGACGACCGCGCCGGACGAGGTCACGACGTCGGCCACGAAGCGCAGGCGCCCGATGCCGAGGTGTCGCAGCGCCGGGCCGTGGTCGGCGGCGACGACGAGGGAGGCGGCGAGCAGAAGAAGTTGCCACAGGGCCATCACCGGGCGGCGCGTTGCGCGGGGCAGCTCCGCCAGGGAGGCGTGCAGTCGCTCGCAGTGGAAGGGGACGTGGCGTTGCTCGTCGGACAGGATCCGCCCTGCCACATCCGAAGTGAGTGCGTCGTCGGTGCCGTCGCGCAGGGCCCGGTAATAGCGGAGTGCCACGACTTCCGCGATCATCAGCACCAGCAGTTCCATGCGCAGGCCCATGAGACGTCGCAGCCGTACGAAGACCGCGTCGCTCCAGTGGCCGGACAGGGTTGGTACGCCGCCCGCAGCGAGCAGCCGGGCGAGTAGCCGGGCGTGGTTCTGCTCCTCGGCGACGAAGAGCCGGACCGCCTGTGCGTAGTCGGGGTCGCCGGCCTCATCGGCTTTGCCGACGAGGTTGGCGCCGTCGCCGTCCTCGCCGACCTGGAAGCGCTGAATGCCGGCCCACACCGCCGGGTGCAGCGTCGCGCTCTGTCCCCAGTCCGGGTCGCCCTGGGCGCGCCTGCGCTCGCGCTCGTCCTCGAACCGCCTTGTCCATGTGGCGAAGCCGCCCGTATGCACTCGGTCTCCCCTCCCCGGGGCACGGCCACCGTGCCCTGGAGAGGGACGACGCCGGCGGACGCCGAACCGTTCCACCGCTGCCGGGAGCCGCGGACCACGGAGGCCTGGCGCATGCCCTGCTGGTACCAGGCGATCCGGGTGGGCGAGACGGCGGCCTGAGGGTCCACGGTTCGTCGGGGCCGACGGCGTGGGTGGTCACGGGCGTGAGGGCGCCGGTGGCCAGGTCGAGGACACCGAGCGCGTAGGTGTGGAGGAACCTCACGACGGCCGGCCGCCCGTCCGCCGGGCCTCGTCAGTCCAGTGGTTCACTCAGCTCGATGGAGCGCAGGGCTGCCGCCAGAGCCCGTTCGTCTCCGACGTCGAGAGCCGTGTCGGTCAGTTTGATGACGTGTTCGTCACCGTGCTCCAGCGCCAGTTCGACAACCTCTTCGGGAGTCGGGGTGCCCGGTGGGGTGTATGCGGTCGGAGCGTCCGGCGCGTACATCGCGGTCACCGCCGCGGAGGCCGTCCAGGCGGCCCGCAGGCTCGGTGCCCACAGGGACCGCGGGAGCGCGGGCAGGACACGCAGGACGGCGTTGGGTGCCGTGGCCGAGTGGACCAGCATCGTCGCATCGCCATGGCCGTGGGTGGCGTACCGGTGGGTGGCCGCCCGCACCAGTTCCGTGAGGTGGCGGTGCGCCGCGTCGGGGTCCGTGACCGTGGCCGCCCAGGCCGGCAGGCCCCTGACACGCGCGAGCCGGGTGGGGAAGCCGCCGTCCCGTTCGGCGACGGGCGTCACCGCGTCGAGGGCGGCGGCCGCGCTGTCGGCGCCGGGCAGCGGGACGAGGGCCGTGACGGCGTGGTGGCGGGCCGCCCAGTAGCCGAGGCCGTGGGCGAGTTCGCTCAGACGCGGCTCGGTGGCCTCGCCGGCGAGGAGCGTGCGGACCGCGTGGCCCACCCGGATCACCGGATGCGTCGCGCCGCCGTACATGCCGGGCAGGAGCCGGGGCCACCACTCGCCGAGCACGTCGCGCCAGGGACGCTCGGCGATCTCGCGCCCGAAGTAGCCGATCCAGTCGGCGGCGCGGCGTGGATCGCCGAGCGCACGCTGCCAGTCGGCGGCCGTGACCGGTTCGACGCCGGACGGGAACTCCTCCAGCCTGGGTGCGTACAGATCGAGCCAGCGGTGCACCGAACGTGCCTGCCCGTGGGCGGCCAGCGCCTCGACGGCCATCGGCGCGTGATTGGAGAGCCACCCCAGCCGCTCCGGCCCCGAGCTGTGCAGTCGTTCAAGTGCCTCGTCGAGAATGCCCGTCGTATCCATGGCAGGGAAGGTAGACGGGACTCCGCGGCGGCGTAACGGGCTGAAGGCTTAGGCCCGGACCTAGGGCCTCTCGTTTGGATCATGCCGGGCTCGCGGGTCCTGGCACCGTTCCCCCAAGCTCTTCGAGCAGGGGGTACCCCCAGCCGCGTTGTCGTCGGTCGGCAGGGCTCCGCCCTGCCGCCCTCCTCCGCCGTGCGATGCACGGCACCAGACCCCGCTCCCTGATCCGGCCTGATCCAAACGAAAGACCCTGGGACCGCCAAGTGACCTTCGCCGACGTCCGCCCAGCTCATTCGGTCGGTCGCTGATCGGGAGACTGCGCACACTGGTGCGGAAGTTGCGCACGGCTGTCGCGTACGGGTGAGCGGAGCAAACGGGTCGGGAACTGGGCTGAGCGGCACCGCGGGTGGCTGTGGGGCGCGGCCTGTGCGCTGGTGGTCGCGGCGCGCGTCGCTGGGTGAGTACGTGGCCGCGTTCGCGAAGGACCAGGTACGGGGCAAGAACTGCACGGGGCTGCGGCTGCCGAAGAGCCCGTGAGGCGCACGCCCCACGAGCACCGACACGCGGGCCGAAGAGGCCGGCCACCCAGCCGCCCGGCCGCCCAGCCCCCCGTCACCCAGCCGCTGCCCGGCCGCTCAGGCACCCATCCCCCCAGCCACCCGGCCGCCCAGTCACCCGACCGCAGGACCGGTCACCCCAGGCGGCGTACCGGCTCGCCCGCCAGGTATGCCCGGATGTCCTCCACGGCGTCGCCGTAGTACGTCGCGTAGTTGGCCTGCGAGACGTAGCCGAGGTGGGGCGTGGCGAGCAGGCGCGGGGCGGTGCGCATCGGGTGGCCGGCGGGGAGGGGTTCGACGTCGAACACATCCACTCCGGCACCGGCGATACGGCCCTCGTGCAGGGCGGCGAGCAGCGCGTCCTGGTCGACGATGGCGGCGCGCGAGGTGTTGATCAGGTACGTGGTGGGCTTGAGGAGGGCGAGTTCGGCGGCGCCGAGCAGGCCGCGGGTGCGGTCGCTCAGCGCGAGGTGGACGGAGACGAAGTCGCTGCTCGACAGCAACTCCTCCTTGGAGGCCGCGAGTTCCACGCCCACCTCGTCGGTGCGTTCCTTGGTCAGATTCTGGCTCCAGGCGCTGACCCGCATCCCGAAGGCGAGGCCCACCTGCGCGACCCGGCTGCCGATCTTGCCGAGGCCGAGCAGGCCCAGGCGGCGGTCCTGGAGGTCGGCACCGACGGTGGACTGCCAGGTGCCGCCCTCGCGCAGCGCGTTGTTCTCGGTCACCAGGTCGCGGGCGAGGCCGAGCAGCAGCGCCCAGGTCAGTTCCACCGGCGGGGTGGAGGAGCTGCCGGTCCCGCACACGGTGACGCCGCACCGCTCGGCGGCGGCGTAGTCGATGACCGAGTTGCGCATGCCGGAGGCGACGAGCAGCTTCAGGCGGGGCAGGCGGTCGAACAGCGCGGCCGGGAAGGGGACGCGTTCGCGCAGGGTGACGACGATGTCGAACTCGGCCAGCGCGCTTGCGAGTTCGCCCTCGTCCGAGATGTGCTCGCGGAACGTGACGATCTCCACTCGGTCCTCGACCGGGCTCCAGTCGGCGGAGGCGAGGGCGGCGTCCTGGAAGTCGTCGAGCACGGCACAGCGCAGCAGCATGTCGGTTGTCTCCGTCCTTGGTTCAGGCTGATCAGTCGGTTCGATCACACCACTGTCCAGCAAACCTGGTGGACCACGGGCGGCGAGGGCTCGTACTGTCGAACGCGGGCAGCCACACGGACGAGCACACCGAGACGATCAGAGGTGCCATGACGGACGCCATGACGGACGCCACCGAAGCCACCGCTCCCGCCACCGGATTCGCGGACATCCCGACGACCACGCTGGCCGACCTCCTCGGCCGGGCGCAGGTCATGGACATCGGCATCCGCCCGCTGTGGTCGCCGGTGCCCCGCGTGGCAGGGCCGGCGTTCACCGTGCGGTGCCCTCCCGGTGACAACCTCATGCTGCACGCGGCCATTCACCGTGCCGCCCCGGGCTCCGTCATCGTCGTCGAGTCGGGCGACCTGGACTACGCCCTGGCAGGCGGCAACGTCTGCGCCGTGGCTCAGCGCCGCGGCGTCACGGCCTTCGTCCTGGACGGCCTGATCCGCGACCTGGGTGAAGTCCGCGAAGCGGGCTTCCCCGTCTTCGCCCGGGGCGTCATCCCGATCCCGGGCGGCAAGAAGGCCGTGGAACCGCTGAACGCGGAGGTGACCTGCGGCGGTGCGAAGGTGAACGCCGATGACGTCGTGGTCGCCGACGAGGACGGCGTCGTGGTGGTCCCGGCCGCCCGCCGCGAGGAGATCCTCGTCGCCGCACGGGCCAGGCTGGCCAAGGAGGCGGACGAGACCCTCGACGCGTGGGAGGAGGCCCACCGCACCCGCGTCAACGGAATCCTGCGCGCCCAGGGTTTCGAGGGCTGACACCGCCCGGACGGGCCACAGCCGTTCGAGGCAGGGGGGACCTCCTTCACCGGGGCCCTGCCCGCCGGATCACCGTTACCTCCACTGGGCGTAGATCCCGCCCTCGGTGTTGTGGACGGTGATCTGGTTCTCGAGGTGGAAGGGGTCCTTGCCCGGTTTCAGGTCGGTGACGGCGTACCAGACGCCCCATCCGGGGTCGCCGGGCAGCTCGATGAGCTTGCCCCGCACCGTCCCGGCCACCGTTTCGACCTCCACGCTGGACGCGGTGCCCTTGCCGCCGTAGTACACGCCGGAGAGGTAGCGGCGGCCGTTCTCGGACTCCTCCTGAAGGGTGACGCCGGAGTCGCTCCGGACGATGTTGCCGTCGACCACGCTCCGGAACTGCGGGTCGGGCGAGGAGGGCGTCGTCCAGTGCTTGCCCTCGGCCGTGAGCCAGAGCTCGAAGCCGGGGACGGCCGTCACATGCTCACCGGAGGCGACGATACGGGGCGTCGGGGCCGGGGCGGCCGGCGAGGCGGGGGGCGTGGGCGAGACGGGGGGCGCGGGCGAGACGGACACGGGCGCCGCCGGGGACGTGACGCCGGGGGCGCCGGATTCCGTGCCGGGCAGCACGACGACGGCCAGCGGCACCAGCAGCAGCCCGCACCCCGCGCCGAGTACGGCCGTCCGCCGCCTGAGCCGGATCCGCCGGCCCTGGCGCTCCACGGCCGCCAGCGGCAGCGGGGAGGGCGTGATGTCGTACGCGACCTCGGTCAGTGCCCGACGCAGCCGTTCGGCCTCGGCGGCGTGTCCCGGGGCTGGATCTGCTTCGGTTCTGGGGTGATTCATCAGTGGGCTCCGGAGACGGGGTGGGAGCGGTCGGAGGCGCCGGAGGCGTCGAAGGCAGGATGGGAGCGCAGGGCCGCGAGGCCGCGCCGCGCATGGGTCTTGACCGTTCCGATCGAGCAGTCGAGCACCTCGGCGATGTCGGTCTCGGCGAGGTCCTCCCAGTAGCGCAGCACCAGCACCGTCCGCTGCCGGGCGGAGAGCGTGGCGAGCGCCTCCATGACCGCGGCGCGGCGCTCGACGGACTCGGCGTGGCCGTTGTCCGGCTGGTGCACCCGCTCAGGCAGGAACGGCATCAGCAGATGCGTGACACGTCTCCTGCGGATCCGGTTGAGGTTGTTGTTGACGAGCGAGCGCCGTACGTAGAAGTCGACGTCCTCGTGCGGGACGCGCCCCCAGCGCGCGTACACCTTGGCCAGGGTGGTCTGCACGAGATCCTCGGCTTCGTGGTAGTCACCGGTGAGCAGGAGGGCGGTCCGCAGCAGACGGGCCCAGGCCGCACCGGCGTAGGCGGCGAAGTCGGTGCTCCCGGAGGAGGCTGCGAATCTCTCGTACTGGGGCACGGATGCGGTTCCTGTGGGTCGGGTACGGGGAGCAGAAAAGCCGAGGCGGGGACCGCGCGGGTCCGGACCGCGCGGTCCCCGCCGGGGGATCAGCGCAGCGTCAACCGGGCGTAGATCTTGCCCTTGGTGTCGTGGACGGTGACCCGGGACACGTAGTCCCAGGAGCCGCTGCCGGGCTTGACGCCGGCGGTGGCGTACCAGACGCCCCATCCGGGCTTGCCGGGCAGCTCGATGAGCTTGCCGTGCACCGTCCCGTCCGCCGTTTCGATCTCGACGCCGGACGCGGTGCCCTTGCCGCCGTAGTACAGGCCGGAGAAGTAGGCGCTGTCGTCCGTGATCTCGGACTGGATCGAGACTCCGGGGGTGTTCCTGTCGATGTTGCCGTCGACCACGCTGCGGAACTGCGGGTCGGGCGAGGAGGGCGTCGTCCAGTGCTTGCCCTCGGCCGTGAGCCAGAGCTCGAAGCCGGGGACGGCCGTCACATGCTCACCGGGGGCGGTGATACGGGGCGTCGGGGCGGTCTTCTTCGCCGTCGGCTGCGTGGCCATGACGGCCCGGGCCTTCGAGGCCGAAGCGGCCTGGGTCTGCGCCGCTCCCGCCTCGGTGACCGTTCCGTGCGATGCCTTCGCGGGTATGGCGTACGACACCGTGGCCATCCCGGCCACGGCGGCGGTGGTGACGGCCGCGCAGGTCAGGTACTTCAGCGTCCGATTCATGAACGAGCAACTCCTTGCAAAACACGGACCCTTGGGGGATCCAGGCCGGCGGGTGGAAGGAGGGCGCCTCTCCACCCGTTCAAACCCCTCCCGGTCCCCTTCCGGATGACACCCCCGCGGAATTTCTTCGCGGGTGGTGTCCTGGGCCGACGCGCGCCCGGGCGCTGTTCCCGCCCCGCTCGGCGCCCGGTGGCGATAATCGGGGCCATGATCTGCTCACGGTGCGCCGTCGCGGCCGAGTACTCGTGTTCCCGCTCCGGGCAGGGACCGTTCACGGGCGGCGGGGGCGCCGGATGAACGTCGGTGAGGTGCGGCGGCGGCTGCTGGGCGACCTGCTGGCGGTGGGGGCGCCGTACGGGCTGGCGCTCGCCGGTGGGGACGCGGTGCGGGCGCACGGACTGGTGGACCGGCCCGGCCGGGACGTCGACGTGGCCACTGAGAGCCCGGTCGGAACGGGGGACATCGTCGCGGCGGTACGAGCCGGCCTGGAGGAACGCGGCTGGCGGGTACGGACGTCGGGCACGGAGCCGCTGGCGGCCCGACTGGTCATCGGTGGCCCGGAGGCCGGGGCCGGGGCCGGGGAGGAGTACTCCGTGCAGGTGCTCAAGGAAGTGCTGTGGCGGCCGCTGGAGGCGGGCGAGTTCGGCCCGGTCCTGTCCGTCGAGGACCTCGTCGGCACCAGGGTGCGCGCACTGGCTGGTCAGGGGCTCGCCCCCGACCTCGTCGACGTCCACGCCGCCGCCGGCCGGTGGAGCCACCCGGAGCTGGAGGAATTCGGTCGCCGCCATGCCGGTGACGTCCTCGATCTGACCGATCTGCAGACCCGGCTCGTCGGCGCCGAATGGATCGACGACCGCGAGTTCGCGGCCTGCGGACTCGACGACCGGGCCGTCGCCGAGCTCCGCCGCTGGGCCCAGGAATGGGCGGACGACATCGGCGAACGGCTCGCGGAGTCCTCGGCGCCACCCGACGACGAGTGACGCCACCTCCTACGACCGACCGCGCGCCGCCGCCCGTCGTCTCACCTCCCCCGCACCTGCCCCGGCCCACAGCCGGGCCCCTCGTCAAAGGGTCAGCCGCTGATCACCGTCAGCCCCTCCGGAGCCGACACCTCCGCCGATCCGTCGGCCCTCACCGTGATGTCCAGGCGACCTCCGCCGACTTGGAGCCCGGTCACCGTCAACGGGCCGTACGCGCCGGCGAATCCCGGGGTCACCGTGAGGGTGCCGGCGGGGACGTCCGCGCTCAGGCCGAGAGCCGACTGGAGGACGAGGACCGAGGACGCGGCCGCCCACGCCTGGGGCCGGCAGGACGCCGGATAGGGCGCGGGGCGCGGACCGGCCTCGATGCCGTGGCCCGCGAAGAGCTCCGGCAGCCGGGCGTCGAAGCCCGCGGACGCCGTCAGCAGACCGTCCGCCAGCGACGCCGCGGCGTCCGGGAAGCCGGACCGGACCAGGCCGTGCACGGCGATCGCCGTGTCGTGCGGCCAGATCGAACCGATGTGGTAGCCGTACGGGTTGAAGCCCACCGCCTCGCTGCTCATCGTGCGCAGACCGTGGCCCGCGTCCAGGTCGCCGCCGGAGAGCCGGGAGGCCAGGAGCGCGCTCTCCTCGTGGTTCAGCAGGCCCGTGCCCAGGAGGTGGCCGAAGCCCGAGGTGACCGAGTCGGCCGGCCTGCCGTCGCCGTCCAGCGCGACCGCCGGGTACGGGCCCCGTTCGTCCTCCACCCAGAAGCGCTCACGGAAGCGCGCGGCGAGCCGGTCCGCCCACTCCTCCCACTCGTCGGCCCCCGGGCGGCCGAAGGACCGCAGCAGCGCCGCTCCGCCGCGCGCGGCCTCGTAGGCGTACGCCTGCACTTCGCACAGCGCGATCGGCGGGCGGGCGAGGCGGCCGTCGCGGTGTCGGATGGAGTCGCCGGAGTCCTTCCAGCCCTGGTTGGCCAGGCCCCGGCCCGACAGGTCGACGTACTTGAGGAAGCCGTCGCCGCCGGCGTCACCCTGGTCGCGCATCCACGCCAGCGCCGACTCGGCGTGCGGCAGCATCCGCTCGACCTCCTCCGGCCCCAGCCCCCAGCGCCAGGCGTCGTGGAGCAGGGTGATCCACAGGGGGGTGGCGTCCACCGTGCCGTAGTACACCGGCGGGAGCGAGAACGTGTCGCTGTACGCCGAGGTGCCGCGCCGGACTTCGTGCAGGATCTTGCCCGGCTGTTCCTCGGAGACCGGGTCGGTGACGCCGCCCTGGCGACGGGCGAGGGTGCGCAGGGTGCCGGCCGCGAGATCGGTGCCGAGCGGGAGCAGCATGCGGGCGGCCCAGAGCGAGTCGCGGCCGAAGAGGGTCAGGAACCAGGGGGCGCCGGCGGCCAGGAACTGGTCCGGCCGGTCCCCGGGTGACCGCGGGTCCGTCAGGCGCAGGCGGTCCAGGTCGGCGAGGGACTGCTCCAGCCACCGGTCGAGGCTTCGGTCCGCGCTGCGCAGGACGGGGGTGCGCCACGGTACGGCGTCGGCGGGGGGCGCCGGGAACTGGTCGCCGTCCGCGTAGGCCGCGGTGCAGTCCAGGGTCACCGTCCACGAGGCACCGGGGTCCAGGGCGATGTCGTACGACAGCCGGCCCGCCGGCACGTCCAGCGCGTCGGGCGCGGGCTCGCTGGTCAGGCGCACGGCGAACCCGTCGTCGGCCCAGGACAGTTCGCTCCCGCCGGAGTTCGTGGCCTGCGGGGGCGCCGTCCCCACCAGGCGCCCCGACTTGACCTGTTCCATGGTGGCGAGGTCGGTGGTGGCCGTGACCGTCAGCCGGAAACGGACCGACTGGGTGCCCGCGTTGGTGACTTCGAGGACTTCCCCGAGCCGGCCGGCCGCCGTGGTCCGGCGGCGGTGCACGGCGACCGCGGGGTCCGCCGTCACCTCTCCGAGCCCCCGCAGGATCGACCGGAAGTCCGCCCGGTCCGCCCCGCGCAGCCCGTGCCCGACCGGCGCCAGCGGGATGCCGTCGGCCGCGACGGTCAGCCGGGAGAGCGCCCGGCGGTCGCCGTGGAAGAAGCCGTCCGCGCCGCCGTCGAGAGCCCCGTCGGCGCGCGAGATCACGAAGCTCGGGGCGTACAGCGTGACGACCGCGTCGTGCAGGAACGGCTGAAGGCCCTCGGTCACCGCGGGGGGCGGCGTGACCGAGCCGTTGGTGTCGGGGGTCTTGACAGTCGAGTCCAAGGGAGTAGAACCTCTCAGCGTTTGATCGTTCCAAAGACATTAAGTGACTCGTCAGAGCGCTGACAATGCTTTTGGAACGCTAAAACCCGCTCCTCGTTCCCTCTGCACGCCGGAGACCCGCAATGCCCCGCTCCAGCAACGACCCGCCCGCCAGGGGCGGCCCGGTGACGCTCGCCATGGTCGCCCGCCGGGCCGGGGTCTCCCCGCAGACCGTGTCGAACGCGATCAACTCGCCGGACCTGCTGCGCTCCGAGACCCTGGAGCGGGTCCGCCGGGTGATCGACGAGATGGGCTACCGCCCCAGCCGGGCCGCGCAGACGCTGCGCACCCGTTCCAGCAAGCTGATCGGCTACGGGATCCTGCCCTCCCCGGCCAGCAGCCCCGTCCTCGACCGGTTCCTGCACGCCCTGTCGCAGGCCGCCGACGAGGCCGGCTACCGGATCCTGCTGTTCGCCTGCCAGCCCGGCTCGCCGACCCTGGACGGCTACGAGGAACTGCTCGACCAGCACGAGGTCGACGGCTTCGTGCTCAGCGGCACCGAGCACAACGACCCGCGTCAGGCGTGGCTCGCCAAGCGGGACGTGCCGTTCGTCGCCTTCGGCCGGATGTGGTCGCGGCGGCAGATCGGCGACTGGATCGACGTCGACGGCGCCTCGGGCACGGACGCCGCCGTGGAGCACCTGATCGGCCTGGGGCATCGCAAGATCGCCTTCCTCGGCTGGGGGCGCGGGTCCTCCGGCGCCGGTGACGACCGTGCCGAGGGCTGGCAGCGGGCCATGAAACGGCACGGGCTGTCGACCCGCGGGCGGCGCGCGCAGAGCGTGAACGACATCGACGCGGCCCGCGCCGCCGTGAAGCCGCTGCTGGACGCGGGCGCGACCGCGGTGGTCGCGGCCAGCGACATGCTGGCGCTCGGCTGCTACCAGACGCTGCGCGAGCGCGGCGCCGTCCCCGGCCGCGACGTCGCCGTGGTCGGCTTCGACGACTCGCCGACCGCCGAACTCCTGTCGCCCGCGCTGACCTCCATCGCCCAGCCGCTGGAGGAGGTCGGCCGGGAGTGCGTACGGCTGCTGCTGGCGCGGCTGGCCGCTCCCGACGCGCCGCCCGAACGCATCCTGCTGCCGCCGTCCCTGGTCGTCCGGGACAGCGCCCGCGCACCCGGTGCGGACGCGGTCGCGCCCCACGTCTGACCGTCTGCCGACGTCCCGGCAGCCGCCGGGCACCACGGGCCGGCGCCGTCCCGACCGGCGCCGTCCCACCCCGAGTTCTCTCCTCCTCCACCCCCCGGCCGTGTTTCGCGCCGCCGGGCGGAGCCGCCACTCACATCCCCGATCCCCGGAGGAATCCATGTCCCACCGTACGGCCGCCGCGGCCCTCGCCACCTGCGCGGCACTACTGGCCACCGCGGGCTGCTCGTCGAGCTTCGGCGGCGACAAGAAGACGGAGCAGGACACCGGCTCCGGCCAGCACCTGACGGTGCTGATAGCCAGCTCCGGCGACGCCGAGACCAAGGCCGTCAAGGAGGCGGCGGCCGCGTACGCCAAGCAGTCCGGCAACAAGGTGACCGTCGACGTCGCCAAGGACATGAACCAGCAGCTCGCCCAGGCGTTCGCCGGGCACAAGCCGCCGGACGCCTTCTACGTCAACTCCGACCAGTTCGCGAACTACACCAGAGGCGGCTCCCTGTACGCCTACGGCGACAAGGTCAAGGACGCCGACGACTTCTCCGAGCAGCTGCGTGCCTCCTTCACCCACGACGGCAAGCTGATGTGCCTGCCCAAGGACACCTCCACGCTCGCGCTGGCGGTCAACAGCGACCTGTGGAAGAAGGCGGGGCTGACCGAGAAGGACTACCCGACGACCTGGGACCAGCTGAAGAAGGTCGCGGGCAAGCTGACCGGGCACGGTGTGACCGGGCTGGTCGTGGGTGCCGAACACGCGCGGCTCGGCGTCTTCATGAAGCAGGCCGGCGGCTGGATCACCAACGCCGACCAGACGAAGATGACCGCCGACAGCGCGCAGAACGCGCAGGCGCTGAGCTACGTGCAGTCCCTGCTGAAGTCCGGCTCCATGAAGTACGCCAACCAGGTGGACACCAACTGGGGCGGCGAGGCCTTCGGCAAGGGCAAGGCCGCCATGACCATCGAGGGCAACTGGCTCGACGGCGCCATGAAGGCCGACTACCCCGACGTCGCGTACAAGGTGGTCCCGCTGCCCGCCGGTCCGGCCGGCCAGGGCACGCTCGCCTTCAGCCAGTGCTGGGGCGTGGCCGCCGAGAGCGCCCACCGGGCGGCGGCCGTGGACCTCGTGACGTACCTGAACTCCAGCGCGCAGCAGCTGAAGAACGCCGACGCGTTCGGCGTGATGCCCTCGCGCACCAGCGCCCTGGCCGAGTACGCGAAGCAGAACCCCGCCGCGAAGGCGTGGGTCGACGCCAGCGCCTACGCGCAGGGCCCCGTGACCCTCGCCGGATTCGACAAGGTGCTCGGCCAGTTCAACACCGACCTCGCCGCGCTGCCCACCGCCGACCCGAAGAAGATCCTCGCCGACCTCCAGCGCAACGGCGAACACGCGCTCACGAAGGGCAACTGACCCACCGTGTCCGCGCGTACGTCACACCACCCCCGGCCGGAGCCGCGTTCCCGCGCCGGCCAGGGGTCCCGTACGGCCGGCCCGCCGGGCGAACCTGACACGCCCGGCGGGCCCGGCCCGAAGTCGACGGCGCCCGCCCGGCGGGCGGGGCGCCGCGCGGAGGGCGCCTGGGGCTGGCTGTTCGTCAGCCCCGCGGTGCTCGTCCTCGGCCTCTTCCTGGTCCTGCCGACCCTGATGGCGCTGTGGGTGAGCCTGCTGCACTGGGACGGGCAGTCCAACCCGTTCAGCGCGCAGGCGGACTTCGTCGGCCTGGACAACTACCGGGCGCTGCTCACCGAGGACGGCCTCGACCGCACCCTGTTCGCGACCTCGCTGCGCAACAACGTGTACTACGTGCTGCTGACCGTGCCGCTCCAGACCCTCCTCGCGCTGGGTCTGGCGCTCATCGTCAATCAGCGGCTGCTGCGCGCCCGGGGCGCCCTGCGCACCGCGTTCTTCTTCCCCTCGGTGACCAGCTCGATCGCGGTCTCCACGATCTTCCTCTTCCTGTTCCAGGGCAGCGGCGCCGTCAACACCGCGCTGTCCTGGATCGGGGTGAAGGGCCCGAACTGGTTCAACGATCCGCGTGGAGTGCTGTCCCTGCTGCTCGGCGGCCTGGGCGTCGTCGACACCGGCCACCCCTCGGGTGCGCTGGCCGACCACTCCTTCATGGGGCTGTCCTGGTTCGAGTGGCTGTCCGGGCCGTCGGTCGCGATGTGCACGATCATCCTGCTCGCCGTGTGGACGACTTCCGGCACCTTCATGCTGATCTTCCTCGCGGCGCTCCAGGACGTGCCGCGCGAGCTGGAGGAGGCGGCCGCGATCGAAGGCGTCAACCGCTTCCAGATGCTGCGGTACGTGACGCTGCCGGCGCTGCGGCCCGTGCTGTTCCTCGTCCTCACGCTCGGTCTGATCGCCACCTGGCAGGTCTTCGACCAGGTGTACGTCATGAGCCAGGGCGCGCCCGGCAACACCACGCTCACCCCGGCGTTCCTGTCCTACTCCACCGCTTTCGACGACGCCGACTTCGGCCAGGGCGCGGCCATCGCCTTCGTCCTGCTCGTACTGATCCTGACCATGACGGCCCTGCAACGCTTCCTGCTGCGCGAGCGTGCCGCCCGTCCCCGGAGGAACCGATGAGCGCCCCTTCCACGGCCGCCCGGGCGCAGGGCCGTCCGGTGCTCGGACGCTTCCCCCGGCCCCTGCGGATCCTCGGGTACGCGCTGCTGGTGGCGCTCGGGCTGCTGTATCTCCTGCCGTTCGTCATCCAGTTGGTCACCGGGTTCAAGACGGACCCGGACGCGGCGACCCATCCGCTCGGGCTGTTCCCGGTCACCCCGACGACCGCCGCCTACCAGCGGCTGTTCGGGATCAGCCGGACCGGGGACGGTGTGCCGTTCCTACGCTGGCTGGGCAACTCGGTGTTCGTCGCGGTCGTCATCACCGCGGGGCGGGTGCTGTTCGCCTCGATGGCCGGGTACGCGCTGGCCCGGCTGCGCTTTCCCGGCCGCACCGTGCTGTTCGGGTTCCTCCTCACCGTGATCGCGGTGCCCCCCATAGTGCTGCTGATCCCGAGGTTCCTGGTGCTCAACACCTTCGGGCTGTTCGACACCTACGCCGCCATGATCCTGCCGCTGCTGGTGGACGCGGCGCAGGTCTTCATCATGAAGCAGTTCTTCGAGTCGATCCCCCGGGAAGTGGAGGAGGCCGCGCGGGTCGACGGCGCCGGTGTCTTCCGCACCTTCTGGTCGGTCGTCCTGCCGATGGCCCGGCCCGCCCTGATCACCGTGACGATCCTGGCCTTCCAGGGCTCCTGGAACGAGTTCACCCACTACCTCGTGGCCACCCAGTCCAGCCAGTACGAAACCCTGACCACCGGCCTCGCCCGCATGGTCTCCGGCAGCCTGGGCGGCGGCACCCAGTACCCCCTGAAACTGGCTGCGGCCCTCCTGTCGACCCTCCCCGTCGCAATCCTCTTCTTCTGCTTCCAACGCCACTTCGTCCAGGGCGCGAACGCGGGGGCGGTCAAGGACTAGGCCAACCACACCGAGCCACCCATCAAGCGCCGCGGCCATCCGCACCGCGGCGGGCGGGACAACCCGCCGCGCCGTCCATAACGTTTCTGCAGGTCAGCAGGGGCGTTCCGTGGTCACCTGGGATGGTGAACCGGATCGGAGTCCCGCAACTCGGCCTGCCCGGGTGCGGTTGTCCCCCGTGATTGGCAAGGGGCCATCAGGAGGGGATCACCATGGCCATTCCGCAGGTCGCACGTCTCATCACCGCCATCGGTGCCGCCGGCGCGCTGGTCTTCACCTCGGCGACGGGCGCCAGTGCCTCGGCAGTCGGCTCGACGCCCGTGCGGACCTTCGAGTACAGCGTGGGCGGTGTGACCATGAAGGTCCCCACGGGCTGCATGTTCACGCACATCATCCGCGGCAGCGCACTCCGGATCACCTACCAGAACGCAGGTGTCGACTGCGCCTTCGTGGGAGCGCTCAGCAGTGGCTTCTGCAACTGGCGTATCGACTTCACCTACGCGGACACCGGCAACCGCACCTATCGCACCTCGCGGGGCAGGACGCACGACGAGTGCAAGATCGACCCCATGCGGAGCAACTCTCCTCAGACCCTGCCTCGTTATGGCAAGACATGCGCCCACCTCCACGTCAACGGCGTGCGGCGGGTGAGTCAGTGTCATCACGTCACGAAGTGAGCCGAGTATGAGCGAGCAGCAGCGGCAGCAGGGGAAGGCGGCTGGACCGGCGGAGGAGCGGGACGGCGTCATGCGGCGGTGGGCCGGGGTTTGTGGGTTTGGGTTCGGGTTTGGTGTCGTCGTTGTCTTCTTCGCGTTCTTTCCCGGGTTGCCGCATGTCATCGACTGGGGTGCTCTTCTTGTGGCTCTGGGGATGGGGCTGCTGGGGCGGTGGGGTGGGCGGGCCTGGGTGAAGAGGCTTCGCGTGTCCCGGTGTTAGGGCGGCGGGACGCGATGGCCAGGCTCAGGGTCACCGCTGTCGAGGCCGCCGCCGTCGCCGTCATCGCCGCTGCGGGCGACGTGAGTTGGGCGACCGTGCCCGCCAGGGTGGCGCTGACGCCCTGAAGGGTGAGCATGCCCGCGGAGTGCAGGCCGAGGGCGTGCCCGGCCAGTTCGTCGGGGGTCGAGTTCATCAGGTGCTCCTGCTGGACCAGGCTCGCGCCGAAGCCCACGGAGGCGAGGGTGACCAGGCAGGCGGCCACCGGTATGGGCGGGTGGAGGGCGAAGAGCAGGTACGGGCCGGCCAGGAGCAGAAGCAGCGGCGTGGCCGCCCGGCGCCGTACCGCCGGAGGCAGCAGGCGGCCCACCGTCACGTCGCCGGCCAGCATGCCGAGCGCCGCGCAGGCGAACAGCATGCCCGCCGCGGCGGGGGCGTAGGAGACGTAGAGGGACTCGCAGCCGACCACCAGGCCGTTGGGCAGCCACAGGCCCAGGTAGGTCAGGCGGCGCCGGCGGGACGACCACAGCAGGGCGTTGGTGCGCCAGGTCGCCGAGACCGAGGGGCGGCCGGAGGCACGGGGCCGCCGGTGGGTCAGGCCGAGGCGGAGCACCGCGGCCGCCACCGCGTACAGCACGGCGGACAGCAGCAGCGAGAACCGCGGTGACAGGGCCGCCACCAGCACCCCGCCCGTCGCGAACCCGGTGATCTGCATGATGCCGCTCATCATGTTGAACACCGAACGCCCCAGCAGATAGCCGTCCTTGGACAGGATCTCGTTCAGCAGGCCCCAGCGGACTCCCCCGCCCAGGGAGGCGACCAGCCCCTGCGCGAGGACCACGGCGAAGACCGCCCACAGCGCCAGTCCGGGCACCGCCAGCAGCGCCGTGCCCGCCGCGAAGGACAGGCACACGCCCACCAGCGCACGGCGCGGCGGCAGCCGGTCCGCGCCGGACAGGAAGAGGGTCGCGCCGAGCACCTGGGCCAGCGAGGGGCCGAACATGCTCACCGCGGAGAGCAGCGGCGAGTCCGTCGCCCGGTACACCAGGGTGCCGAGCGCGAGTCCGCTCGCCGTCTGGGCCACCGTCTGCGCGCAGGACGCAAGGAAGAGCGGGGTGAACTCCGGAGTCCGGAAGAGCTGTTGGTAGCTGCGCATGCGCCGGAGTCTCGGGCGGGCACGGAGCCAGTGGTTATTGTTTCGCACAGGTGCGAAAGGTCGCCGGGGGCGGGAGGGTCCATGGGCTGGTGGCAGGTCAACGCCGACACGCTCGCCGGGAGCCGGTTCCTGCTTTCGCCGCTCGCCGAGACCTTCGCGAGCCTGGAGCTGCTGCACGCGGGCACCGGCCATCACCCCGGCGAACAGGCGTGGCTGCGCGCACACCTGCCCGCCTACCGGCGGCTCCTCGCCGACGACCCCGTCACCGCGCTCCTCGTCCGCGCCGGACTCGGCCGGGACTGGATCGCCGACTTCCTCACCCCCACGCCACGGGACGAGGAGTCCTTCGAGGAGGGGGTCGAGCGGGTACGCGTCACCGACCCGGCGGACGCCCGCGCGCACCTGCGGACCTCGCTCGCCGGGCCGCTGCCGGCCGCGCTGGATCGGGACGACCTGCCCGAGCGCGCGGCCCGGCTCCTGGAGTACGTCTGGGCGGACGCCGTACAGCCCTCCTGGGCCCGGCGGCGGCGCGTCCTCGAAGCCGATGTCGTGGCACGGACCGCGCAGGTCAGCCGGGGCGGCTGGGCGGCGGTACTGGACACCCTGCGGCCGGGCACGCGCTGGCTCGGCGAGAGCCGGTTCCAGGTCAACCTGCACGAGTATCCGCCGCGCGAGATCTCCGGCGCCCAGCTCGTCTTCGTACCGGTCACCCCGAAGGCCGGCTGGGTGTCGTGGGACGAGACGCGGCGCCGGTACGCCGTCGTCTACCCCTGCGCCGGCGCCCTCGCCGACACCGACGCCCACCGCTCCGCGGTTCCCACGGGCCTCCTCGCACTGCTGGGCCGTACCCGCGCGCAGGTGCTGATCCTGCTCGACTCGCCGCTCAGCACCACCCAGCTGACCGCCGTGACCGGGCAGAAGCTGGGCTCCGTGGGCCGCCATCTGCGCGTACTGCTGGACGCGGGGCTGGTGGAGCGCCGCCGCGCCGGACGATCGGTGCTGTACTCGCGCACCGGGGCGGGCCAGGTCCTCGTCGAGGCGGCAGCCTCAAGGACGGGCGCCGGAGACGAGCCCGGGCAAGGAGACCGCCGCTCGGCAGTGCCACCCCCGCGCGGCTAGCATCCGCTCATGACCACTTCAGACAGCAACGGCGCCATCGCCCCGGACTCCCCCCTGGCCGTGGAGATCGGCGCTCTCCAGGGCGGGCCGGCCGGCCTCGGGCAGTACGCGGGGCAGGTCGTGCTCATCGTGAACGTGGCGTCCAAGTGCGGGCTCACCCCGCAGTACGCCGGGCTCGAACAACTGCACGAGCGGTACGCCGGGCAGGGCTTCACCGTGCTCGGGGTTCCGTGCAACCAGTTCATGGGGCAGGAGCCGGGCAGCGCCGAGGAGATCGCCGAGTTCTGTTCCGCCACGTACGGCGTCACCTTCCCCATGACCGAGAAGGTCGAGGTGAACGGGGAGGGGCGGCACGCGCTCTACGAGCGTCTGACCGGCTTCGCCGACGCCGGGGGCCACAGCGGGGACATCCGCTGGAACTTCGAGAAGTTCCTGGTCGGCCGGGACGGCAAGGTCGTCGCCCGGTTCTCCCCGCAGACCGGCCCCGAGGCCGCCGAGCTGGTCGCGGCCGTCGAGCAGCAGCTCGCCTGACGGGCCCGCCCCACGCCCGCCCGCACGCGTCCCGCGTGAAGGGCTTGCCACCAGGGGCGTTCACGCCGAGGCCGTTCAGTCCGGAGCGGGGGTCTGGGGGCAGCAGTCCCCAGACCCCCCGCACCCGGCAGCGGTCACTTCAACTCGTCCGGGCACGGCGTGCCCCGCGGCAGCTGGTACGGCGCCGCCAGGCGGTACGTGCCCGCCTTCGGCGCGACCAGCACGGTCCACTTGTCGCCCTCGACGTCCTGCTCCGTCTCCATGAGGCAGCCGTTGACGTTGTCGTACGTCTTCGGCTCGCCCTCGGCGCGGTGCTTGGAGGCGTCGGTCTCCTGGGGCGGCTTGAGGCTCTTGCCCTGCTCGTCGACGAGGCTCAGCCAGGGCGAGTACGGGATGCGGATGAGGACGCGGCCGGCCTTGCGCACCTGGAGGGTCATCTCGCCCTGTTCGGCGCGTTCGACGACCGCGTCCGGCTCGGCGAGCGACGCGGGGTCGGTGACCTTGAACAGCTGCCAGTTGGCGTCGCCCCAGACCTGCTTGAGGTACGGCATGCCCTCCTGCACCAGCGCGCGTTCGCGCTCGCCGCCGTTGCCGTCGACGTCGCCCTTGGGCAGCACCACGTAGTGCACCGCCCACCGCTGCAACCAGTCATGGTAGTTCGCCGAGTTGAGCGTGTCGTCGTAGAAGAGCGGGTTGCGCTGCATGTCGGCCTGCCGGTTCCAGCCGCGGGCCAGGTTGACGTAGGGCGCCAGCGCGGAGGCCTCGCGGTGGGAGCGGGCGGGGACCACCTCGACGCGGCCCTTCTCCGCGCCCACCTGCTGCAACTGGTTGACCAGGGGGGCCAGCTCGCGCGCCCAGGAGGCGGCGGGCGTGGTGTTGACGATGTCGTCGACCGACTTGAACCCTATCCAGCCGACGAAGACGGCGACGGCCAGCACGATCGTGTACCAGGTGCGCGAGCGCGGGACCGCGAACGGCAGCGCCGCCACCAGGACCACCCCGCCGAACAGCATGGCCAGCCGGGTGATGTTGGAGCCGATCTGGGAGCTGATCAGCCAGACCATGACGACCGCCAGGCCGTACACCGCGGACGTGATCCGGACCGTCTTCCACTCCCGGGGGACGAGGACGACGGCGAACACGGCGTAGATCAGGGGCAGGATCACCGAGGCGAACGCCATCGGCTGGGTGCCGGAGAACGGGAACAGCCAGGCCGACGCGGCCACCACCGCGGCCGGGGCCAGGCCCAGCGCCCACGCGCCGGGCCGGCGCTTCTGGAGGAACAGCGCGACCGCGACCAGGCCCACGAACAGGCCCGCCACCGGTGAGGACATGGTGGCGAGCGCGGCCAGCGGGGCCGCGACCAGCGCCTTCGCCCAGCGTTTGAAGCGCCAGCGGTGCGGCCAGCAGAACACGGCCGCGACCGCGCCCAGCGCGAACATCGTGCCCAGCCCGAAGGTCACCCGGCCCGACAGCGCGTTGCACAGCAGCCCGAAGACGCCCATCAGCGCGGCCCACAACGGGTTCCTGACCGAGCGGCTGCGGATGAGCACCAGCGTCAGCAGGCCCGCCGAGGCCGTGCCGGCGATCATCATCGTCGTACGGACGCCGAGGAGGGACATCAGATACGGCGACACCACGCTGTACGACACCGGGTGCATGCCGCCGTACCAGGCGAGGTTGTACGCCGAGTCGGGGTGCCGGCCGACGAACTCGGCCCAGGCGTCCTGCGCCGCGAGGTCGCCGCCGCTGTTGGCGAACGTGAAGAACCAGACGATGTGCAGCAGACCGGCCAGGACGGTGACGGACAGGACCGGGTGCCGCAGCATCCGCTCCCGTACCGCCATGACCGCCGACCGGGCGCGGGACCGTTCACCGTCCCCATGCTCCCCAGGGTCGCCCACCGGGCCACCCGGCCGCCCGCGGTCACCGTCCGTGTCAGACGTGGACGCTTCTATTCGCGAACCGTTGCCCGGGCCCGGATCGGCGTCGTCGGCGCGTGTCGGATCCGCTGTGGCCACCTGAAGGCACTCCCCGTGTCCTGATTTCTCTGTTCGCCGCCGCGTCCCACGACCGGCGACGTGCCCGATTCGTGACGCTAGCACGCACCCCGCCGGGTCAGCTCCCGGGTGGGGCTGCCCGACGGGGTGCGCGGGGGCGGCGACGGCCGCCGGGTGGCGCGGGGGTCAGCCGATGCGCGTCAGCCTGGCCGGGAAGCCCGGCTCGGCGAGATCGTCCTGGAGGGCCACGGGCACCTGTACGGCACCGTCCCCGCCGTCACCGACGGTGAGCATGCCCACCTCCGTGCCGGCCTTCGCGGTGTGCGGCAGTACGTCCGTGGAGAGGGACAGCTCGAGTCGCAGGCCGGCCCAGCCGACCGCGGTGACGTCCTTGGTGACGACGACCGGGGTGTGGCCGCCGAGCTGGTCGTCGACGTACCCGACGACGTCGCCCTTCTTCAGGATCTTCGCCGAGGTCGGCACGTCCTTGGCGGCGAGCAGCGCGGTCTTGCTGACCGCGTTGACCGTCGCGAGGATCTCCCGCTTGTGCTGGCCGAGGATCGCGCCGACGATGGTCACCGTCCGGCCGCCGACCTGCTTCTGGGCGGCGAAGAGCAGGTTGCCGCCGGCCGCGGTGGTGGAGCCGGTCTTGATGCCGATCGCGCCGATGGTGTACGGCAACTCGTTGTAGTTGTTCCAGTACTTCCCGGTCGGGTCCGTCCAGCTGGCCGCGCTGGTGATGGCCACCATGGCCGGCATCGTCATGGCCGCGTTGCCGAGCTTCACCTGGTCCTCGGCGGTGGAGACGGTGGTCTCCTTCAGACCCGAGGGGTCGGTGTACGTGGTGTTCGCCATCCCGAGTTCCTTGGCGGTGGCGTTCATCTTCTTGACGAACTCCGCCTCGGAGCCCGCGTCCCAACGGGCCAGCAGGCGCGCGATGTTGTTCGCGGAGGGGATCATGACCGCGGACAGGGCCTGCTTCTCGGTGAGGAAGTCGCCGGCCTTCATGGTGTTGAGCGTGGACTCGCCGGCCTTGTCGTAGCCGCCCTCCTTCTCCGCCGTCGGGTCGATCTCGATCTTCGGGCCTTCCTCGCCGGCCTTCAGCGGGTGGTCGCGCAGGATGATGTACGCGGTCATGGTCTTGGCGACCGAGCCGATGGCGACCGGCTTCTGCTCGCCGAAGTGGTCCATCGTGCCGACGCCGTCCACGCCCATCCAGCCCTGGCCCTCGTCGGGCCACGGCAGCTTCACCTGCTCGCCTGGGAAGGTGTAGGTGTCCTCGGCGGTCAGCGCGAAGGTGGGGTCGGGCAGCGGGCGCACGGCCTGCACGATCGCAAAGACGATCAGCAGGAGGACGACCAGCGGGGTCCAGATCTTGAGGCGGCGCACCGTGGTGCGCAGCGGGGTCTCCGGGGGCGGCGGAGTGTTCGTCAGCTCGGCCAGCAGGTCCAGCGGCGGCTTGGGGGGCAGCGGCTGCTGGGTGGTGCGCTCGGGACCGACCTGTGGGACGGCGGCCGCGGGTACGGGCTTGGACGTGGGCGTGTCCGGCTGCGCGGGCCGCGGCTTGCGGGGCTGCGGGGAGTCGAGCGGCTTGAGCGCGACGAACTTGCTGGTCCGCTCGGCCTCGGACTCGGGCGCCCGCTTCTTGTCGCCGCCCAGCTTGAGCATGGTCGTGGGCTGGTCGACCTGGGGCTTGGCGGCGCCGCCGATCTTCAGCATGGTGGTGGGCTGGTCCACGGGCGGCTTCTCGTCCGAGGCCACCCCCTCCGAGCCGCCGTCACCGGCTCCGGGGTCGTCGTCCTCCGCGGCCTCATCGGCTTCGGCGCGCTTGCCGTCGCCGGAGCCCTTGCCCTGGCCGTCGCGCTTGGCGCCGTCGGCGTCGTCGGGCCCCTCGGCGTCAGCCTCGGGCTCAACGCCGTCCTTCGCACGCCCGGCAGCCCCGGGCGCGGCCTCGGCCTCGGCACGCTTGGCGTCGCCGGCTTCGTCGGCGGCCTCGGCGTCGGAAGCGCCCACCGCAGCGTCGTCGGCGGCCTCGGGCTCGGTCCCGGCCTTCCCGCGCGCGGCGTCCTCGGGCCCGTCGGCGTCGGCCTCCGGCGCGACAGGGGCCTTCGTAGGCTCGGCGTCGTCGGCGTCCTCGGCCTCGGCGTCCCGCGCGTCAGACGCGGCCTCGGGCCCGTCGGCGTCGCCCTCCGGCGCGACACGGGCCTTCGTAGGCTCGGCGTCGTCGGCGTCCTCGGCCTCGGCGTCCCGCGCGTCAGACGCGGCCTCGGCCTCGCCGGCGGTCCCAGACTCGGCCCCGGCCTTCCCGCTCGCGGCAGCCGCCCCGCCGGAGGCGTCCTCCGAGGCCTCAGCCTCGATGCCGCCCTCGGTCCCCGCGTCCTTCGCGCCCGTCCCGTCGCCGGAGGCGTTCTCGGTGTCCGCGCGCTTGTCGTCGTCCCCGGAGTCCACCCACGCGGCCACCGCCGCACGCAGGCGCGCGTCACCCGCCGCGCCGGCGCCGTCACCGTCGGACTCCGCGGCAGCGCCCGCAGTGTCAGCCGGGTCGTCGGTGCCGTCGGCGTCGTCTGCGGCGCCGGTCCTCGCCGTCGTCCTCACGTCCCGCGTCGAAAGCACCCGAGTGGCCGTATCGACCCCGCCGCGCCCCTCGGAGCCACCGGACGAGCCCGGCTCACGGGACTCCGCCGACTCCCCGGACTCCCCCGTCAGCGCGAGCCGCGGGTCGCGGGCCTCGTTCCTGGACTCGGGAACCGGACCCGCGCTCCCCGACGTCTTCTGTGCCGACGACTCGCGCTGCTTCGACCTGTCGGGGGACTCGCCCGCCACCGATGCCTCCTCATGTGCCGCACGCCCAACGTGCCGCTACCGAACCGTGAATCAGGATCCGAACCGCCACCCGGACGACGCAGCCGAACCCTTGGTCGTACCGCTGTCCGAACCATGTACCAGTGTCCTGTGTACGGACCAAACCCATGCGGTAGACGAGAACGACATACCTACCGGTTCCCTTACGAACCGGTCACGCACCCTCGACAGACCAATGTGAGAGGGGTCACCCTGTCATTCATCCACGCGGGGAGGCATGGATGGGCAGGAGCCGCAGAACACTTCCGGAGGAGCTTCTGCTGCTGGCACTGGACCCGGCCACGGGTACCACTGCGCAGCCGCAGTCGCTCGACCTCGGTCTGGCCGGAGCACAGCTAGTGGAGCTGGCGCTGGCCGGACGGATAGCCCCAGACGGGGATCGTATCGCCGTGGTGGTGCCACGGCCGACAGGAGATCCAACTCTGGACTGCGCGTTGGAGTTGCTGCGAAGGCGCGGCGCTCCGGTACGGGCCGTCCACTGGATCGGCGGGCCGCGTCTCGGGCTGCGCCAGACCTACCTCTCGCATCTGGAGCGGTGCGGCATGGTGCACGCCGTGGCCGGCCAGATGTGCGGGGTGCTGCCGACGACTCGCTACCAGGCGACGGACACCGCCATCAGCCGGGAGATCAGGGCCCGGCTGGACTCGGCGATCCGCACCGGCGTACCGCCGGACCCGCGGACCGCCGCGCTCGCCGCGCTGGCGCACGCGGTCGGCCTCGGCAAGCACCTGTACCCCGGCAATGAGGGTCGGTCGTCACGGTCCCGGCTCAGGGACCTGATCCGGCACGACCCCATGGGCGGACTCGTGGCGCACGCCGTGATGGACGTCCAGAACGGCGTGGGGGCGCAGCCGCGCCGCGGCGCGGCCTCGGCGGCCGGCCGCCAGGGCGGGGCGGGCACCAGGCCCGCGGCGGAACCCGCCCGCGGCGTTCCGATGCAGCCACGCCGCGGTTCCATGGTCCGTGCCGTGGCCCACTGAGCCGCACCGTACGGAGCGCCGCACCGTACAGAACAACGCCGCACCGCAGTCCCCAGCCCCGGAGCGACGGTCCGGGAGCCGCAGGATCGACAGGGGCGGCGGGAACGTACACCTCGTACGCGTCCCGCCGCCGCTTCGGCCTTGTTCCGGGACGGAGTATGTGCCCGAACTGACGTGTACCCGCTGCATATCCGGCGTTTCCCAGCGGTAGTAAGCACCTTGGTGGCAGTCTGCTCAGCAGCAGATACGCAAAGTAGAGGCATGCAGCCGGAGGTGCACGTCCCGTGGCGTCCAATGTCAATCCCACTGTCAGGCGGCGCCGGCTGGGCCAGGAGTTGCGCAGGCTGCGCGAACTCAAGGGCATGACGGCCGAGGAGGTGGCCGAGCGGCTGCTGGTGTCGCAGTCGAAGATCAGCCGCCTGGAGAACGGCCGGCGCAGCATCAGCCAGCGTGACGTGCGCGATCTGTGCGGCGTCTACGAGGTGGAGGACCACCGGATCGTCGACTCGCTGATGCAGATGGCCAAGGACTCGCGCCAGCAGGGCTGGTGGCACTCCTTCGGCGACATCCCCTACAGCGTCTACATCGGCCTGGAGACGGACGCGGCGAGCCTGCGGATCTACGACCCCCAGGTCGTTCCGGGGCTGCTTCAGACCCGCCAGTACGCGGAGGCACTGATCTCCGGTGCCCTGCCGGAGACGGCGCCCGCCGACATCGAGAAGCGGGTGCAGGTCAGGATGCGGCGGCAGGAACGAATCTCCGCCGCCGAGAACCCGTTGCGGCTGTGGACGGTCCTGGACGAGGCCGCCCTGCGCCGGATCGTCGGCAGCCCCGCCATGATGCGGGAGCAGTTGGAGCACCTGGTCGAACAGTCCCAACTGCCGCACGTGACCGTGCAGGTCATCCCCTTCGACATGGGCGCGCACCCGGGCCTCAACGGCCAGTACGCGATCCTCGAGTTCCCGGACACGGCGGACTCCAGCGTGGTCTACATCGAGGGCGTCACCAGCGACCTGTATCTGGAGAAGGCGAACGACGTCCAGAAGTACAGCGTGATGTACGAGCATCTGCGGGCGCAGGCCCTGAACGTGGAGCAGTCACGTCAGTTCATCGCGAATATCGCCAAGGAGCACGTGCGCTGAGCGCCGCGGCTTGAAGGCGCCGCACCGTACACCTTCACCAAGCCAACGCGGAAGACTCCGTTGGAATATGCCATCCGTAAGGATGAAGCGTCGCTTCGGACTTGGAGCGCGGCGGGTAGCGTCGATCACGCCATCGAGCACAACGTTGGCGCAAACCACTCCACTCGCAATCCGGAGCAGAAATGGCAATTCGTCAGGGCGCCACGGAGACGTGGACCAAGTCCTCGTACTCCACGGGCAACGGCGCGTGCGTCGAAGTCAAGTCACCGGTGGCCGCGGCCATGGCGGTCCGGGACTCCAAGGTCCCCACGGGCCCGGTGCTCGGCTTCCGCGCCGACGCGTGGAACACCTTCGTGACGTCGATCAAGGCTTGAGAAGACGACACCACTGCACGACAAGCGCAACAAGCACCAATTGATGAGCCCTCTCGACGAGTTCGCCGTCCTTGCCGAGGGGGCTCCGCTTGTGCCCGGACCCGCCCGATCCGCTTTCACGTACATGAACCAAAGCCAGTACGCAGAACATCTTTGCCTGCTGGGTCTGCTCCGGCCGTTCCGCCGCTCCGGTCCGACGGCGGCGCTCACCAGCTGGGCGGCCGGGCTGCCGGCCTTCTGGCTGGTGAACTACCCGATCAACTGGAACGTCGACGGCGGCGTGCCGTTGCAGTACCAGGTGTCGGTGCCGCTCGCGGTCTCGCTGGTCCTCTACATCGGCATCGGATACGTGAAGCCGGAGGACACACCGGAACGGCTCGCGGTCATCGAGAAGGTCAACACCGACGGGGACGGCGACCTGGCGGCGGCCGCGGTACCGGCTCCGGCGGGCGCGGGCGACGACGTGGTGGGGAAGCAGCCGTAGCGGCGCGCGGCCCGGGCGGCTACCGGGCCCCGCGCGGATAGCGTGCCAGCCACCCCGGGGAGGACCCGGTGGGCCCGTGCAGCGCGGGCCCCTGGGTCATCTCCATCGCGAAGTCGTCCGCCAGGACCAGCAGAGTGGGACGGCCCTCCAGCTCGGCCAGCCAGCCCGGCGGGAGGGCCGTCTCTCCGTGCAGGGCGCCGAGCAGCCCGCCGGTGAGGGCACCGGCCGCGCCGGAGGACCCGCTGTGGTTCACCGCCAGGCACAGCCCGTGGCGTACGTCCTCGCTCACCAGCGCGCAGTACACGGACACGGCGAGCAGCCCCGCCGCCGTCCCCTCCCCCGCCAGCTCCTCCACCCGGTCCGGGGTCGGCATGCCCTGCCGTACCGCGCCCAGCGCACGCTGGAGTGCGTCCGACACCGGCTGGTGGCCGGGGCGCACGGCGAGCAGCGCCAGCGACTTCTGCACGGCGCCGTCGAGACTGTCGCCGCGGGCGAGGGCGTGCACGATCACGGCGTAGGCGCCGGCGGCGAGGCAGGCGGTGGGGTGCCCGTGGGTCTGCGCCGCGCACTCGACGGCGAGCTGCACGACGAGCTGCGGCTCCCAGCCGACGAGAAGCCCGAAGGGCGCCGACCGGGCGACCGCCTCCGGACCGGCCTCGGCGGGGTTCTTGGGCGCCTCCAGGGTGCCCATGGTGTCGTCCCCGAACCCGGTCAGCAGCGGCCGGCTGGGGCTGCGCCGGGCGTACAGCCACTCCTCGCGGGCCAGCCAGCCGTCGTCCTTGCGCCGCTCGTCGGGCCCCCAGTCCCGCTGGGTGGCGGCCCACCGCAGGTACGCGCGGTGCACATCGGTGGGCGGATGCCAGGCCCCGGTGTCGCGGCGGACGTGCGCGCGGATGAGCCCGTCGAGGGAGAACAGGGTGAGCTGCGTGTAGTGCGTGACGGCTCCGCGGCGGCCGTGTGCGGGCGCGAGTTCGCGGATCCCCTCGGGTCCGTGGGCCTCCCTGATCGCCCCGAGGTCCAGGAAGTCCACTGGGGCACCGAGGGCGTCCCCCACGGCCACCCCGAGCAACGTCCCCCGTACCCGGCTCCGGAAGTCCTGCTGCTCGCCACGCCCCCAGACCACCCCGGACGTCGCACCCACGCTGAGACCTCCCGCCGTTACCCGTCCGTACGGCCCCCAGTTCAGCACTGTATTCGAACGGGAATGGTCTGTTCAGGGAATGGACTGGTGAGGGAGGTGTGGTGAAAGTGATCTGAAAGGGTCAGAGTCAGGCGACCACCTGTGGGTCACGGAAGTAGTGGACGACCGTCACCCCCATTCCCGTCGTATGGGTGTACACGACTGTGATCGCCTCGGCCGAGTCACGGGCGAGAGGTGTCGTGTACGTGTATTCCACGGATGGAGGCCGCCAGCCGGGGATCTCGCGGCCTACCCCGGGTCGCGGCCCATGACCGCGAGCGCCTCCCGGACGACTTCCCGCTCCCCCTCCGTCAGGTTGCCGAACGCCTTCCTGGCGAGTTCAGCCTCCTCCAACGGGACTTCCTTCACGTGCCGTTTCCTGGGCGTCAGGCTGCTTGGCATCCGGCTCATCTCCGGGTCTCCCTACGCAGCCGCGGTGGACGGGCGGCAGTCTCTGCAGCGGCCCGGCTCTGGGGACCTGAACGCTCTCTCGCAGCCGTCGCAGGTCTGGAGCGGGGCCGGGCGGAGGGCGGTCGCGGGGGTCGGTGGCGCAGCAGGCAGGGGCGGCGGCAGGAGGGAGGCGAGGCGGTGGGCCAGGAGCGCCGCCGGGTGCTTGATCGGGTCCTGGGGCAGGCCCGCCGTGAGCGTTCGCGTCACGGCCGTGGGCGGTACGCCCCTCTCCAGCCACTCCGAGACCGCCGGTGCCAGCCGGTGCACGTCCCGTTCGGTGAGGAGCAGGCGGGAGTCGTGGGCGCGGAGGCCGGTCAACAGGTCGTTCGCCGTGCGGGGTGCGGGCGGGGCCGAGGCGGCGGAGGGCGTGGGCGGGGCGGCCGGGCGGTCGGGCTCGGCGGTCCGGGCGGCCTCGGCGCGGCGCGGCTTGTTGTAGGAGGTCGTCCGGGTCGTCACTCGGCCCGATTGAAGACGCTCCTTGGTGCGTGACAGGTAGCCGTGTTCCTCCAGCTCCCGCAGGGCCGCGGCGATCCGGATCTCCCCCTCGGGGAACTTCACGGCCAGGGTCTTGATCCCGATCGGGGTGCCCTTCGGCAGCGACTGGATGTGCACCGCCAGGCCGATCGCCGTCAGAGACAACTCGGCGTGCTGGGCCAGATGGTTGCCGACCACCGTGAAGTTCTCGTGGTGGGGTTCGTTCACATGGATGACGCCGCCGGAATGGCCGGACTTGGCGCGTGCGGGCGCGTTAGGGTGCTTGCTAGTCATCGGGAAGGGGCTTTCTTCCTCGGTGATCAGGCCCTCGCAGTGGGATGGCAGTCCCGGCGAGGGCCGATGCATGTGTGCGGTTGGTGGAACAGACGCTGCACCACGATCACCTCGCCACGCCAGCCGAGCGGGGCATATTCACTCCGCCGGGTGATCGACGGGGGCGGTAGGGGCGGGTTCGGTTCTTTCCCTGGTTCTTTGGTCTTTGGTGTCGGGCACCGCCGGGTCACCGGGAGCCGCGACGCGGTGCGAGTTCGGCCCAGACCGTCTTGCCGTGGGCGTGTGCCTCGTTGACGCCCCAGCGGTCGGCGAGCGCGGCCACGAGCAGCAGACCACGCCCCGACTCCGCGTCCGCCGCCACCGGGTCCGCGATCATCGGGAGCCGGTCGCCGCGCGCGTCGGTCACCTCGATGCGCAGGCCGCCGTCCCCGTGCAGCTTCATCGCCAGCCGGAAGTCCCGCCCACTGGCCCGCCCGTGGAACGCCGCGTTCGCCGCCAGCTCCGCCACGATCTGCGACGCGTCCGCCACATCCACTCCCCAGTCGTCGAGTTGGCGCTCTGCCAGCAGGCGGGCCAGGCGCGCACCTCTGCGCGTCGCGGAGAGCTGCACGGCGAAGTGGGCCAACGGAGCAGCGACCGGGAGGGGGAATTTCTTACTCATGTCACCCAGAGTCGTCATCTGTCCCTAGGCTGAACAGCCATCACCACGGTACGCAATGTGACTGTACGAACGCGCGGCGGAGCCGTCCGGCTCGTACGTCGGGAGGGGATGACATGGAGGACGAAGAGGCCGAGGCCGTACTCAGGACGGTCGGCCGGCAGATCCAGATGTGGCGGGAGGCCGCCGGGCTCAAACAGGCCGAACTCGGCACCGCCATCGGGTACGGCGACGAGATGGTCTCTTCGGTCGAACGCGGACGCCGCATCGCCAAGCCGGACTTCCTCGACAAGGCCGACGAGGTGCTAGGCGCGGGCGGGAAGCTGTCCGCGATGAAGGCGGATGTGGAGCGGGCCCGGTATCCGAAGAAGGTACGGGACTTGGCGAAGTTGGAGGGCGAAGCCGTCGAGTTGGGGGCGTACGACAATCAGCAGATCCATGGCCTGTTGCAGACTCCGGCGTACGCCCAGGCCCTGTACGCGATGCGTCGCCCCGCGTACACCGAGGACGAGATCGAGCGTCACGTCGCCGCGCGTATGGCACGCAAGGCCGTGTTCGAGCGAGTGCCCCGGCCACTCATCACCTTTGTCCAGGAGGAGGTGACGCTGCGGCGGCCGATCGGCGGCAGAATGGTTCTGCGAGAGCAACTCGAACGCCTGCTGGAAATTGGGCAGTTGCGGCACGTCTCGGTCCAAGTGATGCCCACGGACCGTGAGGATCACGCGGGCATGGCGGGACCGCTGCGGCTCCTGAAGCTCCGAGACGGCAAGACACTGGGGCACTGGGAGGCCCAGCTGCACAGCCGGGTGATCAGCGACCCGAGAGAGGCCCAGATCCTCGACATGCGCTATGGAATGATCCGTGCGCAGGCCCTCTCACCTCGGGAGTCGCTGTCCTTCATCGAGAAGATTCTGGGAGAAGTGACATGACCGCCACGCTCAACTGGTTCAAGAGCAGCTACAGCAGCAACGACGGCCCCGATTGTGTCGAGGTCGCCATAGCCGCCTCCTCCCCCTCCCCCGCCACCGTCCACGTCCGTGACTCCAAGGACCGGGACGGTGCGCGGCTCGCGTTCGGGGGTGTGTCCTGGAGCGTGTTTCTCGGCGGTGTCGCTAGTTGACGACCTCGACCCGCGTGCCCTGGCTCGCGAAGGTCCACAGGGCCGAGCCGTCGGGCTTGCCCATGCGGATGCCGCCCGTCTTGGCGTCGGCGGCGGCCGGCGGGGGTGAGGTGCCGTCGACGGCGTTGCTGAAGGCGATGAAGACGCCGGACTTGCCCGCGAAGTACATGATGTGCTCGATCTGGACACCGTCCGAGCCGGTCGTCGCGGGCACGCGCTGGGAGATCACGTAGGCGCCCGGGTCGGGGCTCACCGTTCCCGGCCACACCGGAAAGGTGAGGGTGGGTTTGTCGCTCTCGTCGACCAGCCACACCCGCTTCTGGGTGAGGGCGTAGACGACCCGGCGGCCCACGCCCGAGTCGGCGGGGACGGCCGGCGGGGCCGGGGGCTTGGACTTGGGCTTGGCGGAGGGGCTGGCGCTTGCCGAGGGGGCGGGTCGCTGGTGGGCCGTCGCGGCCGTGGGGTGGGGCCCCTGGTCGGCCTTCACCGCCAGTACGGCCACTGCCGCGACCGCTCCCACGGTCAGGCCGCTGACCCAGGCCCACGAAGGTATTCGGGCCGCCATGGGCACGCATCTCCTCGGTGCTACTCGACCCCTCCGACGGGGGTCGGATCATCGTACTGTGAGCTGCGTCTGCCTCGGTTCAGTCCAGGACCGGCAGCAGGTCCGGCAGGTGGCCGTCCGACGCGGCAGCCGCCCGCCGCCGTTCCTCCGGGACCTCGCCGTAGAGCGTGGTCCTCGGCTTCGCCGGGCGTCCGGCCGCCTCCGCCACCGCGACCAGGTCCTTGACGGACTTGTAGGAGCCGTAGGAGGAGCCGGCCATGCGGGAGATCGTCTCCTCCATCAGCGTGCCGCCGAGGTCGTTCGCGCCGGAGCGGAGCATTTCGGCGGCGCCCGCCTCGCCGAGCTTCACCCAGCTGGTCTGAATGTTGGGGATCCAGGGGTGCAGGAGGAGGCGCGCCATCGCCGTCACCGCGCGGTTGTCCCGTACGGAGGGGCCGGGCCTCGCGATGCCCGCCAGGTACACCGGGGCGTTGGTGTGGATGAAGGGGAGCGTGACGAACTCCGTGAAGCCGCCCGTCCGCTGCTGGATGCGGGCCAGGGTACGCAAGTGGCCCAGCCAGTGGCGGGGTTGGTCCACGTGGCCGTACATCATCGTCGACGAGGAGCGGATGCCCAGTTCGTGGGCCGTCGTCACGACCTCGATCCAGGTGGCCGTGGGCAGCTTGCCCTTGGTCAGGATCCAGCGGACCTCGTCGTCGAGGATCTCCGCGGCCGTCCCGGGGATGCTGTCCAGACCCGCCGCCCTGGCCTCGGTCAGCCACTCGCGGATGGACAGACCGGTGCGGGTGGCGCCGTTGACGACCTCCATCGGGGAGAAGGCGTGCACGTGCATGCCGGGGACGCGTTCCTTCACCGCCCGCGCGATGTCGAAGTAGGCCGTGCCCGGCAGGTCGGGGTGGATGCCGCCCTGCATGCAGACCTCCACCGCGCCCACGTCCCAGGCCTGCTGGGCCCGGTCGGCGACCTGGTCCAGGGACAGGGTGTAGGCGTCCGCGTCCGTGCGGCGCTGGGCGAACGCGCAGAAACGGCAGCCGGTGTAGCAGACGTTCGTGAAGTTGATGTTCCGCGTCACGATGTACGTGACGTCCTCGCCCACCACCGACTTGCGGACGTCGTCCGCGATCCGGCACAGCGCGTCCAGGGCCGGGCCGTCCGCGTGCAGCAGCGCCAGGGCCTCGTCGTCGGTCAGCTTCGTCGGGTCGTCGGCGGCCGTGCGCAGGGCCTGCCGGACGTCCGTGTCGACGCGCTCCGGTGCCATGCCGGGGGCGGCCGCCTCGCGCAGGGCGCCCCAGTCGCCGTACACCTCGTCGAAGTCGCCCCGGCGGTCGGCGGTGCGGCCGTCGGTGTCGATGGTGCGGTGCAGGTCGGTGCGGCCGGTGGCGGTGAAGGCCTCGTCGGGCTCCTGCCAGGGGCGGCCCTCGGCCACCGCGTCCGGGCGGGCCAGGCCCGTCTCGGGGTCGGCCAGGGCGCGGACGTGCGGCAGCAGTCGCGGGTCGAGCCAGGGCTCGCCGCGGGTGACGAACTCCGGGTAGACGCAGAGCCGTTCGCGCAGTTCGAAGCCCGCCGCAGCCGACTTCTCGGCGAGTTGCTCGATCCGGGGCCAGGGGCGCTCGGGGTTGACGTGGTCGATGGTGAGCGGGGAGACACCGCCCCAGTCGTCGATACCGGCGCCGATGAGCCGTTCGTACTCCGCGTCCACCAGGTTGGGCGGGGCCTGGAGGCAGGCGGACGGGCCCATGATGTGCCGGGCGACGGCCACCGTGGCGACCAGCTCGTCGAGTTCTGCGTCGGGCATGCCGCGCATGGCCGTGTCCGGCTTGGCACGGAAGTTCTGGATGATCAGTTCCTGGATGCCGTGGTGGGCGCGGGCGATCCTGCGCAGCGCGAACAGGGACTCCGCGCGCTCCTCGTAGGTCTCGCCGATGCCGATCAGGATGCCGGAGGTGAAGGGGACGGAGGAGCGGCCGGCGTCCTCCAGCACCCGTAGCCGTACGGCCGGTTCCTTGTCCGGGGAGCCGTGGTGCGGGCCGCCCGGCTCGGACCACAACCGTCGCGCGGTCGTCTCCAGCATCATGCCCATCGACGGGGCGACGGGCTTGAGACGCTGGAAGTCCGTCCAGGTCATGACGCCCGGGTTGAGGTGCGGCAGCAGGCCGGTCTCCTCCAGGATGCGGATGGAGACGGCCCGTACGTAGGCGATGGTGTCGTCGTAGCCGTGCGCGTCGAGCCACTCGCGCGCTTCCGGCCAGCGGTCCTCCGGCTTGTCGCCGAGGGTGATCAGGGCTTCCTTGCAGCCGAGTTCGGCGCCCCGGCGGGCGATGTCGAGGACCTCGTCGGGGGACATGAACATCCCGTGTCCGGCGCGGCGCAGCTTGCCGGGCACGGTGACGAACGTGCAGTAGTGGCACTTGTCACGGCACAGCCGGGTCAGCGGGATGAAGACGCTCTTGGAGTAGGTGATGACGCCGGGGCGGCCGGCGGCCTCGAGTCCGGCGTCCCGCACCCGGCCCGCGGACGCGGCGAGGTCCTGGAGGTGCTCGCCCCGGGCCTGGAGCAGCACCGCCGCCTCGGCGACGTCGAGCGCGACCCCGTCCCTGGCACGTTTGAGGGCGCGACGCAGGGAGTTCTCGGTGGGGCCGGTTCCGGAGGTCGCGGAAGTCGTCATCCTTCGAGCATACGGTCGCGGTCACCAGGGCCGATCAAGGAAGGACCGGCCGGCGGCGCCGGTGGTCGGGCCGCGGACCCGGACGGCGCACTCCGGTCGTGACGGTGGCCTGCGCGGCGCCTACGTTGGGAGGCGTGACCTTCGCGAGCGGCGCCGGGGACGGGGACGGCGGGCAGGAGACCCGGACGATCCGGGGCACGCTGCCGCCGGGCGCCCCCGACTACGTGTACGTTCCCGTCGACGTCCCGGCCGGGGTGCGGGAGATCAAGGTCTCGTACGCCT
Organism: Streptomyces sp. 6-11-2; assembly: GCF_006540305.1. Lineage (GTDB taxonomy): Bacteria > Actinomycetota > Actinomycetes > Streptomycetales > Streptomycetaceae > Streptomyces. Next base: position 3,984,813 of record NZ_BJOR01000001.1, on the reverse strand, counting down.
ACGACAGGCCGGCCGTTCCCGCCGGCACCCCCGGCAACGCGCTGGACATCGGCATCTTCGACCAGCACGGCACCGAACCGGGCGGCCGGGGCTTCCGCGGCTGGTCGGGCGGGGCGCGCACGGAGTTCTTCATCCGCGCGGACGACGCGACACCGGGCTACCTCGCGGGGCCGGTCGACGCCGGTGTCTGGCACATCGCGCTCGGGCCCTACACGGTCGCGCCGCAGGGCCTGTCGTACATGCTCGACGTCACCCTGACGCACGGCGCCCCGGGCACGGCCGTACGACCGGTGTACCCGCCGCAGTGGGCGAGGGGACGGGGGCGGGCCTGGTACCGGGGGGACTGCCACCTGCACTCCTGGTACTCCGACGGCCGCCGCACCCCCGCCGAGATCGCGGCGCGGGCCAGGGCGGCCGGGCTGGACTTCATCAACAGCTCGGACCACAACACCCACGCCTCCCACCCGCACTGGGCGGACCTCGCGGGCGACGACCTGCTGATCATGCTGGGCGAGGAGGTGACGACGAGGAACGGCCACGTCCTGGCCCTCGGCACCGACCCCGGCACCTTCGTCGACTGGCGCTACCGGGCGCGGGACAACCTCTTCGGCCGCTTCGCCCGCGAGATCCGCCGCGCGGGCGGGCTGGTCGTGCCCGCCCATCCGCACGCCACCTGTGTCGGCTGCGCCTGGAAGTTCGGCTTCGGCGAGGCGGACGCGGTCGAGGTGTGGAACGGCCCCTTCACGCCGGACGACGAGATGGCGGTGGCCGCGTGGGACGCCACGCTCGTGGCGGCGGCGCGGGAGGACCGGCGCTGGCTGCCCGCGATGGGCAGCAGCGACGCCCACCGGCCGCCGGACACCGTGGGCCTGCCCCAGACGGTCGTCCTGGCCGACGACCTCACCCGGGAGGCGATCCAGGACGGCATCCGCGCGGGCCGCTCGTACGTCGCCGAGTCCGGGAAGGTGTCGCTCGCCTTCACCGCGACGGGAGCCGGGGGTGAGCGGGCGGGCATCGGCGAGCGGCTGCGGGTGGCCGCGGACACCCCGGTGACGGTCCGCCTGGAGGCCTCCGGTGTGCCGCGCTGCTCGGTCCGCCTCGTGACCGACCAGGGGGTGCTCCTCGCCGGCGACCCGTTCCCCGTGTCGGGCTCGGGGGTCGTCGAGTGGCGTACGACCCCGGCGTACGCGGCCTATGTGCGCGCGGAGGTGCGTCACGAGACGGCGGTGGGCCCGCTGCCCGGCGTGATGGCGGCGCTCACGAACCCGATCTTCCTGGGGACGGGCGCTCACGGCTGACCGGCGGGCGCACGCGCGCGTGCCCGTCCGTATACCGTCGGGTGCCGGACCGCACCCGGCGTCGGGGCAGAGAGTGTGCGGAGAGGTTGTGTGGGCCTTGTGTCGCGGGAAGTGCGGGGCTGTGATCGCGGTCTCGGGAGCTGACGCATCTGCCGTGAACAAGGCAAACTGGCTCTGATTGTTGACGGTTCGACAGGGGCCAGGGGGCAGCGATGGAAGGTGTACCGCGGGTGCCTGAGCAGCGGGGTCCCGCGCGATCGGGGACACTGCGCTTCAGCGTGCTCGGTCCGGTGCGCGCCTGGCGCGGTGAGCAGCCCCTCCCCACCGGATCCCCGCAGCAACGCGCCCTGCTGGCCGCTCTGTTGCTGCGCGAGGGCCGCACCGCGACGGCGGCCGAGCTGATCGACGCGCTGTGGGGCGAGGAGCCGCCGTCGCAGGCGCTGGCGGCGGTGCGGACGTACGCCTCGCGGTTGCGCAAGGCGCTGGACCCCGGGGTGCTGGTCAGCGAGTCCGGCGGATACGCGGTGCGCGGGGCGGGCGAGGGCGCGCTGGACCTGGCCGACGCGCAGGAGCACGCGGCCCGCGCCGACAAGGCCCGGTCGGCCGGGGACCTGTGCCGGGCGCGCGAGCTGCTGCGGCGGGCGCTCGCCCTGTGGGACGGGGAACCCCTGGCGGGCGTGCCCGGTCCGTACGCGGAGGCGCAGCGGGTGCGCCTGGAGGAGTGGCGCCTGCAACTCCTGGAGTCCCGCATGGACATGGACCTCGAACAGGGCTGCCACGCGGAGGCCGTCTCGGAGCTGACCGCGCTGACGGCGGCGCATCCGCTGCGGGAACGCCTGCGCGAGCTGCTGATGCTGGCGCTGTACCGCAGTGGCCGGCAGGCGGAGGCGCTGGCGGTGTACGCCGACACCAGACGCCTGCTGGCGGACGAGCTGGGCGTGGACCCCCGCCCCGGACTGCGCGAACTGCAACAGCGCATCCTCCAGGCCGACCCGGCCCTCGCCGAGCCGTCCTCCCCGGTGGCCGAACCGGCGGTGGTCGCGGTGCGCCCCGCGCAACTCCCGGCGACCGTACCGGACTTCACGGGCCGCAGTTCCTTCGTGGCCGAGCTGAGCGAAATGCTGGCGTCGGCCGAGGGGCGCGTGATGGCCGTGTCGGCGCTGGCCGGGATCGGCGGCGTGGGCAAGACGACGCTGGCCGTCCACGTGGCCCACCAGGCGCGGGCCGCCTTCCCGGACGGCCAGTTGTACGTGGACCTCCAGGGCGCCGGCGCGAGAGCGGCGGAACCGGAGACGGTCCTCGGCTCCTTCCTGCGCGCCCTCGGCACGGCGGACTCGGCGATCCCGGATTCCCTGGAGGAACGCGCGGCCCTGTACCGGTCGGTGCTGGACGGCCGCCGGGTCCTGGTCCTGCTGGACAACGCGCGGGACGCGGCCCAGGTGCGGCCGCTGCTGCCGGGGACGGAGGGGTGCGCGGCCCTGGTCACGTCCCGGGTGCGGATGGTTGACCTGGCGGGCGCGCACCTGGTGGACCTGGACGTGATGAGCCCCGACGAGGCGTTGTCCCTGTTCACGAGGATCGTGGGCGAGGACCGGGTGGCGGGTGAGCGCGAGGCTGCCCTCGACGTGGTCGCCGCCTGCGGATTCCTGCCCCTGGCCATCCGTATCGCGGCGTCCCGGCTGGCGGCGAGGAGGACCTGGACGGTCTCGGTCCTGGCGGCGAAACTCGCGAACGAGCGGCGGCGGTTGGACGAGCTCCAGGCGGGCGACCTGGCGGTGAAGGCCACCTTCGAACTGGGCTACGGCCAGTTGGAGCCGGCCCAGGCCCGCGCCTTCCGCCTGCTGGGCCTGGCCGACGGCCCGGACATGTCCCTGGAGGCGGCGGCGGCCGTGCTGGACCTGTCGGTGGACGACACCGAGGACGTGCTGGAGTCCCTGGTCGACACGTCGCTCCTGGAGTCGGCGGCCCCCGGCCGCTACCGCTTCCACGACCTGGTCCGCCTCTACGCCCGCGCCTGCGCGGAACGCGACGAACACCCGCCGGGCGAACGCGAGGCGGCGATGTCACGCCTGCTGGACTTCTACCTGGCCACGGCGGCCGGCGTCTACGCGATCGAACGGCCGGGGGACCGGCTGGTGGACCACCTGGAGCCCACGCACTACCCGGGGCTCACGTTCCAGGACCGGCACCGGGCCCAGGACTGGCTGTACTCGGAGGCACACGCCGTGCTGGCGTTCGTCCAGCAATGCGCGAGAGGCCCCATGCTCCGCCGTGCGGTGGACCTGCTCTGGGCGGCCAAGGACCTCGCGGAATCGGGCGCCAACTCCAAACAGTACGAAGTGGCCGCCCTCACCCTCCAGGAGGCGGCCGACCGAGGGGACGACACGAAGGTCCGGAGCCGCGCGCTCACGACGCTCACCAACGTCCATCTGGTGGCAGGACGCTTCAGTCAGGCGGACGAGGAAGCGCGCTTGGCCATGGAACTCGCGCACATCGCGGACGACTTGGCACCCAGTTGCTGGGCCGCCAACGACCGGGGCATCATCGCGCTCTACCAGAGCCGTCACGCGGACGGTGAGGCGTATCTGCGGCAGGCCATCGAGAGCTTCCGCCTGGACAGGAACCTCGCGGGCGAGGCCAGCGCGCTCTGCAACCTCTCCCGCATCCACCTGGCCATGGGCCAGGTCGGCAGCGCGGTGGAACTGGCCCAGCAGGGCATCGTCATCTATGACCGGCTGGGCCACACGCTGCGCGGAGCGAACGGCCGCTACGCGCTGGGGCTGGCACTCACCGGGCAGGGAGCACTGGACACCGCCGTCGATCGGCTGACCGAAGCCCTGGAGGTGTTCCGCGACAGCAGGCAGCGGCTCTGGGAGGGGATGACGCTCTTCCGGCTCGCGGAGGCTCACCTCGCCGGACAACGGCCCGCTCAGGCCGCTGCCCTGGCCGAGCAGGCGCTCTCGGTCCTGCGCGGAATCGGAGGCGAGTGGCGGCGCGGAAACGTCCTGACCGTCCTTGGCCGCGCGCTCAGCAGACTGGGACAGACCGGTCGAGCGCAGGCATGCTGGCAGGAAGCCCTCGGGATATACGAGCAACTCGGCTCCGTCGAGGCCGCCGAGGTGCGGCTCCTCCTCACGCCCGCGGCTGCCGCGTAGCTCCCGGCGGGGCGTTCATCGTTCGTTTATCGCGGCAAGGCACTCTCAAGTGGTCGATCCGTTGCGTCGGGGGGCAAGCGGGTCAGCGGTGATCAACACCGCTAGGGTGAACGGCCCTGATAGGCCCGTCCGGCGGCCCTCGGGGGAGCCGCCGGACGGGCATCGCCCATCACTGAACGGGAGTTGCAAGTCAATGAGCGATGCCAAGAAGGACTCCGTGGTGAAGCCGCTCGACAACCACGCCACGGACCTGGAGGACGTCACCACGCTGGACAACCACGCCACGGGCGGCACGGTGACCCCGAAGGACAACCACGCCACGGGCGGCACTGCCACCCCGCAGGACAACCACGCCACGGGCGAGAAGGCCTGACCGGAGACGTCTGAACACGGGGATCGGCCGCGGTGGCACCGAGGGGGAGCCGCCGCGGCCGAAGTGTGTTCCCGGGCCGGTCAGTTCCGGGGCGAGGCCGTGGGGTCCGTCTCGCAGTGGTCGGCCGAGGAACGGAAGTCTTCGCCGAGGGGCACCTCGGTGGTGGCCTTGCCCTTCGCGGGTACCGCGACCACCGGGGACGAGTTCTTCAGGAGCTGGGTTCCCCCGGTGTCGTAGAAGGTGACCCAGGCCTGGAAGTCGGCCTTGCTGTCGTTGGGGTTGGCGACCTCGACGGTCGCGTACGGCTTCTTCCGCGTCGCGCAGCTGATCAGCCTCACCGTGGCATCCCGCAGGCCGCGGCTCCTGCCGGTCCCGCTGGGGGACGTGGGGGTGGAGCGGTAGCCGGGACGGCGGTTGTAGGTGCCACCGGTGCCGCTGTTCCCGCCGTCGTCGTCCGAGTCGCCGTAAGAGCCGCTGGACGAGCCGCCGTACGAGCCGCTGGACGTCGAACTGTCGTGGTCCTGGTGCGAGTTGCTGCATCCGCCACCACCACCGCCGCTGTGCCGGCTGCGCCCGTGCCCGTGGCCCTGGGAGAAGCCCGTCAGCGCGAGCACCACCACCGCCGACACCACCGCGAACCTGATCCTGCGCCCCCGTGTCTGCATGCGATCACCCTATCGGCGTAGTGGCGGCTCGCCCGGGCTCGCGTGGCGACGGCCCCGCACGCGGAGTAGCGTCATCTGCGTGAGCGGTGACGAAAGCATCGCTGACCAGGACCGACGGCCGTCGTCCGAGGCCCTTTCCGTGTAGCCCGTACGACGGCCGTCACCACACCGCCCTGGCGCGGATCAGGTGGTGCGGGCGGTGCCCGTCCCCTTCTCCGCGTCCAGGGCGTACACGCAGCGGTCCTTGCTGCACGCGTACACGACCCCGTCCCTGACCACCGGGGAGCCGGTGATCTCGCCGCCGGTGGCGAGCTTCCAGCGCAGCCGGCCGTCGTCGGCCTTGAGCGTGTACAGCAGGTGGTCGGTGGAGCCGAAGTGGATACGGCCCTCGGCGACCGCCGGTGAGCCGACGATCTCGCCGCCCGCCTGGAAGCGCCACTTGGGCGTGCCGGTGACCGCGTCCAGGGTGTACAGGCCCCTGCCGCTGCCGACGTGGACGTGTCCGGCGGCGACCAGGACCGGGGCGACGGAGGCGCGGGACTCGGTGGCGATGCGCCAGCGGTCGCGGCCGTCGGTGGCGTCGAGGGCGTAGACGGTGCCGAGGTAGTCGGCGAGGTAGATGCCGCCGCCGCTCACCGCCGGGCCCGGCGCGAAGGCCGGCGGGCACAGGAAGACCGCGGGGGCCTCGAAGTGCCAGCGCACGTGGCCGCTCGCGACGTCCACGGCGAGCACGCGGGTACCGGCGCAGATGTAGACGTAGCCGTCGGGGGCCGGGGTGACGCGCACCGGTACGCCGCCGCAGGAGGCCGCGTCGCCGATCGGGTAGGACCAGCGCTCCTCGCCCGTACGGGCCTCCAGGGCGCGCAGACGGGCGTCCTGCCAGACGTACACCGTGCCGTCGTGGACGACGGGGCCGGCCTCGGGGGACTCGAAGTCGGTCTGGCAGCCGGCGATCTCCCACAGCTTCTGGCCAGCGGCGGCCTCCCAGGCCTGGACGCCTCCGCCGCGGGTGCCGGTGACGACGGTGCCGCGGTCGGCCGCGAGGGAGTACACCCAGGAGTCCGTCTGCAAGCGCCACAGGTCGGCGCCCTCGCGGGCGTCCAGGGCGAACAGGGTGGGCCCGTCGGAGGCGTGCACCCGGCCGTCGGCGACCGCCATGGACCAGGCCACGTCGCGGGTCTTGAAGCGGCGGCGGCCCGTGGCCACGTCCAGGGCGTGCACCTCGAAGGAGGTGACGTAGACGAGGTCGTCGGCGACGGACGGGGTGCCCCAGACGTCGTTGGACATGCGGAAGCGCCACGGCCGCCAGCCGGCCGGGGTCTCCGGCGGCCCCGGCGGCACGGCCGGTACGGCGGGGTCGGCGCCGTTGGCACCGGGGTGCGGTCTGGACCAGGTGGCAGCCAGGCCCGCCTCGGGCGGGGGCGCCTTGACGGCGGCGGCGCGGGCGTCGGCGACGCGCGGCCCGGGACCGATCGGCACCTGGGCGCCGGCCAGCCGCACGGGACCGGAGTCGGGGACGCCCACCGGCGCGGGGCCGGGCGGCGCCGGTACGGCCGGGCTGTGCGAGGGCGGGGGCGGTACGGGGACCCGGCCGCCGCCGCGGGGACCGGGCGCGGCGGGCTGCACGGCCAGGCGGCCGCCGCGGCGGGACTCGATGAGGCCGACGGCCGGCTCGGGCAGCCAGGCGGAGGCCGTACCGCTGTCGTCGGAGCCGGAGCCGAACAGATGAGGCGCGAGCTGAGCCTGGAGGTCGGCCGGCTTGGGCCGGGCGGTCGCCTCCATCTGCATGCAGGACTCGATCAGCGGACGCAGCTCGTCCGGGAGTCCTTCCAGGTCGGGGCCCTCGCGCAGCAGCATGAAGACCGTCTCGACGGGGTTGGCGCCGTGGAAGGGCGGATGCCCGGTGGCGGCGAAGACCAGCATCGAGCCGAGCGAGAAGACATCGCTGGCGCCGGTGACGCTGCGCGAGTCCTTGGCCTGCTCGGGGGACATGTACGCGGGGGTGCCGACGGCGACGTTCGTCATGGTCAGCCGGGTGTTCGAGACACCGGAGGCGATCCCGAAGTCGATCACCCGCGGCCCGTCCTCGACGACGAGGACGTTGGACGGCTTCAGGTCGCGGTGGACCAGCCCGGCACCGTGGATGGACTGAAGTGCCTCGGCGACGCCCGCCGCCAGCCAGCGCACCGCCTGGGCCGGGAGCGGACCGCACTCGGTCACTATCTCCTCGAGGGAGGGCGCCGGGACGTAGGCGGTGGCCAGCCATGGCACGGCGGCGCGCGGGTCGGCGTCGACGACCGCGGCCGTGTAGAAGCCGGAGACCGCCCGCGCGGCCTCCACCTCACGTGTGAAGCGGACCCGGAACAGCTGGTCCTCGGCCAGCTCGGTCCGGACCGTCTTGATCGCCACGCGCCGGCCGGACGCCGAGCGCGCGAGATAGACCAGCCCCATGCCGCCGGCACCCAGCCGTCCCAGCACCTCGAACGGCCCGATCCGCCGTGGGTCGTGCTGCGTCAGCTGATCCACCACTTGCCTGCCACCTCCCCGTACGAGCCGCGCCACCCACATATGTACGCGACCGAAGTGCAGCGTCTCACCACCGCACCGCCGTGGCGGCACGCACCCTGATTCTTCCTGTCCGGCGCACAGGTTGCGAACCCGGCGACAGATCGGGATGTCACGCCGCAAAACCCCCTCTTCCCGGCCGGGGGGCGGAATTCACCTCTCCAGCAGGGCGAAGGACGCCCCCTGATTGTCGGCGACGACGGCGACGTTTCCGTACGACGTCCTGAAGGGCGGCACCTGCACCCGCCCGCCGAGCCGGACCACCGCGCCGAGGGCGGCCTCCGTCCCGGCGACCCGGAAGTGGACGAGGAAGTGCGGCGGCATCTCGGGCGGGAAGACGTCGGAGACGACGGACCGGCCGAAGTCGGGTTCGGCACCCGCCCCGAACAGGGCGTCGTGGAACAGTCCGCCGTAGAAGACGTTGGCGGCCTCGGTGTCGCGGGCGTACAGCTGGGCCCAGGCGAAGGTGCCCGGCTCGTGGCGTCTGCCGAAGCCCTGGTGGCTGTCCGGCTGCCACAGCCCGAAGACGGCGCCCTCGGGATCAGCGGCGAGGGCGGCCGTGCCCAGGCCGTCGACCCGGGCGGGCGGCGTCACGACCTGCCCGCCGGCGGCCCGGATCCGCTCGGCCAGCGTCCGGACGTCCGGGGTGGCGAAGTACACGGTCCAGACGGTGGGCATACGGCCGTCCGTCTTCGGCGAGAGCGCGGCGACGGGCTCCCCCTCCAGCCGGGCCGGTACGGATCCGCCGTACGTCTCCTCCGCGAAGCTCCACCCGAAGAGCTCACCGTAGAACCGCTTTCCCGCCTCGACGTCGGGAAGCTGCGCGTCCACCCAGCAGGGGACGCCCTCTGTGCTCGCGGATGCCCTGTTTTCGGCCATGTCGCCAAACTAGCCGGGTCCCGTGCGACCCGCAGACCAGGCACACCAGCCTCTCTGAGCCCATGCACCCCATTTGCAGTCGGCCGAATCGCGCTCCGATCACTGCTCGGTAAGCTGACGACATGACAGGACAAGTGCGTACCGTCGACGGCCGCGTGGCCGGTCGACGTGGGCAGGCGACCCGGCAGAAGCTGCTCGACTGCCTCAGCGAGATGCTCAGCTCCTCCCCCTACCGGGACGTCAAGGTCATCGATGTCGCCAGGAAGGCGGGCACTTCGCCCGCGACCTTCTATCAATACTTCCCCGACGTCGAGGGCGCCGTTCTGGAGATCGCCGATCAAATGGCCGCCGAGGGCGCCGGATTGGCCGAACTGCTGGAAGGCCGGTCGTGGACCGGCAAGGCCGGCTGGCAGACGGCGCAGGAACTCGTGGACGGATTTCTCGAGTTCTGGCATCGCAACGACGCCATTCTGCGCGTGATCGATCTCGGTGCCGCCGAGGGCGACAAGCGCTTTTACAAGATCCGTATGAAGATCCTGAACTCCGTGAACAACTCCCTGACGGACTCGGTCACCGAACTCCAGTCCAAGGGCCGGGTCGACAAGGACGTGAATCCGGCCGCGATCGCCGGTTCGCTGGTCGCGATGCTCGCGGCGGTCGCCTCGCACCAGAAGGGCTTCGTCTCGGGGGTGAAACAGGCCGACCTGAAGCCGAACCTGGCGCTTCTGGTCCACCTGGGCATCACCGGGAAGAAGCCGACGAGATAGCCCGCACCCCGGCCTCGGACTCCCTCCAGGCCCCAAGTCCTGTCAGGCAGGCGGCGGTCCACCCAAGTGGACCGCCGCCTGCTGCGTTGGGGGGAGAACCACGCGGGCTGGGACCGGATGCGGCCGGGCCGAAGCCGACCGGGCCCGGAGGCGGCCGGGCCTGGAGACGACCGGGCCGGGCCCAAAGACGGCCGGACCCAGCGACGGCCAAGCCCGAAGACAACCCGACCCGAAGACGACCAAGCCCAGCGACGGTCGGGCCCGGAGTCTGCCGAGTCTGGACGCGGCTGGCCCCAGAGACCGCCGAGCCCGAAGACAACCCGCCCCGGCGACTGCCGAGCCCAGCGACGACTGGACCCGGAGGCGACCGGACCCAGAGACCGCCGAGCCCGAAGACAGCCCGCCCCAGAAACCGCCGAGCCCAGCGAACGCCGGGCCCAGAGACCGCCGGTGCACAGGCCGCCGGACCCAGAGACCGCCGGATGCAGAGGCCGCCAGACCCTGAGGCCGGCGGGATCAGCGACCGGCGGGCTCAGCGGCCGGCGGGATCAGCGACCGGCGGGCTCAGCGGCCGGCGGGGCTAGACGTGGTCGAGCCAGATCACGATGCCCGTCAGGTTGTGGAGCACGGCGGCGACGCCCGCGCGGACGGCGGCCGCGCAGCGCCCGGCGGTGAACGACTCCGGGGCGTACGTCGAGGACATGCCGAGCCCCTCGCCCCGGAACGACGCACCCGACCAGTCGACCGCCGTCACGTTGTGGGTGGGTTCGGCCAGCTCCGCGCCGACGACGAGGAACTGCTGCGACAGATGGCTCGCGGTGACCACGGCGAGGGGGTCGACGAGATCGTTGCCCGCGCTGATGACGAGGTCCGGGCCCATGTCGACGGCCCTGCCGATGCCGGGAACGAGGTCGTGGGGGCCGTCCGCGACCACCGTCCTGAGATCGACGTGCTCGCTCGCGGCCCAGTCCTCGACCGCTGACACCAGGGCCCTGGTCGGACGGTCGTCGCCCGCGGTGAGCAGCACCACGCGATAGCCCTTCGGCGGGTGCACCCCCTTCCAGGAACCGGGCCGCGGCGTGACCGTGGCCTCCGGGGTGGGCGGGGCGGAGGGGTCGGTGAACCCCGCGCCGAGCATGCCGACGGCGGTGGGCTTCGCGTGCGGCCGTGACCAGTCGTCGCCGGAGCCGCATCCGGCGACCAGCGCGGCGGCCGCGACCAGCGTGGCAACGGCCCGAAGCGGGGAGCGCAAGGCGATCGTCCTCCGAGGTGATGAGCGGGTGCGCCGCCATCCTGCTATCCCGATCGCCGCAGGTCGCCTCCGCGAGCGCCGTTGCGGGGCTTGTTTCTCAACGGTTCGCCGACGGGCCGGAGTTTGTTCACCGATGCCATGCACCGTGCACGGGAAACCCCAAGGAGCCACCATGTCATCACGGATCCGCCGCGCCCTCCTCGGGATCACCGCGGCGGTGATCGCTTTTCTGGGCCTCGGGCAACCGGCCTCCGCCCACGGCTTCTCGTCGGTCGTGTACGTCCACGTCACGAACGGCGACGACGGCCGCATACGCACGGTGCTGGAGCTGGAGTACGACCTCTACGTCGTGTCCGCCGCCGACGCCGAGCACGACGATCCCCTCTTCCGGGCGGGCACCGCCGCGTTCGAGGCCGGGGACACCGAAGGACAGGCCGCGGCGCTCGACTCCCATGCGGAGTCGGCCGTCAGGTACGTCACCGAACGCTTCTCGGTCGGTACCGGTGGCAAGGCCTGCACACCGTCCCGGGCCGGCGACTTCACGATCGGCCGGCGGGAGGGCGTGCCGTACGCCGCCCTGCCCCTCGAATGGGCCTGCCCCGGACAGGGCGGCGACCCCGAGGTGCGCAGCACGCTCTTCCCCGACTCCGAGGGCTATGTCCGCGGCACCCGTACGATCGCCACCTACGACCTCGCCGGCCTCTCCGGCAGCGCCGCGCTCGACGCCGACCATCCGTCCTTCTCGATCGGACAGTCGTGGTACGAGCGGTTCTGGGAGTTCTTCCGCCTGGGCGCCGAGCATCTGCTGACCGGTGTCGACCACGTCCTGTTCCTGCTGGCGCTCATCGCCGGATCCCGCCGTCTGCGCGAAATCGTGCTCGCGGCCACGAGTTTCACCCTGGCCCACTCGGTGACGTTCCTGCTCGCCGCCCTCGGCCTGGTGCACGTGCCGGAGCGGATCGTCGAGCCCGTCATCGCGCTGTCGATCGCCGTCGTCGCCGGCTGGCACCTGTGGCGGCTGCCGCGGCGCGGCGACCGGGCCGCCGCCCTTCCCGGCCCGGCGGTTGAGGGCTCGTTGGGCCTGGACCGGGCCGGATGGCTGCGCCTCGGGGTCGTGTTCTGCTTCGGTCTCGTGCACGGCCTGGGTTTCGCGGGAGCGCTGGGGATCGACGAGCCGTGGTCGTGGACCCTGCTGTGGTCCCTGCTGGTGTTCAACGTCGGTATCGAGGCGGTGCAGTTGGGGATCATCGCGATCGTCTTCCCGCTGCTGGCGCTGCTGTACCGCCGTGCGCCGAGGGCGGGCCTCTGGGCGACCGGCGCACTGTGCGCGGGCGTGGCCGGCATGGGCCTGGTGTGGTTCGTGCAGCGGGTGCTCGAAGGCTGAGAACGGCCGAGATCGGCCACGAGTGGCTGAGAACAGCCCAGGTCTACCGCGAAGTTCAGCTGATCCCAAGATCGCATTTGCGATTGATTTACCAAATCCGGAGACCTTGATGGCCTCCATTCCATGCACCTCCGTGCACTAAAGGAACGAATCTGATGATTTCGAGACCCTCCTCGCCGGCTTCCGGGTCGGCGCGGCGCCGCGTGGCCACAGGTGCCGCCGCGGCATTCCTGGGCCTGACCGTGGCCCTCGGCAGCGGCCTGGCCTCCCCCGTACAGGCAGCCGAGACCAGCACGTTCACCGGCATCATCCTCGGCGTCGGCGCCAACGAGTCCCAGCGCACCGTGACCTGGTACTCCTCGGCCGACACCACGCAGAAGGTCCAGCTCGCCCCGACGGCGCAGCTCGACAACGGAGAGTTCCCGGCCTCCGCCACCGTCTTCGACGCCCTCGGCGGGGAGAACATCTCCACCAGCGGCGGCTACAACCGCCACGCCACGCTCACCGGCCTCCAGGAGCACACGGCCTACTCCTACCGGGTCGGCTCCGAGGGCAACTGGTCCCCGGCGTACTCCTTCAAGACGCAGGACTTCAAGGGCGACTACGACTTCCTGTTCTTCGGCGACCCGCAGATCGGCTCGTCCGGCAACACCGCCAAGGACCAGGCCGGCTGGCAGGACACCCTGGACGTCGCGCTCGGGGCCAACCCGGACTCCGAGCTGCTGGTGTCGGGCGGCGACCACGTCGAGACGGCCAACACCGAGTCCCAGTGGAACGCCTTCCTCGCCCCCGACCAGCTGCGCCAGTACCCGTGGGCCGCCACCATCGGCAACCACGACGTCGGCGGCAAGGCGTACGAGCAGCACCTCTACACGCCGAACACGGACCGCTCGGCGCCGCTGTACTCCAACGGCAATCCGGCTTCCAACACGTCCGGTGGGAACTACTGGTACATCTACAAGGATGTGCTGTTCATCGACGTCAACAGCAACAGCTACGCCACCAGCCAGGGCGGCGGCGGCGACGCGGCGCACATCAACTACGTCACGGACGTCATCAACAAGCACGGCTCCGAGGCCAAGTGGAAGGTGCTCGTCTTCCACCACGCGATGTACTCGCCGGCCTCCCACGCCAAGGACTCCGACGCCAAGGTCCGCCGCAACGACCTGCCGGCCGCCTTCTCCAAGCTCGGTGTCGACCTGGTGCTGGCCGGTCACGACCACGCCTACTCGCGCAGCTACCTGCTGAAGAACAGCGAGAAGCAGAACAAGGACGAGCAGCCCGGCGCCGCCGACGTGTACCCCGGTCCCGGCGGTGTGCTGTACGTGACGGCCAACTCGGCCTCGGGCTCGAAGTACTACGGCATCACCAAGCCGGACAGCAGCGGCACGAGCGGCGCCGGCAACGGTGCCGACCCGCTGAACCCTGGTAACTACTGGTACAACTCGGTCCAGAACCAGGAGAACGTCCGCAGCTACGTCAAGGTCAAGGTGCGCAACGACAAGCTCGTCGTCGAGAACCTGCGCAGCGGCACCTGCGCGGCACCGAACGCCGCGGTGGAGCTCAGCCAGGTCTCCTGCACCAACACGCCCTCCGGTCAGCCGGTCGGCTCGGTCGTCGACAAGGTCACCGTGCACCCGTACCACGGTGACGGCCAGGACATCCAGGTGAACGTCCCGAACGCCGCCCCGGGCGAGTTCGGCTGGACGATCGACGGCTACAACGGCCTGGTGGACCTCGGCACCGCCAAGGACCACGACGGCGACTACTTCCAGGCCGGCGGCAAGATCAACCCGATCCTCGTGTCGGACAGCCGCCGCTCGCTCGCCCCGTGGTCGATCTCGGCCAGCGTGGGTGACTTCAAGGACGCCGACAAGGTGTTCTCCGGTGCCTACCTCGGCTGGACGCCGAACGTGATCCAGGAAGGCGCCGGCGCCAAGGCCAGCGGGGAGGTGGCCTCCGGCTACGACGGCGGCGCGGGCCTGTCCGTCTCGCGCGGGCTCGGCTGGGCCGACCAGGGCCACCCCAAGGGCAAGGCCAAGCTGGGCGCGGACCTGGATCTGAAGATCCCGGGCAGCGTCGACAAGGGCGCCTACCGCGCCACCCTCACGATCACTGCGCTGAGCAGCTGACCGTAACCGCTTGACCTGGGGGGGGTGGGCACCTTCCGGTGCCCACCCCCTCCGCTCGCCCCAGACCCGCACCAGACCGCCCGAGGACCCCGAGATGCCCCTGCCCGCAACGCGCCGGAAGACCACGGTCACCACCCTCGTCCGCACCGCCGCCCTGGCCCTGCTCATGGCCTTCGCCCTCACCGGGCTGCGGGCCACTCCGGCCGCGGCGGAGGGCGGCGACGTCACCTGGACGGTCAGGACGGCGCCGAACAGCTACGGTGCCGACCGGTCCAGCTTCAGCTACGCAGTGAACCCCGGTGGACGCGTCGAGGACGCCCTGGTCGTCTCCAACCGCGGCAAATCCCCACTGACCCTGGCCGTCTACGCCGCCGACGGCTTCACGACCGACACCGGCCAGCTCGACCTGCTCACCAGGGACAAGAAGTCCGTCGGCGTCGGCGCCTGGGTCCACGCCGAACGCAAGAGCGTGGTGCTCCGGCCCGGCAAGTCCGTCCGGATCCCCTTCACGGTCACCGTTCCCGGCAACGCCACGCCCGGCGACTACGTGGGCGGTGTCCTGACCTCGCTGCGGCAGTCCGACGAGGCCGAGGGCATCAACGTGGACCGGCGCCTCGGCATCCGGGTCAAGCTGCGGGTCGGCGGCGACCTCCGGCCGACCCTGGCGGTCGAGAACCTGCACGTGGACTACTCCGGCTCGGCCAACCCGTTCGCCGCCGGCGACGCCACCGTCACGTACACGATCCACAACACCGGCAACGCCATGCTCTCGGCCCGGCAGACGGTGTCGGTCGCGGGCCCGTTCGGATGGCTGCGGACCGAGGCGGGCGGGATCCCCTCACCGCCGGAGCTGCTCCCGGGCGAGAGCTGGAAGGTGAAGGTGCCCGTGCACGGCGTGACGCCGGGCGTCAGCCTGACCGCGACCGCCACCCTCATTCCCCTGCTCACCGACGCGTCCGGCTCCACCACCTCGCTCGATCCGGTCCGGGCCACCGCGCACGGCTGGGCCGTCCCGTGGACGCTGCTGCTGCTCCTGGTCCTGCTGATCGCGGTCATCGCCGGCGCGGTCGTCCGCGCCCGCCGCGGCCGGGCCCGGCGCAAGCTGCGCGAGGACGCCCGCGTACGGGACGCGGTCGAACAGGCCCTGCGCGAGAAGGGGACGCGGGAGGGGCGGGAACCCCAGGAGACTCCGGAAGCCCAGGAGGCCGAGGAGTCCCAGGGGGCCCAGAAGGCCGGGGAGGCCCAGAAGGGCTGAGTTCCGGTGCCGGGCGGGGCGATACTCGGGGCATGGAACCGGATCTTCACGGGCTGCTGACGTCACTTCGCGTCTGGGACCCGGAGTTCACCGAACTGCCCGCCCTCGACCCCGCGACGGCACCCGCCACCCCGCTGCCCCTCTTCGCACGGTGGCTGGCGGAGGTTGCGGCGGCCGGGCAGCCCGAGCCGCACACGATGTCGCTGGCGACGACGGACGAGGAGGGCCGGCCGGACGTCCGCATCGTGATGCTGCACGGCGCGGACTCCGCGGGCTGGTCCTTCGCCACCCACGCCGGCAGCCGCAAGGGCCGCCAGCTGGCCGCCCGCCCGCACGCCGCCCTCGCCTTCTACTGGCCGGTCCAGGGGCGCCAGGTCCGCGTCCGGGGCCCGGTCACGGTCGCCCCGCCGGACGAGGCCCACTCGGACCTGCACGCCCGCTCGACAGGTGCCCTGGCCGCCGCCCTCACCGGCCGTCAGAGCGAGGTCCTGGGCTCCCTGGACCAGCTGGCCCGGGCCTCGGAGTCGGCCTGGGAGCGGGCCCGGAGCGCCCCGGACACCGAGGTCCCCTCCTGGACCCTCTACCGACTCCGGCCCACCGAGGCCGAGTTCTTCCAGGGCGACGCCCAGCGCCGCCACGTACGGCTCCGCTACCGCCGCACGCCGGACGGCTGGGCCCGCGAACTGCTGTGGCCCTGACCCGGCTCAGCCGAAGTCGTACACCGCGAAATCGGACACCGGCCGGTAACCGATCCGCTGGTAGAGGCCGTTGCTGGTCGGATTGGCGAGGTCGGTGAACAGCAGCACCTCCTCGGCCCCCGACTCCCGCGCCGCGCGGCTGACCTCGACCGTGACGGCGCCCGCGTACCCGCGCCCCCGCAGGTGCGTCGGTGTGTAGACACCGGCCACCCTCACCTGCCCGGCGACCTTCGGAGTCGTCCCCGCCATGGCGACGGGTGTCCCGTCCGGGCCCTGCCAGAGCATGACGTCAGCGCGCCGGACGCGCTCGTCGGCCCACTTCCCCGCGTCCTGGACGGCCGTCTCGCCGACGGCGGCGCAGAACTCCTCGTACCACCGGGCCAGCAGCTTCCGGTCCGCCTCGCCCGCCACCGTGGCGCGGCCCGGCGGGACCGGGTGCGGCACGGTCAACTCGCCCAGCCGGTAGAGCCGCATCCGCTGCCGCAGGGAGACCTCGGCGCCGGTGAGGCGACGCCAGGCCCCGGCGAACGCGGCGGCGGTGTCGCGGTCCGCCGACACACCGGACACCTCGCGCCCGGGACCGGCCAGCCGCGCCGCCAGCGCGGCGGCCTCCTCCTCGGTCAGGGAGGTGAGGACCACCGGATGAGGCGGCGTGCGGAGGAAGGCGGCCCGCACACCCGCCGCCCCGTCCTCTCCGGCCAGCAGGCCGAACTCGGGGTCGGCGTCCCCGTAGAGCCGCGCGCCGCGCGAGCGCAGGTTCTCCGTCACCGTCAGGTGCACGGTGTGCGGTGCGGGCCGCGAGCGGAGGAACTCCCCTCCACGCGCCCAGAATTGCTCGACGTCGTCGGTCAGGTGCCAGTCATCGGTGGTCGTCCCGGAAGTCATGCCCCATGGTCCCCGTCCACGGCCGTCCGGCGCCCGCGAATTTAGCGGGCGTCCGGCTCCGGATCCGTGGCCAGACGCGCGTGCAGGTGCGCGTCCCGGAAGGCGTCGCGGCGCTCCGACTCGAAGATCGCGCCGCGCATCGTGCCCTCGCACCGGAAGCCGCAGCGCTCGGCGACCCGGCAGGACGCCCCGTGCCCGACGGCGTGGTCCAGTTCCAGCCGGTGCAGACGCAGTTCGCCGAACGCCCAGTTCGCCACCAGCTTCAGCGCCCGGGTGGCGACCCCGCGCCCGCGGGCCTCGGGCAGGACCCAGTAGCCGATCCTCGCGACGCCGAGCCGCGGCCGGATGTCGTTGACGCCGATGTGCCCGAGCGTCGTGGCGCTCCCGGCGTCCTCGATCACGAAGGACGCGTCCGAGCCCTCCCGCGCACGCGCGGCCCGTGCCCGCAGGGAGTCGCGGGCGCCGGTGAGGTCCGTGACGGGCACGAGCGGTGTGTTCCAGCGGCGGAACTCCGGGTCGGTGATGCCGCGCAGCCACGCCCGTACGTCGGCGTCGGACTCCGGGTCCCACGGGCGCAGCAGCAGCCCGTGCCCCGCGGTCCGTACGGTCGCGAGGTCCCCGGGGTCACGAAGGTCGGTGGTCACCGGCCCATTAGACACCGCCGAACACCCGGACCGCACAGTCGTCCAGTTGTGAACATACGGTCGTCCGGTTGTGATCAACCTGCAACCGATTCCCGCGTTGACCGCGACCCATCAACCAGATGGGCGATTACTCTCGCGCTCATGACCGACTCGACCAGCGCCTCCACGGCGCGGCACGCCGACCGTCCCGTCTACGTCATCGGCGGCGGTCCGGGCGGGCTGGCCGCCGCGCAGGCGCTGCGCGCGCGGGGGATACGCGCGGTCGTCCTGGAGAAGTCCGACCGGGTCGGGGCGTCGTGGCGGCGGCACTACGACCGGCTGCGCCTGCACACCACCCGGCGCCTGTCCGCGCTGCCCGGACTGCCGATGCCGCGCCGGTTCGGCAGATGGGTCGCGCGCGAGGACGTGGTGCGGTACCTGGAGAAGTACGCCGAGCACCACCGGCTGGAGATCGTGACCGGCGTCGAGGTCTCCCGCGTCGAGCCCGCGCCGGACGGCACCGGCTGGCTGCTGCGCGCCTCCGGCGGACGGGAGCTGACCGGCGGCGCGGTGGTCGTCGCCACCGGCCACAACCACACGCCCCGCGTGCCCGACTGGTCCGGCCGGGAGACGTACCAGGGCGGCCCCGGCGAATTCGTGCACGCCCGCGAGTACCGCAACGCCGAGCCGTACGCCGGGCGTGACGTGCTCGTCGTCGGCGTCGGCAACACCGGCGCCGAGATAGCCGTGGACCTGGTGGAGGGCGGGGCCTCGCGCGTACGGCTGTCGGTGCGCACCGCCCCGCACATCGTGCGCCGGTCGACCGCCGGGTGGGCCGCCCAGTACACCGGGGTGCTCGTACGGCGGCTGCCGGTCCGGCTCGTCGACGTGCTCGCGCGACCGCTCGCCAGGCTGAGCGTGCCGGACCTCTCCGCGCACGGCCTGCCCCGTCCCCGCACCGGCCTGTACTCGCGGGTCGAGGAGGGCTCGATCCCGGTCCAGGACGCCGGTCTCGTCGACGCGGTCCGCAAGGGCAGGGTCGAGATCGTGGCCGCCGTGGAGGGCTTCGAGAGCGGCAAGGTCCTCCTCGCCGACGGCACGCGCATCCAGCCGGACGCCGTCGTCGCCGCCACCGGCTATGTCCGCGCACTGGAAGGGCTGGTCGGCCATCTGGACGTGCTCGACTCCCGTGGCAGGCCGGTCGTCCGCGGCCGCCGCACGCCGAAGAACGCGCCCGGCCTGTACTTCACCGGCTTCACCAACCCCATCAGCGGCATGCTCCGCGAACTGGCGCTGGACGCCGAGAGGATCGCCGGGGCCATCGCGAAGGAGAGCGCCCGCAAGGGCGGCCGCCGGGTCTCCCGGCTGCCGGACTGACGATCCCCGACGCCCTGCCGGAAGCGTTGCCGCCGGACGCCTCACACGGCCGCGGGGCTCAAAACCGTCGGCCGCCGCCTGATCACCAGCGCCATCAGGGCCGCCGCGGCGCACAGCGCGCCCGAGGCGTACCAGACCACGTCGTAGGAGCCGAAGACGTCCCGCGCGAGACCGCCGAGGTAGGCGACCAGCGCCGCCCCGACCTGGTGGGAGGCGAGCACCCAGCCGAAGACGATCGCGCTGTCCTCGCCGTAGTGCTCCCGGCACAGGGCGAGGGTGGGCGGCACGGTGGCGACCCAGTCGAGGCCGTAGAAGACGATGAAGAAGATCATCGGCGGGTGCACGCTCGGCGCGAGCAGCATCGGCAGGAACAGCAGCGAGACACCGCGCAGCGCGTAGTACACGGCCAGCAGGCGGCGCGGTTCGAAGCGGTCGGTGAACCAGCCGGAGGCAATCGTGCCGGCCACGTCGAACACGCCGATGACCGCGAGCAGCGAGGCGGCCGCCGTGATGGGCATGCCGTGGTCGTGGGCAGCGGGCACGAAGTGGGTCTGGATCAGGCCGTTGGTGGAGGCGCCGCAGATGGCGAAGGTGCCGGCCAGCAGCCAGAAGGGGCCGGTGCGCACCGCCGAGGACAGGACGGCCAGGGTGCGGCGGGCGGCCCCGGGCACGGGCTCCGGCTTCGGTACGAACTCGTCGGCGCCGTACGGCTTGACGCCCACGTCCGCCGGATGGTCGCGCAGCAGCAGCCAGACGAAGGGGACGACGGCGAGGGCCGCGAGCGACACCGTGACCGCGGCCGGGCGCCAGCCGTGCGACTGGACGGTCCAGGACAGGAACGGCAGGAAGATCAGCTGGCCGGAGGCGGAGGCGGCGGTGAGGATGCCGGTGACCAGGCCGCGCCGCGCGGTGAACCAGCGGTTGGTGACCGTCGCCGCGAAGGCGAGCGCCATCGAGCCGGTGCCGAGACCGACCAGCAGGCCCCAGCACAGCCACAGCTGCCAGGAGGCGGTCATCCACACGGTCAGGCCGGAGCCTACGGCGATCACCGTGAGCGCGGCGGCGACCACCCGGCGGATGCCGAAGCGGTCCATGAGCGCGGCGGCGAAGGGCGCGGTGAGCCCGTACAGCGCGAGGTTGATCGAGACCGCGGCGCCGATCGTGCCCCGCGACCAGCCGAACTCCTGGTGCAGCGGGTCGATGAGCAGGCCGGGCAGCGAGCGGAAGGCCGCGGCGCCGGTGATCGTGACGAAGGTGACGGCAGCGACGAACCACGCTCGGTGGACGCGGGCCGCACGGCGGGCGGACGGCGTCCGGGCCGTGGTGGCGGACGCGGGTTCGGTTGTCTGGGTCACGCCATAGAGCTTCCGGTACCGGCCCGGACCTCCTCCACTGGCCCGAAGGACATCATTCGCTAGGATCGGGCCATGGACAGGACCACGGAGTTCCGCGCGCACCGCGTCGTCGTCCTCGCCCTCGACGGGCTGCTGCCCTTCGAGCTGGGCATCCCGCACCGGATCTTCGGACGGCCCGTGGACGCCGCCGGACGGCATCTGTACGAGGTCGTCACCTGCTCGATCCGCCCTCCCGGGCCGGTGGACACGGACGCCGACTTCTCGATCCACGTACCGCACGGGCCGGAGATCCTGGCCACCGCCGACACCGTGATCGTCCCGGCCTCGTACGAACTCGGCCCGGTCTACGAGAAGGGGGTGCTGACCGAGGAGCTGGCCGCCGCCCTGACGCACATCCGGCCCGGCACCCGGCTCGCCTCCATCTGCACGGGCGTGTACGTGCTGGCCGCGGCGGGGCGTCTGGACGGGCGGCGCGCCACGACGCACTGGGCCGACGCCGATCGCTTCCAGCGGGTCTTCCCACAGGTCGAGGTGGACGCGGACGTGCTGTTCATCGACGATGGCGACGTGCTGACCTCGGCGGGCGTCGCGGCCGGGATCGACCTGTGCCTCCACATGGTGCGCCGCGACCACGGCACCGCGGTCGCCAACGAGGTGGCCCGGCGGACCGTCGTGCCGCCGCACCGCGACGGCGGTCAGGCGCAGTACATCCACCGGCCGGTGCCCGACCCGCAGTTGGCCACCACGACCACCGCGCGCGCATGGGCGCTGGGCCGCCTGCACGAGCCCATCCGGTTGCAGGACATGGCCGCGCGGGAGGCGATGTCGGTACGGACCTTCACTCGGCGCTTCCGTGAGGAGGCCGGGGTCAGTCCGGGGCAGTGGCTCACCCAGCAGCGCGTCGAACGGGCCCGGCACCTGCTGGAGTCCACGGACCTGTCCGTGGACCGGGTGGCCCGGGACGCCGGCTTCGGCACGGCCCAGTCGATGCGGCAGCATCTCCAGACGGCGCTCGGGGTGACGCCGACGACCTACCGGCGGACCTTCCGGGTGAGTGGCTCCGCCGCGCGGACCGGGGCGGAGGCCTGACGCCCGGCGAGTTGTCCACAGCCTGTGGACAGGCAACCGGGCGCTCCGAAGGGCAGGGCGAACCCGGCTGGCGGCGCGCCCCTGCCCGCCCCGAACACTGCGGCGCGCGCCGCCCTCCGATCCCGGCGCGCCGGTCCCACCCCCTCGGACCCTGAAGGGACCGGTCGGCGCCGACATCACGACCCGCACTCGTCGAGGACTTCCGGTGCCCCAGCCCTCGTCGTCCCCTCGCGGCGAATCGCTGCCCACCAGCGTGATCAAGCGGACACGGCGCGTCAACACCGCCTTGGCGATTTACCCGTTATGCCCCATCGCAATGGGATGCGCACAGAAGCATGTCCCGGCGCACGGCCCCGCCGCCGGGACACCGGGACACCCGCCCTACACCGCCCCGTACGCCAGACCCCCGTAGGTCCCGTAGGCCCCGTAGGCCAGGCCCTCGTACGCCGGGGCCGTACGGCCGCAGTTGCTCGCCGCCGCCGTCTCCGCCGCGTCCACCGCCGTGGCGCAGCGGTCGAGTTCGCACCAGATGCGCTTGCCCACACCCTCCGGGCACCAGCCCCACCGGTCGGCGAGGCCGTCGACGAGGGCGAGGCCGCGACCGCCGGTCGACTCGTCGCCCGGGCAGCGCGGCACGGGAGCCCGGGTGCTGGCGTCGGCCACCTCCAGGCGCACGGTGGCCGCCCCGGCCGGTTCCCCGGACAGGAACAGCCGCAGCACGGCCGGGCAACCGGTGTGCACCACGGCGTTGGTGACCAGTTCGGAGACGAGCAGGACCAGGGTCTCGGCGAGCGGCTCGTCCGCCGCTATCCCCGACCCGGCGAGCCGGGAGCGGGCCCAACGCCGGGCCCGCCCCACCTCCGCGGGGTCGGGCCGGATCTCCAGCTGCACTTGAAGCACCTGCACCGCTCACACCATCCGAACCGGCGGACACACAGCCTCGCGCCTCACGAGGCCACGATCGTAGCCATTTTCTGCATGGCCAGAACAACAGCCAGAGCAAAGGGTCACGGAACGTGACTCCCTTGGGAGACAGCATGGTTGACGTACCGTCACCGCAACAAGCGCTTCGGGCATATTCCCGCGCGAAGGAGTACCCGTGCGGCATACTGTGCGACGCTCGTCATGGGATGGCTCGGGCTCGGAACCACTCGCATCCCACACAAGGTACCCGAGCACGACGGCGACTCCGGGACGTGACGAGTCGCGCGCGGGACACCACCCGACATCAACGCTCCGTGATGAAGCAGTGCCACGATCGGTGACATTCGCGCCCGGGAGACCACGTCGGCGGAGCCGTCCCGGACCGCCGATGTCACCGCACGCGGCACGACAGGCGGGCACGACACGCGGCGGTCCCGTGCGCGGGCGGCCGGGCCGCGTCGATGTCCGCGAGGCCCGCCGGCGGCCTGGGCCGCGGCCCGCCGCACGGCCCGGAAGGCACCGATCGGCGCTCCGAACTGCTCACGCGCCCGGGCGTGTTGCACGACCCGGCCGCTACGCACGCACAGCAACGGCCTCCGCGGCGTAAGGCGCCGCGAAGGGGGCTCAAGTACCGGCTGTTCGGGGGCTGTTCGGCTGCGGTGGTGAGGCGGGCGCTACTCGGGGACGGTGAAGTAGCGGGCGAGGGCGGGCACGATCTCCTGCTCGCCCACCCTGCCGTCGCCGTCGGTGTCGAGCGCGGCGGCGATGGGCCGGGCGGCCCCCTCGGGCACGCCGAGCACCCGGAGCACACGCACGGTGTCCTCGATGGTGGCGGCGCCGTCGCCGTCGGCGTCCGCGACGGCCAGGGCGGCGTGCAGGAAGGGACGGGCGATCTCGGCGAACCGCTCGGGGTTGTCGCGCAGGCGCTTGACCGCGCCGGTCACGAACTCCTCCCGGGTGATGCGCTGGTCGCCGTCGCGGTCGGCGATCCCGGCCATGCCCTGCCAGAAGGCCTCCGCACCCGCGTACAGGGCCTGGCCCTTGTCGGAGCGGGCGGCGGTGGCGAACTCGGCGAGCAGCGAGCGGGCCGCCACGATGAAGTCCTCGCGGTCGATGTAGCCGTTGCCGTCCTGGTCGAAGGTGGCGAACCGCGCCGCGATCCTGCGCTCGTACTCGCTGCTGACCATGTCTTACGGGCCGCCTTACGTGTGGGGTTGCGTCTGGCAGGGAGCGTACGACGGGAAGAGCGGTCCGGGGCACCAAAACCACGGTTGTGCCAAGACCGGGGGAATTCCGGGACAACGGCGCTCGACTCGCGAGGGCCGGCCGGTCAGGCGGACAGCGGCTCGTCGTCCACCGCGGCCGCGACGTCCGGATAGACGTCGAAGAGGCGCCGGACACCGAGCGCGCCGAGGACCCGGTTGACGTGGGAGCCGTCGACCGCGCCGCGGGCCGGGAGTATCAGGCGCAGCCGGCCCTGGCAGGAGCGGATCAGACGGCGGGCGGCGATGAGCACGCCGACGCCGCTGGAATCGCAGAAGAAGACCTCGGAGAGGTCCAGGACGAGGTCGTGACGCCCCTGGGCCACCACCTCGTGCACTCTCTGGCGCAGCGCCGGCGAGGTCACGAGGTCCAGTTCGCCGGCGACCCGGAGCACGCTCCACCCGCCCTGTTCGTCGTCGGTCACCTTGAACGCCACGGCCCGCCCTCCGTCAGCCGGAACTTCCCCGGAACCGCTCGGAAACGGAACCAGTCCCTACGCTTCTTTCCGCGCGGCTGCCCAGCGGCCGTTCCCCCAAACGCCGTGGAGCAAACCGAGACCGTTCGGCCAGGGGCTTGTTTCGGTCACCTTCGGTCGTGTTCGATCTGAGTTGACCTGAAAGCGAAAGACCAGGCGGGGCAGAAGGGTCAAGTCACCTGACAAAGGTCATAACACTCCTGGCTTCCCCTACCACCAGCGGCTCTTCAGGGGGCGCGCATTGTCATAAAGGGGCGTGCGCTGTCGGGCATGCCGACTACATTCGGGGAGACCACGTCGGACACGCTGGACACACACGCCGGACGGGAACGAACCGGGACGCAGGTCGCGGCACGGCCGGGCGCGGAGGGGGCCGCATGGCGAAGAAGGACTCACCGCCCCACTGGGACCGCGGAATGCAGCAGCGGCTCGTGCGCGGAGAGGCGGCCGCCCTCGGTGAGCTCTACGACCGTTACGCCTCGCTCGTGCACGGTCTGGCCCACCGGGTCCTGGGCGACGAGCGGGCCGCCGACCAGATCACCCGCGAGGTGTTCGCCCACGTCTGGGAGCACCCCGACGCCTACGACCCCCGGCAGGGCCCGCTGCGCGCCTGGGTGGCCGGCCTGACCCACCGGCTCGCCGTGCGGCGGCTGCGCACCACCGAGACCGCCGCGCTGGCCCGCGGCGGGCCGGGCTCCGCCGAGGAACTGGAGCACAGGGTGTGCCGCGCCTCCGCCGCCGCCCGCGCCGACTACATCGTCCACGCCATGCCGGCCCCACTGCGCGCCGCCCTGGAACTGGCCTACTTCCAGCGCCGCGACTACCGGCAGACCGCCGCCGACCTCGGCGTCACCGAGGACGAGGCCCGCCGCCGCCTCCGCCTGGGCCTCCAGCTCCTCTCCACCGCCCATCACACGGACACCACCGACGCGCCCTCCGGCTACGGAGGCGCCGCATGACCCCGAACGACCCCCAGGAACCGGCGGAACCGGCGGAGCCGAAGGACCGGGGTGTGCTGGAACATCCCGTGCTGAAGTCGCTGCTCGGGGCATGGGCGCTGGCCGCGTGTTCGCCGGAGGAGACGGCGGCCGTGGAGGAGCACCTCGGCGAGTGCGGCGACTGCGCGGAGGAGGCGCTGGGGCTGCGGGAGGCTGTCGGGCTGCTGCACCGGCCCGACACCCTCGACCTGGACCCGGGGCTGCGCACACGGGTCCTGGAGAGCTGTCTCGAACGGCGGCCGCCGCACCTCCCGGTGCCCGGCTGGGCGGCGCCCTACGACGCGGAGACCGCGCGCCTGGACGCGCTGCTCCAGGACATAGGCGACTCCGAGTGGCACGCGCCGGTGCGGCTGCGCTGGTTCGAGGGCGAGGACGCCACCAGCCGGCACACCACCGTCGCCGGGGTCATCGCGCATCTGATGAGCGTCGACGGGCTGGTCGCGGTCGCACTCGGCCTGGACGACCCGCTCGGCGACGCGACCACCGCCGAGGACGGCCCCACCCCCGCGGAGCGCACCGAGGCGTACTGGCGGGCCGCGCACTCCCCGCCGGCGCGTTCGGTGCGGACGCCGTGGCGGGAGCAGACGCACGCCCTGGTACGGACGGTCTCCTTCGCCGCGAACGGCGCGAAGGAACCGTCGGTGCCGTACGGCGCCTTCGAACTGCCGCTGCCCGACGCGATGCTGGACCGCGCCTTCGAGTGCTGGGTGCACGCCGAGGACATCGCGGAGGCCGTGGACTACCCGTACGACCCGCCGGCCCCGCGCCATCTGCACCGCATGATCGACCTCGCCGCCCGGATGCTGCCGGGTGTGCTGGCCGCCCGGCGGCGGGCCGGGCTCGCCTCCCCCGCCCGCGCCCGGCACCTGGTGACCGCGGGCGAACCCGGGCGCAGTCTGCGGCTGGAGGTCGAGGGGCTGGGCGGCGGCCAGTGGCTGATCCCGCTCGACTCGCCCGGAGCGGTGGGATCCGCGGACCACGAGGTGGCCCATGTGGCGCTGGACGGCGTGGAGTTCTGCCGGCTGGCGGCGGGGCACGTGGCCCCGCGGGAGGCGGCGGCCGGTCAGGTCGGCGACCGTGAGGCGATCCGGGACGTGCTGTGCGCGGCGGCGGCGCTCAGCCGCATGTGAGATCGCAGCCGGCCGGCATCACGGGCGGCCTCCCCGGGCCTCGCTACGCGAAGACCACCGTCCGGCGGCCGTTCAGCAGGATCCGGCGCTCCGCGTGCCACTTGACCGCGCGCGCCAACGCCTGGCACTCCACGTCCCGGCCGATCGCGACCAGCTGGTCCGGGTCGACGTCGTGACCCACCCGCTCGACCTCCTGCTCGATGATCGGGCCCTCGTCGAGGTCGGCGGTCACATAGTGCGCCGTCGCGCCGATCAGCTTCACGCCCCGGGCGTGCGCCTGGTGGTACGGCCTGGCGCCCTTGAAGCTCGGCAGGAAGGAGTGGTGGATGTTGATGATCCGGCCGCTGAGCTGCTTGCACAGGTCGTCGGAGAGGACCTGCATGTAACGGGCGAGGACGACCAGTTCGACCTTCTCCTCGCGCACGATCTCGAGCAGCCGTTCCTCGGCCTCGGACTTGGTCTCCCTCGTCACCGCGATGTGGTGGAAGGGGATGTCGTACGACCCCACCAGCTCGGCGAAGTCGGTGTGGTTGGACACCACCGCCGCGATCTCCACCGGCAGCGCGCCGATCCGGGCGCGGAAGAGCAGGTCGTTCAGGCAGTGCCCGAACCTGCTGACCATCAGCACGACGCGCATCTTCTCGTCGGCCCGGTGGATCTGCCAGTCCATCCCGAAGGAGTCGCCGATCGCCGCGAAGCTGGCACGCAGCTTGTCCACCGTCACCGGCGCGTCGGCCGAGAAGTGGACCCGCATGAAGAACAGTCCCGTGTCGTGGTCGCCGAACTGCTGGCTGTCCTCGATGTTGCAACCCGTCATGAACAGGTAGCTGGACACCGCGTGCACGATGCCCTTCTTGTCCGGGCAGGAGAGGATGAGGACGTACTGTTCGGCCTGCGCCGCGGCGGCGCGGGAGGACTGCTCGCTCATGCGGGACAGGGTCTCACGTCCGGGCCCGTGCGGGGTCCGTCGTCCGCTAAGCGGACCGCGTCATGATCCGCAGCACCTCCAGGCTGCGGGGCGGCGTGTCCGGCTCGTCGCCGTCGCTCGCCGCGAGGCGCACATGCGCGTCACGGGCCGCCCGCACCGCCTCCGGCCAGGCGTGATGGTCGAGGTAGGCGGACACCGGCGCGTCCGGGCCGACCTGGTGCATGATGCGCAGCACCCGCAGGACCGCGGTGTCGACGAGCGCCGCCTCCTGGGAGTCCCGGAAGATCGTGCCGATGTACTTCTCGGCGGACCAGTTGTCCAGCCAGGTGTCCTCGACCAGGCGGTAGACGGCGTCGGTCACGTCGCCGTACCCTTCGACGCCTGCCAGCCAGACGTCCCGCTGGAACACTGGGTCGGAGAGCATGTGCAGCGCGGAACGCACATTGCTGCGCCAGCGCCACCACGGCATGTCGTTGAGTGGCATGCCGCCCATGGTGGAGGAGCGACGGCCGCGACGGGAAGAGTTCTCCGAACCTTGCACGGTCATCGATCGTACGTTCCCCGCCCCAGGGGCCCCACCTGCCCCCGTAATTCACCCATACGTCACCACTCATTGACCGAGAGTCATCAACGGGTTGGTGATGTGACGGAATCGTGCGTGAGCATGACCGGCAGGCGAAGCTCCCGTGGCACATTCCTCCCCACCCTCACCCGGTCCGTGAGAAGAACCCTGCTGCCGGCCTGGGCTCTCCTGGCGTGTGCCTCTCTCGCCGCCGGCTGCGGCATCGTCCCCGGTGCCACGGGGGGCTCCGGGGGCGGTTCCGTCACCGTGATGACGTGGGCGCCGGAGAACACCCGGGCGACCAACAAGCCCGGCATGCCCGCCATGGCCCGCGCCTACGCCCGCTGGGTGAACTCCCACGGCGGTATCGCCGGCCGCAAGCTCAAGGTCCTGACCTGCAACGAAGGCAACGACAGCGTGGCCGCGGCGAAGTGCGCCCGGCGCGCCGTCAAGGAGAACGCGGTCGCCGTCGTGGGCTCGTACAGCCAGTACAGCGACTCCTTCTTCCCGCCCCTGGAGAGCGCCGGCATCCCGTACATCGGCGGCTACGGCGTCACCACCACCGAGTTCACCCGCGCCCTGTCCTACCCCGTCAACGGCGGCCAGCCCGCCCTGCTGGCCGGTCTGGGCAAGGAACTCGCCGCGCACTGCGGCCCGGTCACGCTGGTACGGCCCGACACCATCGCGGGCGACGAGCTGCCCGGACTGCTCAACGCGGGACTGCGGGCCGGCGGCCACGAACCGGCCCACGACCAGCGGGCCGCCGAGGACGCCACCGAGTACCTGGGCCAGGCCGATCTGGCACTGCGGCAGGCGAGCGCCGACCCGGCGCGGACAGGCTGCGTGATCCCCGCCCTCGGGGAGCGCACGAACATCTTCATGGACTCCTTCCGCCGCGCGCGCGACGCCTATCCGCAGGTGCGCACCGCCGCCGTGCTCGGCAGCGTCGACCAGACCGTGATCGACGCCGGCGGCGGGCGGTCCGGCCCGTACGAGGGGTCGTACCTCACCGGCTGGTACCCGGTGGCGAGCGACTCGCGCTGGGACGGGATGAAGAAGGTGATCAACGAGGCGGCCTTCGGCGACAACCGCGTCGATCCCCAGGACGCCGGAGTGCAGACCACGTGGATCGCCTACACGGTGCTCCGGGCCGTCCTCGAGCAGATCGGCGACGGGGAGGTGAGCGCCTCCTCCGTGCGGCGCGCCCTCGACGGCGGGCTGGAGGTCGGCACCGGCGGGCTGACCACGCCGCTGCGGTGGCGCCACTCCGACCTGCTCGCCGCCACCGGTCTCGCCCGCCTCACCAACGCCGACGTGTCCCTTCAGAGGGTGCGGCAGGGCCGGCTGGTGCCGGCCGCGAAGGGATTCGTCAACGTGGCGAAGACGCTCGAGGACGCCGGCTGAGCCGCACCGCGCCGGCCGGCTCCTACAGCTGGGTCGGCTGGCGCTGGGTGAGGCCGTACGTCTTCGCGATCGTGTTCCACAGCTGAGCGGCCTTGGCCTTCTCCGAGGTGGCGACGCCGCTCTCGCGGTTGCCGGCCCGGGTCTCACCCGTGTCCCGGGCGTGGCCCTTCTTGCACACCTTCTTGCCGTGGGCCTGGTCGGCCCAGGCCGCGTAGTGCAGGTCGGCCGACTCCGAGGCCTTCCAGGCCTTGTTGAGGGCCGCCGTCAGCTCGGCGTGGGCGGGGAGCTGGTCGACGGACAGCTGTCCCAGGCGGGTGACCAGGCCCTTGCGCTGCTCGGCCGCGTTGCGCAGGTCGGAGGCCGCCTGGCCGAGGTTGTCGCAGTTCCTGACGTCGGCCACCGCCTTGATCACGGAGGCGCGGCTGCTGCCGCTGTCGGCCAGCAGCTTGTCCAGCTCGACCGCCTGCGCCCGGGCCGGGTCGGCGGCGGGCGAGGGAGTGGCATCCTCGGTGACGGGCGCGGTGGCCGCGACGGTGGTGTTCTTGTCGCCGCTGTCGCCGTCCCCGTCGCCGCCGCTGAGCAGTGCCCCGGCGCCGATGCCGAGGACGGCGATCCCGACGCCCACGGCCGCGATCACCGGCACCCGCGAGCCGGTGCGCCGGCCTCCACGGCCGCCGTCGCCGTCGTACCCGCCGGGCGGGGCGGACGCGGGCCGGGCCTGGGGCTGGTCGGGCGGGCCCTGCTGGATCAGGGGCAGTTGCTGGGTCGCCGGGGCCGCGCCGCCGGCGTCGCTGCGGAAGAGGTTGTCGAACTCGGCGGGCGTCTGCCGCCCGCCCCCCTGGGCGTCCACGGGCGCGATGAACTGCGTCGCCTCGGCGTCGGGGTGGTGACCGGGCGCGGCGCCCTGGGGTATCTGGCCCGGGTACGGGGCCGGCCCGCCGCCGGACGCCTCCGGCGGCAGGGCACCCGGCCCCACCGGCGGGATGAACTGTGTCGCCCCCTCGTCCACCGCCGCGCCTGTCATGGGCGGCAGGAACTGGGTGGCCCCTTCGGTCGCGGATCCACCGGGGACCGGCGGGATGTACTGCGTCGCTCCCTCGTCGCCGCCCGGCATCGCGTGCGCCGCGCCCTGCGGTACGGAGTGGCCGGGGGCGCCGTACGGGTCGGCGCCGGCGGGCGGCAGCCCGTGCGCGGGAGCGCCGTGCGGTACGGAGTGGCCGGAGGCACCGTAGGGGTCGGCGCCGGCGGGCGGCAGCCCGTGCCCGGGGTGCGCGGGGGCGCCGTAGGGATCGGTGCCGGGCTGCTGGTACGGCGGGGTGCCGTGGGACGGGGCGTTCTCCGGGGGCAGGGGGCCCGCGCCCGGGTGCTGGGGGGCCTGGCCCTGCGTGTCCCACTGGCCCTGCTGCTGGTACGGCTCCGGAGAGCCCCAGCCCTGCTGCCAGCCCTGGTCCTGCTGCGGGGGTTGCTGCTGGTCGGGACCCCACGGCTGGCCCCAGGCCTGACCGCCGGCCGGTGCCTGACCGCCCGGCCGCACTCCGGTCGGATGGCCGCCCGAACCGCCGGTCATTCCCGGCAGCAAGGGCTCACCGCCGTCGGAGGGCAGCACGATGCCTTCGTGCGCGGGTCGCGCCGAGGGCTCCTCGCCCTGTCCACTCTGCGTCACCGGGACTCCTACGAATGGGGGACCTTCGGAATCGTCGGCTCACGCTACCGGGTCCCCCGAGCCCCGTGCCACGCAGCAGGGGACGAGACCTCCTTCCCTGTGACGGCAGTAACAAAACCCGCCCGCGGCACGCTGTTGATGTCCCAGGTCTCACGAAGAACACGAGAAGGGAGAACACGGACGCGCGGTCACGCCGCCACCCGCGTCTCCAGCCGTGCCCCGAACTCCCTTACCACCGGCTCGTCCCGGAACGGCTCCAGGCGCTGCTGGAAGTCCTCCAGGTACTCCGCGCCCCGGTTGGACCGCAGCGTCCGCAGCAGCCCCACCGCCTTCAGGCCGGTGCTGCAGGCCTGTTCGACCTCCCGCTGCTGCACCTGCGCTGTGGCGAGCAGCACATAGCCGATGGCCCGCCGCCGCGCCCGCGCCGCGGGATGCCCGGCCAGCGACTCCTCCGCCGCCCGCGCCGCCGCCTCCGCCTGCCCCAGGTCCCGGTGGCAGTGCGCCAACTCGTCGGCGAGATACGCCTCGTCGAAGTGCGCGATCCACGCCGGGTCGTCCCCGGAGCGCGGCTGGGCGGCCTCCAGCGCGCTCACCGCCCGCCCGGCGGACAGCTGGGCCGCCCGCGTATCGCCCATGAGGGCGTGCCCCCGCGCCTCGGCCGCGTGGAACATCGCCTCCGCGCGCGGCGTCACACGACCGCGCGCGCCCTCCTGCGCCGCACGCGCCAACTGCGCGATCTCCCGCGGGTTGCCGAGCTGCGCGGCGAGATGGCTCATGGAGGCGGCCAGCACATAGCCGCCGTAGCCGCGGTCCCCGGCCGCCTGGGCGAGCCGCAGCGCCTGGATGTAGTACCGCTGGGCCAGGCCCGGTTGGCCGGTGTCGACGGCCATGTACCCGGCCAGCTCGGTGAGTCGGGCGACCTCGGCGAACAGATCGCGGCCCACCGCCTCCCGGTAGGAGCCGGCGAGCAGCCCGGAGACCACGCTGTTGAGGTAGTGCACGACCACCGGTCGCACATGCCCGCTGCCGTGACTGTGGTCCAGGTCGACCAGCGCCTGTGTCATGGCCCGTACGGCGGCCACGTCGGACTGGCCCACCCGCGACCCCGCCGCCCGCGCCACCTGCGGGTCCGGCGCGGAGATCAGCCAGTCACGGCTCGGCTCGACCAGCGCGGAGGCGGCGACCGCGGAGCCGGACAGGAAGTCCCGGCGGCCCACGTCGCTGCGCCACAGCTCGCAGACCTGCTCGATGGCTCCCAGCACCGTCGGCGAGAACTGGAGACCCACGCCCGAGGCGAGGTTCTTGCCGTTGGCCATGCCGATCTCGTCGATCGTGACCGTACGGCCGAGCTTGCGGCCGAGCGCCTCGGCGATGATCGCCGGTGCCCGGCCGCGCGGTTGCTGTCCGCGCAGCCAGCGTGCCACCGACGTCTTGTCGTAGCGCAGATCGAGACCGTGCTCGGCGCCGCACATGTTGACCCTGCGGGCCAGCCCGGCGTTCGAGCAGCCCGCTTCCTGGATGAGCGCCTGCAGCCGTTCGTTCGGCTGCCGCGCGACGAGAGGCCTGGCGGCCATGGCGTTAACCCCCTGAAGCTGCGGTGCCTGCCCGCGCACCGAGTTGACGGCCCTTGCGCGGCCGGACGCGATCCGCGCCCCGGCGGAAAACTCCGGCCGTGAAGATCGATGCCCCGTGGACATACCGAAAATGCGGGACATGTGAGGATTGCCGGGGTGAAGGCGAATGCCGCCCCCCACCGAACTACCCAGCGACCGCCGGAGATCCTCCTGCGCGCCCCCACCCATGCGCCCATGCGCCCCGGGCACCGAGGGGGTGCTCCTCCCCGGCGCGTCCGACCACCAGACCCGCCCGTAACTCCAGGTGGGCACGGCAGTTGAGTGGGGCGTGGAAGAGAAGATCGCGGGCGCGGAAGCCGCACAGAGCGCCGGTCTGGTGGCCGGTCACATTCCCCAGCAGCGCGGGGAGTCGCTGCTGGAGACAGCCGTTCGCTACACCGAGGAACGCCACTGGGACGTGTTCCCCGGCACCTGGCTGGTGGCGGTCGGCGGGGTGCAGCGCTGCTCCTGCGGGGACTCGCGGTGCACTGCGCCCGGCGCGCATCCGGTGCACGAGGGATGGGCGTCCCTGGCGACCGGCAGCGCGAGCACGGCGCGCCGGATGTGGGAGCAGCAGCCGACGGCGTCGGTCCTGCTGCCCACGGGCCGTACGTTCGACGCGGTCTCCGTGCCGGAGACGGCCGGGTTCCTCGCGCTGGCCCGGCTGGAGCGGATGCGGTCGGCGCTGGGCCCGGTGATCCTGACCCCCGAGCGGCGGATGCAGTTCTTCGTGCTGCCGGGCACGTCCGTGAAACTGCCGGACCTCGTACGGAAGCTGGGCTGGTCGCCGGACTCGCTCGACCTGGCCGCCCTCGGAGAGGGCGCCTACGTGGTGGCGCCGCCCACGCGGTGCGGCTCGCGGGCGGTGCAGTGGGCCTGCCGGCCGACACCGGCCAATCGCTGGCTGCCGGACGTCGGGGAACTGGTCCCGCCGCTGGCGTACGCGTGCGGCAGGGACCGTTAGCCGTTCCGGTACGCGCTCCCCGGCATCCGCCGGTCCCGCGTGGCGGCCCGCCCTGAACCCTGGCCCGGCGGAGCCGCAGATCAGCGCGGTCCCGCACCCCTCGGGCAGGGTGTTCCCCCGTAGGGTTCATGCTGACGGAGGGAGCAGTCGTAGTGGGTACAAGCGCCGTACGCGTGCAGGGGCTCTGGAAGCGGTTCGGGCAGCAGGTCGCCGTCGCCGGGATCGATCTCGAACTGCCCGCCGGGAAGTTCATCGGGCTGGTCGGGCCCAACGGGGCCGGGAAGACCACCACGCTCTCCATGGTGACCGGACTGCTCCGGCCCGACCAGGGCACCGTCGAGGTCGTCGGGCACGACGTGTGGCGGGACCCGGTGGCGGTGAAGGCGCGGATCGGCGTGCTGCCCGAGGGGCTGCGGCTCTTCGAGCGTCTGTCGGGCCGCGAACTGCTGTCGTACTCCGGGCGGTTGCGCGGGCTGCCGGGGGACGAGGTGGACCGGCGGGCCACGCAGCTGCTGGACGTGCTGGACCTCGCCGGCGCCCAGCACAAGCTCGTCGTCGACTACTCGACCGGCATGCGCAAGAAGATGGGGCTCGCCTCCGCTCTTCTCCACAACCCGGAAGTCCTCTTCCTCGACGAGCCGTTCGAGGGCGTCGACCCGGTGTCCGCGCAGACCATCCGCGGCGTCCTGGAGCGGTACACCGGCTCCGGCGCCACCGTCGTGTTCTCCTCGCACGTCATGGAACTGGTCGAGTCCCTGTGCGACTGGGTGGCCGTGATGGCCGCCGGCCGCATCCGAGCCCAGGGCACCCTCGCCGAGGTGCGCGGCGACGCTCCCACCCTTCAGCAGGCCTTCCTCGAACTCGTCGGCGCGCGGAGCCGGGACGCCGGTTCCGACCTGGATTGGCTGGGCGGCGGTTCCCGGTGAGCGCCGGCACCCGGGCCCCCTCGATCACGCCCGTCGTCGTACGTCTGAAGCTGTCGCTGCTGCGCAACGGGCTCAGGCAGTCCGCCGGGCGGCGTGCCGCGTTCATCGCCTCGGCCGTCGTCGCGCTGCTGTTCGCCGCGTTGCAGATGACCGGCCTGATCGCGCTGCGCGGCCACGCGCACATCGCCTCCGTGGCCGTCCTGGGCGTGGCCGTGCTGGCGCTGGGCTGGGCCGTGATGCCGCTGTTCTTCCCGAGCGGCGACGAGACCCTCGACCCGACCCGCCTGGTGATGCTGCCGCTGCGGCCGCGGCCGCTGGTCGGCGCGCTGCTCGCGGCGTCCCTGGTCGGCATCGGGCCGCTGTTCACGGTGCTGCTGCTGGTGGGATGTGTGATCTCGGTGGCGCGCGGGGCGGCCGCGTCCGTCGTCGCTGTCTTCGCCCTCGTCCTCACGCTGCTGGTGTGCGTGGCCCTCGCGCGGGCCGTGGCGACCGCCAACATCCGGCTGCTGACCAGCCGCAAGGGACGGGACCTCGCGGTGCTCAGCGGACTGGTCATCGCGATCGGGGCGCAGGTCGTCAACTTCGGCATGCAGCGCCTGGGCTCGGCGGGCCTGGGCCGGCTCGACCCGGTGGCGGACGTGCTGCGGTGGCTGCCGCCCGCCTCGGCGGTGGGCGCGGTGGACTCGGCGAGCAAGGGCTCCTACGGCGTCGCGGTGGCCCAGCTCGCGCTGACCGCGGCCGCCCTGGCCGCCCTGCTGGCGGTGTGGGCGCGCAGCCTGACCGGGCTGATGACCTCGCCCGACTCCTCGACCCTGCAAGCCGTCGACGCTCCCGCGCGCGGTCGGGCCCGGGTGGGCGGCGGCCTGGCGCGGTGGCTGCCGGCCGGCCGCACCGGCACCGTCATGGAGCGCAGCCTGCGCTACGTCTGGCGCGATCCGAAGACCAAGGCGGCCTGGGTGACCTCGCTGGCCATCGGGCTGATCGTGCCGGTGTTCAACGCGGTCCAGGGCACCGGCTCGCCGTACTTCGCCTGCTTCGCCGCGGGCATGCTCGGCATCCAGATGTACAACCAGTTCGGCCAGGACACCTCCGCGTTCTGGCTGGTCGCGCTGACGATCTCGGCCCCGCGGGACGCCTACGTCGAGCTGCGCGCGCGGGCGCTGGCCCTGCTGCTGATCACCCTGCCGTACGCCACCCTGGTCACGGTGCTGACGGCGGGCCTGCTCGGCG
Source organism: Streptomyces sp. 6-11-2 (assembly GCF_006540305.1). Lineage (GTDB taxonomy): Bacteria > Actinomycetota > Actinomycetes > Streptomycetales > Streptomycetaceae > Streptomyces. The sequence goes on along the minus strand of NZ_BJOR01000001.1, from coordinate 3,948,981 downwards.
AGTGGCGCCGGCTGCCGGAGGTGCTCGGCCTGTCCTTCGCCCTGCTCGGCGCGATGCTGGCGACCGGGGCGTGGACGTCGGCCCGCTTCCCGTACTCCATCCCGCAGGAGGGCCACAAGAACGTGGCCCCCGGTCAGGCCGGTCTCGCCTTCGTCTCCATCTTCGGCGGCATGGTCGCGGCGGCCCTGCTGTGCGCGCCGTTCATCGTCCTCGTCATCTGGTCGAACGTCAGCGCCACCGGCGACAGCTGGAGCCGGCTGCTGCTGCCGGTGGGCGCGGCGTACGGGGCGGCGATCACCCTGCTGGGCCTGCGCCTGGCGGCTCCGCGCACGGCGGCCCGGCTGCCGGAGATCCTCACGGCGGTCAGCAAGGGCTGAGGCGCGGGCCGCTCAGCGCAGGCGGGCGGTCACCACGTGGACGGCGAAGCCGCACGGAACCCGCCCGTCCGGCCCGGCGAGCCCGGCCGCCTCCCGCACGAAGCTCTCCCTCAGCCGGGAGACGGCGGCCGGGTCGAGCGGTCCGACGTCGTAAATGCCGGAAAGCGCCGCCCAGACCTGGTCCACCGGTCCGCTCAGGTCGATCGGTACGGTCTCCCGGTCCGGAGCGCCGAATCCGGCCGGCTCCAGGATCGCGCCGAGCCCCTCGTGGCTGCGGGTCCTGCGGTCCCCCAGCGGCGGAATGCGCTGCTCGGCGGGCGCCCGCTGGACGGCGGCCTTCAGCAGACCGCTGAACAGCTCGTACGCCTCCCCGCCGAGAGGACCGCCGCCGACCACGCAGGCCAGGACACCGCCGGGCGACAGCACCCGGGCCGTCTCCGCCGCGACCCGGTCGACGTCGCCCATCAGCATCAGCGCCATGTGGCAGACGCAGGCGTCGAAGGCCCCGCCGGCGAAGGGCAACCTCTGTGCCCTGGCCTGGGCCAGCGCGGTGGCACGCAGGGACGGGCGGCGCCGGGCCAGGGCCAGCGCCTCGGGCGAGAGGTCCACACCGGCGAGCCGCCGCCCCTCGGTGCGGGCCAGCAGGTCCAGCAGTACGCCGTCGCCGCAGCCGAGGTCCAGAACCCGCCGGGCTCCGGCCACCCGGTCGCTCAGGATCTCGTAGCTGGAGCGCCCGTCGGGCGCCCGCCCGGCGAGGAAGGCGTCCGCGGTGACCGCCGGGCGCTCGGCGTGGAAGGCCTTCAGGAACGCCTCCTGGACGGCCGTCGGCACGGCGAGGGGCGTGGGAGCGGCACTCATCCCGTGAGCACCGCCTCCAGGAACGGCTCGATGGCTGTGCGCCAGGCCTCCGGCTGGTCGTAGTGGACGAGGTGACCGGCGTCGGCCACCTCCGCGTACTCCCCGCGCGGCAGGACGCGGACCATCTCCTGGGCCTCGGCCCGGCCGAGTTCGCCGTCCAGGCCCCGGACCACGAGGGCCGGGCAGCGGACCTGGGCCAGCTCCTCCCAGTGGGCGTCGTACACCCAGGCCTCGCGGGAGGTCAGCATCTGCTGCGGTTCGAAGACGGGACGCCAGCCGTCCGCGCTCTCGTGCATGACCTCGGCGTAGAACGCGCCGCGTGCCGGGTTCGGGCGTTCCACCCAGGGATCGTCCTCGCCGAACCACTTCCGTACGTCGGCGAGGGCGGCGAACGGCACCGGCCAGGCCCGGAACCAGTCCTCCCACTCCCGCTGGGAGGCGGCGCCGAGTGCGGAGGCCCGCATGTCGCAGATGATCACGGCGCGCACCAGGTCGGGGCGGCGGGCGGCGAGCTGCCAGGCGGTCAGCGCGCCCATCGCGTGCCCGATGACGACGGCCGGGCCGAGCCCGAGCTGTTCGAGGGCGGCCTCGGCGTCGTCCACGTAGGCCTCGCGGCCGTAGGCGGCCTGCGGCAGCTTCTCGCTCTGGCCGTGCCCGCGCTGGTCGAGGGCGACGGCGCGATGCCGCCCGGAGAGCCAGCGGGCGGTGGCGGCCCAGTGCGAGGCACGGCCCATGAGACCGTGCAGTAACAGCACTCCGTCGGTCCGGTCGGGTCCGGCGCCGGACCCGACCGGTGTCCGCTCCCTCACCTGCCCCGGCACGGCCTTCGGGGGCTCGGCGAACTCCCAGGCAGCGAGCCGTACACCGCCCGACCCGGTCACGTCGATGCGCCGCACCATTGGTCCTGGCACCCCCCTGGAACCGTGTTCAGCTTCCGTATGCCGTCGTGCACATTCTGGAGCGCGGGCCCCGGGGCCCTGATGCGCAGACACTCAGGCTATCGAATACTTATTCGAAAATGGTGACTCCGTCACCAACACCCCTCGTTCGAGTGACACCTGGCCAGGATTGATCGCCGCCCCCCTGGGGAGATCTTCAACGGGAGGCGGACCACTCGGGGAAAAGGGGTCCGAGGGGGACGACCCTGAGAGCTCGGGGCTCCGGGTCGTCGAAGGGGAGGACAGGCCCCGGCGCCGCACGGCGCCGGGGCTCTCCCCACATCTCCGCCACATTCTCCCCCACCCCTTCAAGCCCTATGCCTCTCGCGACAGCCTCGCACGCCCGGCGCCCACGCGCTGCGCTTCGACGCGCTGAACCACGGACGGGGGACGGGCGGCCCGGACGGGCGGCCCGCTCAGCGCTTGGCGACGAAGACGTGGGAGGCGACCTCCGTGTCCAGCTCCGCCGCCTCGCCGCTGCTGCCGACCAGCACACCGCCCGCCGACTCCGTCACGCTGACCACCGAGCCGGGCTGCACGCCCGCGCGGCGCAGCGTGTACATCAGCTGCGCGTCCGTCTGGATCGGCTCGCCGATCCGGCGGACGACCACCGTCTTGCCGTCGGCCCCCGGGTCCAGGTCGGCCAGCGACACCATCCCCTCGTCCAGGAACGGGTCGGCGCCGTCCTTCTCGCCCAGCTCCTCCAGGCCCGGGATCGGGTTGCCGTACGGCGACTCGGTCGGGTGCCGCAGCAGCTCCAGAACCCTGCGCTCGACGGCCTCGCTCATCACGTGCTCCCAGCGGCAGGCCTCGGCGTGCACCTGCTCCCACTCCAGGCCGATCACGTCGACCAGCAGGCACTCGGCGAGCCGGTGCTTGCGCATCACGCGCGTGGCCAGCCGGCGGCCCTCGCCCGTGAGCTCCAGATGCCGGTCGCTGGCCACCGAGACAAGTCCGTCGCGCTCCATCCGCGCGACCGTCTGGCTCACCGTCGGCCCGCTCTGGTCCAGGCGCTCCGCGATCCGGGCGCGCATGGGGACGACGCCTTCCTCCTCCAGCTCGAGGATGGTGCGGAGATACATCTCCGTGGTGTCGATCAGTCCGGACATACGTGCCCCTCGATTACCTCGGCCGGAGGCCCGGCGGCTCCCCGGCGCGTGCGCTGGCCCTGGAGTCAATTCTGACGCATCCCACTGACAACCGGGCGGCCCGCGCGAAACGCAGACGGCCCGCGAGCTGGGTCCCTCCGCCTCGGCGGAGGAGCCGGCCGGACGTACCGGCAGCTCGCGGGTCGGGTGACTGCTTGAAATTGGGCCGGCCGCACGTCTCTGTCACGCGCTGGTCCGGCACCGCACAGGGTGGGGTGACGGGCCGCTAGCCCGCAGCCACCTCACGCGTCCGGGTCTCACTCATCTACCGGATCACCTCCCTTCGTGTGTGCACAACACCTTAGGAAGCGGACCGGCGATACTCAACAGGTTTTTTCGCGGGACGCGCGTGTGGCGTCGTGGCGGGGCCGCCCCCGTGCGGTCAGGCGCGCCCGTCCCTCGCCAGGAGCGCCAGGTCCAGGCCCGCGGCGATGCGTGCGGCCACGTCCTCGGCGTAGGCCGCGTCGGCGCGCTCGAAGGGGGTGCGGCCGGAGCCGCGCAGGAAGGTCACGACGCCGAGGGTGCGGCCGCGGCTGCGCAGCACCGCGCACAGGGCGTGCACGGCGTCGCCCGGCCACTGCCGGGCCTCGGCCCACTCGCGCGCCCGGTCGGCGGGTACGGCCCCGGCGGAGGCCCGTACGGAGCCGATGCGGTCGACGCACTGGAGGGCGGGGTGTCCCGTGCCGTAGCGGACCGGCAGCCCGGCCTGCCCGGTGAGCAGGCTGGGCCCGGGGCCGCCGGAGGGGGTGGCCGCGACGCGGACCAGCCGGACCGGGGCCGCCGTCTCGTGGTCGGCCGGGGCGGTGCCGCCCGCCACACGGTCGATCAGGGCGTGGTCGGCGAAACCGGCGAGGGCGAAGTCGAGGTGGACGGTGGCGGCCTCGGCCGGGTCCTCGCACTCGGCGGCGGCGTGGGCGGCCCGGTGCAGCTGGTTGGTGCGGAACCGCAGCAGCGCGGCCTCCTGCTCGCCCTGCTTGGCCTCGGTGACGTCGGCGAAGAGCCAGGCGACGCCGAGCGGTACCGGTTCCTCGGCGAGCGGGGAGGAGAGCCGGACGAATCCGCTGCGCCAGCAGCGCCGCCGGTCGCCCTCCGGGGTGCGTACGCCCACCCAGAACTCGGCGGGGGCGGGCGGGGCGCCCTCGGCCAGGACGTGGGTGAGCGCGCTCTCCAGTTCCTCCAGGCCCTGGGTGAGCAGTTCGCCGAGCGGCCGGCCCAGGGCGGCGGTGCGGCCGGTGCCGAGGGCCTGGGCGGCGTAGGCGTTGACGACGGCGGGCCGCAGGTCGGCGTCGACGAGGACGACCCCCCAGAAGGCGTCCTCGAACAGGGCCTCGCTGAGCGCGATGGAGCGCTCCAGGTCGATCTGCGCGTGCACCTCGCTGAAGGCGCAGTACAGGCCGGCGGGCTTGCCGTCGGGTCCGTGCACGGCCGCGGACTGGGTCCGCACCAGGACGCGGCCGCCGTCCTTGGTGAGCAGCGCGAACTCGTGCACCTGGCGTCCGGGGGCGCGCATGGCGGACATCAGGCGCCCCTCGACCTCCTCGGCGTCCGCGCTGCGCACGGCCCAGCCGGCGAAGCCGTGCCGCCCGACGGCCTCGGCGGCGGTCCAGCCCAGGATGCGCTCGGCCTCGCGGTTCCAGTGGGTGAGGACGCCGTCGGCGTCGAAGGCGCACAGGGCCGCGTCCATGCCGTCGAGGAGGGCGGCCAGCAGGTCGGAGCCGCCGTGGGTGTCGAAGCCTCGCGGACCGTCCCGCTCCGGCTCGGGCTCGTCCGGCCCCAGCTCGTCGGTGGTCCCACTACGCCGGGAAGCACTCACCTGGACCCCCTGCAGGCTGCGTCCGCACGTACGGCGCGTCGTTTCGCTCACTGCCCATCATTCAACTGGAACGTGACCCAGCACACACCGGGTTCCCAGAACATTGAAGGAATTGCCGTCCGGGGAAATTCCCGTGTGCCGGGATCGACGCCGTGGACGCGGCGCGCGTGCGGTCCGGGCCGGCCGAGGGCCGGGTCGGGCCGGCCCGATCGGTACGCGGCGCGCGGGCCGGGTCAGGCGGGCCGGGCCGATCGGTACGCGGCGCGCGGGCCGGGTCAGGCGGGCCGGACCGGGCCGTACGCGGCATGCGGGCCGGGTCAGTGCCGGTAGAAGATCCGGTCGGCGTACCGGTCGAAGATCCGGCTGTTCCACTCGTGGCCGCCGTCGACGTTGCCGGAGCGCAGCAGCGGGGGTTCGATGCCGCGGTCGGCGAGGACGCCGGCGGTGGTGGCCATGACCGCCTGGAGGAGGGCGGAGGTGACGACGGTGGAGGCGGGGGCGAAGGGGGCCGCGACGGTGTCGAGGGTGAGTTCGGCGTCCCCGACCGCGATCTTGGAGTCGAGGACGATGTCGCAGTGGTCCTTCAGGAACGTCCCCGAGGCGTGCCGGGAGGTGGTCCCGGTCGCGTAGGCCACCGAGGTCACGCCGATGACCCGCACGCCGAGGGCGCGGGCGTGCGCGGCCATCTCCACGGGCAGGGCGTTGCGCCCGGACAGCGAGATGACGATCAGGGCGTCGCCGGAGCGGAGGGGGGAGCTGTCCAGGACCACGGTGGCGAGGCCGTCGACGCGTTCCAGGGCGGAGCCGAGGGTCGCGGGCACGACGTCGACGCCGACGGTGCCGGGAACGGCGAGCAGGTTCATCAGGGCCAGGCCGCCGGCACGATAGACGAGGTCCTGGGCGGCGAGGGAGGAGTGGCCGGCGCCGAAGGCGAACAGGCGGCCGCCCGCGGCCACGGTGTCGGCGAGGAGCGTCCCGGCGGCCGCGATCTGCTCGGCCTCCTCGTCCCGGACCCGCTGGAGCAGGCCGATGGCGGCGTCGAGGAAGTGGCCGGCCGGCGTGCGGTCGCTCATGCGAGGTCCGTCCCTTCGGGGCGACTGTGTGTCGCGGATCACGGTGAGGTCTGGACCAGAGCCGTGTCAATACGGCGCCCGCGACCGGGGTGCGTCAGGGGCTCAGCCGCTCCACGCGCCAGCCGCCGTCCGGCTCGGCGACGTACCGCAGGCGGTCGTGCAGGCGGTTCTCGCGGCCCTGCCAGAACTCCACCGACCGCGGGGCGACCCGGAAGCCGCCCCAGTGCGGCGGTACGGGCACCTGCTCGCCTTCGGGGTAGCGGGCGGCCAGGTCGGCGTAGGAGGCGTCGAGTTCCGTGCGGCCGGCGATCACCGTGGACTGGGCACTGGCCCAGGCGCCGAGCTGGGAGCCGTGCGGGCGGGTGCGGAAGTAGGCGGCGGTCTCGTCGCGGCCGGTGCGGCGGGCCACGCCCTGGACGATGACCTGGCGGGCCATGGGGTGCCAGGGGAAGAGCAGGGAGACGTACGGATTCCCGGCGAGGTCGCGGCCCTTGCGGGAGTCGTAGTTGGTGTAGAAGACGAAACCCTGCTCGTCGAAGGACTTCAGCAGCACCGTGCGGGAGCTGGGCCGGCCGTCGGTGTCCGCGGTGGAGACGATCATGGCGTTGGGCTCGAACAGCCGGGCCTCGGTCGCGGCCTGCTGGAACCAGTGGGCGAACTGGGCGACGGGGGTGGCGGCCAGGTCGGCCTCGGTCAGCCCCTCGGCCCGGTAGTGCATGCGCATGGAGGCGAGGTCGAAGGGGGCGGTTTCACCGGCTTCTCGGTCGGTCACGCGGTCATCTTGCCGTATCCACCGGGCGCGTTCGCGGGGTACCCTCGCCCTCCACCACGGCCCCTGTTGGCACTGAGTGCCGCTCCACTCCCCTTTTGTGGCACTCGGGGTTATGGTGCTGCTGTCGGTCCGATGGGGTGACAGCCGGCCGCACGGGGCATCACAGGGATGCCCACAGGGATGCCCGCCAGGACCGCGAGTCACGGGACGCGACCGTGGATCCGCCGGCGGACGGCCCGATTCCCCACGTCCCGCACCTGATCGCCCTCCCAGTCACCCCCTCGTCACAGCCGTCACAGCCGTCACACCTTCACAGCCGGCACACCGTCCCAGTAGCCCCAGTCGTCCCTGTCGCACCCTCTGTCGCACAGACCACAAGGAGCCGCCTGATGTCCGACTTCGTACCCGGTCTCGAAGGAGTCGTCGCGTTCGAGACGGAGATCGCCGAACCGGACAAGGAGGGCGGCGCCCTTCGGTACCGGGGTGTCGACATCGAGGAACTCGTCGGTCAGGTCTCCTTCGGCAATGTCTGGGGACTGCTGGTCGACGGCGCCTTCGATCCGGGCCTGCCGCCCGCCGAGCCGTTCCCGATCCCCGTGCACTCCGGGGACATCCGCGTGGACGTCCAGTCGGCGCTGGCCATGCTCGCCCCGGTGTGGGGCCTGAAACCGCTGCTGGACATCGACGTGGAGCAGGCGCGCGACAATCTGGCGCGGGCCGCCGTCATGGCGCTGTCGTACGTCGCCCAGTCGGCGCGCGGGCAGGGCGTACCCATGGTGCCGCAGCGGGAGATCGACAAGGCCCGCTCCATCACCGAGCGGTTCATGATCCGCTGGCGGGGCGAGCCGGATCCCAAGCACGTGGCGGCCGTCGACGCGTACTGGACGTCCGCCGCCGAGCACGGCATGAACGCCTCCACGTTCACCGCCCGCGTCATCGCCTCCACCGGCGCCGACGTGGCGGCCGCCCTGTCGGGCGCGGTGGGCGCCATGTCCGGCCCGCTGCACGGCGGCGCGCCCTCCCGGGTCCTGGGCATGATCGAGGAGATCGAGCGGACCGGGGACGCGGAGGGCTACGTCAAGAACGCCCTGGACCGCGGTGAGCGGCTGATGGGGTTCGGCCACCGGGTGTACCGGGCCGAGGACCCACGCGCGCGCGTGCTGCGCCGTACCGCCCGGGAGCTCGGCGCCCCGCGGTACGAGGTCGCCGAGGCCCTGGAGAAGGCCGCCCTGGAGGAGCTGCACAGCCGCCGCCCGGACCGGGTGCTGGCCACGAACGTCGAGTTCTGGGCGGCGATCATGCTGGACTTCGCCCAGGTGCCGGCGCACATGTTCACGTCGATGTTCACGTGCGCGCGTACCGCGGGCTGGTCCGCGCACATCCTGGAGCAGAAGCGCACCGGCCGGCTGGTGCGCCCCTCCGCCCGTTACGTCGGTCCCGGTCCGCGCAGCCCGCGGGAGATCGCGGGCTACGACGGCATCGCGCGCTGACCGAGCGCTTCACCGCACCCGGTCGGCGCATCCGGCGTCACAACCGGCGTCACGCGGGGCTCAGCAGCTCCGCGTGATGCCGCTGGGCGACCAGCGGGTGGGCGCGCAGCTTGCCCTTGAGCTCGTTCAACCCGTACTCCGCGAACAGCGGGTTGCCCGGGTCGTCCGTGACGCCGGGCGCGGTGGGGGCGTGTGGGAAGGGCAGCGGGGCGACGCGGGCGTCCAGGCGCGGGTTGTAGAAGAAGGGCACCGAGAACCGCTCGGTGGCGCCGGGCGGGGAGACGACCCGGTGGTTGGTGGCCACGAGGTAGCCGTTGGTGGCGACCTCCAGCAGCTCTCCGAGGTTGACGACGAACGCGCCCTCGATCGGCGGCACGTCGTGGAAGAGCCCGTCCGCGCGCTGCACCTGGAGCCCGCCGATCCGGTCCTGGAGCAGCAGGGTGAGGAAGCCGTAGTCCTTGTGGGCGCCGACGCCCTGGTCGGTGCCGTCGCCGGCGCTGCCGGGGTAGCGGACGAGCTTGAGGTGCGGGTGGGCGCGCGCGCCGAAGACCGGGTCGTAGAAGTCGGCGGGCGCGCCGATGGCGGTGAGCAGTTCGTGCAGGAGCCTGCGGGCGACGGCGCCGAGCCGGTCGATCCAGGCGAGCGCGGCGGTGCGCAGCTCGGGCAGGGCGGCCGGCCACTGGTTGGGGCCCTGGAGCCACCAGTACGCGGGCTCGCCCGGCCCGGGGACGTGGGCCGGCCGCTCGGCGCCTATGTCGAGCTGGTCGCGCCAGTCCCGGGCGCCGCCGGTGAGCTCGTCCCCGGTGCGCGTGTAGCCCCGGAAGTGGGGCGAGTTGACGTTGTCCAGGGCGAGGCGGTCGGCCTCGGGGAGCCGGAAGAAGGCGTGCATCGCGTCGAGCAGCGCGTCGGTCTCGGCCCGGGTGACGCCGTGCCCGACGAGCTGGAAGAAGCCCACGTCGTGGGCGGCGCCGTGCAACTGCTCGTGCAGCAGCGCCCGTTCACGCGGGCCGCGGTCGGCCGCGGCGAGGTCGATGATGGGGAGCTGGTCGTACGACGGGGTCGTCGCCGTGTTCGTCATGGGTCACGTCCGCAGGGTGTACGGGTCCCGGGCCGCAGCCATGGGTGGGCGCGCGGCGCGGGTGCCGGATGAGAGGAACCGGGTGAGAGGTGCGGGCGATCGGGTCGCCGCGGAAAGGGCCGGGGTCAGGCGGAGCGCCGACAGCCCATGCTCGTGACGCGCACGTAGTCCACGTGGCGGCGTCGCACGAGCAGCAGAAGCATGCGCACAGGGTACTGCGGGGCGGGCGATACGAGTGTGGTCCGGTTCACGTGGTCGCCGGGCCGCGGCCCAGGGCCTCCTCCAGCAGGGCCGCCCACTGGGCCACCACGCGTTCGCGGCGGGCGGTGTCGTCGGTGAGGAGGTTGGCGAGGCCGAGACCGCGGGCCATGTCGAGGAAGCCCTGGACGGTTTCGCGGGTGCCGGGGCGGGCCTCGTCCGCGCCCAGCAGCTCGACCGCTATGCGGTGCGTCTCGCGGCCCACATGGGCCTCCAACTCGGTGACGCGGGGTCGCAGTTGGTCCTCGTTGGAGGCGGCCACCCACAGATGGAGCGCGGCCCGGAAGAGTGGCCCGGTGAAGAGGTCGACGAGGGCGCCGACCACGGCTCGCCGGTCGCCGGCCGCGCCCTCGGGAAACAGGGCGCGCAGGGCGGTGGAGCGTTCCTCGGCCACGTACTCGACGGCGGCGGTGAACAGGTCCTCGCGGGTGGGGAAGTGGTGCTGGGCGGCGCCGCGGGAGACACCGGCGCGTTCGGCGACCACCGAGACCGTGGACCCGGCCCAGCCGTGTTCGGCGAGGCAGGCCACGGCGGCCTGGAGGAGCCGCTGCCGGGTGGCCCGGCTGCGGTCCTGCTTGGGGGCGCGTTCCGCGCGGTCGTGTGTGGTCACACCGCCCATTCCGGATCCCGTCGTTCGAGGAAGGCCGTCATGCCCTCGCGCGCCTGCGCGGAGGAGAACAGCCGGGCCGAGAGCGCGGTCAGGCCGGCCGCGTCCCGGTCGAAGGCTTCCAGCACCCTAGCCGTGAGCAGCCGTTTCGTCTCGGCCAGAGCCTGGGGGGAGGAGCGGCGCAGACCATCGAGGATCGGCTCCAGTACGGCGTCGGCGTCGTCCCCGGCCGCCGTCACCAGCCCGGCCCGGACCGCCTCGGCCGCGTCGAACCGTTCCCCGGTGAGGCAGTGGCGGGCCAGCGCGCGCGGGTCGGCTCGGGGCAGCAGCGGCAGCGAGATGACCGCGGGGGCCACCCCGATGCGCACCTCGGTGAACGCGAAGGTGGCCCGGTGCGAGGCGACGGCGATGTCGCAGGCCGCGAGCAGACCGAGGCCGCCCGCGCGGACGTGTCCGGTGACGCGGGCGACGACCGGCTTGGGCAGTTCGACGATCTGCCGCAGCAGGGCGACCAGCGCGTCGGGCCGGGGAGGGTCGCGCAGGTCGGCGCCCGCGCTGAAGGTGTTGCCGGTGTGGGTGAGGACGACGGCGCGCACGGCGGCGTCCTCGGCGCAGTCTGCGAGAGCGGCGGCGAGTTCCCCGACGAGCGCCGCCGACAGGGCGTTGCGGTTGCCCGGCGAGTCGAGGCTGAGGGCTTCGACGGCACGCGCGCGCGTGCGTGCGATCGTCGTCACGGCCGCTCCCCCGCTTCCCGCGGCTGGTCGGGCCGCTGGTCCCGCAGCCGCCGCCGCAGGATCTTCCCGGAGGCGGCGCGGGGCACCGCGTCGAGGAAGGTGACGTGCCGGACGCGCTTGTAGGGGGCGACGCGTTCGGCGACGTACAGCATCACCTCCGCTTCCGACGGGCCGTCGGCGGACGGCCGGCGCACCACGTACGCGTGCGGTGTCTCGTTGCCGTCGGCGTCGTGCACACCGATGACGGCGGCGTCGGCTATGCCCGGGTGGGTGAGCAGCAGGGCCTCCAGTTCGGCGGGCGCCACCTGGAAGCCCTTGTACTTGATCAGTTCCTTGACCCGGTCGACGACGAACAGCCAGCCGTCGCCGTCCACGTACCCGACGTCGCCGGTGTGCAGCCAGCCGTCGGGGTCGATCATCGCGGCGGTGGCGTCGGGCCGGTCCAGGTAGCCCTTCATCACCTGGGGCCCGCGGATCAGGATCTCGCCCGGCTCGCCGATGCCGAGGTCCTTGTCCGGGTCGGCGAGGGAGACGACGCGCATCTCGGTGGCGGCGATGAGCCGGCCGACCGTGCCGGGGGGCGCGTCGTGCATGGCGTCCAGGGGGACGACGTGGGTGCCCGGGGACAGTTCGGTCATGCCGTAGGCCTGGCCCACCGGTGGCAGACCGAGCCGACGGGAGCAGGCCGCCGCCAGCCGGGCGTCGAGCGGGGCCGCCGCGCTGACGACGTACTTCAGCGACGACAGGTCGTAGCCCGCCACGGCCGGGTGCTTGGCGAGGGCGAGCACGATCGGCGGGGCCACGTACAGGCCGGTGATGCGGTGGTCCTGGATGGCCGCGAGGAAGGTCTCCAGCTCGAAGCGGGGCAGCACGACGACGGTGGCGCCCTGGCGCAGGGGCGCGTTCATCAGGGCGGTGAGCCCGTAGATGTGGAAGAAGGGCAGCACGGCGAGGATCCGGTCGCCGGGCCCGGCCGTGATCGCCGGTTCGAGCTGGGCGAGGTTGGTGGCGATCTGCCGGTGGGTGAGCATCACGCCCTTGGGGGTGCCGGTCGTCCCCGACGAGTACGGCAGCGCCGCGACGTCCTCGGTCGGGTCGATGTCCACGGCCGGTTCGGGAGCGGCACCCGCGAGCATGTCGGGGAGCGAACGGTGCCCGGGGGCGCTGTCGCAGACGAATATCTCCTCCACCCCGCCCGCCAGTTCGGCCGCCCGCCGGGCCGCCGCGAGCAGCGGTGAGACGGTGACGATCCAGCGGGCCGCCGAGTCCTTCAGCTGTTTGGCGAACTCCTCCGGCGTGGCGAGCGGGTGGGAGGTGGTGACCGAGGCACCCGCGCGCGTGGCGGCGTAGAAGGCCACGGGGAACAGGACCGTGTTCGGGCTGTGCAGGGCGAGGACGTCGCCCTTGCGCACGCCGGCCTCGGCGAACGCGGCGGCGACCCGCCGGTGGAAACGGTCCACCTGGTCGTACGTGAGCGTGGTGCCGTCCGTGCCGTCGATCAGCGCGGGGGCCCCGCCGAACCGGGCGGCTCGGCCCAGGACGGCCTCGTGGATGGGCAGTTCTACGGCCGGGACGTCTGCGTACTCGCTGCGGAACACGGTTCCTCCTCGCACACGGCGGGCGGGTCAGTAGGACTTGGGCAGGCCCAGGGTCTGGTGGGAGACGTAGTTGAGAATCATCTCCCGGCTCACCGGGGCGATACGAGCCACGCGTGCGGCCGTTATCAGCGAGGCGAGCCCGAACTCGCGCGTGAGGCCGTTGCCGCCGAGGGTGTGCACGGCCTGGTCGACGGCTCGCACACAGGCCTCACCGGCGGCGTACTTGGCCATGTTGGCGGCCTCCCCCGCACCCACGTCGTCGCCCGCGTCGTACAGGTGGGCCGCCTTCCCCGTCATCAGGCGGGCGAGTTCCAGGTCGATGTGGGCCTGGGCGAGCGGGTGGGCGATGGCCTGGTGGGAGCCGATGGGGGCCTTCCAGACGGTGCGCTCGCGCGCATACTCCACGGCCCGGGCGAGCGCGTGACGCCCCATACCGATCGCGAAGGCGGCCGTCATGATGCGCTCGGGGTTGAGTCCGGCGAACAGTTGCAGCAGGCCCGCGTCCTCTCCCCCACTGCCCGGAACGTGGGAGGCGCTGCCACCGACGAGCGCCTCGGCGGGCAGCCGCACATCGTCCATGACCAGCTCGAACTGCTTCTCGGCGGCGGTGAGTTCCATGTCGATGGGATGCCGCTGGAAGCCGTCCGCGTCCGGCGGGACGATGAACAGGCAGGGCTTGAGGCGGCCGGTGCGCGCGTCCTCGGTGCGGCCGACGACCAGGACGGCGTCGGCGATGTCGACACCGGAGATGAACACCTTGCGGCCGGTGAGCACCCAGTCGCCGCCGTCGCGGCGGGCGGTGGTGGTGATGCGGTGGGAGTTGGAGCCGGCGTCGGGTTCGGTGATGCCGAAGGCCATGGTGCGGGTGCCGTTCGCCAGCGAGGGCAGCCACGCCCGCTTCTGCTCCTCCGTGCCGAACCGGGCGATGACGGTGCCGCAGATGGCGGGTGAGACGACCATCATCAGCAAGGGGCAGCCGGCCGCACCCAGCTCCTCCAGCACGATGGACAGTTCGGTGATGCCACCGCCTCCCCCGCCGTACGCCTCCGGCAGGTTGACGCCGAGGTAGCCGAGTCGGCCTGCCTCGGACCAGAGTTCGGTGGGGTGGCGTCCCTCGGCGACGGTCCGGGTGAGGTAGTCGCGGCCGTAGCGTTTGCCGAGGGCCGCCACGGCGGCTCGCAGGTCCCTGTGTTCTTCGGATTCGGTGACGGGGGTCATTGTCGTCTCCCGGGTGCGAGTGGTGTGTGGTTGCTCGCGCTCACGCGGCGGGGCCGCACGTCGATGCCGCCCCACGCCCCTGGGTTGCCTGCACCACCGCCAGCAGCGTGCCGGGCTCGACCTGTTGTCCGGGGCTCGCGTGCAGGGCCGTGAGGGTGCCCGTGGCCGGGGCCTCGATCCTGTGCTCCATCTTCATCGCCTCCAGCCACAGCAGCGGCTGTCCGGCCCGTACGGCGGCGCCCACGGCCAGTCCGTCGGCGACACGCACGACGGTGCCGGGCATGGGCGCCAGCAGTGAGCCGGGGAGACCCTGGGCGACGGGATCGGGGAAGCGGGGCAGGGCGGTGAGCGCGGTCGGTCCGGCGTACACCCGCTCGCCGTACCGGGCGATCTCGTACCGGCGCCGGATGCCGCCGGCTTCGAGGACGACCAGGCACGCGTCCGCGTGCACCACCCGCACCCCTACGGCGTCGGCGGCCAGACCCGCGCGGGTGTGCCGGTAGCGCACCTCGTGCTCCTCGCCCGCCATCAGGTACCGCTTGACCTGCGGCTGCGAGGGCACGTTGCGCCAGCCGCCGAAGCGGGAGCGGCCGTGCGCGTCGGCGAGCGCGGCGGCCAGGGGCGCGTACGGGTCGGGGGCGGGCGCGGCCAGGTCGGCGAGATGGCGGTCGTAGAAGCCGGTGTCCATACGGCCGCGTCCGAACTCCTCGTGCCGCAGGGACCGCACGAGCAGGTCGCGGTTGGTGACCGGGCCGTGGACGGCGGCCCGCTCCAGCGCGCCGGCGAGCTTGCGCAGCGCCTCCGCGCGCGTGGGGGCGTGGGCGACGGCCTTGGCGAGCAGCGGGTCGTAGTGGACGCCGATCGTGTCCCCGTCGCCGTAGCCGGTGTCCAGGCGGACGCCGGGGACGGACAGTCGGTGCAGGGTGCCGGTCTGCGGGGCCCAGTCGCGGGCCGGGTCCTCGGCGTACAGGCGGGCCTCGACCGCGTGCCCGCGCGCGAGGGGCGGTTCGGCGTCCAGGGCGTGGCCCTCGGCGACACGGATCTGCAGGGCGACCAGGTCCACGCCGAACACGGCCTCCGTGACCGGGTGTTCCACCTGGAGGCGGGTGTTCATCTCCAGGAAGTGCGCCCTGCCGTCGGCCACCAGGAACTCGACGGTCCCCGCGCCGGTGTAGTCGACGGCCCGCGCGGCCCGTACGGCCAGCTCGTGCAACTCCCGCTCGGTGTTCGCGGGAAGCCCGGGCGCCGGGGCCTCCTCGACGACCTTCTGGTGGCGCCGCTGGAGGGAGCAGTCACGCGTGCCCAGCGTCCACACGGTGCCGTGGGTGTCGGCGAGGACCTGCACCTCCACGTGCCGCCCGCCCGCCTCGCCCCCGAGGTACGGCTCGACGAACACCTCGCCGTCACCGAAGGCGCTCAGCGCCTCCGCGCGCGCGGCCGCCAGTTCGGCGTCCAGGTCCCCGAGCCGCCGTACGATCCTCATCCCGCGCCCGCCGCCGCCCGCGGCGGCCTTCACGAGGACCGGCAGATCGGCCTCGGTGACCTCGCGCAGGGGCCGCACGCCCATCAGCTCCTTGGCGCGGGTCTTGGACGCCATCGCCTCGACGGCCCGCGGGGACGGCCCGATCCAGACCAGGCCCGCGTCCAGGACGGCCCGCGCGAAGCCGGCGTTCTCGGCGAGGAAGCCGTAGCCCGGGTGCACGGCGTCCGCGCCGGCCGCCACCGCCGCCTTCACGATCAGGTCGCCGCGCAGATACGTCTCGGCGGGCGTCACGCCCGGCAGGCGCACCGCGGTGTCGGCCACGCGCGTGTGGAGGGCGCTCTCATCGGCGTCCGAGTGCACGGCGACCGTCCGGATGCCCAGCTCGGCGCAGGTGCGGAAGACACGGCAGGCGATCTCGCCCCGGTTGGCGACGAGCAGAGAAGAAATCAAGGGATCCCTCACATCCGGAAGACTCCGAAGCCGCCGCGCGCGCCCTCGAAGGGCGCGGTGTGGACGGCCGACAGGCACAGGCCGAGGACGGTGCGGGTGTCGCGCGGGTCGATGACGCCGTCGTCGTACAGCCGCCCGGACAGGAACACCGGCAGCGACTCGGACTCGATCTGCCGCTCCACCATCGTCCGCAGCGCGGCGTCCGCCTCCTCGTCGTACGGCTGCCCCTTGGCGGCCGCCGACTGCCGGGCCACGATCGACAGCACGCCCGCGAGCTGCTGCGGCCCCATGACGGCGGACTTGGCGCTGGGCCAGGCGAACAGGAAGCGGGGGTCGTAGGCCCGTCCGCACATGCCGTAGTGCCCGGCGCCGTAGGACGCCCCCATGAGGACGGACAGGTGCGGGACGCGCGAGTTGGACACCGCGTTGATCATCATCGCGCCGTGCTTGACGATGCCGCCCTGCTCGTACTCCCGGCCGACCATGTAGCCGGTGGTGTTGTGCAGGAACAGCAGCGGTACGTCCCGCTGGTTGGCGAGCTGGATGAACTGGGCCGCCTTCTGCGACTCCTCGCTGAACAGCACGCCCTGGGCGTTGGCGAGGACGCCGACGGGGTAGCCGTGCAGGGTGGCCCAGCCGGTGGCCAGGCTCGTCCCGTACAGCGGCTTGAACTCGTCGAAGTCGGAGGCGTCGACGATCCGGGCGATGACCTCGCGCGGGTCGAAGGGGATCCGCAGATCGCCGGGAACGATGCCCAGAAGCTCCTCCGCGTCGTACTCGGGTGGCGCCGCGGCGGGCGGATCGGGGTACGCCTTGCGGTGGTTGAGGCGGGCGACGACCCGGCGGGCCTGCCGCAGGGCGTCGGGCTCGTCGAGGGCGAAGTAGTCGGCGAGACCGGACACGCGCGCGTGCATCTCGGCGCCGCCCAGGGACTCGTCGTCGCTCTCCTCGCCGGTGGCCATCTTCACCAGCGGCGGGCCGCCGAGGAACACCTTGGCCCGTTCCTTGACCATGATCACGTGGTCGGACAGGCCGGGGATGTACGCGCCCCCGGCGGTCGAGTTGCCGAACACGACGGCGACGGTCGGGATGCCGGCCGCCGACAGCCGGGTCAGGTCCCGGAAGACGGCGCCTCCGGGGATGAAGATCTCCTTCTGGGACGGCAGATCGGCGCCCCCGGACTCGACGAGGCTGACGCAGGGCAGCCGGTTGGCGAGCGCGATGTCGTTGGCCCGCAGCGCCTTCCTCAGGCTCCACGGATTGCTGGCGCCGCCGCGCACGGTCGGGTCGTTGGCGGTGATCAGGCATTCCACGCCCTCGACGACCCCGATCCCGGTGACCAGCGAGGCGCCCACGGTGTAGTCGCTGCCCCACCCGGCCAGCGGCGACAGCTCCAGGAACGGCGTGTCGGGGTCGAGCAGCAGCTCGATCCGTTCACGGGCGAGCAGTTTGCCGCGCCGCCGGTGCCGCTCGACGTACTTCGTACCGCCGCCCGCGAGCGCCTTGGCGTGCTCGGCGTCGAGTGCGGCCAGCTTGCCGAGCATGGCCTCGCGGTGGGCCTTGTACTCGGCGGAGCCGGTGTCCAGGGCGGAGGAAAGGACCGTCACCAGACGCCTCCGGGGATGCTCTGGCCTGCAGCCCTGGGAGAAAGGGGACTCTTCCGGAACAGGGCCGCGACAGGCGAATCGCCTTTTGTGATGGCAACACGAAGCGTGGTCGGATCCGGTTTCCCGGAGCGGGGAGCGTACGCATGGCGTGTCCGGCGAGACCCAGAAAACTGAACATACGTCCCATGGATCGCCAGTTGGGGTGGCGGCTGCTGAATGACGGTACGGATGTACGGGTGCCGCACGTACGGTCTGGTGGTGGACGCCGGGTGCTCCGGTCGGGTGGGGCCGAATGACAGGGCGGGGGTGGCGGCATGGCAGCAGGACAAGCGGATGGGGCCGGGCATGTTCGGTACACCTACCGACTGCGGGTATCGGCCACTGCCCGTGCGGCGCTGCTGGCCGAGTGGGGCCGGTGCCGGTGGGTGTGGAACGAGTGCGTAGCTCGCTCGAAGAAGGCACATACGGAGGGCGAGGGGTGCGGTCCGGCGCGGCTGGATCGGATGCTGACCGAGGCACGCGCTCTCACACCCTGGCTGGCCGAGGGGGCATCGGTTCCGCAGCAGCAACTGATCCGCGACTTCGGCAAGTCCCGCGCAAAAGCGCTGAAAGACATCAAGGACCGGCTGCCGGTGAGGCTGCGGGCCGGGATGCCGGGCTACAAGAAGAAGCACGAAGTCGATCCGACCCCGAACTACACGCGGCGTGGTTTCCGGCTCAAGGGCGGCCGACTGCATCTGACGGGCGGGATCGTCCTGACTGTGGTGTGGTCCCGGAGTCTGCCCGCCGAGCCCTCGTCGGTACGGGTGTACCGGGACAGCGTTGGCGCCTGGTACGCCTCGTTCGTCGTCCCTGCCGGGTTTGAGCCGTTGCCGGAGACCGGCCGGGCGCTCGGTGTGGACTGGGGGGTGAAGGAGATCGCAACCACCACCAGCGACGCCCACGACCTGCCCCACCCCGAGCTCGGCCGGAAAGCCAAGGCGAAGCTGTCGCGGTACGACCGGATGACGGCCCGCCGCAAACCCGCCAAGGGGCAGGCAGCATCGAAGGGCTACAAGGAGGCGAAGAAGTGGCGGGCGAAGACCTACCAGAAGCTCGCCCGGCAGCGGCAGGACGCCGCTCGCAAGTGGGCGAAGAAGGCCGTGCGGGACCATGACGTCATCGCCGTGGAGGACTTCCGCCCCAAGTTTCTCGCCAAGACCTCGATGGCGCGCAAGGCAGCAGACGCCGCGATCGGTGTTACGAAGAAGGCCCTGCTCGAGATGGGCCGCAAGCATGGGCGAGACATCCGCCTCGTGAACCCCGCGCACACCACCATGGACTGCGCATCGTGCGGAGCGAGAACCAAGCACGCACTTCCCCTTTCAGAACGTACCTACACCTGCACCGCGTGCGGAGTCGTGTCTCCCAGAGACAAGAACTCCGCCCGCGTGATGCTGGTCCGGGCTGGTCTGAACCCGGCTGGTGTCGAGGGCGTAAGGCCTCTTAGAGCGCCGCTCCAAGAGGCCGCCTGAGCCAGGAATTCCCCTGAGTTCGCAGGGGGAGCAGTCAAAGCAGGGCCTCCGGTATGTCCAGGTGGCGGGAACGCAGCCATTCGCCCAGTGCCTTGGCCTGCGGGTCGAAGCGGTGCTGGGCGGCGGCGCCCTCGCCGAGGATCCCGCGGACGACGAAGTTGAGGGCGCGCAGATCGGGCAGTACGTGCCGTTCCACGGCCAGCGTCCGGCTCTCCGGGACCAACTGCCGGAACGTCTCGGTCG
Organism: Streptomyces sp. 6-11-2; assembly: GCF_006540305.1. Classification (GTDB taxonomy): domain Bacteria; phylum Actinomycetota; class Actinomycetes; order Streptomycetales; family Streptomycetaceae; genus Streptomyces. The sequence goes on along the minus strand of NZ_BJOR01000001.1, from coordinate 3,929,722 downwards.
TCAGCGCGTGCGCGAGCCACCGCCAGCCCTGTTCCGAGCGCGCCCACACGCCGACGTTGGCGTCACCGCCCTTGTCCCCGCTGCGCGCCCCGGCGACGAGTCCGAGGGGGGCCCGCCGCGTGGGACCGTCCGGGAGGGGGTCCGGCAGCGGCGGCCGCTCCACGTCCTCAAGGGCGTGCGTCTCCTCGGGCGGTGGCACGGCGACACGGCGGCCGTCGTGGAGGACGGCCACCTGCTCGACGGCGTCCTGGGGGACGTACACGGCCTCGAAGACGCCGTAGGGCGCGCCCTTCCCGGGAGGCGCCGGCATGTGGAAGCCGGGGTATCCGGCGAGCGCCAGCTCCACGGCGGACCCGCTGAACACCCGCCCCACCGCCCGCGGGTCCCGGTCCCGTACGACCAGCCGGAGCAGGGCGCTCGCCGTCTCCTCGGTACCGGCGTCGGCCCGGTCGGTCCGCACCAGGTCCCAGCGCACCTCGCCGGGAGGTGACCCGGCGGACCCGAGCGCGTCCCGCATCTGCTGCCGCACCAGCTCGGCCTTGCGCTCGATGTCGAGTCCGGTGAGGACGAAGGTGACCTCGTTGCGGAAGCCGCCGAGGCGGTTGAGGCCCACCTTGAGGGCGGGCGGCGGGGCCTCCCCGCGCACGCCCTCGACGCGCACCCGGTCGGGTCCGTCCTGACCGAGCCTTACGGTGTCCAGCCGCGTGGTGACATCGGGCCCGGCGTACCGGGCGCCGCCCGTCTCGTACAGCAGTTGGGCCGTCACCGTGCCGACGTCCACCACCCCGCCGCTGCCGGGATGCTTGGTGATCACGCAGCTGCCGTCCTCGTGGATCTCGGCGAGCGGGAAACCGGGGTGGCGCAGCCGGTCGAGGGCGTGGTCGGCGAAGAAGGCGTAGTTGCCGCCGGTGGCCTGGGCGCCGCACTCCAGCACGTGCCCGGCGACGACGGCGCCCGCCAGCCGGTCGTACTCCTCCGGCCGCCAGCCGAAGTGGGCGGCGGCGGGCCCGGTGACCAGGGCGGCGTCCGTGACCCGCCCGGTGACCACGACGTCGGCGCCCGCGCGCAGGCAGGCGGCGATCCCGAAGCCGCCGAGGTAGGCGTGGGCGGCGAGGGGGGCGTCCCCGGCGGGGGCGGAGGCGAGGGCACGGGAGAGGCTGGCGGTGAGGTCGTCGCCCTCGACGTGGGCCACGCGCACCGGGATGCCGAGCCGTTCGGCCAGCTCCCGTAAGCGGCCGGCGAGCCCGGCCGGATTGAGCCCGCCCGCGTTGGTCACGATCTTCACGGACCGCTCGTGGGCGAGTCCGAGGCACTCCTCCATCTGCCGCAGGAAGGTGCGGGCGTAGCCGGCCGCCGGGTCCTTGAGCCGGTCCCGGGCCAGGATGAGCATGGTCAGCTCGGCGAGGTAGTCGCCGGTGAGGACGTCCAGTTCACCGCCGGTGAGCATCTCGCGCACGGCGTCGAACCGGTCGCCGTAGAAGCCGGAGGCGTTGCCGATGCGCAGGGTCATCCGGCGGCCCCCTTGGGCGCCCGCCCTCCACCGGGCGGACCGGCGAAGGCCTGGGCGATGTCCAGCCAGCGGTCGGCGTCCGGCCCCTCGGCGCGTACCGCGAGGTCGGCGCGGTGGGCGCGCTGGGTGACCAGGAGGCAGAAGTCGAGGGCGGACCCGGTGACCCGCTGCCCGGCGTCCTCGGGACCGTACGTCCACAGCTCCCCGGAGGGACCTCGGACCTCCACGCGGAACGCCTCCGCGGGCGCGGGCAGCCCGTGCGCGCCGAAGGCGAAGTCCCGCGCCCGCACCCCGATGCGCACCACATGCCTGAGCCGGTCGGTGGGTGCGCGCACCACACCGAGCGCGTCGGCCACGTCCTGTCCGTGCGCCCAGGTCTCCATCAGCCGCCCGGTCGCCATGGAGGCGGCCGACATGGGCGGCCCGTACCAGGGGAAGCGGGCCCCGGGCGGCGCCGCCCGCAATGCCCGGTCGAGCGCGGCCCGCCCCTCCCGCCAGCGCGCCGGCAACTCGTCCGGCGGCAGCCGTGCGCCCTCCTCCGCCCCCTGGTCGACGAACGTCCCGGGCGCGGCGAGCGCCTCCTCGACCCGCGCCTGAAAGCCCTCCGGGTCGGTGACGGCGAGAAGCGCGGACCGGTCGGTCCAGGCGAGATGGGCGATCTGATGCGCGACGCTCCATCCGGCCGCGGGCGTCGGCCGCCGCCACTCCGCAGGACTCAGCCCGGCGACAAGCCGATCGAGTTCGTCACCCTCAACACGCAGATCGTCGAACACCAGCGTCGGATCGGCCATGCGGGGAGCATGGCAGCGAGCCTCGAAACAATCAAGCGTGCTTGCATGAATTCATGGCCCGGCGCGCGGTGCCGAGGACCGGAACCGGTCAGGGGATCCGGCGCTGGGCCGGGACCCGTCAGGGGTGCGCCTCCGGAAGCGGGGGCACCGCCTTCGCCCGTCCCACCTGGGTGCGGACCGCGCCCATGCTCGCCGCGATGACCAGGACGATGGCCGTGGCCTGGAGGGCGGAGAGGGACTGGCCGAGGATGAGGAAGCCGGCCGAGGCGGCGAGGGCCGGTTCCAGGCTCATGAGGATGGCGAAGGTGGAGGCGGGCAGGCGGCGCAGGGCGAGCAGTTCGAGGGTGTACGGCAGGACGGAGGACAGCACGGCCACCCCCGCGCCCAGGGCGAACGTCGACGGGACGAGCAGCTTCGACCCGGACTCGGCGATCCCCAGCGGCAGGAAAAGCAGCGCGCCGACCGCCATCGCCAGGGCCAGCCCGTCGGCCTGCGGGAAGCGCCGGCCGGTACGGGCGCTGAAGACGATGTACGCCGCCCACATCACGCCCGCGCTCAGCGCGAAGCCGACACCGGCGGGGTCGAGGCTGTCGAAACTCCCGCCGCCGAGCAGGAAGACACCGGCCAGGGCCAGGGCGGCCCACACGAAGTTGATCGCGCGGCGCGAGGCCAGCACCGACAGGGCGAGCGGGCCGAGCACTTCGAGGGTGACGGCGGGGCCGAGCGGGATGCGGGCGGCCGCCTGGTAGAAGAGGCCGTTCATCCCGGCCATCGCGATGCCGAAGACGACGACCGTGCCCCAGTCGGCGCGCGAGTGCCCGCGCAGCCGGGGCCGGCAGACCAGCAGCAGCACGATCGCGGCCACCAGCAGCCGCAGGGTCACCACGCCGAGCGCGCCCGCCCGCGGCATCAGCGTCACGGCCACCGCGGCGCCGAACTGCACCGAGATGCCCCCGGCCAGGACCAGCCCGACCGGACCGAGCGAGCCGAAACGGCCCGGGGACCCGGGCGCGGGCGCGGTGGCCGGCGCGGAGGTGACCGGGGAGGGAGAGGAAGGTGTGGCGGCGCTGGGCGTGGTCACGGGGCGGTCCAGGTACTGGGTTAGGGGTTTGTGCATCGGGATGTACTGATGGGTCCAGGGTAATGGACGCGGTCAGGGGCGTGAAACCCGTTTGCCACTGTCCACGATGGCCCCCATTCCGTGGTTCACCACAGCCGCCGTACTCCTCTGGACCCACGGCAACCCATCGTCATGTGTCGCCGCGTCCCTCCAGCCCCTCCGCCAGCACCTCCGCCAGATGGCGTCCCCGTACTCCGGCCAGCTGGTCCAGCTGAGTGCGGCAGGAGAAGCCGTCCGCGAGGACCACCGTGCCGGCCGGAGCCCGCCGTACCGACGGCAGGAGCTGTTCCTCGGCGCAGGCGGCCGACACCTCCCAGTGGCCCTTCTCGAAGCCGAAGTTCCCGGCCAGGCCGCAGCAGCCGCCGGACAGCTCGCCGGTCAGGCCGGCCGCCTCGCGCAGGCGCCGGTCGGCCGCGTCGCCCAGCACGGCGTGCTGGTGGCAGTGGGTCTGGCCGGCGACCGGGCGGTCCAGACGGGGCGGGGTCCAGCCGGGGGCGTGACGCCGCAGGGCCTCGGCGAAGGTCAGCACGCGATCGGCCAGGCGGCGGGCCCGCGGGTCGCCGGGCAGCAGCTCCGGCAGGTCGGTGCGCAGGGCGGCGGCGCAGCTCGGTTCCAGGACGACGACCGGCGCGTCGGTCTCCAGCACCGGTTCCATCAGGTCCAGGGTGCGGCGCAGCACCACGCGGGCCCGCTCCAGCTGGCCGGTGGAGACGTACGTCAGGCCGCAGCAGACGCGGCCCCGGCCCCGTAGGACGGACACGGGGTTCAGCAGCGCCGAGCTTCCGTCGCCCACCGGAGGGCGGCGCAGACGCAGGGTCGGCGGGAGCGCCACCCGCAGTCCGGCCGCCTCCAGCACGCGGACGGCCGCCCGGCCCACGGACGGCGACAGGTGCTCGGTGAAGGTGTCCGGCCACAGGACGACCAGATCGCCCGTCCCCTCCCCGCCGTCCACCCGTGCGTCCGTCCGCGTGCGCCACCATCGGGTGAACGGCTCGCACGCCAGACGCGGGATCCCTCGTTCGGGTGTGATTCCACCGAGCCGTTTCACGGCCGACGCGAGCGGCCGCAGGGCGGCGAGCGCGTTCAGCAGTGGCGCGGTGCGCGTACGGGCGGCCCAGCGCAGCCACACCGGAAGCCGGCCCAGCGCGTAGTGGGCGGCCGGGCGGCGCCGTCCGGCGTAGTGGTGGTGCAGGAACTCCGCCTTGTACGTGGCCATGTCCACCCCGACCGGGCAGTCGGACCGGCACCCCTTGCACGACAGGCACAGGTCGAGCGCGTCGCGGACCTCGGCCGACCGCCAGCCGTCGGTCACCAGCTCACCGGCGAGCATCTCGTGCAGCAGCCGGGCACGCCCGCGCGTGGAGTGCTCCTCCTCTCCCGTGACCCGGAAGGAGGGGCACATGACTGCGGCGCCCGACACCTCGGTCGTACGGCACTTCGCGACCCCGACGCACCGGCGCACCGCCGCCGAGAAGTCCCCTCGGTCGGCCGTGTAGCCGAAGGCCACGTCGACCGGGCGGCGCGGCAGCACGGCGAAGCGAAGGTTCGCGTCCAGGGGCGCCGGGCGGACCAGCATCCCGGGATTGAGCAGGTCGTCGGGGTCCCACACCCCCTTGGCCTGCTCGAAGAGGGCCACCGTCCGCTCGCCGTACATCGTCGGCAGCAGCTCGGCGCGGGCCTGCCCGTCCCCGTGCTCCCCGGACAGCGAACCGCCGTGCGCCACCACCAGCTCGGCCAACTCCCGCGAGAACCGCCGGAACCGGCCGATCCCGGCCGGGGTCAGCAGGTCGAAGTCGATGCGGACGTGGATGCAGCCGTCCCCGAAGTGCCCGTACGGGGCGCCCCGCAGACCGTGGGCGGCCAGCAGCTCCCGGAACCGCCGCAGATACGCGCCCAGCCGCTCCGGCGGCACCGCGCAGTCCTCCCACCCCGGCCATGCCTCCGTGCCGTCCGGCATCCGGGTCGCCGTACCGCTCGCGTCCTCCCGGATCCGCCACAGCGCGCGCTGCGCTGCCGGATCCCCGACGATCGCGGCGTCCACGGCGTCGGCCGCCCGCACGATCGCCTCGGCACGCGTGCGTGCCTGCCCCGCCGTCTCCCCGCCGGTCTCCACGAACAGCCAGGCGTCCCCGCGCGGCAGCCCGGCCGCCGCGGACGGCACCAGGTCCCGCGCCATCCCCTCCACCGTCAGCGGCCTGTACGGCAGCAGTCCGGCCGCGGCGTCGGCGGCGGCGCCCTCGTCGGCGTACCCCAGCACGGCCAGCACGCGCGCGGGGGGTGTCTCGACGAGCCGTACGACCGCCTCCGTCAGCACGCCGAGGGTGCCCTCCGAGCCGCAGAAGGAGCGCGCCACGTCCGCGCCGTTCTCGGGCAGCAGGGCGTCCAGGGCGTACCCGGAGATACGGCGGGGCAGCCGCGGGAAACCGGTCCGCAGCCGGGCGAGCTCGCTCTCCGCCAGCTCCCGCAGCCCGTCCGGCGCCCCGGCCCACCCTCGCCCGAGCCGCAGCCGCTGCCCGCGCGCGGTGAGCACCGACAGCTCCCGCACACTGTCCGCGGTCGTCCCCCAGACCACCGAGTGGGAGCCGCACGCGTTGTTGCCGATCATCCCGCCGAGCGTGCACCGGCTGTGCGTGGACGGGTCCGGGCCGAAGCGGAGCCCGTGCGGCGCGGCGGCCTCCTGGAGCCGGTCCAGGACCACGCCCGGCTGGACCACGGCGGTCCGCTCCCCGGGGTCGAGGTCCAGCACCCGGTTCATGTGCCGGGTGAAGTCGAGCACCACGCCCGTCCCGGTCGCCTGGCCCGCGATCGACGTCCCGCCGCCCCGCGCGACCACCGGCACTCCGCGCGCCCGGCAGACCTCGAGGACCGCCGCCACGTCGTCGGCGTCCCGCGGAGCCACCACGCCCAGCGGGACCCGCCGGTAGTTGGACGCGTCCATGGTGACCAGCGCCCGTGAGGTGACGTCGAACGCCGCCTCCCCGCGCACGGCCCGGCGCAGCTCCGCCCGAAGCTCCGAAAGATCCCCGAGATCGGTCATGCGTCCAGGATGCACGCGATCGTTTTCGCGGCCGTCTCACCCGGCGGAATGTGTTTCACCCGGATTTCTCCGACCGCTACTCTCCCGTTCGTGGCTGAGATCCGGATTCCCTCTGACATCAAGCCCGCGGACGGACGTTTCGGCGCGGGACCCTCCAAGGTGCGGACGGAGGCGCTGGACGCCCTCGCCGCCACCGGCGCATCCCTCATGGGCACCTCCCACCGCCAGGCCCCGGTGAAGAACCTGGTCGGCCAGGTGCGCGAAGGCATCCGCGAGCTGTTCCGACTTCCCGACGGCTACGAGGTCGTGCTCGGCAACGGCGGCTCGACGGCGTTCTGGGACATCGCGACCCACGGTCTGATCGAGAACAAGTCGCAGCACCTGACCTTCGGCGAGTTCAGCTCCAAGTTCGCCAAGGCCGCCAAGCTCGCCCCCTGGCTCGCCGAGCCGACCGTCGTCTCCTCCGACCCCGGCACGCACCCGGAGGCCCGGGCCGAGGCGGGCGCCGACGTCTACGCCTTCACCCACAACGAGACCTCCACCGGTGTCGCCATGCCCATCAGGCGCGTGGCCGGCGCCGACGAGGGCGCCCTGGTCCTGGTCGACGCCACCTCCGGCGCCGGCGGCCTCCCGGTCGACATCGCCGAGACCGACGTCTACTACTTCGCCCCGCAGAAGTCCTTCGCCTCCGACGGCGGCCTGTGGATCGGCGTGTTCTCCCCGGCCGCGCTCGAACGCGCCGAGCGCGTCCACGGCTCCGGCCGCCACATCCCGGAGTTCTTCTCGCTGCCCACGGCGATCGACAACTCCCGCAAGAACCAGACGTACAACACCCCGGCGCTGGCCACCCTCTTCCTGCTCAACCAGCAGCTGGAGTGGCTCAACGGCCAGGGCGGCCTCGCCTGGTCCACGGCCCGCACCAAGGACTCCTCCTCCCGGCTCTACGCCTGGGCGGACGAATCCAAGTACGCGACCCCGTTCGTCACGGACCCGGCCAAGCGCTCCCAGGTCATCGGCACGATCGACTTCTCCGACGAGATCGACGCCGCCGCCGTCGCCAAGGTCCTGCGCGCCAACGGCATCGTCGACACCGAGCCCTACCGCAAGCTCGGCCGCAACCAGCTCCGCGTCGCGATGTTCCCGGCCATCGACCCGGCGGACGTCGAGGCCCTCACGAAGTGCGTCGACCACGTGATCGAGCGGCTGTAGCGTCTCCCGCACACAGCAGCGAAGGGCGCCCGGCGAACAGGCGGGCGCCCGCGGTCACGGAGGCGGGCAGGCATTCCCGCCGCCGGCGGAGGGTCCGATGAGTGTCCTCGAGTGGTTCATCCTGTCCGTCTGCGTCTGGACGGCCTGGTCGGTGTGGGGTGTGCACCACCTGCCCGTGTGGCGGCGCGGGCTGCCGGCGCTGCTGCTCGTCACCGGCGTGGCAGGCGTCGTCCTCGTCTCCGGGTACGGCTCGCACTCACCCGCGGCCCGGATCACCAAGGCCGCTTGTGTCCTCCTGGTCCTCGCGTCATGGGCGATGAGCCTGTGGGGACGGCGAAGCAGGCCCGTCTCCTCAGCGACCGGCGGCTGACAGTTCGACCCTGGCGGCGACCGGTACGTGGTCGCTGCCGGTGGTGGGCAGGGTGCGGATGTCGGTGACGGTCGCCGAGCGCGCCATGACCTGGTCGATCCGGGCCAGCGGGAAGGCCGCGGGGAAGCTGAGCGCGAAGCCCCGTTCCGCCACGTTCAGCCGTGAGGTCAGCGGGGCGAGGCCGCGGTCCTCGACGGTGCCGTTGAGGTCGCCCAGCAGGATCACCGTTCTCAGCTCCTCGGCCGCGACGGCCTCGCCCAGCAGCCGGGCGCTCTCGTCGCGCCGGGCGGACGTGAGGCCGCTCGCCCGGAGGCGGAGTGAGGGCAGGTGCGCCACGTACGCCGCGACCCGGCCGTGCGGCGTCTGCACCTCGGCCCGCAGTCCGCGGTTCCAGGGTTCCGTGATCCCACGGGGTTTGATGTCCAGCGCCCGCGCACCGGTCAGCGGATGCCTCGACCAGAGTCCGACGGTGCCCCGGACCTCGTGGTACGGGTAGGCGGCTGCGAGGGTCCGCTCGTAGACCGCCAGGGCCGGGGGCACCAGTTCCTCCAGCGCGATGAGGTCCGGCCCGGCGTCGGCCAGGGCGCGGGCCGTGCCCGCCGGATCGGCGTTCTCGTCGCTGACGTTGTGCTGCACCACGACCAGTTGGCGCGCGCCGGGCGCCGTCGCGGGCAGGAGCAGCCCGCCGAAGAGGTACGTCCAGGCCGCCACCGGCAGCAGCAGAGCCACCAGTGCCACGGCGGAGCGGCGCAGCAGCGCCAGGGCGAACAGCACCACGACCACCAGGCCGAGCCACGGCAGGAACGCCTCCAGCAGACTGCCCACACGGCCCACGGAGTTGGGCACGGCCCGGTGGAACACCAGCAACCCGGCCGTCAGCACCGCGAACCCGGCAAGCACCCGCCCCCGCCGCCGCGCCGCCCGGCACCCCGCGCCTGCCGGCGCCTCCTGGCTCGGAGCGCTCCGCCCCGCCCGGCGCCGCGCCCACGACGGCACCGCCGCCCTCACCGCTGCCGCACCGCTGTCCGCCCGCCCCCGACCCACCCCGGCTCCCTCTCCGCTCGGCCTCTCCAACCAAGACGATCAGCCGAGTGGAACAGTTTCCGCCATCAGGGACTGAAAAGCGGCGCCGCCCGTCCCTCAACCGCAAGGCGCCCGGCGTCGATCGCCCGGGCGCCTCGCCGTCGTCACGCCGCCGTGCAGCTCAGGCTCGGCGCACCCCCGCTCCCGGGCGCGCCCCCGAAGCCGAAGGAGGCCGAACCGCCCGCCGCGATCGCCCCGTTGTGGGCGGCGTTGACCGCCGTCACGGTCGCCCCGCTCTGGGTGTACGACGCGTTCCACATGGTGGTGACCTTCTGGGACCCGCTCCAGGTCCAGGTCACCTTCCAGGACTTGATCGCGGTGGAGCCGGTGTTGGTCACCGTGACATCGGCGTTGAAGCCGCTGCCCCAGTCGCTGCTGACGACGTACGTGGCCCGGCAGGCGGTCTTGCCGCCGCCGTCGCCGCCACCGTTGTCGCCACCGCCGTTGTCACCGCCCCCGGTGCTCGGGAAGCCCGGCGCCTTGACGGTCGCGAGGTATCCGTCCTTCACCGTGTCCACGGTCTGCCAGTCGTCCTTCAGGATCCCACCGGTGTCACCGGAGTTGGGGTTCCAGGACCAGAAGGTCCAGTGGAAGGAGTCACCGCCGTACGTCGAGGTCGGGCGCAGGTAACTCACCAGCGCCGCCAGCCACTTCTGGTCCACCGTGGACTGGAGCGTGGTGCCGAACTCGCCGACCCAGACGGGGGCGATGTTCTGCTTGAAGATGTAGCCCCAGTACTTGTCCCAGATCCCCGGCATGTTGCTGGGGAAGGACGGGTCGCTGAACCAGGTCTGCTGGGCGACGCTGGTGGCGTAGTCGTGGGCGGAGTACACGACCCGGTTGGCCACGTCGAGCCGCACCGGGTACTGGCCGACGCCCATCAGGTTGCCGCCCCACCAGCCGGAGACGCCGTTGAAGGTCTGGATGCCCTCGACGAAGATCAGCAGGTCGGGGTTGACGGAGAGGACCGCGTTGCCGGCCCGCTCGGCGGCCAGCCGCCAGTCGGTCGCCTGGTCCCCGCAGCCCCAGCAGGCCGGGTCGTGGGGCTCGTTGTGCAGGTCGATGCCGATGACCGTGGCGTTGCCCTTGTAACGGGTCGCCAGCGACTTGAGGTTGGCGATCCACGTCGACTCGGGGACGGACGCGGTGTACCAGAGGGCCGACTGGCCGCCCGAGTCCGGCCGGTGGCGGTCGAGGATGACCTTCAGCCCGTCCTGGCCGGCGTACGCGACGATCTTGTCGATGACCTGGAGGGAGGTCAGCCCTTGCAGGTCGGCGTTCTTGCCGGCGGAGAAGTCGATGCTCGAGGGCATCGCGCCGGACTTGAGGATGTCGTCGCTGTAGGGCAGCCGGATGGTGTTGTAGCCCAGCGACTTCATCTGGTCGATCATGCTCTTGTAGTCGCGGGACCACAGGCCGTGGACGACCTGGTTGCTGGTCTCGAAGCCGAACCAGTTGATGCCGGCGATCCGGACGGACTGTCCGGACGCGTCCAGGATCTGGCGTCCGCTGGTGTGCCAGTAGCCGGCGCCGCCCGCGGCGGGGGCCGCGTGCGCGGTGGCCGGCAGGCCGAGTCCCAGGCCCAGCGGTAACAGGAGCGCCGCCGCGGCAGCGCAGAGCGCTCTTCGCAAGGTGCGGAACATGGTGCTGCTTCCTCCCGAGGGGGCCGCGGGACCGGAACGAGTGGGAGCGCTCCCACACACCCGCGCCTCCCAGTGGAAGGCAGGCGGCGACCGCCCGTCAAGAGCGTCGACGCAACAAACGCCTCAGCCCCCACACCGCGGCCACCACGCCGGCCACCACGGCGACGGTGCCCGCGCCGAAGCGGCCGCCCCCGTCCGGACCGGCCCCGACTGAGTTCGAACCGCCCTGCGGGGAGGGCGACTTGGCGGACCCGTCGGCCTCCGGCGCGTCGCGCACCTGCACCGGGCTGTCGGAGCCCTCGCTGCCGTACAGCAGCTTGGTGCCGTCCACGCTGTAGGTGACGGACTCCCCCTGCCTCTGGAGCGGCACGTCGAGCTGGCCCACGCGCTTGATCCTGCCGCCGTTCCAGTCGTAGTGGATGCCGCCGAAGTAGCCGCGCACGGCGAGGTGCGTGCCGTCCGGGGAGAGGGCGGCGTCGGTGGCCCACAGGTCGACGGGGGCGATCGGCTTGAAGACGTTCGTGCCCGAGGGGGACAGTTCGGCCGGGCCCTCGTAGAGGTGACCGCCGTCCTCCTTCTTGTCGATGATGTAAACGCGGCCCGTCTTCGGGTGCACGACCATCGACTCGGCGTTGCGCGGACCGTCCGAGTACTTCACGACGTACTGCGTGGCCCGGATCGTCTGGTCCTTCAGCTCCTTCGGCTCGGGCAGCCGGTAGATCCACACGTACGGCCAGGAGCCGTCGAGGTTGTCCCCGATGTCGCCGAGGTAGATCTGGTTGCCGGGACCGATGGAGATGGCCTCCGCGTCGCGGGGTTTGCCGATGCCGCTGAGGGTGATGGTGGCGACGGTCTCGCCGGTCCTGCCGTCCACGGCGTAGATCTGCGGGCCGTACCCGCTGTCGTTGTGGGTCCAGTAGACGCCCGGATGCAGGTGCGAGGCCGCGAGGCCGCTGGACTCCTTGATCCGCGGGTCCTTGATCGTGAACCCGTCGTCGCCGTCGGCGGCAAGGGCGGCGGGCGCGGCGAGCGCACCCACGAGAAGGGCCCCGGCGAGCAGGGCGAACGGTCGGCGCATCCCCCAAGCCTGCCATCCCGCACGGATGTTCACACTGCGTGGCGGGCCTCACATCGCACCGCCGACGCCCGTCGTCCATGATGAGCGGATGCTCAGGTTCATGCCCGTCGGCGACTCCATGACGATCGGCAGCGCGGGCGAGCACACCTGGCGTTACCGTCTGTGGCGGCACCTGTGCGCGACGTACGGCGGCCCCTTCACCCTCGTCGGCCCGCGCGAGACGCTCTACGACACGTCGGCGGACGCGCCGGTCTCCCTCGCCTACGCCGATCCGGACTTCCCCCGCGCCCATCTGGCCGGCTGGGGCGAGGGCTGGGGGCACATGGTCCCGCTCGTCGGCGACGCGGTGCGCGAGTGCCGCGCGGATGTGCTGCTGGTCTCGCTCGGCCTGATCGACCTGGGCTTCTACACGAACGCCGAGCAGACGGCGGTGCACGTGGAGGCCTTCGTGGCACAGGCGCGGGCCGCCAACGCGCGTATCCGCGCGGTCCTGCTCCCGGTGATCACGAACATCCGCGCCGAGGCCGACCCGCTCTTCGCCACGGAGGTGGACCGCTTCAACGAGCTGCTGGCCGAGGCGGTGGCCGGTCTGGACGAACCCGGCTCCCCGCTGCTCCTGGCGCCCCCGCCGCCGACGTATGACATCCACACGGACACCTACGACGGCACCCACCCGAACGAGAGCGGCGAGCACAAGATCGCGGCAGCGTTCGCGGGGGCGCTGCACCAGGGGTGGGGGTGGGGTGGCGAGTACGAAGGGTGAGCGCTCACTGGCATATGCACGCCGCCCCGTGGCCCGGACGCGGCACCTGCCCTGGTAGGGGTCGGCGATGAGGTACACGGGGACACCGGCGAGCGCGGAGGACTCCTGCACCTGCGAGCTGCGTGTCGACTACGGAACCGCCGTCGACACGAGCACCACCCACCTCGGCCTCGTCCTCAGGACCGACGAGTTCCCCCGCGACTGACCACCGCCGTCCCGCCCCGTCCACAACCCCCCTTGCATCGAGCGCACTCCAAGACGTTGGCTTGTGGACCATGAGGTACACACAGCTCGGACGCACAGGACTCAAGGTCAGCCGACTGGTGCTCGGCACGATGAACTTCGGTCCGCAGACCGACGAGGCGGACAGCCACACGATCATGGACGCGGCGCTGGACGCGGGGATCAACTTCTTCGACACGGCCAACGTCTACGGCTGGGGCGAGAACAAGGGCCGCACCGAGTCGATCATCGGCAACTGGTTCGCCAAGGGCGGGGACCGGCGCGACAAGGTCGTCCTGGCCACCAAGGCCTACGGGAACATGTCCCCGGACAACTCCACCGTCTGGCCCAACCACGACAAGCTCTCCGCCCTGAACATCCGGCGGGCCGTCGACGCCAGCCTCAAGCGGCTGCAGACCGACCACATCGACGTCTACCAGTTCCACCACATCGACCGGGACACCCCCTTCGAGGAGATCTGGCAGGCCGTCGACGTACTGATCCAGCAGGGCAAGATCCTCTACGTCGGTTCCTCCAACTTCCCCGGCTACAAGATCGCCCAGGCCAACGAGATCGCCGCGCGGCGCTCCGGCACCATCGGGCTCGTCAGCGAGCAGTGCCTGTACAACCTCGCCGAGCGGCGCGCCGAGATGGAGGTGATCCCGGCCGCGCGGGACTACGGCCTCGGGGTCATCCCCTGGTCGCCGCTGCACGGCGGGCTGCTGGGCGGTGTGATCAAGAAGCAGGTCGAGGGCGGCCGGCGCGCTTCCGGCCGGTCCGCCGACGCGCTCGCCGACACCGCCGTGCGCGACCGGATCCAGGCGTACGAGGACCTGCTCGACAAGCACGGTCTGGAGCCCGGCGAGGTCGCGCTGGCCTGGCTGCTCACCCGGCCCGGCGTGACCGGCCCGATCGTCGGTCCGCGCACCGCCGAGCAGCTCGCGTCGGCGCTGCGGGCGGTCGAGCTGGAGCTGAGCGAGGAACTGCTGGCCGGACTCGACGAGATCTTCCCGGGACCGGGTCCGTCGCCGGAGGCCTTCGCCTGGTAGGCACCTCCCGCGCCGCCCGAGCGGCCGTACCGCCCCTGGCGTCCGTGCTCCGCGTCACCTGCCGAGCGCGGACGCCAGGGCGACGACGGCGAGCATCAGCACAAGCGCACCGGCCATGATCCGGTTCCGGGTTTTCGGGTCCACGTACTCGAGACTAACCGGCCGCCCGCAGTGGCCAGCGGCCGACCGGCTCGTAGCGGGGCCGCTCACCCAGCACCCCGGACCTCGGCAGCAGGCTGCGCACGAGGACCAGCTCCTCCACGGTCCACGCATCGCTCGCGAAGTCCCGCAACGCCTGGACGTACGGCCGCACGTCCAGGCCGTCCCGGCCGCGCGCCACCGTCAGGTGGGCCTGGTAGGGGCGGTGCTCCTTCATCGGCACACCCGCCTTCCGCGCCGCCGCCTCCGCGCGGTCGGCCAGCAGCCGCAGGGTCGCGAGGTCGCCCTCCGCCCCCGTCCACAGCGCCTTGCCGCGCCCGAACTGTCCTCCCCCGCGCAGGGCGAGCGGGAAGGCCCCGGTCCGGTGTGCGGCTTTCTCCAGGCGGGCCGACAGCTCGGGTACGACCTCCTCGCCGACCTCGCCGTAGAAGGCGAGCGTGAAGTGCCAGGCGGGCCGCTGCGTCCACCGCAGCCGGTCCGCGCCCGGCAGCTTCCGCAACCCGGCGATCTCGGCCGCGAGCGCGCCGAGCACGTCCCGCGGGGGCAGTACGGCGGCGAACAGTCTCATGGGCCCAGTGTCCCGCCGCGCTCCCGGACGTGACCTGGTCACCGTGCGTATCGTTGTACCGCGCGGCTGCATGCGACCGAGCAGCAGCGGGGAGGAGCGGCACGGTGACTGTTCTGGCAGACAGGAACGAGATGGCCGACCACAGCGACGAGCCCACCCTCGACGAGATGTTCGAGTGGCTGGAGCAGATGCACATCCCCGAAGGTTTCAAGACCGAGATCGTCGAGGGGGGCATCTTCGTGACGCCACAGCGGGACACCCACTGGGAGATCATCCTGGACATCGTCGAGCAGTTGCGCTCCACGTACCCGCGCAAGCGCGTGAAGTCCGACGTCCGCATCGACTACCCCGGACACCTCAACGGCTTCGCCTCCGACGTCGTCGCCCTCGCGGAGGGTGCCCGGAAGGACGAGAAGGGTCACTGGCGTCCCGGGGACGTCGAGCTGGTCGCCGAGGTGATCTCCCAGGGCACGGCCCGGAACGACTACGGCCCGAAGAAGGACGCCTTCGCGGCCGCCGGAGTGCCGGTGTACCTGATCGTGGACCCGTACACCGGCACATGGCACCTGCACACCCTGCCCAAGGACGGCGAGTACCGCGGTGTCCTCAGCCTCGACTTCGGTGACGAGATCGACCTGAACGACACTCCGGTGGGCCTCGTCCTCAAGACCGACGAGTTCCCCCGCGACTGACCCGCGCCCGGCGAAACGGCCGCACCCGGCCTACGCCGCGGCGGCCAGCTCCTTCCGGTGCTCACGGGGGACCAGGTCCACGCGGGGGTGTCCGCGGTTCCAGCCGAACGACAGGCGCAGTCCGCCGACGCGAGCCAGAACCAGGCCGATGGTGGCGGCCGCGGCGAGCGAGACGACACCGCCCACGGCGAAGCCGACCCGGGCACCGTAGGCGTCGGTTATCCAGCCGACGAGGGGCGCGCCCAGCGGCGTACCGCCCATGAAGACCATCATGAACAGGGCCATCACCCGGCCGCGCATGGCCGGGTCGGTACCCATCTGCACCGCGGTGTTCGCCGTGACGTTGACCGTCAGGCCGAAGATCCCGATGGGCGCCATCAGCAGCGCGAACAGCCAGTACGACGGGGCCAGCGCGGCGACGATCTCCAGCGCGCCGAAGGCCGCGGCGGCCGCGATGAGCACGCGCAGCCGGGCGGTGCCACGGCGGGCCGCGAGCAGGGCGCCGATCAGGGAGCCGACCGCCATCACGGTGTTGAAGAGACTGTAGGCGCCGGCTCCGGCGTGGAAGACCTGCTCGGCGTAGGCCGACAGCCACACCGGGAAGTTGAAGCCGAAGGTGCCGATGAAGCCGACCAGGACGATCGGCCAGATCAGCTCGGGGCGGCCGGCGACGTAGCGCAGGCCCTCGCGGAGCTGGCCCTTGCCGCGCGGCGCGCGCTCGACGACGTGCAGTTCACGGGTGCGCATCAGCAGCAGGCCGACGATGGGGGCGACGAAGGACAGGCCGTTGGCGAGGAACGCCCAGCCGGTGCCCACGCCGGTGATCATCAAGCCCGCGACGGCGGGGCCGATCAGACGGGCGGACTGGAAGTTCGCGGAGTTCAGGCTGACCGCGTTCTGGAGCTGCTTCGGGCCGACCATCTCCGAGACGAAGGACTGGCGGGCCGGGTTGTCGACGACCGTGGCGAGGCCCACCGCGAACGCGGCGAGGTAGACGTGCCACACCTGGACCTGGCCGGTGAGGGTGAGCACGGCGAGCGCGAGGCCGGTGACGGCCATGGCCGACTGGGTGACGAGCAGCGTGGGCCGCTTGGGCAGGCGGTCGACGAGGACGCCGCCGTAGAGGCCGAAGAGCAGCATCGGCAGGAACTGGAGCGCCGTGGTGATGCCGACGGCGGCCGAGGAGCCGGTGAGGCTCAGGACCAGCCAGTCCTGCGCGATGCGCTGCATCCAGGTGCCGGTGTTGGAGACGACCTGGCCGAGGAAGAAAAGGCGGTAGTTCCTGACCCTCAGCGAGCTGAACATCGAGGACTTGCGGGGGGTGTCGGGGGCGGTTCGGGAATCGTGGGTGGTCGGTGCGGGGGCGGAGTCTGCTCCGGATCCCGTACTCAAAGGGGTTCGCCTCCTTGCCCGGCTGCTCACTCGCCGAGTGGTACGTGTTTTACAGGTGTGCGAGCTTCTCCAGTACGGGGGCGGCGGCGCTCAGTTTGGCCCACTCGTCCTCGTCCAGACCCTCGACCAGACCGGCCAGGAAGGCGTTCCGCTTGCGGCGGCTCTCCTCCAGCATGGTTTCGGCCTGGGCGGTCCTCGTGACCACCTTCTGACGCCGGTCCTCGGGGTGCGGCTCCAGGCTGACCAGCCCCTTGGCCTCCAGCAGCGCCACGATGCGGGTCATCGACGGCGGCTGCACGTGCTCCTTGCGGGCGAGTTCGCCCGGTGTGGCGCTCCCGCAGTTGGACAGGGTGCCCAGCACCGACATCTCGGTGGGGCTCAGCGACTCGTCGACGCGCTGGTGCTTGAGCCGACGGGACAACCGCATCACGGCGGAGCGCAGGGAGTTCACGGCGGCAGCGTCGTCGCCATGGGTGAGGTCCGGCATGTTCTTTAGCGTAACTCATTACTCTCGCTAAATACCACCGCGAACACGCCCTGCGCCCGTGACTCCCGCCACTGAAGATCACATCACTCTTTCGGGTGATCCATGCACGGAACAGGACACCTCGCACGGAAGGGTCCCGCGACCCTCGTGTCCATGGGGACCAGTGTGCTCAGCCTGCGCATGGACCACGAGCTGCTCGAACGGCTCAGGTGCCACGCCGCGAAAAGAGGAATGAGCGTCCAGGACTATGTCGTCCGGACGCTCATTCGGGATGACTTCGACGAGCGGTTCCAGGCCGCCGTCGAGGAGACGGAGAGGTTCTACGGGGTCACGTGACCCGCGCCGGACCCGGTTCGGATCAGGTCAGGCCGAGGGCCGGCATCAGGTAGTAGAAGGCGAAGACCGCCGCCACCACGTACATCGCCACCGGGATGTCCTTGCCGCGGCCGGCCGCCAGGCGCAGCACCACGAAGGTGATGAAGCCCATGCCGATGCCGTTGGTGATCGAGTAGGTGAACGGCATCATCACCATCGTCACGAAGGCCGGGATGGCGATCGTGTAGTCCGCCCAGTCGATCTCCTTGACCGAACCGGACAGGATCAGGAAGCCCACCGCGAGCAGGGCCGGGGTGGCCGCCTGGGACGGCACCATGGTCGCGATCGGGGTCAGGAACAGCGCCACGGCGAACAGGGCACCGGTGACGACGTTGGCGACGCCGGTCCTGGCGCCCTCGCCGACGCCCGCCGTCGACTCCACGAAGCAGGTGGTGGCGGAGGAGGAGCTGGCGCCACCGGCGGCGACCGCGATGCCGTCGACGAAGAGGACCTTGTTGATGCCGGGCATCTGCCCCTGGGCGTCGGTCAGCTTCGCCTCGTCGCTGATGCCCATGATCGTGCCCATGGCGTCGAAGAAGGTCGACAGCAGCACGGTGAAGACGAAGAGGACGCCGGTGAGCACGCCGACCTTCTCGAAGCCGCCGAACAGGCTGACCTTGCCCAGCAGGCCGAAGTCGGGGGTGGACACCGGGCTGCCCGGCCACTTCGGGGTGGTCAGACCCCAGGACGGCACCTTGGCGACGGAGTTGATCACGACTGCGAGGACGGTCATCGCGATGATCGAGATCAGGATCGCGCCGGGCACCTTGCGCAGGATCAGCGCCAGCGTGAGCAGCGCGCCCAGGATGAAGACGAGAACCGGCCAGCCGTTGAGGTGACCGTCGGCGCCGAGCTGGAGCGGGACGGTGGTGTGGGCGGCGTCCGGGATACGGGAGACGAAACCGGAGTCGACGAGCCCGATCAGCATGATGAACAGGCCGATACCGATGGCGATGCCCTTGCGCAGGCCGAGCGGCACGGCGTTCATCACGCGCTCACGCAGTCCGGTGGCCACCAGCAGCATCACCACGAAGCCGGCGAGGACGACCATGCCCATGGCGTCCGGCCACGACATGCGCGGCGCCAGCTGGAGCGCGACGACCGTGTTGACGCCGAGACCGGCGGCGAGCGCGATCGGCACATTGCCGATGACACCCATGAGGAGCGTGGTGAACGCGGCGGTCACGACGGTGGCGGTGACCAGCTGGCCGTTGTCGAGCTGGTGCCCGTACATGTCCTTCGCGCTGCCCAGGATGATCGGGTTCAGCACGATGATGTAGGCCATCGCGAAGAAGGTGGCGAAACCGCCGCGGACCTCCCGGGACAGGGTGCTGCCCCGCTCGGAGATCTTGAAGTAGCGGTCGAGAGCGCCGTACGGGGGCGGCGATCCCGGCTGCTCGGGGGCGGAAGCCTTGGCGGTGGCCGAGGTGGACATGCGGGTGACCTCAAGGGTGCGGGTGGGTACGGAGTTCCGAGCCGGACCGAGGACCGAACCAAACCGACGACCAACAGGTTCCCCCAGGTCCCTGTCGCGACCTTGTTTGTCGATTCCTACGAAGAGAAGTGGCCAGACTCGAACTGTTTCAGTATGAACATATGAAGCCGAAAAGACCATCTCCGCGCGTAGACCACGGCCCTGCCTGGGGCGGGACGCTTCTCACCCGGGACCCGTAAGCTGAACCCCATGGCGAAGTGGACCCCCAAGCACGAGGCGCCGGAGCCCCTGGAGGGCCCCGTGGTCGCCACCATCACCGGCGGCACGATCGTGTGGTTCGTCCTCTTCCTGGTCCAGCTCCCCTTCTACGGCTGGTTCCACGACCACGGCCACACCTGGTGGCTGTGGACCTGCCTCGCCGGCGGCGGCCTGGGCCTGATCGGCATCTGGTACGTCCGCAAGCGGGACGCCGCCATCAAGCGGGCGGCGGCGGAGCGGACGGGGCTGCCGCAGCAGCCGACGTCCGCGGAATAGGCGCCCCCGCACACCCGACGTGAGCGGGGGCGGACCGGGGCAGGGTGCCCTGCCCCGGCCGAAGGCCCCCGGACCGGGGCCGACCGCGTCAGCGGACGACGTCGGTGCCGTGGGCGGCGTCGTCGATCTCGGCCGCGAACGGAGCGCCCTCCCAGTCACCGGCGACGGTGACGGCACGGGCTCCGCACAGACCGGCGATCCGAAGGCGCTCGGCCGCGTCCTCTCCGGCGAGCACCGCGCTGAGGTAGCCGGCGGCGAACGCGTCTCCGGCGCCCACCGGGTCGACCACGGCGACCGGCTGGGGCCGCTGCCGGTGGAGGACCCCGTCGACGCACGCGACGCTGCCGGCGGAGCCGAGCTTGATCACGACCTGGCCGGGACCGAGTCCGGCGATGGCCCTGGCCTGCCCCTCGGGGTCCTTCTCGTCGGTGAACAGCAGGGCTTCCTCGGTGGTCGCGAAGAAGATCTCGGCCTTGCCCAGCAGATGGCCCAGGACCGGGCGGGCCCGGTCCTGCGGCCACAGCCGGGAGCGGAAGTTGACGTCGAAGGAGACGGTGACGCCGTGCTCCTCGGCGAGGGTGACGGCCCTGCGCACCGCGTCGGACGCGGACGCGCTCAGGGCCGGTGTGATGCCGGTGACATGCAGGATCCTCGCGCCGGCGATCACGGCCTCGTCCAGATCGGCGGGCGCGAGACGGGAACCGGCGCTGTGCGTGCGGTAGTAGCCGACCTGCACCCGGCCCGAGGCCTGGCGGGTCTTCAGCATCAGGCCGGTCGGCGCGGGATCGCGCACGATCGAGGTCGAGACGGCCTCGGCGCGCAGTTCCCGGGCGATGAGCTCGCCGACCTCGTCCGTGCCCAGCCGGCCGATCCAGTGCGCGGCGTGGCCGAGCCGGGCCAGCCCTATGGCCACATTGCTCTCGGCGCCGCCGAAGCCGAGCCGCAGGGTCGGCTGCCGGATCAGCGGCACGTTCGCCGGCTGGGTGAGCAGCCCGAGGGACTCGCCCAGGGTGACGACTTCGGGACCCATCGCGCTCACACCGCTTCCTCGATGGACTTGAACAGGGTGGCCGCGCGCCGGTCCAGCACCGATACGTCGCCGTCGCGCAGCGCGCTGCCGGTGAGCGCGCCGCCCAGGCTGACCGCGACCGCCCCGGCGGCCACATACGAGCCCGCCGTCTCCACGGTGATCCCTCCCGACGGGACGAACGGGATGCCGGGGAACGGTTCGCGCAGGCTGCGCAGGTGGCCGGGGCCGCCGGTCGCGGCGGGGAAGATCTTCACGGCGTCCGCGCCGAGGGCGCGGGCCCGCATCACCTCCGACGGCGTCCAGGCGCCGACGATGCTCGGCACCCCGTGTGCGGACGCGATCCGGGGCAGCTCGTCCACCAGGCCGGGAGACACGGCGAACCCGGCTCCGGCGTCGATCGCGGCGCGGACGAGGGCCTCGTCGGTGAGGGTGCCGGCGCCGATCACCGCGTCGGCCGAGAACTGCCGGACGGTCCGTTCCAGGACTGCCGGGAAATCCGGGGTGGTGGCGGTCAGTTCGATCGTTCGCACTCCGGCGCGTATGAGCGCGGCCACGGTGGTGGCGAGGTGCTCGGTCGTCGCGGGGCGCAGGACGGCCACGACACGGGTCTCGGTCAGGGCCACAGGCAGGGGCAGGGGGGCCGCCGATTGGGCCACGGAACAGCTCCTTCTCACAACAGGGTGCCGGGGGCGGGCTGCCTGGTCGCCTTCGGCGAGGCAGGACACGCCGTTGGTCGGGTGTGGTCAGCGGGACCCGGTCGGGCTTCTGCCGCGCCGCGCGAGCGGGCCCCGGCCGGGTCCGTCACCGGGGCGGCCGTCGTCATCCGCGGCCTCCCCACCGCTGCGAGATGTCGCGGGCCGCCGCTCTCACCAGGGGCACCACCTGCGAGACCCGCTCCGGTGGCATGCGTTCCTCGGGTGCCGACACGCTGATCGCATGGGTCGCGGCTCCGGTCACGTCGAAGACCGGGGCGGCGACGCAGCGCACCCCCGCCTCGTTCTCGACGTCGTCGATCGCCCAGCCGCGGGCACGGGACCTGGCGAGCTCGGCGCGCAGCGCGTCGCCGTCGGTGATGGTGTTCCCGGTGCGCGGGGCCATGCCCGCCGCGATCACCGCGTCGACCACGGCGTCATCGGCGTGGGCCAGCATGGCCTTGCCGACGCTGGTGCAGTACGCCGACTGGGTGCTGCCGACCCGCGAGGCCATCCGCACGGGAAGCGGGCTGTCGACCTTGTCGACGTAGACCACGTGCGGGAAGTCCGCCGTGACCAGGTGAACGGTCTCGCTCGTCGCGTCCGACAGACCCTTCAGCACGTCGCGGGTGTCGCGGTGCGGGTCGTTCCCGGCCAGATACACCTGGCCGAGCTGGGCGTTGCGCCAGCCGAGCCGGTACGCGCCGCTGGGCAGGACCTGGACGAAGCGGGCGTCGACGAGCGGTTGGAGCAGCCGCAGCACCGTGGACTTGCTCAGGCCCTGCTGTGCGGCCAGCTCGGTGAGCGTGCAGCCGTGGCCCTCGACGTCGTCACCGAGCCTGATGAGGATCCCGAGCGCCCGGCGCAGCGAGGCCGAGTTGTTGCGTGCGCCGGGGGTGGGGGCGAGCCGGTCGGTCAGGACGAGCCTCCTCGTCGAATCGCGCGGCCGGCCGTGGCGTTGCGCAGGTGGCCGTCGCGGAGTGCGAACGCGCCGCCGTTCACCACGTGGTCCACACCGTCCGCGAACTGCCGTGAGTCGTCATAGGTTGCCGGATCGACGTGCTGGGTCCCGCGCCGATCGCACGCAGCATCATAAGCATGCGCCGTGCATTGCAAGGAGAAATTCTGCATTGCACAACAGTCCGCCACCACGGCCGAGTTGACCGCCGCGCCGCCCGACCGCGTCCGGTGCCGTCCCCGGGGACCGCGCCCCTGGGACGGCCGTCCCGTCGTGCACCGTCCGTACGACCGCCGTACGAGGCCTCTCCTCCCCAGGTCGGATCTTCCGCCCTCTCGACGAGTAAAGCCGCACAACCGCACGTACCGTCGAATGCATGACGCACATCGACGCGGGCGCGGAGCTTGACCCGGTGCACCCTGTGCCCCTCCCGGCGGTCCGGCCGAACGGACTCACCTCGGCCGAGGTCGCGGAGCGCATCGCCCGCGGCGAGATCAACGACGTGCCGGTGCGCAGCAGCCGCTCCCTGCCCGACATCGTCCGCGCCAACGTCTTCACCCGGTTCAACGCGATCATCGGCGTCCTGTGGGTGATCACCCTGTTCGCCGCCCCGATCCAGGACAGCCTGTTCGGCTTCGTGATCATCGCCAACACGGGTATCGGCATCATCCAGGAGTGGCGGGCGAAGAAGACCCTCGACTCGCTCGCCGTCATAGGCGAGGCCCGCCCCACGGTGCGCCGCGACGACACCGCCGTCGAGATCGCCACCTCCGAGATCGTCCTCGGCGACCTCATCGAGATCGGCCCCGGCGACAAGGTCGTCGTCGACGGAACCTGTGTCGAGACCGACGGTCTGGAGATCGACGAGTCCCTGCTCACCGGCGAGGCCGACCCCGTCGTCAAGCGGCCCGGCGACCGTGTGATGTCCGGCAGCTTCGTCGTCGCCGGCGGCGGCGCCTTCCAGGCGACCAGGGTCGGCCGCGGCGCCTACGCCGCCCAGCTCGCCGAAGAGGCCTCCCGCTTCACGCTCGTCCACTCCGAGCTGCGCACCGGCATCTCCACCATCCTCAAGTACGTGACCTGGATGATGGTCCCGACCGCGATCGGCCTGGTCATCAGCCAGCTCGTGGTGAAGAACAACGACCTCAAGGAGTCCGTCGCCCGCACCATCGGCGGCATCGTCCCCATGGTCCCCGAGGGACTGGTCCTGCTCACCTCCGTCGCCTTCGCCATCGGCGTGATCCGGCTGGGCCGCAAGCAGTGCCTCGTGCAGGAACTGCCCGCCATCGAGGGACTCGCCCGCGTCGACACGGTCTGCCTGGACAAGACCGGCACCCTCACCGAGGGCGGCATGGACGTCACCGAGCTGCGATCGCTGGACGGCTACGACGAGTCGTACGTGCGCAAGGTCCTTGGCGCGCTCGGCGAGTCCGACCCGCGCCCCAACGCCTCCCTCCAGGCGATCATCTCCGCCTATCCGGACAGCGAGGAGTGGCGCTGCGTGGAGTCGCTGCCCTTCTCCTCGGCCCGCAAGTACAGCGGCGCCAGCTTCAGCGAGGGCGACGGCGATTCCAGCACGTGGCTGCTGGGCGCCCCGGACGTGCTGCTGCCCGCCGAGGCCCCCGCCCTGGCCGAGACCGGGCGGCTGAACGAGCAGGGCCTGCGCGTGCTGCTGCTCGCCCGCGCCGCCCGCGACCTGGACGACCCGGAGGTGGCCCGGACCGTCCGGCCCGCCGCGCTCGTCGTGCTGGAGCAGAGGCTGCGGCCCGACGCCGCCGAGACCCTGCGCTACTTCGCCGAGCAGGACGTCCGCGCCAAGGTCATCTCCGGCGACAACGCGGTGTCCGTCGGCGCGGTCGCCGCGAAGGTCGGCCTCGACGGCACGGCCGTGGACGCCCGCCGGCTGCCCGCCGAGCGGGACGAGATGGCCCGGGACGTGGACGAGGGCACGGTGTTCGGGCGGGTCACCCCGCAGCAGAAGCGGGACATGGTGGGCGCGCTCCAGTCACGCGGGCACACGGTCGCGATGACCGGCGACGGCGTGAACGACGTGCTGGCGCTGAAGGACGCCGACATCGGCGTGGCGATGGGCTCGGGCTCGGAGGCCACCCGGGCGGTCGCGCAGATCGTGCTGCTGAACAACAGCTTCGCCGTCCTGCCGTCCGTGGTCGCCGAGGGGCGTCGGGTGATCGGCAACATCACCCGGGTCGCGACCCTGTTCCTGGTGAAGACGGTCTACTCGGTGCTGCTGGCGGTGCTGGTGGTCTGCTCGCAGGTGGAGTATCCGTTCCTGCCCCGCCACCTGACTCTGCTGTCCACGCTGACCATCGGCGTCCCGGCCTTCTTCCTGGCCCTCGCCCCGAACACGGAACGGGCCCGGCCCCACTTCGTACGGCGGGTCATGCGCTACGCGGTACCGGGCGGGGTGGTGGCCGCCGTGGCGACCTTCGTGACGTATCTGGTCGCCCGCCACCACTACACGGGGCCGGGCGCCCTGGACGCGGAGACCAGCGCGGCCACGCTGACGCTGTTCCTGGTCTCGATGTGGGTCCTGGCGATCGTCGCCCGCCCCTACACCTGGTGGCGGATCGCGCTGGTGGCCTCGATGGGCGCGGCGTTCCTCGTCGTCCTGGCCGTGCCCGCGCTCCAGGACTTCTTCGCCCTGAAGCTGGAGGGCACGGCCATGCCGTGGCTCGCGGTGGGCATCGCGGTGGTGGCGGCGGCCGTCCTGGAGTTCCTGTGGAAATGGACCGGCCGCCGCTTTCCCGTCTAGTGCTGTGACCGGGAGGCCGAGTGGCTTACTTCTTCACGCGGACCAGGTCGCCCGGGGCGTTGACCGCCGGGGTGTTGGAGGTGCCCGCGAAGCTGAAGCGGTAGTAGCCGTCGGCGGTGGACTTCACGGTGGTCTTGAGGGCGCCCGTGGAGTTCGTCTTGACGGTCTTCAGCGTCTTGTAGGTGGTGGTGCCCTTCTTACGGAACTGCAGCTTCACCGCCTGACCGCTGTAACCCGAGTACTTGCCGCTCTCCCAGTTGGCCCGCGACAGCTTCCCGCTGACGGTGACGCTCTTGCCCTTCTTCACCGGCTTGGGCTTGGCGCTGGTGGTCAGCTTGGAGTTGCGCTGCACCAGCGTGGTGCCGAGGCCGCCCTTCTCGGCGATACCGACCTTGCTGAAATCGATGTCGTTGGACTCGAGGTCCTGGCCGTTGTACGCGACGGCCACGGCGCCCGCGCGCCACGAACCGGCTTCGGCGTTCCGCAGTTCCCCATCGGCCGGATAGATGTCGATCTTGCCCTTGCAGTTGGCCGTGGTCTGCGAGGTGACGGAGCAGCTGGCCGGGTCGTCGCCGAAGAGCACGTTCTGCGGCCTGTCGAAGGAGCCCTTGTAGAGGTACGGGCCGGTGAAGAAGTCCTTGGCGCGCACGTCCACGTCGGCGCCGAACTTCATCGTGTAGGTGATCGTGGTGGACACGTGGCCGGCGGTGCCGACCTTGAGGGCCTTGGCGACCTTGAGGTTGGAGAAGGTGACGTCCAGGTCGTACGGCATGTCCTCGTCGGCGGCGACGCGGGCGCTGATCCCGGTCTTGGCGGCTGAGGGCGATTGGGCGGCCTGGAAGACCTTCGCGACGTCCGCGCGGTAGGTGGAGGGACCGGCGGCGTGCGCGGCGGGCACGGCGAGGGCGGAGAGGGCCAGGGCGCCGGACACGGCAGCCACGGTGGCTCGTATACGCATGCGTTTCCCCAGGTGGAGAAAGGGGGCCGGCGCCGGCCGTTCCTCGCGGTTCGTCCTCGGCGCCGGGCCCAATGATCGTGGAGTCTGTCTGACTCACATGATGAGATCCCTGATCCGTGAAGAAGGTTGCGCGGAAATCTGGATTTCCTGTGAGTGGCCTGTATGTGCCCGACGGGCGCCCGGTCCACGAAGCCGGCCCGGGAGAGTCCGGGCCGGCTACCCGGCGAGCGGGTCACTTCGTCACGCGGACCAGGTCCGGGTTACTTCGTCACGCGGACCAGGTCGCCCGGGGCGTTGACCGCCGGGGTGTTGGAGGTGCCCGCGAAGCTGAAGCGGTAGTAGCCGTCGGCGGTGGACTTCACGGTGGTCTTGAGGGCGCCCGTGGAGTTCGTCTTGACGGTCTTCAGCGTCTTGTAGGTGGTGGTGCCCTTCTTACGGAACTGCAGCTTCACCGCCTGACCGCTGTAGCCCGAGTACTTGCCGCTCTCCCAGTTGGCCCGCGAGAGCTTCCCGCTGACGGTGACGGTCTTGCCCTTCTTCACCGGCTTGGGCTTGGCGCTGGTGGTCAGCTTGGACAGACGCTGGACGCTGAAGCTCTTGACGTTGTCCTTCTGGAGGTAGTCGCCGTCCTTGGCGGCGGCCACGGCCCACACCTTCCAGGTGCCGGCGACCTTGTTGATGAGGTTGTACCGCGGCTCGAGGGTGAACGTGGAGGTGCACTTCGACGTCGTCGCGTCCACCTTGGTGCACTTGGCGGTGCCGTCCTTGCTGTTGGCCACCGCCCCGCTGTCGGCCTTGTCGACGTTCGGGCCGTGGAACAGGATCACCTGTGCCCAGTCGATGCCGGAGTCGTCCGTGGCGGTGAACGTGACGGTGACGTTCTTGGCGGCCGTAGCACCGACCACGACCGGCTTGCCGCCGTTCACCACGACGTTGGAGATCTTGGTGTCTCCGGACACGTCGTCGGCCTGGGCGGCCGGGACGGCGAGGGCGGTCAGGGCGAGTGCGCCGGCCGCGACGGCCACAGTGGCTCGTATGCGCATGCGTTCCCCAGGTGGAGAAAGGGGCCGCGCCGGTCGTTCCTCACGGTTCGTCCTCGGCGCCGGGCCCAATGATTGTGGAGTCTGTCTGACTCACGTGATCAGATCCGTGACCGCCGGGGATGGTTGCACGGAAGCTTGGATTTTTTGCGGGAATACCGGCGGAAAGAGTTCCTCCACGGTGCGCCGGCGATGGTCGCGCTCCGGGTAGGCCGCGCGCATCATGTCGAACAACTGCCTTCCGGATCGCCTCAGTTCGGTGAGATCGACGCCGGGGATCGAGCCGTCGCGCATGACCACCCTGCCCGCGACCATCGTCAGGACCGCGTCGCGGGCGGTGCCGTTGAGCACCAGGGTGCGCAGCGGATCCTCGGTGACGCCCATACGGAAGTCGTCCAGGGCGAACGCCGACAGGTCGGCCGTGGCCCCCGCGGCCAGCCGGCCGAGATCCGGTCGGTGCAGCGCGGTCGCCCCACCGGTCCACAGCGCGTCGAAGTAGCCGGTGAGGTGCCCCTGGCCCAGGTCTCCGGCCTGGAGCTTGGCCACCTGGGCGCCCACGTCGATTCCCCGGATCAGGTCCGGCGGGAAGGAGTCGGTGCCCAGGCAGAGGTTCACCCCCCGCGCCCGGTAGCCGGCGAACGTGTGGAGGTTGTGGGCATAACGGGCGTTCGTCAGCGGGCAGTGCACGATCGAGACGCCCGCGTCGGCCAGCACCGCGACATCTCCGGTGTCCCTGCCGAGCACCTCGGGGTGCACGTCCAGCACGACCCCATGAGGAACGATCAGCCGGTCGGACAACAGCCCGGAGTCGGCGATCAGTTGCAGCGGGGTACGGCCGTAGGCGCGCTGGATGCAGTCACGCTCCGACATGCCCTGCAGAGCGTGCAGGCGCACCAGCGCGCCGCGCTCGCGCGCGGCCCGGGCGACGTCGCCGAGCAGCTCGGGGAGCAGGGTCTCGATCCGGCAGGGCAGCAGCACCCCGGTCACGAGGGGATCGGCGAGCCGGGCCGTGTGGTCCAGGAAACGCAGCGCCTCGGCCAGACCACGCCGGCCGGCCTCCTCGTCGAACATCACGGTCCGCTTGCCGTCGGCGCCGATCACGTTCACCCCGGACCGGAACGACGGTCCGAGGAAGCCCCGCAGACCCAGCCGCGACGACACCTCGGCCATCGCCACGAAGTCCTCACAGGTCTCCGCCCAGTCGCTGTGCACCTCCGAGGCGATCGGCATGTAACTGGTGATGCCGTGCAGGGCGAGCTGGACCAGCGCGTACTCGCGTACCGCGCGGCGTTGCGCGGCGTCGAACACCGCCCGGGGCGCGGCGAAGTACTCGGCCGACCAGGTGAAGCCGGACGCCAGATCCGGGGACGCCCAGGAGTCCAGGATCAGATGGTCGATGTCGGTGAGGGCGTCCAGGTCGATCAGACCGGGGGTGACCACCGCGTCACCGAGGTCGATACGCACGTCGGCCTGCCGCCGGTCGAGTTCGGCGCGATCACCCACATCGACGATGGTGTCGCCGTCGATCAGCACGGCGCCGTCCGGCACCTCCACGTGCGAGCGTCCGTCGTGGGCGATCACCCAGGAAGCAGTGACCAGGGTCTTCATCGACGCGCCTTCCAGATTTGGTACACCAACTGACTGAAACGGTCACCCTGATCCGGGAACGGTCCATGCTTCCCTGGGTCCAGTAACGACCGGATAAGGCTCGCGCAAACTTTTACACAAGCCGGAAACTGCGTCCTACAAGGGCTGATGTCCCAGCAATGACGATGCGCCGGGTTGCCGTCGAACCCTAGTAGAAATCGCGATTCTTGGTATACCGTTTCGGCCACCTCCCCGCCCCCTGAGCACCAAAGGATCGGACGTGCCGGATCCGCATGAGCCGCCGAGCCCGCCGCGCCACGCCGACGCGCCGAAGCCCACTGATGGGCAGGTGGCCACTCTTCCTCCCCCACAATCCGTGACCACGACCGCCGAGCGCGGGCCCGCCGCGGAGATCGCCACCGCGCGGTCGCTGCTGGGCACGGCGTGGCTTCGGATACGGCGCAGCCGGATCGCCATCGCCGCCCTGATCGTGGTGGCCCTCATGGTGCTGTTCGCGATCCTGGCCCCGGTGTTGGTCGCCATCGAAGGATCGGACCCGTTCACCTCCCGGACGGGGCCGGACTTCCTGGACTCCTTCTACGCGCCGGGCCTGCCGCTGCCGTACTACCGCTTCCCCTCCAGCGAGCACTGGCTCGGCCTCGAACCGGGGCTCGGGCGCGACATCTTCGCCCGGATGGCCTACGGCGCGAGGATCTCCCTGACCATCGCGCTGCTGTCCACGGTGGTGTCGGTGGTCCTGGGCACCGTGCTCGGCGCCGCCGCCGGATACTTCGGCGGCAAGATCGACATGGTGATCAGCCGGGTGATGGACCTGTTCCTGGCCTTCCCCCACCTGCTGCTGGTGCTGTCGCTGACCCCGATCATGCAGTCCCGGCTGCGTGGCACCGCCCTCGACTCGGGAAGCCTGGTACCGATCGCCTCACTGGTGATCATCCTCGGCTTCTTCGGCTGGGCCTACCTGGCCCGAGTCGTGCGCGGCCAGGTGCTCTCGATCAGGGAGCAGGAGTTCGTCGAGGCCGCACAGGCCTACGGGGCCTCGCACCGGAGCATCATCCTGCGGCAGATCATCCCGAACGTCATGGGCGTCGTGCTGGTCTACGCGACCATGATGATCCCCACCAACATCACCGCAGAGGCGGCCCTGTCCTTCCTCGGGGTCGGGGTCAAGGACCCGACCCCCTCCTGGGGCCAGATGCTCAACGCGGCCCAGGCAGGCAACTGGTACCTGTCCGACCCGTGGTTCCTCGCCGTCCCGGCGGGAGCACTGGTGATCACCGTGCTCGCGTTCAACCTGCTCGGCGACGCGGTCCGGGACGCGCTGGACCCCAAGTCCTCCCGAAGCTGATCTCCCCCGACGCGCCGTCCTCCCCCGACGTGCGCCACCCCTTCCTTACCCTCAAGGAGACGCAGTGAAACGAAGCACCATGGCGGCGATCGCCCTGACGGTGAGTGCAGGGCTGACCCTGACCGCCTGCGGCGGATCCAAGCCCGCCCCCGGTTCCGGCTCCGGTCCCAGAGCCGACGCCTACGCTCCGGTCGAGATCGGGAAGGGCTACACCACCAAGGGCGGGAACATCAACGTCCTGATGTCCTCGGACTTCCAGACGCTGGACCCCGGCAACAGCAACTACGTGCAGACCGCCAACGTGGGGCAGCTGTACTACCGCACCCTGACCATGGCCAAGGAGACCGCCGGCAAGCCGCCGACCATCGTGCCGGATCTCGCCACCGACCTGGGCAAGCCCTCCGCCGACGGCCTCACCTGGACCTACACCCTGAAGAAGGGGCTGAAGTTCGAGGACGGCACGCCGATCACCAGCAAGGACATCAAGTACGGAGTCGAGCGCACCTACGCCCGCGACGTCTACACCCAGGCACCGCAGGAACTGAACGCCGCCCTGGCCGACGACAGTTACAAGGGCCCATACTCCGGGGGCGACTTCAAGGCGATCGACACCCCGGACGACCGCACCGTCGTCTTCCACCTCAAGCAGCCGTTCGCCGAGTTCCCCGCCCTGGTCTCCCGGTCGAACACGGCGCCGGTGCCGAAGGCCGAGGACACCAAGCTCGACTACACCAACCACCCCGTCTCGTCGGGCCCATACAAGATCCAGTCGTACGACCGCGGCCGTTCGATGAAGCTCGTCCGCAACGACCAGTGGAACCCGGCCACCGACCCGAACCGGACCGCCCTGCCGGACACGTTCACCTTCACCCTGTCCACCGCCCAGGCGACCATCAGCCAGCAGCTGCTCGCCGACTCGGACCCGACGGCCGTCACCTTGGACAGCAACGGCGGCCTCCAGGCCTCCGACGCCGCCGAGCTCAACAAGCCCGACGTCGAGAAGCGCACCGCGGGCGGCCTGCTGGGCTGCACGGACGTGCTGGACTTCAACACCGAGACGATCAAGGACCCCGACGTCCGCAAGGCACTCGCGCTGTCCATCGACCGGAGCGCCGTCCAGGTGCAGTACGGCGGCGAGCGGTTCGGCAAACTGACCCAGTCGTACATCAACTCGGCCCAGCGGGGCTACGTCGAGCAGCACACCGACCTCGACCCGACGGGCAAGCCCAAGCTGGACGAGGCCAAGAAGCTCCTGGCGGGCAAGACGTACCCCAAGAAGCTGGTGTACGGCTACGCCGACGCCAACCCCCGGTACAAGAACGTCGGCACCGTGCTGCAGCAGAACTTCAAGCAGCTCGGCATAGACCTGCAACTGCGCCCGATCCCGACCGCCAACTACTACACCGTGCTGGCCGGTGACCAGATGCCGGACATCGCCCGCAGCGGCTGGTGCGGTGGCGCGGACAGCGGTTCGGTGCGCACCACCGTCGACCCGAACCTGGGCCCGAGCGTGGACGGCGAGACCTTCGGCTTCTCCAACATCCCGCGCTACTACGACCCGAAGATCTCCCGCGCGATGTACGAGCTGCGCGGCACCAACGGGTCCAGCGAGGAACTCGGCAGGAAGTGGGCGACCCTGTTCGACCAGGCCATGCAGAGCTACCCCCTGGTTCCGCTGGTGCGCAGCTACACCAGCAGCGTGGTCGGCTCCAAGGTCCGCAACGCGCAGGTGGGTTACTTCTTCGGCGGCATCGACCTGTCCATCATCGGCGTCCAGCACTGAGACTCCGTCACAAAAGAGGTAGAACGGTGAGTCCATCCCGAGCCGACGGGTCGCGCCCATGACCAGATTTCTGACGCGGCGATTCGTCGCGATGATCCTGCTGTTGTTCGTCATCAGCTTCGTGACGTTCAGCCTGTTCCAACTGGGCCCGGCGGACCCGGCCGCGGCGGCCTGCGGTCAGGAGTGCACCCCGCAGCGCATCGCCGAGGCCCGGGTCGCGCTCGGGATGGACAAGCCCTTCCTCACCCAGTACTTCGACTACATGTCGGGTCTGGTCGGCAGCCGCACGGTCGGCGCGCCGGGCAGCGAGACGCTGTGCTCCTGGCCGTGTCTGGGCAAGTCGTTCCAGACCAACGAGGACGTCACCGCGATCATCGGGCGGGCCCTGCCCTACACCCTGTCGGTGGCCAGCGGCGCGATCGTGCTGTGGAGCGTCGTCGGCGTCGGTCTCGGCCTGCTGGCGGCGCTGCGCAAGGGCCGGTTCACCGACAAGCTCGTCGTCGGCGCCGCCTCGGTCGGGGTGTCCCTGCCCATTCCGGTGACCGGCCTGCTGCTGCTGTTGTTCTTCGTCAGCACGGTGCACCTGCTGCCGTTCACCACCAACGCGATCACCTCACCGTTCGGCGCCGCGGGTCCGGGCGGCTGGTTCCTGAACTACCTGCTGCCCTGGGTGGCGCTGGCGGTGCTGTTCAGCGCGCAGTACATCAGGGTCACCCGCGGCAACATGCTGGAGACCTTCGGCGAGGATTTCATGCGCACCGCGCGCTCGAAGGGCCTGTCCCGGCGGATCATCGTGTTCAAGCACGGTGCGCGGGCCGGCATCACTCCGGTGGTCACCATGCTCGGTCTTGACATCGGCACCCTGCTGGGCGGCGCCGTCCTCACCGAGCAGATCTTCTCGGTGCCGGGCGTCGGATTCACCGCGGTGCACGCCGCCCAGGCCGGCGACCTTCCGGTCACCATGGCCATCACCATGATGGCCGCGTTCTTCATCATCGTCGCCAACGTCGTGGTCGACGCCACCTACGCCGTGATCGACCCGCGAGTGAGGGTTGCCTGATGACCACGCCCAAAGCCGCGCCCATGCTGGACATCCGCGATCTGCGGGTGAGCTTTCCGACCGACGACGGCGTGGTGCACGCGGTCAACGGGATGGATCTGACCCTGGCGCGCGGGGAAACCGTCGGCATCGTCGGCGAGTCCGGCTCCGGCAAGACCGTCACGAGCCAGGCCCTGATGGGACTGCTCAAGGACACCTCCGCCACCGTCACCGGGCAGATCCTCCTGGACGGCAAGGACCTCAACCCGCTGACCGAGGCGCAGATGCGCGCCCACCGCGGCAAGAAGATCGCGATGATCTTCCAGGACCCGCTGTCGGCGATGCACCCGTTCTATCCCGTCGGGGCGCAGATCGCCGAGGCCTACCGGGTGCACAACACCGTGTCCAAGAAGGCCGCGGCGGCGGTCGCCGTCGACATGCTCGGCCGGGTCGGGATTCCCGACCCCAGGCGCCGTTACTCGGCGTACCCGCACGAGTTCTCCGGCGGTATGCGGCAGCGCGCCATGATCGCCATGGCGCTGGTCTGCGAACCCGAGCTGCTGATCGCCGACGAGCCCACCACCGCGCTCGACGTCACCGTGCAGGCCCAGATCCTCGATCTGCTCAATGAGCTCCAGGCCGAGACCGGGTCCTCGGTGATCCTGGTGACCCACGACCTCGGCGTGGTCGCCGAGGTCTGCCATCAGGTCGTGGTGATGTACGGCGGGGTGTGCGTGGAGCAGGCGACCGTCGCCGACCTGTTCAGCGACCCGCGGCACCCCTACACCCAGGGGCTGCTCGCCTCGATGCCGTCGCTGGCGGGGAGGTCCGAGCGGCTCAGCCCGATCCCGGGCTTCCCGCCGTCGCTGCTGGCCCTGCCCGACGGCTGCCTGTTCGCGGACCGCTGCCCGAAGACGCACCTGGTGCCCGACGGTGCCTGCGGCACCCGCAGGCCGACGCTGACCGGCCCCGTCGGGCACCCGTCGCGGTGCCATCTTCAGACCCTGGAACCGGCCGGAGAGGTGGTCCGATGACGCCGCTGCTGGAGGTCACCGACCTCACCAAACACTTCCCGATCCGCTCCGGCGCCTTCCGGTCCGCCGGCGGTGTGATCAAAGCCGTCGACGGGGTCGGTTTCTCGGTCGAGGCCGGGCAGACCCTGGGGCTGGTGGGAGAGTCCGGTTGCGGCAAGTCGACCACCGGCCGACTGCTCATGCGACTCCTCGAGCCCTCGTCCGGGAGCATCAGGCTCGACGGCCGGGAGATCTCCGAACTGCGCCGGTCGGACCTCCAGGAGTACCGGCGCCGGGTGCAGATGGTGTTCCAGAACCCGTCGTCCTCGCTCAACCCGCGCCAGTCCGTGGGCAGTGCGATCGCCGCACCGCTGCTGGCCCAGCGGATCACGCCGCCCGGCGGCGTCAAGGCCAAGGTGCGGGACCTCATGGACCGGGTGGGGCTGCGGCCCGACCACTACAACCGCTTCCCGCACGAGTTCTCCGGCGGCCAGAAGCAGCGCGTGGGCATCGCCCGCGCACTCGCCCTGGACCCGCAGCTGATCATCTGCGACGAACCGGTGTCCGCGCTGGACGTCTCGGTGCAGGCCCAGGTGATCAATCTGCTGGAGGACATCCAGCGGGACACCGGGGTGGCGTATCTCTTCATCGCCCACGACCTGTCCGTGGTCAAGCACTTCGCCGACCGCATCGCGGTCATGTACCTGGGCCGGATCATGGAACAGGGCGACACCGAAGAGGTGTTCGGCGCTCCGCGGCACCCCTACACCCGGGCGCTGCTGTCCGCCGTCCCGCAACCCGACCCGGCGGCCGACCGCAGCGGGCGGATCCGGCTGTCCGGCGACCTGCCCAGCCCGGCCGACCCGCCGCGCGGCTGCGCCTTCCAGTCCCGGTGTCCGGTGCATCCGCGGCTGGACCCGCAGCGCCGGGAGCTGTGCGCCGGCAGCGTGCCGAGCGGCGACATCGCCTGCCATCACACCGACCTCGCCGCCGAGGCCCTGGCCACGACGGCCGGGTGAGCCGGGCCGCGTCCTGTGAACCGCCGTACCGCGCGGCAGAACCGCGCAACAGAGAGGTGACAACCGTGTTGATCCGTGACGTCCGCCCGTGGGGTGGCGAGCGCAGCGACGTCGAACTGTCCGGCGATCGCATCGCGGCGATCCGCCCGCACGACCCGGCCGCGCGGCCGGCCGGTGAGGTGGTGGAGGGCCGCGGCCGGCTGGTGCTGCCGTCGTTCAGCGACGTGCACGTGCACCTGGACTCCACCCGGATCGGCCTGCCGTTCCGGCCGCACACCGGCGGCCCGGGAGTCTGGACGATGATGCTCAACGACCGGCAGAACTGGCGCACCGCGGAGGTTCCCCTCGAGGAGCGGGTGGCCGGCACGCTGGAGCGGATGATCGCCCGCGGAACCACCCGGGTGCGGTCGTACGCCCAGGTGGACGTGGACTGCAAGCTGGAGAAGTTCGATGCCGTCGCGGCCGCCAAGGAGAGGTTCGCCGGGCAGGCCGACGTCCAGATCATGACGTTCCCGCAGGCGGGCATCCTCCGCGAGAAGGGCACCGTCGACTACCTGGAGGCCTCACTGAAGTCGGGCGCCGAGGTGATCGGCGGCATCGATCCCTGTTCCCTCGACCGGGATCCCAAGGGGCACCTGGACGTCGTGTTCGGGCTGGCCGAGAAGTACCAGGTCGAGGTGGACATCCATCTGCACGAGCCGGGTCATCTCGCGGTGTTCTCCACCGATCTGGTGCTCGAGCGCACCCGGGCGCTGGGCATGCAGGGCAAGGTCACGATGTCCCACGCCTACGAGCTGGGTTCGATCTCCGAATCGGTGAGCCGCCGCATCATCGACGACTTCGCCGAGCTGGACGTCGCGATGGCCACCGTGGCGCCGCCCGACCGCGGGCAGCTGTCGCTGGTGGCGCTGACCGAGGCGGGCGTCCGGGTGGGCCTGGGCGAGGACGGGCAGCGCGACTACTGGAGCCCCTACGGCAACTGCGACATGCTCGACCGCACCTGGCAGCTGGCCTTCACCAACAACTTCCGCCGTGACGAGCTGATCGAGATGTCCCTGGCGGTCGCGACCGTCGGCGGCGCCTCGATCATGAGCCACGACGTCGCCCGGCCGGCCGGGGTCGCCGACCGGCCCGGTCTGGCCGTCGGCGACCGTGCCGATCTGCTGCTGGTCGACGGCGAGACGCCGGCCAGCGCGGTGATGGACCGCGGCACCGACCGCACCGTCCTGCACGACGGCGCCGTCGTCGCCGACCAGTTGGCCCTCGTACGCCACTGAGCCCGCGCACGTCATCGCCCTGAGAGGTGGGCACCTCTCAGGGCGATACGTCCGGACCCGCCGCCCTAGACCAGCAGCTCGCCGCCCTGGACCACCACGCTTCCGCCGGACATCACGAGTTCACGCCGAGGGGCCCGCATCAGGGCGTCCTGCACGTTCTCGGCGTCGATCAGCACGATGTCCGCGGGTGCGCCCGCCGCGAGGTCGTGGACGCCCCGGTGCACGAAGCCCGCCGCGCGGGTGGTGGCGAGTTCCACCGCGTAGGCGAGGTCCTCGTCGGTCCGCATACCGTGCAGTCGCGCGAAATCCAGGGCCACGCGCAGCAGATCGCCGTCGCCGAACGGCGACCACAGGTCGCGGATCCCGTCGGTGCCAAGACCCACCGGCATCCCACGGTCCCGCATCCCGCGCCAGGGCAGTGGCGCCACGCGCACCGGGGCGACCGTCGACCAGGAGACGCCTGCCTCGGCCAGCTCGTCGAGCAGTTCGGCCTGCCGCTCCGGAGGCAGCTCCCCGAGGGCGAAGCCATGGGAGACGTTGACCTTCCCCCGCAGCCCCGCGCGGCGAGTGCGGTCGGCGATGAGCTCGAACTGGAAGGCGCCCAACGCGCCCCCGTCGTGCAGGTGGATGTCGATACCGACCCCGCGCCGCTCGGCGATGTCGAACAGCCCGTCGAGCTGCTTCACCGGATCGCGGTCGATCGCCGCCGGATCGAGTCCGCCGATACTGGCCGCACCGTTCGCCGCCGCCTGGTCCAGCAGCTCCAGGACACCGGGGCGGCGGACCACCCCGTCCTGCGGGAACGCGACGATCTCCACCTCGATCGCGCCGCCGAGTGCGTCCACCGCCTCGCGGACGGCGTCGATCCCCCGCAGGCCGACTCCGAGGTCGACGTCGACGTGGCTGCGCACCGCGGTGACGCCGTGCCGCAGGAACTCCCTCAGCACCGTGAGGCTGTTGGCCACGCTGGGAATGCCGAGCGCGTCCCGCTCGGCTCGTTCGTGCGCGATCCGGCCCAGCGTGGTCGGCTCGCCGCCGTAGGACACCCACGGCCGGCCCCACCAGCTCTTGTCCACGTGGGCGTGTGCGTTGATGAAGCCGGGCAGGGCGAGCAGCCCGCCGCCGTCCACCCGCTCGCCGGGTTCGCTCGCGGCACCGGCGGGCACCAGATCGCGGATCTCCCCACCGGAGACGACGATGTCGACGGCCTTCATGCCCCAGGGTCGGACATTGGTCAGTATCAGATCAGCCATTCAAAAATGGTATACCGAAACGCGAGGGCTGGGCCCTTGGCCGTCCGGCCGCACGGATCACCCGTGGTGGGCGACGATCGCGTGCCGGCTGTTCTCCAGGTGCTTGGCGACCAGTTCGTCGACGAGCGCGACGTTCCGGTCCGCGATCGCGGCGTAAAGGGCCTCGTGCTCCCGCGCGATCGCCATGAGGTCGTCGTGCTGTCCCAGCAGCCACCGCATCCGGCTGCGGAAGGTGCTCTCCAGCTCGCTCAGCAGTTCGTTGGCGGCCATCGATGTGACGGTCTCATGAAAGTCCGCCGCCGCACGCCGGGCGCGAACGCCGTCCCCCGCACAGGCGGCCTTCAGCTCTTCCTGCAGGTTGGAGCGGAGCCGGTCGAGGCCGGCGCGGTGGCGCCGTTGAGCGGCGAGCCGGAAGGTCAGGGCCTCCAGGGCCCCGCGGACCTCGTTCAGATCCGCGATGTCCGATGACGTGAACTCCCGGACGACCGCCCAGGTGCGTGGCCTCGGCGTGACCAGACCCTCGGCGACGAGCACGCGCAGAGCGTCGCGGACGGGCACCCTGCTCACGCCCATCTGCGCCGCCAGCTCGCGTTCGACGAGCTTGCTCCCGGGCTTGCGAACACCATCGAGAATGTCGTCCCGGAGTTGCCGCGTGACCCGCTCGGACTCCGGCTGGAACTCCCCAGACCCTGCCATGCCCTCAGTGTCCCACGGGAAGCGCGACTATTTGGTATACGGGTCTGGTTCGAGGTGGCGCAACCCGCCGCGGGGAGCCGTCCGCTTTGTCACGGCGCGGCCGCGCGGCGCAGGCGTCTCAGTCGAACCAGCGGTCCCGGGCCAGTTCCTCCGTCCGGGACGGGTCCTCCAGAAGTGCCGCGACCTCGAAGCGGCGCGGCCACTGGCCCGACGCCCAGGCTAGGCCGGCGGCCACGCCCTCCAGGGTGGCGGCGTGCAGGACGCCGTCGGAGGTCAGCCGCCAGTCCAGCGCGGTTCCGTCGACGACCAGTTCCTCGTGCTCGACGTAGGTGCGCGGGGTGCGCGGGCCGAGAAGCACCCGCACCGGCTCCGGTACGTCGTGCTCGGTGCCCTCGGAGTCGATCCCGCCGGTGACGGACTCGCTCAGCCGCCGCACCTGGAACAGCTCGGCCAACTCGTCGGCCAGCGCGGGCCGTACGGGCAGCAGAGGGACACCCTCGGTGAAGGGCAGCAGGTCCGGGGAGTCGCACACCACGGCGTCGGCGGCGTCCACGACCTCCACCCGGCCGTCGACCACGGCCCGCACCTCGTCCGGCAGGGTCACCTGTTCCGGGTCGAGCTCGGCCAGCGCGCCGTACAGGGCGTGCAGTTGGGCGGACGTCACGGGACGCTCCGGGTCGGCGAGCCGTTCCAGCAACTCCGCGGCGCCGCCCGGTTCCCCCAGCAGGGCGGCGACGCTCGTGCGCACGCCGAGTGCCCGCAGCACCTGCTCGTCGTCGAAGCCGGTGGCGTCGGCCTCCTCGTACAGGCCGCGCAGGAGCGGGTCGGACCCGGCGGCGCGCAGACCGGCCGGGCGGCGCCCGCCGAGCACCGGGTGCCCGCGCAGCCACCAGGCGGTGTACGGCCGGACGATCTCGTGGGTGCCGTCGGGCAGCAGGATCCGCACCGGCTGGGTGAGCGCGTCCCGCAGCGGCGGCCGGGCGAGCAGCGCGAGGGCCCGGGGCCACTGGTCGTCGTCGACGAGGTCCAGGTCGCGCACGGCGACGATCTCGGTGGCGACCGGCGGCACGGGCGTGTCCGGGAACCGGTCGAGCAGGTCCTCGCACCACACGTCGACCGCGTCGAGCAGCCCGGGGTCGTCCGGCTCGGGGAAGTCCCCGTCCCGCGGATCGAGTTCGTCCGGGTCGAGGACGACGTCCGTGGCCCGCACCAGGGCGAAGTTCGCGAGCACACCGCACGCGGCGAGCGGCTGCTCACCCCACTTCCCGGCCAGCTCCGCGTCCACCGCCGGGAGTTCGCCCTCGCGCATGAGACGGGCGAACGGGCCGCCGGGCAGGACGAGTTCGCCGGCCGGGGCGAGTTCGCCGTCCTCGTCGGGCAGGGCGAGCGCGCCGAGCCAGGGCTCCTCACCGGGTTCGAGTCCGGCCTCCCCGACCAGCGCGAGAACGGTGTCGGCGAGTTCCTCGGCGTCCGGGGTGTCCTCGTCCCATCCGCCGGTGTCCTCGTCGAGGGAGGCGGCGACGGCGGCCCGCACCTGCGGGGTCGTGAGCACGGCACGCGGCGTCGCGGGCAGGGCGCCGAGCTTCTCCAGGAGGGGATGCACGGCGTCCGGGTGCGCGACCTTCAGACCGAGCCGGGCCAGCACCTCCGGGTCGGTGAGGGCGGCACCGGCCACGGGCAGCAGGACCTGCCGGGGCCCGATGGTCGTACGGCTGTCGGCCAGCGGCACCGGCAGCCCGGAGAGACGGTCGGGGTCGACGCCCGCGAGGCTGTCGTACAGCCGCCGCCACCAGCCGGGCTCCTTCTCCAGGCCGGCCAGCCGGTCGACGGCGTCGGTCAGCGGCAGGCGGGCCACGCCCAGCGTGCGCAGCTCCACGCGCCGTTCAAGTCCGGCGGGCAGCAGGGTGGGCAGCACCTCGGCGAGCACGCGCACGGTGTCGGCGCCCGCGCCCTCGACCACCTCGGCGTCCCGGGGGCGGAGGGATTCGGGCAGGTCGGAGTCGTCGTCCTGATGGGCGGCGGCCACGACCGCGGGCGGCAGGAAGGAGGTGCGCGGCAGCCGGTCGAGAATGGCCTGCCGCAGCGCGCCGTCCAGTTCGCCCTTGCCCAGCGGGCCGGGCACGAGGCCGATGACGCCCTCGGTCACCGGCCGCCAGTCGGCGAGGAGTTCGGCGTAGGCGTCGGCCGCGCGCTGCACGAGGAAGTCGGTGAGCGGGCCGGGCGCGGCGTGGCGGCGGGTGCTGTCCAGCGGGAACGAGGCGATGAGCAGGGCCGGCACGCCGAGGGGTTCGTCGCTGGGGGTGGGGGCGTGGACGACGGGGCTGGTGCGGGGGCCGGCCGGGGTGCCGTCGGCGTCCACGGGGACGGCCCAGGTGACCGACCAGTGCGGGCGCAGGCGCTCCTCCACCGGGCGGTCGGCGAGGAGTTCCGGGGTCAGCGGGCCGTGCGCGCCCGCGGTACGCCAGCGGGTCGTGCCCTCGCGGGTGTCCTCCACGACCGTCAGGGCGCCCTCGGTGCGGCGGCGCAGGGTGCGCGGCGCGGTGTCGCCGATCTCGATGACGACCTCCTCCAGCCCGGGCAGGGCGAGGAGCAGGGCGTCGTCGACGGCGTGCAGGAGGCGTTCGGCGAGGTCGGCGGCGGCCGCGTCGCGCAGCCGCAGGATGACGACCGTGTCGTAGGGGTCGGGCGCGGTGCCCTCGGCGGCGAACGGCAGCCGCAGCAGCGGTACGTGTCCTTCGCGGCGGCGGATCTCGTCGCCGAGGCCGGGGCTGTGCCGGGCGGTGTCCTCCGCCAGCGCGCGGGCCTCGGCCAGCGACCAGCGGACACCGCCGTGCCGGCCGACGACGGCGGGCTCGTCGGTGACCGCGAGGACGGCGGCGAAGCCGACGCCGAAGCGGCCGACGGCGCTGTCGCGGGCGTCGCGCTTGGCGGAGGCCCGGAGCGTGGCCAGCGACTCCACGCCGGCCGCGTCGAGCGGGGCGCCGGTGTTGGCGGCGAGCAGCACGCCGTCGCGCAGGGTGAGCCGCAGCCGGCCTGGCACGCCCGCGCGGGCGGCGGCGTCGGCGGCGTTCTGCGCCAGCTCGACGACGAGCCGGTCCCGGTAGCCGCCGAGGACGAGGTCTTCCTCCGCGTTGGCGTCCTCACGGAACCGGGCCGGGCTGGTGGCCCAGGCGTCCAGCACACCGCGCCGCAGGCGCGCGGTCCCGAACGGATCGCCTCCGGCGGACGGCTGCACCAACATGCTCACGTTCACTCTCCTCATCGGCGTGACGACGAAGGTACCGCGCGGGGGAGAGGCCATTCGCCCGACGGACGGACGGACCGGTCCGGACCGGTCGCGGGGCAGGTCCTAGGAGTGCCCCAGTTCGGCGGTCTCGTCGTCCCCGGTCACCGGCACCGAGCCGGAGTCCTGCGCCGGACGCAGCGGGAAGGGGTCCACCCGCGTCTCGTCGATCACCGGCGGGGGCGGCTGCGGGGGCTTGGGCATCACCGCGGCCTCGGAGTGGCCGCCGCAGCCGTACGTCAGTGAGACCACATGGCCGTCGGCCGGGGAGAACTCGTTGGCGCACACGCCGAAGGCCTGGCCCAGCGAACCGCCGATCGGCACCAGGAAGCCGCAGCTCACGCAGGCCGCCGGGGCCGCCTGGGCCATCGGCGTCTTCGCGCCGAAGCCCTCCTCCCAGCGGTCGGCGGCCACGTGCAGGCCGTAGCGGGACAGGACGCGGGCGCGGCGCATGCCCAGTTCCTGGGCGAGCGCGGAGATCGAGCCGCGGGACGGGACGGTGGACAGGTTCCTCGGCGGGCCCGCCGTGACCTCGGCGTCCTCCGCCTCCGCCAGGTCGGCCATCTCCTGGGAGACCGCGGCGTTCGGCACGGGCTCGTCCTCGCCGGAGTAGCCGGGCTCCAGCCGCAGGTCCTCGGCGTCGGTGGGCAGCAGGTCGCCGGGGCCCATGTCGCCCGGGCGCAGGCGCTCGCTCCACGGCACCCACTCGGGCGCGAGCAGCGCGTCCGGTCCGGGCAGCAGGACGACCTCGTCCAGGGTGACGATCTTGGCGCGCGAGGCGCGGGCCACGGTGACGGCCCAGCGCCAGCCCCGGTATCCGAACTCCTTGCACTCGAAGAAGTGCGTGACGACCCGGTCGCCCTCGGAAAGCACTCCCGCGTGCTCGCCGACGACACCGGGCGCGGCCGCCTCCTCGGCCGCGGCCCGGGCGAGGTCGACGGCCTCGGCGCACAGGCGGTCGGGGGTGCGGCTTCGCGTGGTCGCTGCGCTCACAGGTATCGCTTCTCTCCTACGCCGTCTCTCGGGTGCGCCGGCCTGAAGGCGGCGGGGCGGACGGAGCGGACCCTGGGACCGCGTCGACGTCCGCGCCCGATCGCGCTCGGGCGCACCTACGTCATCCATTCTGCGGTATGCCCGTAAGGCGCGCGGTCGAGAACGTTCGCCACGGCGCGCTACGCACGCTACCTTCTCGTCGCCGCTCGGCCTACACCGACGTTGTCTTCACCGCGCCGCACCAGAACTTTCCCACCACGCCAACACCGGCCCACGCCGCGACAAACCCACCACCGGAGCCACGAGCCCGTTCCCGACCACGCCCGGAGCCCGGCCGCCGCAGACACCACGGCACCCGCACCGAGCCCGCCCGGACACCGGCCGCGGCCGGGTCCAGCGCCAAGCACGCCGGGGACAGCCACAGCCGGACCATCCCCCTGAGACGCCCGGCGCGCGACCAAGGCAATCCACCGGCCCGGGCCGCCGCAGCCGCGACCGAGCCCGGGGCCCGAAAAACACCCCGCCACCGCAAGCGCGACGAAGTCCGGGGCCCGAAAACACCCCGTCCCCGCAAGCGTGGTCGCGTCAAGGTGTCGGGGGTGGGGACTGCCGGGGCCGGGTGGGTGCCTTAGGGGTGTCTGGTTGGTCGCATCCGTGCCGCCATGGCGCTACCGGTGCCGTTTCCGGGGCAGTATGACGGGGTGGCAGCCGCGAGGACGCCCCCGGGAACCACCGGCGTCGGTGGGGACAAGGGGGTCAAGGGGAGCAGCCGGGGCAGCGGTTCGGGCCGGTTCGGCGGGTCCGTCCGCGCGGTCGGGCGTGCCCTGCATCTGCCCGTGACCGGAACGGTCCGCGGCATCCGCAGGGCGACCAACGCACACGGCGCCGGCGAGTCCGGTCTCGGCCGGCTGATCGAACTGCACGCGGTGAACGGCGCGGGCGACGTGATGATCACGGTGGCGCTCGCCTCCACCGTCTTCTTCTCCGTCCCCACCGACGAGGCCCGCGGCCGCGTCGCGTTGTACCTCGCCATCACCATGGCCCCCTTCACGGTCCTCGCCCCCGTGATCGGCCCCCTCCTCGACCGTCTCCCGCACGGCCGCCGCGCCGCGATGGCCGCAGCGATGCTGGCCCGCGCCCTGCTCGCGCTGATCATCGCGGGCGCCGCCGCCAGCGGCAGCCTGGAGCTGTATCCGGCGGCGCTCGGCGTGCTGGTCGCCTCCAAGGCGTACGGCGTGGTCAGAAGCGCCGTCGTACCCCGGCTGCTGCCGCCCCGCTTCTCCCTGGTCAAGGCGAACTCACGGGTCACCCTCGGCGGGCTGCTCGCCACCGGCGTGGCCGCGCCCATCGGCGCGGGCCTCCAGGCCCTCGGCGCGCGCTGGCCGCTCTACGGCGCCTTCGTGATCTTCGTCGCGGGGACGTTCCTGTCGTTCGCCCTGCCGCCCAAGGTCGACTCGGCCAAGGGCGAGGACCGGGCGCTGCTGGCCGCGGACGAGCAGCACCTGCGCGGCCCCCGCCGCAAGCCGCTGAAGCGTCCCGGCCTGCGCACCGTCGGCACGGCCGTCACGCACGCCCTCGCCGCGAACGCCGCGCTGCGCTGCCTGTCCGGGTTCCTGATCTTCTTCCTCGCCTTCCTGCTCCGTGAGCACCCGCTGACCGGCGAGAGCGCGGCGGTCTCGCTGGGCATCGTGGGCGTCGCGGCGGGCGCCGGCAACGCCCTGGGCACCGCGGTCGGGGCCTGGCTGAGATCGCGCGCGCCCGAGATCATCATCGTGACCGTCGTCGCCATCGTGCTGGGCGCGGCGGTCACGGCCGCGGTCTTCTTCGGCGCCTTCCTGGTGGCCTGCCTGGCCGCGATCGCCGGCTTCGGGCAGGCACTGGCCAAGCTGTCCCTGGACGCGCTGATCCAGCGGGACGTGCCCGAGCCGGTGCGGACGTCGGCGTTCGCCCGCTCCGAGACACTGCTCCAGGTGGCCTGGGTGCTCGGCGGCGCGATCGGCATCGTGCTGCCGCTCAACGGCGTGCTGGGCCTGTCGGTGGGCGCCGGGCTCGTGGCCGCCGGCTGGCTGCCCACCGTCCGTGGTCTGCTGGCCTCGGCCCGGCACGGGGGCACCACGCGGCCCCGGGTGGCATGAGGCCCGCGCCGCGGCCATCTGCCACGCCCGCACCCCCGCGTGGGCGGGCAGGCGGGCGCGCCCGATAGCCTTCGGCCATGACCACGCTGCATTCCGCCGTGCGACGCCGCCGCGCCGTCGCCGCTGCCGGCGCCGTTTCCGCCGGACTGCTCGTCCTGTCGGCCTGTTCCAAGCCGACCCCCCTGTCCACGATCACCGTCGGCAGCTCCTCGGTGAGCTCGGAAGCCAACTGCTACAACGACGGCAACGCGATCAAGACCGCCGACCTGGCCAAGTGCCTCAAGTCCAAGGACATCAAGACGATCAAGGTCGACCCGGACGAGACCGTGCGCTTCGGGGTCGACCCGAAGATCGCGGACACGGGCTGGACCATCCTGATGAACGGTCAGCCGCTGACCGAC
The DNA here is from genome assembly GCF_006540305.1 of Streptomyces sp. 6-11-2. GTDB lineage: Bacteria > Actinomycetota > Actinomycetes > Streptomycetales > Streptomycetaceae > Streptomyces. The sequence continues at coordinate 3,884,909 of NZ_BJOR01000001.1, read as the reverse complement.
TCCAGCACCAAGACCTACCGCACGATCCCGGGCAGCGTCTTCTTCAACGCCCAGTACGGCGCCAGCGGCAACTCGACGCTGGTCTCCATCAAGGAGGGTGAGAAGGACGTGCGGGGTCTGTGGTCCTTCAAGCTCACGAAGAACTCCTGACCACGTCCGCGCCACGCGTCCTCGTCGCCACCGCCGTCCCCGTCGAACGGGACGCGGTGGCACGGGCGTTCGCCGGGCCCGTCCGTGAAGAGCCGCTGTCGGCGCTGCCCGGAGCGACCCTCCACCGGGTCCCCGGACCCCCCGCCGTCGACCTGATCGCCGCCGGCGTCGGCCCCGCCCTCGCCGCCGCGACCACCGCCTCCGCCCTGACCGCCGCCGCGCTCGCCGGCGCCCCCTACGACCTCGTCGTCTCGGCCGGCATCGCCGGCGGTTTCGCGCCCCACGCGCCCGTCGGCTCGCTCGTCGTCGCCGACGAGATCACCGCCGCCGACCTGGGCGCGGAAACCGGCGACGGATTCCTGCCGGTGACCGAACTCGGCTTCGGCACCGTCACCCACCGTCCGCCCGAAGCGCTCGTACGGGCGATCGCGGTCGCCGCCCCGGCCCGTACCGGCACGGTGCTGACCGTCTCCACGGTGACCGGTACCGCCGCCCGCGCCGACGCCCTGCGTGCCCGCCACCCCGGCGCCCTGGCCGAGGCCATGGAGGGGTTCGGAGTCGCCGAGGCGGCCGCCGCGCACCGCGTCCCGGTGCTGGAGGTGCGCGCGGTCTCCAACCCCGTCGGCCCGCGCGACCGCGCCGCCTGGCGCATCGGCGACGCCCTGACCGCCCTGACCGAGGGCTTCGGGAAGCTCGCGCCCGTCCTCACGAGTTGGAAGATTGCATGAGCCCTGACAGCAGCCGACTGCGGATCGCCTACTCCCCCTGCCCCAACGACACCTTCGTCTTCGACGCGCTCGCCCACGGCCGCGTCCCGGACGCGCCCGCGCTCGACGTCACCTTCGCGGACATCGACGTCACCAACGGCATGGCCGAGCGCGGCGAGCTGGACGTGCTGAAGGTGTCCTACGCGGTGCTGCCGTACGTCCTCGGCGAGTACGCGCTGCTGCCGTGCGGCGGCGCGCTGGGCCGGGGCTGCGGGCCCCTGGTGCTCACCAAGGAGCCCGACGCCGACCTGACGGGCCGTACGGTCGCGGTGCCGAGCGAGAAGTCGACGGCGTACCTGCTGTTCCGCCTGTGGGCCGCGGACGTCGTCCCCGGCAGGGTGGGCGAGATCGTGGTCATGCCGTTCCACGAGATCATGCCGGCCGTGCGGGACGGGAAGGTCGACGCCGGTCTGGTGATCCACGAGGCGCGGTTCACCTACCGCAACTACGGGCTGCACAAGCTCGCCGACATGGGCGAGCACTGGGAGCGCACCACCGGGCTGCCGATCCCGCTCGGCGCGATCATCGCCCGGCGGTCGCTGGGCGAGCGGACGCTGACGCGGCTCGCCGACTCGATCCGCGCGTCGGTGCGCGCGGCCTGGGACGACCCGGAGGCCTCCCGGCCGTACGTCATGGAGCACGCCCAGGAGATGGACCCGGCCGTCGCCGACCAGCACATCGGGCTGTACGTCAACGAGTTCACCGCCGGCCTCGGCGAGGACGGCTACGCGGCGGTCCGCGGGCTGCTCACGCGTGCGGCGGCCGAAGGGCTCGTACCGCCCCTCGGCCCGGACGCGCTCGCTTTTCCCTAGGGTCCTTCGTTTGGATCAGCCCGGCATGATCCAAACGAGAGGCCCTGGTCCTGTCGAGGCGGGAATTCGACGACAGGGCCCAGTCCTGTCAGCCCCGTCGGGTCATACGTCCAGCTGGTCGGCGACCGCGCGCAGCAGTCCGGCGACGTTCTTGCCGGACGTCTTGTCGGGGTAGCGGCCGCGCTCCAGGGTCTGCGCGACGCCCTCCAGGAGGGTGGTCAGGTCCTGCACGATGGACGCCAGCTCGTCCGGCTTCTTGCGCTGGGCGGCGGCGACCGACGGGGTCGGATCCAGGAGCGTCACGGAGAGGGCCTGGTCGCCGCGCTGGCCGGCGACCACCCCGAACTCGACCCGCTGCCCCGGCTTGAGCATGTCCACTCCGGCAGGGAGCACCGAGGAATGGACGAACACGTCGCCGCCGTCGTCGCGGGAGAGGAAGCCGAAGCCCTTCTCAGCGTTGAACCATTTGACCTTGCCGGTAGGCAAAGCACGCACCCCATCTCACCGGTCAGCCGAACCACAGTTGCCGCAGGTCAGGCTATCTAGCGCTCGCTCGTGCCTGCCGTTGTCCCGAAGCCTCCCCAGCTCTTTACCCGCCGTCAAGCCCGCCCACTCCAGTCGGCCGAACCTGGCCGATCGGCGTGGGCGCGCTCGCTCGGGGGGGGCGAGGGAGACAGGGGATATCTCAGCACATGAGGGGGCGGCTCCGGCAACCCGTATTCGCGGACGGTGACGACACCCGGACGGCCCACCCGGCGACGCCCCGCGCCACCGGCCGGGCATTGAGAACCACCCCGGAACACACTGCCGTCGACAGCATGACCGCACCCTCCCGGCCGCGGTCCCCGGACACGTCGACACCCGCCCCGCGCAGGGTGTCCTGACGGTGCGGCAGCGAGAAGGGTCGTCCGGTGTCCGAAACGGTTCGCCGCCCGCGAGATCCACCGGCGCCGGTGGCCGGACGCGAGTGCGCCGGCCGGCCACCGCGGGCGTCGCGCGGACGCGCTACGACAGCGCGGAACCGTGGCCCGCGGGGTCCGTCCGCTCGCCGTTGTCGGCGACCAGCGTGCGGGCCGCCACCAGGCGGAGGGCGTCCTCGCTGTTCCAGCTGAGGGCCGCCGCCCGCATCGCCTCGACATCGGGCGGCAGGTCGAGGCCCAGGTCCTCGGCGAACAGGGTCTGGCAGCGCTTGATCGCGCCGAGGGCGCTGGCCGCGTCCCCGTCGATGCAGTGCACCGCGGCCAGGAGCTCCCACAGCCGCTGGCGGTAGGGCGCTTCGGCGATGATGCTCTCGATCCGGTAGGAGAGCGTCTCGGTGCGACCGGCGAGGATGCAGCTGGTGAACAGGTCCTGGTAGGCGTCGAAGCGCGCGTTGTTGACGCCCGCGACGTGGGCGTTGAACCACCGCGCCGGCGGCAGGTCCTGGCCGAACGGGCCGCGCCACCAGGCCAGGGCTCCCTCCAGGACCTCGGCCGCCGGCTCCGCCTCACCGCGCAGCAGCAGATTCCGGCCACGCCGTGCGGCCAGCGTGAACTGCGCCAGGTCGAACTCGTCGGGCGTGATCGCCAGCCCGTAGCCGCTCTGACCGCCCCGGTAGGTCCGCACCCGGCAGCTCAGACCTGGCCGGGCCTCGTCGAGGTCCCGGCGCAGGGCGGTGAGATGGCTCCGCATGTTCGCCGCGGCCGAAGTCGGCGGGTCGTCCCCTAATCTTTCGGCCAGTTCGGTGATCCCTATGGGCTGTTGTCCGGAGCGATTGCGAAATCATTCCTTCTTGCGGCAAAACTCCGGTCCGGTTCGAATATGCCGGGGTCGTCCACCGTTGCCGACCGTCCCGCCGACGCCCGCTCCACGGTCAACCGGGGCTCTGGGTGCCCGCGCACCAGGAACTATCCTTGGTGGCGTGCGTGACGATACCCGAACGAATTCCGCCACAGCCGGCGACCGGCTGGTCCGTGCAGGTGCCATCGTTTTCTTCGTCGGCGCGCTGGCCACCGCGGTGACGTTGGCGCCGCTGTTCCTCGGCGCGAAGCCCTTCCCGACCTACATGTTCGGACTGAGCATGCTCATGGGCGTCGGCTTCCTGATCGCCGGTGCGGGCGTGCTCCGATCGATCGCGGCGGGCCGCCGTCAGGCGCGCGGCGACTCACGGTAGCTGCTGAAGAGCGTGCGGTTGGCCGCGAGCCAGTCCGGGAACACGGTAAGGTCCGCGAGCACGACATCCGCGCCCGCCGCCCGCAGTTCCCCCTCGTCGCACGGTCCGGTGGCCACCGCCACCGACAGGACGCCGGCCGCGCGGGCGCCCCGTACGTCCCCGACGTGATCGCCGACGTACACCCGGGCGCCGTACTCGCGCAGCGCCTCGGCCTTCCGCTCGGCCCACAGGTCGCCGATCACCGCGTCCGGCTCGATGCCCAGGTGCTCCAGGTGCAGCTTGGCGTTCGGCTCGTACTTGGCGGTGACGACGATCGCCCGGCCACCGTCCTGCCGCACGGCCTCGATCGCCTCGCGGGCGCCGGTCAGCGCGGGCGTGGCGGAGACGGCGATCGCCGGGTAGAGCTCCCGGTACAGATCCCCCGCCGCCTCCACGCGCTCGGCCGGGAACCAGTTGACCAGCTCTTCCGCGAGCGGCGGACCGAGCCGCGTGACCGCCAGGTCGGCGTCGATGTACGTTCCCGTCCGCTCGGAAAGCTCCAGGTAGCAGGCGCGGATGCCGGGGCGGGAGTCGATGAGGGTCATGTCGAGGTCGAAGCCGACGGTCAGCGGGCGAGAGGTCATACGGGCCATTGTGCCCAGGGGGCGGGGCCGCGAGACCCCGGACCCGTGTGACGTACAACTATCTCCGGTGCCTGTGGCGTATCTCCGGTGCCTGTGGCGCCGAGCGCGACTACGTCCGCCGCTGCGAGCGCCACACCAGGAACAGCGCCGACAGCACGGCCGCGGCCCGCACCACCCACGGCCAGGTCTGGGAGACCGCGTCGTTCATGTGGCCCTCGGCGATGGGGGTGCCCCAGCGGCCGTCGGTACGGCCCCACAGCCAGACCACCCAGGCGGCGAGCGCCAGGCCGGGCATGCCGACGACGGCCCACTTGGACTCCGCGGCGGTCAGCCGGCGGGAGGCGTAGGCGATGACCCAGCCGAGCAGCAGCGCGTACCAGTTGCCCAGGACCGCGCCGACCACCAGCAGCCCGGCTGCGAGCAGCAGCAGCGGATTGCTCCGGCCCGCCATCAACGGGGGCAGCGCGAAACGCCGGCGCCCGGCGGGCGCCTCCGGCTCGGCCGCCTCCACCGGTTCGCCGGCACCGGCCGCCTCGGGCGCGGGCTCCGCGTCGGCGGATTCCTTCACCGGCGGGGGCTTGAGCAGCTCCGGGATCTCCACCCCGCCCATGAAGCCGGGCACGTCGTCACCCCTCCCCAACGGGCCCTGCTCCAGGCGCCACCATTCGGAGCCGACCACCGGGCCGCCGAGCTCGTCGGCGCTCGCCAGGTGCGGCGGGGACGGGCCGTCGGACGGCGCGGGGCCCGCCGGCCGCTGCGACGGACGCGGCCGCGGTACGACCTTGCGCAGGCCCTTCGGGCGTGCCTGCTCCGCCTCCGGTTCACGCTGCGCGGGCACGGCCGGGGCCGCCGCCCGCGGTCCGCCCCCGCCGGAGCCGCCCGCGGCCGCGACGACGTCGTCGGGGCTGCCGAGCCCGTCGATGATGCGGCGGACGGCGGCGGGGCTGTCCACGGCGGCCTTGGCGCGGCGCCGGTCGATCTCGTTGCGCAGCTCCGCGACCAGACGCATCCGCGTGGCCGAGGACAGCTGGCGTTGCTGAGCGACGTCCCCGACGCGGCTCAGATACTCGTAGACGACCTGATCGCTCTCGATCCCCACGAAGCCCCTCCGGGGTGGCTGGCCGATGACCCCGTTGGACGACGGTACCGTCTCCCGCGCGGTGCCCCGTGCCGCTGTACGGGGCCGGGCGCGACACTCACCCGGTACCGTGAATCGGATGAGCAGCGATGAGAAACCGGCGGCCCCGCGTTCGCTCGCGGAAGCGCTCCGCGCGCGCGACGACGCCTCCCTGGCCGCGCTCCTGCGCCGCCGCCCCGACCTCATCACGCCGGTCCCGACCGACCTCACCCAGCTCGCCACCCGCGCCGGGACCCGCGCCTCGGTGGTCCGCGCCCTGGAGCGGCTGGACCGGTTCGCCCAGCAGACGGCCCAGGCCCTCGCGGTGGCCGGCGACCCGGCCACGTACGGCGAACTGCTCGACCTGATGGCGTCCGAAGCCCGCGATCCCGTCGTCGCCGCCGCGCTGCCCCGCGCCCTGGGCACCCTGCGCGAACAGGCCCTCGTCTGGGGCGGCGACGACCGGCTGCGCCTGGTGCGCACGGCACGCGAGCTGCTCGCGCCGTCGCCCCAGCACCCGTCCCCGACCGGGCTCGGACCGACGGTGCGGGAGGCCGCGGCGGGCATGTCCCCGGGGCGCATCCAGGAGATCGTGACGACCGCCGGGCTGCCCTCGACCCACGACTCCGTCTCCGCCGTCGCCTCGCTCACCGACCTCTTCACCGACCGCGAGCGGATGTCCGCGCTGCTCGCCGGGCTGCCCGCCGACTCCCTCGACGTACTGGAGCGCCTGGTGTGGGGGCCGCCCTACGGTCAGGTCACCCCCGACCCGGCGCCGCGTCTGCGTCGGCTGCTGGACCGCGGGCTACTGCTGCCCACGGCTCCCGGAACCGTCGTCCTCCCCCGCGAGGCGGCCCTGCACCTGCGCGCGGGCCGCGCCCACCGCGCGCCCGAACCGGTGCCGCCGGCCGTGGAGGCCGCCGCGACCCACCGTCCACAGGTTGTGGACGCGACGGCGGCCGGGCAGGCGTACACCGCCCTGGCCACCGTGGAGGAACTGCTGCGGGACTGGGACGAGGGCGGCCCGAACGTGCTGCGCGCGGGCGGTCTGAGCGTGCGCGACCTCAAGCGCACCGCCGTCGCCCTCGACGTGCCCGAACCGGTGGCCGCCTTCTGGGTCGAACTCGCCTACGCGGCCGGTCTGCTCGCCTCCGACGGCGAGGACGACGAGCGGTACGCGGCGACCCCGGCCCACGACGAGTGGCTGGAGCGGCCCGCCGCCGAACGCTGGGCCCACCTCGCGGCGGCCTGGCTGGCGGCCACGCGGACCGCGGGTCTGATCGGCGGACGGGACTCCAAGGACCGGACCCTGTCGGCGCTCGGCCCCGGCCTCGACCGCTCGGCGGCGCCGGAGGTACGGCACCGGGTGCTCACCCTGCTCGCGGGGCTGCCGCTGGGCGCCGCACCGGCCGGTGAGTCGGTGCTGGCCCGGCTGCGCTGGGAGCACCCGCCGCGCGAACCGCGGCAGGAGGACGACCTGCGCGGCCGCCTCGCCCGGTGGACGCTGTCCGAGGCGGAACTGCTCGGCGTCACCGGCCGGGGCGCGCTGTCCGCGCACGGGCGCGCGCTGCTCGGCGCGTCCGCACCGGCTCCCGCGGAGGCGGAGCCCGCGCCCGGGAAGACCCCCGCGGGCGAGGCCGGGCGCGGTCCCGCCGCACGCGCGAAGGCGGCCACGGACGCGGCCGGGGCCGCGCCCGCGAGCCCGGGGGACAAGCTGCCCGTCCACAAGCACCACCGGCCGGAAGGAACCCCCGGCATCCCCGGCACCCCGGCACCCCCGTCCCCGACCACGCCGGTCTCGCCCTTCCCTCCCACCGCCCCCGCCTCCGCCGCATCCGCCGACGAACAGGCCGCCGCGGCCCGCGTCCTCGCCCCGCTCCTGCCCGAGCCCCTGGACCACGTCCTGCTCCAGGCGGACCTGACCGCGGTCGCGCCCGGACCCCTGTGGCGTCCGCTCGCCGAGACGCTGGGCGTGCTCGCGGACGTGGAGTCCAAGGGCGGCGCGACCGTCTACCGGTTCACCCCCGCCTCCGTACGCCGCGCCCTTGACGCCGGCCGCACCGCCTCCGACCTGCACGCCTTCCTCACCGCGCACTCCCGTACGCCGGTGCCGCAGCCGCTGGCGTACCTGATCGACGACGTGGCCCGCCGGCACGGCCATCTGCGGGTCGGCGCGGCCTCGGCGTACCTGCGCTGCGACGACGACGCGCTGCTGAACGAGATCCTCGCCGACAAGCGGTCCGCCGGGCTGCGCCTGCGCCGCCTCGCGCCGACCGTGCTGGCCGCGCAGGCCGACCCGGCCACGCTCCTGGAGGGCCTGCGCGCGATGGGCTACGCACCGGCCGCCGAATCCGCGGCGGGCGACGTGCTGATCACCCGCGCGCACTCCCACCGCACCCCGCCGCGCACCGCCCCCGACCCGGTCCCGGAGGGCCCGCCCGCCCCGGACGCCACGCTGCTGTCCGCCGCGATCCGCGCGATCCGGGCGGGCGACCTGGCCTCGACCGCCCCGCGCAAGCCGACCACGGCCACCCGGGAGGACGGCGAACTGCCCCGCACCGGCTCCGCCGAGACCCTCGCCACCATGCAGGCCGCCGTCCTCACCGGCGAGTCCCTGTGGATCGGCTACGTCAACGCCGAGGGCGCCGCCAGCCAGCGCGTCATCGCGCCGATCCGCGTCGAGGGCGGCTTCGTCACCGCGTACGACCACACCGCGGACGAGGTCCGCACCTACCCCCTGCACCGGGTCACGGGGGTCGCCGAGCTCGCGGACGACCAGCCGTGATCCGCCCCGGATAGGGCACACTGGACGTTTGACCACATGGAAAGGGCGCTGCGTGTGAATGGTCCCCTGATCGTCCAGTCGGACAAGACCCTGCTTCTCGAAGTCGACCACGAGCAGGCCGACGAATGCCGCCGGGTCATCGCGCCGTTCGCCGAGCTGGAGCGGGCGCCCGAGCACATCCACACCTACCGGGTCACCCCGCTCGGCCTGTGGAACGCGCGCGCCGCCGGGCACGACGCCGAGCAGGTCGTCGACGCCCTCGTGCAGTACAGCCGCTACCCCGTGCCGCACGCGCTGCTCGTCGACATCGCCGAGACGATGGACCGCTACGGGCGGCTGACCCTCAGCAAGCACCCGGCGCACGGTCTGGTCCTGACCACCACCGACCGGCCGGTCCTGGAGGAGGTGCTGAAGTCCAAGCGGATCGCTCCGCTGGTCGGCGCCCGCATCGACCCGGACACGGTGGCCGTGCACCCCTCCGAGCGCGGGCAGATCAAGCAGACCCTGCTGAAGCTGGGCTGGCCCGCCGAGGACCTCGCCGGGTACGTCGACGGCGAGGCGCACCCGATCGAGCTGCGCGAGGACGGCTGGGCGCTGCGGCCCTACCAGAAGCAGGCCGTGGAGAACTTCTGGCACGGCGGGAGCGGTGTCGTCGTCCTGCCCTGCGGGGCCGGCAAGACGCTGGTGGGCGCCGGCTCGATGGCGCAGGCGAAGTCCACGACGCTGATCCTCGTCACGAACACCGTCTCGGCCCGGCAGTGGAAGCACGAGCTGGTGAAGCGGACCTCCCTGACCGAGGACGAGATCGGGGAGTACAGCGGGACCAGGAAGGAGGTCCGCCCGGTCACCATCGCCACCTACCAGGTGCTGACGACCCGGCGGAAGGGGATCTACCCCCACCTGGAGCTGTTCGACTCCCGGGACTGGGGACTGATCGTCTACGACGAGGTGCACCTGCTGCCCGCACCGGTCTTCAAGTTCACCGCGGACCTCCAGGCCCGGCGGCGGCTGGGACTGACCGCGACCCTGGTGCGCGAGGACGGCCGTGAGTCGGACGTGTTCTCCCTGATCGGCCCCAAGCGGTTCGACGCGCCCTGGAAGGAGATCGAGGCGCAGGGCCACATCGCGCCCGCGGACTGCGTCGAGGTCCGGGTGAACCTGACCGACTCCGAACGACTGGCGTACGCGACGGCCGAGACGGAGGAGAAGTACCGCTTCTGCGCGACCACGGCGACCAAGCGCAAGGTCACGGAGGCGATCGTCCGCCGCTTCGCCGGGCAGCAGATCCTGGTCATCGGCCAGTACATCGACCAGCTCGACGAGCTGGGCGAGCACCTGAACGCGCCGGTGATCAAGGGCGAGACGTCCAACGCGCAGCGCGAGAAGCTCTTCGACGCCTTCCGCGAGGGCGAGATCAGCGTGCTGGTCGTGTCGAAGGTGGCGAACTTCTCCATCGACCTGCCGGAGGCCACGGTCGCCATCCAGGTTTCGGGCACCTTCGGCTCCCGCCAGGAGGAGGCCCAGCGCCTCGGGCGGGTGCTGCGTCCGAAGGCCGACGGCCACCAGGCGCACTTCTACTCGGTGGTCGCCCGCGACACGATCGACCAGGACTTCGCCGCGCACCGCCAGCGCTTCCTGGCCGAACAGGGCTACGCCTACCGGATCATGGACGCCGACGAACTGCTGGCGGAGGAGGCCTGACCCTCCCGGGGCCCGCCGGACCGCCGTCTGCGGAATTCCAGCGCCACCGCCATGAGCAGGGCCAGCCCCAGCAGGGGGTAGGGCGAGGCCAGGGGCTGCTGCCACCAGGACAGGTGCAGCTCCACGCCCTTGTTGGGGACCATCCACAGGGTGCGGGCCGTGAACAGGACCACGGTGACCGCCGCCCAGACGCGGCGGCCCTCGGCCAGGAGTACGGCGATCAGCGGGACGCACCACACCCAGTGGTGGGACCAGCTGATCGGTGAGACGAGCAGCGCGGTCAGTCCGGTCAGCAGCACGCCCCACCGCTCCCGCCGCACCCGGCACGCGAGCCACAGGCCGGCGACGGTCACCGCGACGGCGGGCAGCATCCAGGCGAGTCCGGGCGACGGCTCCCCCAGCAGCCGGGCGACCAGGCCCTGGAGCGACTGGTTGGCGATGATCCACGGCTTGCCCACCCGGTTGGTCTCGAACAGACGGCGCGTCCAGTAGTCGACGCCGGCCGCGGGCAGCACGAGTGCCCCGACGGCGACCGTCCCGGCGAACCCGGCCACCGCCACGGCCGCCTCGCGGCGCCGCCCCCGCAGTAGCAGGTACACGATGAAGAGGCCCGGGGTGAGCTTGATGCCGGCCGCGACGCCGATCAGGACACCCCTGCCGCGGGCTCCGGGCGGCCGGGTCAGGTCGCACAGGACCAGGCAGACGATCGCGAGGTTGATCTGCCCGTAGACGAAGGTCTGGAAGACCGGTTCGAGCCAGACGGCCGGCGCCGTCGCGGCGCACACTGCCGCAAGCCCGGCCCGGCGCCCGGCGAGCCGCGCGGAGAGGTGGACGAGCCAGGCGAGCAGGAGCGCGTTGCCCGCGAAGAACGCCGCCTTCAGGGCCGCGGCGGGAAGCCACACCGCCGGCACGAACAGCAGGGCCGCGAACGGCGGGTACGTGGCCGGAAGCCGTCCCTGCGTGACCGTGAAGCCGTACAGGTCGCGGCCGTGGACGACCGCCGCGCCCTCGGCCTGGTAGACCACCGCGTCGGGCATCTGCACCCGCTGCACCGCGAACAGGACCGCGAGGGCGGCGAGGGAGACGACGAGGAGGGCCAGGGCGAGTGCCGCTGGTGACCGGACCATCACCTTCCGTGCTGTCACGGACCGACCCTAGTTGCTCACTTGTGGCGTACGCCCGCCTCCTCGCCGTACTCGCCGAGGACGACCACGTCGAACAGGGCGCCCGCGAACACCTTGACGGCGTGCAGGGCGTCGCCCATTACGTGATGACGGGGGCCGTCCTGGACAGCCGTGGCGCCGGCCGGGCGAGCGGCGGGAGCCGGGTGGATGGTTGCTGCGCTCATATCTCCATGGTGGATCCGGGGGCATAGGACCGGCATCGGTCCACGGACCGGGCCTTCCTGCCTCCGAGTACCCCTCTGGAGGGACCTCTGCCCCTGCGTCCGGCGGACGCGAACCCCTAGGGTCTGGCGATCACGGCACCTGGGCGGGCCCGGAGCGGGAAAACCGGTTGGCCTCCGCGCGTAGCCGCGCCCTAGAATCCACCCTCTTGCCCGCCTCCTCACGGAGCGCCGCCGTCCGGACGGAAACCGGTCGGCAGATCCCGCCGCCGCGCGGCGCAGCCACACGGCACCACCCCACGGCGCCCGCCCGCCCCGAAGGCCTTCCGGAGGCACCCCCTTGTCGTCCCTGTCGTCCTCGTCTCCCGCGTCTCCCTCGTCGCCTTCGTCTTCGTACATGCCCGGCGACCCCCTCGCCCGCGAGCGCGCCCACCTGTCCGCCTCCCGGGCCGCACTGCGCGCCATGCGCGAGGACGCGGAGTCGCTCGACATCCGGGACGTCACCGCGAACTGGGTCAACGCCGAAGTCCTCGCCCGCCAGATCGACGAGCGCATCAAGGCGCTGGCCGACCTCAGCGACACGCCGCTGTTCTTCGGGCGGCTCGACTACCTGCACGCCCCGGGCGCGGACAGGGCGGAGGGCGCCGAGGGCGAACGCTTCTACATCGGACGCCGGCACGTGCACGACGGCGAGGGCGACCCCATGGTCATCGACTGGCGCGCACCGGTCTCGCAGCCGTTCTACCGGGCCTCCAGGAAGGACCCGATGGACGTCGGGCTGCGCCGCCGCTTCGGCTACACCGGCGGCGACCTCACGGCGTACGAGGACGAGCACCTGTCCGACCCGGCCGAGCCGTCGGGAGCCGCCACCACCAGCAAGCTGCTCCAGCAGGAGATCGAACGCCCGCGTGTGGGCCCGATGCGCGACATCGTGGCGACCATCCAGCCCGAGCAGGACGAGATCGTGCGGTCCGGGATGTCCGGCACCGTCTGCGTCCAGGGCGGACCCGGCACCGGAAAGACCGCCGTGGGCCTGCACCGGGTCGCCTACCTCCTCTACGCCCACCGCGAGCGGCTCGCCCGCACCGGCACCCTCGTGATCGGGCCGAACCGGTCCTTCCTGCACTACATCGAGCAAGTGCTGCCCGCGCTCGGCGAGTTGACCGTTCAGCAGGCCACCGTCGGCGATCTGGTGGCGCATGTGGAGGTGCGGGGCGCGGACGACGCGGCGACCGCGATCGTCAAGGGCGACGCACGGATGGCGGAGGTGCTCCGCAGGGCGCTGTACTCCCACGTGACCATGCCCACCGAACCGGTCGTGGTGGTGCGCGGCTCGCGGCGCTGGCGCGTCCCGACGTACGAACTGGAGGACATCGTCCGGGAGTTGCTGGACCGCGGCATCCGCTACGGCGCCGCCCGCGAGGCCCTGCCGCAGCGGATCGCGCACGCCGTGCTGGTGCAGATGGAGCGGGCGGGCGAGGCCCCCGACGACCGTGTGCAGGACGCGGTGGCCCGCAACGCGGCGGTCAAGGCGGCCGTCAAGGCGGTCTGGCCCCCGGTCGACCCGGCGAAACTGGTGCTGCGGCTGCTGGCGGACGCGGACTTCCTCGCGGAGCACGCGGACGGGATCCTCACCGAGGAGGAGCGCAAGACACTCCTGTGGGCCAGGCCCGTACGGTCGGTGAAGTCGGCCAAGTGGTCCGCCGCCGACGCCGTACTGGTCGACGAGGCCGCCGACCTGGTGGAGCGGACCCACTCCCTCGGGCATGTCGTCCTGGACGAGGCGCAGGACCTCTCCCCCATGCAGTACCGGGCGGTCGGCCGGCGCTGCACCACCGGCTCCGCGACCGTCCTCGGCGACCTGGCCCAGGGCACCACGCCGTGGGCCACCCGCACCTGGGAGGAGGCCCTGGCCCACCTCGGCAAGTCCGACGGCCTGATCGAGGAGCTGACGGCGGGTTTCCGCGTGCCGACGGACGTCATCACGTACGCCTCCCGGCTGCTGCCGCACATCGCCCCCGGGCTCACCCCCGTCGCGTCGGTGCGCGAGAACCCCGGCTTCTTCGAGATCCGTACGGCCGCCGGGGACGCCGAGGTGGTGTCCGCGTGCGAGGAGTTGCTGCGCAACGAGGGCTCGGTCGGCCTGATCACCGCCGACGCCCGCGTCCCGGCCTTGGCCGGGGCGCTGACGGCGGCCGGCCTGCCGTACCTCGCCCCCGGCGAGGAGACGACGGCCGAGACCCGCCTCACCCTGGTCCCCGCCTCACTCGCCAAGGGCCTGGAGTACGACTACGTCGTCCTCGACGAGCCCCAGGCCGTCGTCGACGGCGAACCCGACGAACGCACCGGCCTGCGCCGCCTGTACGTGGCCCTGACCCGAGCAGTCTCGGGCCTGATCGTGACCCACACGGCCCCCCTGCCGGGTCAGCTGTCCTGAGGGCCACCGGACTGCTGAGAGGGCGGGTCGGCGGGAGCGGGGGCAGCGGGGCTGGTTTCCTCGCCGAGCGCAGCCGAACCGGGCGCATCACCGGGCGCGGCGGGACGCGGCACGGCGGGACTGGGCACGTCGCCGGGCGCGGCCCAACCGGACGCGGCGGCGCCGGACGCGACGACGGGCGCGGCAGGGCTGGACCCAGCATGGCCCGGTGCATCACCGGGCGCAGCGGGACGCGGCACGGCGGGACTGGGCACGTCGCCGGGCGCGGCCCAACCGGACGCGGCGGCGCCGGACGCGACGCCGGGCACGGCAGGGCTGGACCCAGCAAGGCCGGGTGCGTCGCCGGGCAAGGCCGGGCTGGACGCGGTAGGCCCGAGTGCGGCGGGACTGGGCGCGCCGGCGCCGGATGCGGCGGATCCGGGCCCGGCAGGGCCAGCCGGCGCGGCGCCGGGGACGGCCCCGTTCGAGGGCGGCGGCGCGTACGGTCCATGGCTGCCCTGCGGTGACGCGTACGGCCAAACCGCGCCCGGCGGCGGAGCGTACGCCCCCTGTGCGCCCGGCGGCGGGTACACCCCCTGCGACCCGGGCGGCTGCGGGTACGGCCCGTACATGCCCTGCGGCCCCGGGTACGGCCCGTACGCACCCGGCGCCTGCTGCGGGTACGGACCGTACCCACCTGGCACCTGCTGCGGGTACGGCCAGTACGCGCCCTGAGGTGGTGCGTAGGGCAGGAAATGGGGCGGGACCGGCTCGGGAGGCGGGGCTGACACGTGCTGCGGGCGGCGTCGCCGTGCCAGCCACAGCACGATCGCGGCGAAGAGCAGCACCGAGGCCATGTCGACGAGGGCCAGTTGCCAGGTGGCGTCCGCCGCCGTCTCGTCGGACGCCAGTCCGTCCACGTACGCGGCGGACAGACCGAAGGCCAGCAGGTTGTTCAGCGCGTGCAGGGCGATGGACGCCTCGAGGCCGCCCGTGCGGATGGTCAGCAGCCCCGCCACCACACCGAACACCAGGAGATCGGCGAAACCCCAGGGCGTGCCCCAGCCGTGCGCGGCCGCGAAGAGCACCGCCTGCGGCAGCACCGCGAGCCACGGGGAACGGAGGAAGGCACCGGTCGCCTGGAGCAGCCAGCCGCGGAACACGTACTCCTCCGCCGCCGACTGCAACGGCACGAGGACCACCAGCATGGCCAGGGAGACGAGGAACGTCTGCCACCCCACCCACACGCCGGCCCCTCCGCCGTCGCCCTGGTCGTCCGGCAGGAAGATCGCGACCACCGGTAGCAGCACCATGGGGGGCACGGCGGCCAGCAGGCACCAGGCCAGCCATCGCCAACGCGGCCGACCGGTGACGGAGGCCACCGTGCCGGCCGGACGCCGGCCCAGCCAGAGCACGGCCAGCAGCACCAGCGGCAGGTCCACGGCTATGAACGCCAGATCCAGACCCGTACCCAGAACGGGGCCGAAGTCGACGCCACCGTCCGGCAGTTCCGGATAACCGGCGGCCGTGCCGATCCCCTCGGTGAGGAGGTACAGGAACAGGGTGGCCAGGACCGACCCGAACACCAGCACCACAGTGCCGAGCAGCGGCCACCACCAGCGGTGGTGAGGTGAGTACCGGGCCATACGGTGATACGGAAGCCCGGTGGGGTCAGGGGACGTTGCTGTCATGAACGACATCGTGCCCGGTCCGAATGGGCCAGGCGTACGAATTACCCGCCCCGGACCCACCTCACCCCGGTCCGGGCACCGTGTCTCAGCCCGCAGACTGCCGGACCGCCGCCCCGTCCAGGACCGCGCGCCACTCCGCGACCGCCGCGACGGAGACCGGCCCGTCCCAGCCGCCGGGGCGGGCCGCGCCGCCGATGTGGAAGGCGTCGATCCCCTCGGCGAGCAGCGCGGGCACATGGTCCAGCCGCAGGCCGCCGCCGACCATGATCTGCTGCTCGTAGCCGGGCTCACCGCCGCGCGCGGCCTCCGCGATCAGCGTGGACAGCCCGTCGTCCACGCCCGAGGCGGCACCCGCCGTCAGATACGTGTCGAGCCCCGGCAGCCCGTCCAGCCGCTTGCGCAGCGCGTCCCGGTCGGCGGCACGGTCGATCGCCCGGTGGAAGGTCCAGCGGCAGCCGTCCAGCTCGCCGACGACCCGCTCCACGGCGGCCAGATCGACCCCGCCCCGCGGATCGAGGAACCCGAGCACGAACTCCTCGACGCCGGCCGCCCGCAGCTCGCCCACGACGCCCACCAGCCGGTCCAGCCCCCGGGCGCCCCCCGCGCCGAATCCGTCCGCGAGTCGCAGCATCACGCGCGGCGGAATGTCCACGGCCGCGCGGATCCCGGCGACGGTACGGGCCGACGGGGTGAGCCCGTCGGCCGCCATGTCGGTGACCAGCTCGAGGCGGTCCGCGCCTCCGGCCTGAGCGGCGACCGCGTCCTCGACGTCGAGGGCGATCACCTCCAGGACTGCACGCATGCTCATAGGAGCCCTTCCCTCGATTTCCCCTGAAGCGGACAGGTCTAGTCCAATATCAGAGTACGCCGGTCGGCAAACCCACGGCCGGGAACCGGTCACCCGATGATGTTCAGCCCCGCCTTCCCGGCGCCCGCGAGCTCGTGGATCCCGTACCTCGTGCACATCGGCGGAGGTCGTGCCCGCTCCGCCGGACAATGGCCGTATGGCCGATCTCGATGCCCTGCGCTCCCGCTGGACCCGTGCCCTGGAGGGCGCCCGGAGCCCCGGTGGCGGTCCCGACCCGGTGCCGTATGCCGACGACCTGCTCAAGCGCTGGCGGGAGCCGCAGCGGCACTACCACACGCTCACGCACCTGACCGCGGTCCTCGATCACATCGACGTACTGGATGAATACGCTGCCGACCCGGACGTGGTGCGGCTGGCCGCCTGGTTTCACGATGCCGTCTACCTGCCCGAGCGCTCCGAGAACGAGGAGCGGTCCGCGCGCCTGGCCGAGCGGGCGCTCCCAGAGGCCGGAGTCGCCGACGCGAAGACCGCCGAAGCCGCCCGGCTGGTCCGGCTCACCGTCACCCACGATCCGGCCGACGACGACCGCGACGGCCAGGTGCTGTGCGACGCCGATCTGGCGATCCTCGCCGCGTCCCCGTCGGCGTACGCCGCCTACGCGGCCGGCGTCCGCGAGGAGTACCACTTCGTCCCGAACGACGCCTTCCGCGAGGGCCGTGCCGCCGTCCTGCGGCAGCTCCTCGCCCTGCCCCGCCTGTTCCGCACCCCGTACGGCGCGGAGCACTGGGAGGCGACGGCCCGCTACAACGTCACCTCGGAGCTGGAAATGCTGTCGCCCTGAGGCCCCGCCGCGCCTACCCTGCGCCGTATGCGTGCATGGGGCGGGGAGCAGGTGGAGCAGGCCGTCGCGGACGCCGTGGCGCTGCTGAGGACGGCGACGGACCGGGACTGGGACGGAGTGAGGGCCGGGCGGCCGGAGTGGAGCTGCCGGCGGACGGCGGAGCACATCGCGGGCGATCTCATCGCGTACGCCGGGCAGTTGGCCGGGCGGGCGCAGAACGCCTACGTCCCCTTCGAGATCACCCTCGACGAGGGCACCGGAAACGCGGACGTCCTGGACGTGATCGAGACGACCGGCGCCCTGCTCGCCGCCGCCGTCCGCACCACCCCGCGCGAGGTCCGGGCCTTCCACCCGTACCCCTTCCGCGGCGCGAACCGCGAGGGATTCGCCGCGATGGGAGTCGCCGAGGTACTGCTGCACACGCATGACATCGCGACCGGCCTGCACCTGGCCTACGAGCCGCCTGCCGAGCTGTGCGAGGACGTGCTGACCCGGCTCTTCCCCCACGTCCGGCCGGGCTCCGCACCCTGGCCGACGCTGCTGTGGGCCACCGGCCGCGGCGACCTGCCCGGCCGGCCGCCGGTCACCGAGTGGCGCTGGAGCAACCCGCCGGCCATACCCGCCGACCGGCTCACCCTGGAGGGTGTCACCCCCGCCGCCGCCCGCGATCTGAGCGCCGGCGGTGACGGCGGGTTCACGTGGGCCGAGGGCGGGCCCTACGAGGGCACGCGGGACGCCGCCGGGATGACCGTGAAGGCGTACGAGGCCGGGGCACACCGGCCCGAGTGGGGGATGTTCGTGCTGGTCCGCAGGGAAGACGGGTGCGCGGTCGGCGGGATGGGCTTCCACGGAGTGCCCGACGAGGAGGGGCGCGCGGAGGTGGGTTACGACCTCGCCGTGTCCGCCCGTGGCCACGGCTACGCGACCGAGGCCCTGCGCGCGCTGTCGGGCTGGGCGCTGGCCCGGGACGACGTACGGCTGCTGGTCGCGACCGTGGACCGCGTCAACCTTCCCTCCCAACGCGTCGTCACCCGCGCCGGTTTCGCCGCCGTGCGTGAGGGCGAGGAGGAGATCTTCTACGAACTGCGGCCCTGAACACGGCGCTTGGGGCGGCGCAGCCCCGCCGCGTACAGCAGCCGCACCACCTCGCGGCTGCTGACCTCGACCGCGCCGGCCGCCACCGCGTCGGCGTACCGGTGGGAGGGCAGGTCGTAGTGGTCCCGCTCGAAGGCCCGGCGGGGCACGCCCAACCTCTCGGCGAAGGTGTGGAGTTCGTCGTACGAGACGTCACTGACCAGGTGGGACCACATGCGGCCGTGACCCGGCCAGGACGGCGGGTCGATGTAGAGGGTCACGGTGCGACCGCCCGGCGCGGCGCCGTCACGACGTCGTGCTCCGGCCGGTGGCCTCCGCCAGCGCGCCCACCGGTGCCACCTTCACGCCCGCCTTGGAGCACACCCAGTGCGGGTCCGGCCCGAGTTCCGGCTCGACATCCAGCGCGTGCGGGTCGCCGTAGCCGCACACCGGGCACAGCGGCCAGCGGCCGTACCGCTCCAGGAGCGCGTCCTGGACGTCCTGCGCGACCAGACCCGCCACGTACTGGGCGCCTTCCGGCCACTGCTCCACCCACCAGCGGCGCTGGACGACGGAGTCCTCCACGAGCGAGACCACGTCCGCGTCGGCGACCTCGCCGGCGACCAGATCGGCGAGCACCAGGGCGCGGGCGGCGTGCAGGGCCTGCTCCAGGGGGCTGATGGGTTCCATGCCCCCCATTGTCACCCCGAAGTCACGGACCGGACACCGGTGACGGATCACGCACCGGCGGACTCCGCGCCGCCGGGGACCCGCTCTCTCCATCTCCCGCGCGCTGCCGGGCTGTTCACGGGAGCCCGGGCCAGGGCCGCTGGGGTTGTAAAGGGTTTCTTGACACACCCCTGGATGTAAAGGCACCCTTTACATGTGACCGATTCCCTCCCCCTCGCTTCCCTGAGTGCCCGGCTCGCCGAGCACGCCGCGGCCCTGGCCTCCGCGGTGGGCAGCCCGTTGGCCCCACCGGCCTACCTCGACCTGATCCGACACGCCCAGGACGTCGACGCCTTGGCGGAACAGGTGCTCAAGCTCTGCGTGCAGCAGTGCCGGGACGCGGGCCACACCTGGCAGGAGGTCGGGGACCTGCTCGGAGTCACCCGCCAGGCCGCATTCCAGCGGTTCGGCAAGCCCATCGACCCCCGAACGGGAGAACTCATGGACAAGACAGTGCGCATGACGGACGCCGCGGAGCGCGCCCTCGAGATCGTCACGGCCGTCCTCGAAGGCCGCATGGACGACGCCAGGCCGTCCTTCAACGCCGAGGTGCTGGCGGCCTTCACCGACGAGGTGCGGGGCAACGCGCTGGCGAGCGTCGCCGGACTCGTCGGCGCGTTCGAGGGCTTCGGCGAGGGCGAACCGTTCGTCCGGCGCATCGGCGATCACACCGTGGTGGACATCCCCCTGCGCTACGAGGCCGGTGAGATGAAGGCCCGGGTCGCCTTCGACACCGACGAGAAGGTCGGCGGACTCTTCATCCTCCCGCCCGAGACGCCGTGACCCGGCCGCTCCGACACCCCCACAGAGAGTCCATCCCGTGATTGCCTCCAGCCTCAACTCCTCGGCGGTCCCCTGGGCCGCGATCGCACCCCTGCTGGTCGCCGAGCTCGCTCTGCTCGTCTACTGCCTCGTCGACCTCGCACGGCACCGGAGCACCCGTCACCTGCCCCGCTGGGCCTGGGTGCTGACATGCCTCTTCGTGAACCCCGTGGGCCCGATCGCCTACCTGGTGGCGGGACGGAGCGAGGACCGATGAGCGGGCCGGCCGTGGTGACCGCGAACCTGGTGCGCGACTACGGGCACGGGGCGGGGCTGCACGGCGTGGACCTGGAGGTGCCGCGTGGCGGTGTCTACGGTCTGGTGGGCCCGAACGGCGCCGGGAAGACGACGCTCCTGTCCATCGTGGCCGGTCTGCGCCGCTTCGACGCGGGCGAGGTCCGGACGGCGGTCGGCGCGGGACGGATCGGGGTCTGCCCGGACACCCCCGAGTTCGAACCCTGGCTCACCGCGGCGGAGGTGGTGCGCCAGTCCCGCGGTCTGGCCGCGCGCGGCGCACGCCGGCGCCGCGGCGGGCCGGCGCACGACACCGGCGGGACCGCCCCCGACCCGGTCGCGGCCGTACTCGCCGAGGTCGGCCTGGCCGAGGCGGCCGACCGGCGCACGGGCGGCTTCTCCCGCGGTATGAAGCAACGGCTGGGCCTCGCGGTGGCGTTGGCGCTGGACCCCGAGCTGCTGATCCTCGACGAACCGTCCAGCGCGCTCGACCCGTCCGGGCGGGCGGAGGTGCTGTCCCTGGTCGCCGGTCTCGGCAGGACCCGCACCGTGATCTTCTCCAGCCATGTCCTGGCGGACGTCCAGCGGGTCGCCGACACGGTGGGCGTGCTCGACCGGGGCAGGCTCCTGTTCCAGGGGCCGGTCCGCGACCTGATCGACCGGTTCCTGCGGCCGGCCTGGGAGCTGCGCCTGCGCGCGGGCGGCGAGCAGCGGCTGGCCGAACTGCTGCGGCGGCAGGAGTGGGTCACCTCGGTGGCGGTGAACTCCGACGGATCCGTGCGCGTCGAAGCGTCGAGCACGGCGGTCGGTGAGCGCCGGCTGCCGCAGGCGATCGCCGCGGCGGACGCCGCGCTGATCAGCCTCCAACCGGTCGACGCCGACCTGGAGGCCGCGTTCCTGGCGCTGACCGGCGGACGGCACGGACAGGACGGACAGGACGGTCAGCACGTGGAGCACGGACAGCGGGAAGCGGATCGGACGGGTGCGGCGTGAACGAGCTTTCGCTGTGGCGGGTGGAGTGGCTTCGGCTGCTGCGCACCAAGAGGCTGATCGCGCTGCTGGGTGTCTTCGTGGTGTTCGGGTTCACCGGGCCGCTGCTCGCCCGGTACTCCGGGCAGCTGCTGGACCACGCCGGCGGCTCGGCCCAGCGGGTGAAGATCGTCTTTCCGCCCCCGGTCCCGGCGGACGGTGTGGCCCAGTACGTGAACAACGCGTTCGGGATCGGCCTCATCGTGGCCGTCGTCGTGGCGGCGTACGCGTGCTCGATCGACGCCAAGCCCGCGCTGGCGGTCTTCTACCGGACACGCGCCCGGCGCTTCGGCGATCTGCTGGTGCCGAGGTTCGCGGTCAGCGCCGCCGGGGCCGTGGGCGGCTACCTGGCCGGGCTGCTCGCCGCCTGGTACGAGACGGCCGTCCTGCTGGGGAATCCCGGTACGGCGGCCGTGGGCTGGACCGCGCTCACCGGCTCGGTGTACCTGGTGTTCGCCGTGGCGGTCACGGCGCTGGCCGGGACCCTGGCGCGCAGCACGCTCGGCACCGTCGGGTACGCGCTGCTCGTACTGTTCACGCTCCCGCTGCTCGGGGCGCTGCCGGGGGTGTCGCGCCGGCTCCCGACCGAACTGACGAAGGCGCCGGACGCGTTCCTGCGGCACACGGCGGCCGACCACGCGCAGCAGGCCCTGGCCGTCGCCGTGGTCCTCACGCTCGGCTGCGTGGTGGCAGCGGTCCTGCGGGGCGCGCGCAAGGAGGTGCGTTGACGTCCGTGTCGCGGAGCACGGGGCACGAGGCTCGGACGGCCACGTCGCGGCCACTGTTCGAGCCGGGCCTGCGGGGCCTTGGCGCGCGGCCTTGACCACGTGACCGTACGGAAAATACCTTTCACAGTGTGACCCAGGACGTGAAGGAAATTTTCGCAGGCGTGGGCGCCCCGGGCCTCACGCCCCCCGCACCCGCCGCCCTCGCGGCCAAGGTACGCACGCTCGCGCCCTCGATGACCCGCTCCATGCAGCGGGTCGCCGAGGCCGTCGCCGCCGACCCGGCCGGCTGCGCGGCCCTCACGGTCACCGGCCTCGCCGAGCTCACCGGCACCAGCGAGGCGACCGTCGTACGCACCGCCCGCCTGCTGGGCTATCCGGGTTACCGGGACCTGCGCCTGGCCCTCGCGGGCCTGGCCGCCCAGCAGCAGTCGGGGCGCGCGCCCGCCATCACGACCGACATCGCGGTGGACGACCCCATCGCCGACGTCGTCGCCAAACTCGCCTTCGACGAGCAGCAGACCCTGGCCGACACCGCCGCCGGCCTCGACACCATCCAGCTCGGCGCGGCCGTCACCGCGCTGGCCGCCGCCCGCCGCACCGACGTCTACGGCATCGGCGCCTCCGGTCTGGTCGCCCAGGACCTCACGCAGAAGCTGCTGCGCATAGGTCTGGTGGCGCACGCGCACAGCGACCCGCACCTCGCCGTCACCAACGCGGTGCAGCTGCGCGCGGGGGACGTCGCGATCGCCATCACCCACTCGGGTTCGACCGGGGACGTGATCGAGCCGCTGCGGGTGGCCTTCGAGCGCGGCGCGACCACCGTCGCCATCACCGGCCGTCCCGCCGCGCCCGTCACCCAGTACGCCGACCACGTCCTGACCACCTCCACGGCCCGCGAGAGCGAGCTGCGCCCGGCGGCGATGTCCTCCCGGACCAGTCAACTGCTCGTGGTGGACTGCCTGTTCGTCGGGGTGGCACAGCGGACGTACGAGACGGCGGCGCCCGCGCTCGCCGCGTCCTACGAGGCGCTCGCCCACCGGCACAGCCCGCGGGGCGGGACCCATCGCTCGTAGCGTTCGCAACGCTCGCAACGCTCGCAGCCGAGAACCGAACAAGCCCGGATCCGCACGGTCAGCCGTACCGCGACGCACGAAGAGAGCCGCCCCCTCATGACCTCCACGCCCCACTACCGCGAGCTGCGCACCGAGTTGGAGTCGCTGACGACCGAGGCGTTCCGCCCCGAGCTGGCGGAGATCGACCGGCTGCCGACGCTGGAGATCGCCCGGCTGATGAACGCCGAGGACACCACCGTGCCCGCCGCCGTGGCCGAGCGGCTGCCGCAGATCGCCGCCGCGATCGACGCGGTGGCGGAGCGGATGGCGCGCGGCGGCCGGCTGGTCTACGCCGGCGCGGGCACGGCCGGACGGCTGGGGGTCCTGGACGCCTCGGAGTGCCCACCGACCTTCAACACGCGCCCCTCCCAGGTCGTCGGGCTGATCGCGGGCGGCCCCCCGGCCATGGTGACCTCGGTCGAGGGCGCGGAGGACTCGAAGGAGCTGGCGGCCGAAGCGCTCGACGCCCTCGGTCTCACGCCGGACGACACGGTGGTGGGCGTCTCCGCCTCCGGCCGCACCCCCTACGCCATCGGCGCGGTGGAGCACGCCCGCGCCCTGGGCGCCCTGACCATCGGCCTGTCCTGCAACGCGAACAGCGCACTGGCGGCCGCCGCCGAGCACGGCATCGAGGTCGTCGTCGGCCCCGAACTCCTCACCGGATCCACCCGCCTGAAGGCCGGCACGGCGCAGAAACTGGTCCTCAACATGCTCTCGACGATCACGATGATCCGCCTGGGCAAGACCTACGGAAACCTGATGGTCGACGTACGGGCCTCCAACGACAAGCTCCGCGCCCGCTCCCGCCGTATCGTCGCCCTGGCCACGGGCGCCGCGGACGACGAGATCGAACGCGCCCTGACGGCCGCGGACGGCGAGGTGAAGACCGCCATCCTCACCCTCCTCGCCGGCACCGACGCCGCCACGGCGACCCGCCTCCTGCAACAGTCCGACGGCCATCTGCGCACGGCACTGGAACGGGCGGGGGACTGAGGCCGGCGGGCCCGGGACCGGTGGCGGGAACGAGCGGGCAGGCCGGGGGCTCCCTCACCGGCCGGGGCGTCCTACGCTGGAGGACACCATGAACCACGCCCAGCTCACCGCCCTAGGACGGGCTCTGCGTCTGCTCGGGGAGCATGGCGAGGCGCTGTCCGCGGACACGCCCGACGCCAGGCTGCACGAGATGAAGGCGGATCTCCGGCGCGCTCTCGACCTGCTGGACGAGACCGTCACGACGGCCGCGCCCGCCACCCGCTGCGCCGAGCATCCGAACGGGCCCGTCGACGAGAGCGCCCCCGACCTGTGTCTGCTGTGCGAGACCCGGCGCCGGGCCGCCCGCCGCTCCGAGGTCGACGGGGCGTACGCCTCGTACGCGCGCCGCGCCGCCGAGCCCGCGGCGACCGCCCCGTCCCGCTACGGCGTCCGCGAGGACCGGCCGCAGCCCCAGCAGCGATGGCTGCCGGAGCTGTGGAACGGTCGGGAGTGGCAGTTGTGCGGGACCCCGCGCCGGGACCGGCGCGAGGCCGAGCTGTTCATCGCCGCCCAGCGCCGGGCACCGCGCGCCGCGCCCGCCTACCGGCTCGTGCACGAGTTCACCGACTACGAGGTGGTGCGGATCTGGGGCCATCCCACACGGGCCGACATCGAGCCCATGGGCAACCCGTAGGGCCTACGGCACCTTCGCCCCGGCGGGCGCGGGCTCACCGGACGCCGACGGCTCACCCAGGGCCGCGGTGCGCGGGCGCGGGATGAAGGACGCGACCAGGAAGCCGAGCAGGGCGGCGCCGCCGCCGATGGCGAGGACCGTGCGGAAGCCGTTCTCGGAGGGCAGCGCGTAGGACCCGAACGCGGTGGTCATATGGGCCAGGACCACACCCGCCACCGCGCTCGCGACCGACGTGCCGATCGAGCGCATCAGGGTGTTGAGGCTGTTCGCCGCGCCCGTCTCGGACGCGGGCACGGCGCTCATGATGAGCGCGGGCATCGAGCCGTAGGTGAAGCCGATGCCGGCGCCGATCACACAGGACGTCAGGACGAAGTGCCAGACCTGGCTCATCAGGACGATGTTGAGGCCGTAGCCGCCGGCCACGATCAGCGCGCCGATCATCAGCGTCACCTTGGGGCCCCTGGTCCGCGAGACGATCGCCGACACCGGGGCGACGGCCATCATCACCAGGCCCGAGGGGGCCATGACCAGGCCGGAGGCCAGCAGCGACTTGCCGAGTCCGTAGCCGGTCTGCGCGGGCAGTTGCAGCAACTGCGGGATGACCAGGGACATCGAGAACATCGCGAAGCCGATGGCCACCGAGGCGAGGTTGGTCACCAGCACCTGACGGCGGGCCGTGGTGCGCAGGTCCACCAGGGGCGCCTCGACGCGCAGCTCGAACAGGCCCCAGGCGACCAGCACCACGACCGCCGCCGCGAACAGGCCGAGGGTCGTACCGCTGCCCCAGCCCCAGTCGGCGCCCTTGGAGATCGCCAGCAGCAGGCAGACCAGGCCGACCGCCATGCCGACCGCGCCGGGAAGGTCGAAGCGGCCGCCGGTGCGCACCGCCGACTCGGGCACGAAGCCCAGCACCAGCACCGCCGCCACGACGCCCAGGCCGGCCGAGACCCAGAACAGCATGTGCCAGTTGAGGTTCTCGGCGATCAGCGCGGCGGCGGGCAGCCCGAGGGCGCCGCCGACGCCGAGCGAGGCGCTGATCATCGCGGTCGCCGAACCGAGCCGCTCGGCGGGCAGTTCGTCGCGCATGATGCTGATGCCGAGCGGGATGACACCGGAGGCGAGGCCCTGCAGGGCGCGGCCGACGATCAACGGCGTGAGGGAGTCGCTCAGCGCGGCCGTGACCGAGCCGGCGACCAGCATGGCCAGGCTCAGCAGGAGCATGCGGCGCTTGCCGTACATGTCGCCGAGGCGGCCCATGACCGGGGTGGCCACGGCCGCGGCGAGCAGCGTGGCGGTGACGGCCCAGACGGTGTCCGACGCCGAGGCGTGCAGGAGCTGGGGCAGCTCGGGAATGATCGGGATCACGAGGGTCTGCATCAGCGAGACCACGATGCCGCCGAAGGCGAGTACGGCCACGACGGCGTTGGGCCGGGGCGCGGATTGCCCGGCCGCGGCGGGCCGGGCGAGTGCGTCGGACATGAAGGAAGGTCTCCGTCGGAGAGCGGGTGTACTTGACTCAGGCAACTTTAATTGAAATTGATTGACTTAAGCAAGCGAAATCCCGCCAGGAAGACCCGGCAGACCAGACCAGGCAGGCAGACAGACAGACCAGGCGGAGGCTCGCCGGACGAAGACCCGCCGGAGACCCGGCAGGCAGAGGGGCGGCGCCCGCCCTCCGGCAGCCACCGCCCCCACATCCGGGTCCGAGCCCCCGGGCCCGACCCGGCCCGGCTCAGCTCAGCGTCTTCAGCGCCGCCGCGTCGTACGGCTTCAGCTCATCGAAGCGGCCGCCGAGCACCTTCGCCGCCCACTCGGGGTCGTGGAGCAGCGCGCGGCCCACGGCCACCAGGTCGAACTCGTCGCGCTCCAGCCGGTCCAGCAGGTTGTCGAGGCTGCCGACCTCCGCGCCCTCGCCCTGGAACGCCTTGATGAAGTCGCCGTCCAGACCCACCGAGCCGACGGTGATGACCTGCTTGCCCGTCAGCTTCTTCGTCCAGCCCGCGAGGTTGAGGTCCGAGCCCTCGAACTCCGGCAGCCAGTAGCGGCGCGTGGAGGCGTGGAAGACGTCGACTCCGGCCGCCGCGAGCGGCGACAGGATCGCCTCCAGCTCCTCCGGGGTCTCGGCCAGGCGGGCGTCGTAGACGTCCTGCTTCCACTGCGAGTACCGGAAGAGGACCGGGAAGGAAGGCGAGACGGACTCGCGCACCGCGGCCACGATCTCGGCGGCGAACTTCGTACGGGCCACCGGATCGCCGCCATAGGCGTCGGTACGGCGGTTGGTGCCCGCCCAGAGGAACTGGTCGAGCAGATAGCCGTGGGCGCCGTGCAGCTCCACGCCGTCGAAACCGATGCGCTCCGCGGCGGCGGCCGCCTCGGCGAACGCGCCGATGACGTCGTCCAGGTCCGTCCGCGTCATCGCCCTGCCGGTGACCTCGGACTCGCCGACGCGCAGCCCGGAGGGGCCCACCGCGGGCGCGTCCGGGAACGGCTGCTGGCCCGGCCGGCGCACCATGCCGATGTGCCACAGCTGCGGCACGATCGTGCCGCCCGCCGCGTGCACGGCCTCGGCCACCTTGGCCCAGCCCGCGAGCTGCTCCTCGCCGTGGAAACGCGGCACGCGGTCGCTCTGCCCGGCCGAGTCGTGCCCCACATAGGTGCCCTCGGTGACGATCAGGCCGACGCCCGCGGCGGCGCGGCGGGCGTAGTACGACAGCACATCCTCGCCGGGGACGCCGCCCGGCGAGAACATCCGGGTCATCGGCGCCATCACGATCCGGTTGGGGACGGTGAGGCCGTTCAGAGTGACGGGGCGGGAGAGGATTCCGGCCGCGCGGGAGGCGGACTCGGAAGCGGACTCGGAAGCGGTGGAGGTCACGTGGGGGGGCTCCTCGGAATCGTGGTCGGTACCGGCCGGCGCGCACACGCGTCCGCCGGGCACCGGCGTCAACTGCCCCGCCTGTCACGGCATTCCGCCGATCCACTCCTGTG
Organism: Streptomyces sp. 6-11-2; assembly: GCF_006540305.1. Lineage (GTDB taxonomy): Bacteria > Actinomycetota > Actinomycetes > Streptomycetales > Streptomycetaceae > Streptomyces. The sequence goes on along the minus strand of NZ_BJOR01000001.1, from coordinate 3,857,319 downwards.
ACCCGGAACACGCCCGAGGGCGGCACCCCCTGTCTCCAGGGAGTGCCGCCCTCGGTACGTGAAGGACGGATCCGATCCTCGAGGGGATCAGAAGTCCATGTCACCGCCCGGCATGCCGCCGCCGGCCGGCGCGGCGGCCTTCTCCGGCTTGTCGGCGATGACGGCCTCGGTGGTGAGGAACAGCGCGGCGATGGAGGCGGCGTTCTGCAGCGCGGAACGGGTCACCTTCGCCGGGTCGATGATGCCCTCGGCGACCAGGTCGACGTACTCGCCGGTCGCGGCGTTCAGGCCGTGGCCCGGGGTGAGGTTGCGGACCTTCTCCACCACGACACCGCCCTCGAGGCCGGCGTTGACGGCGATCTGCTTGAGCGGGGCCTCCAGGGCGAGCTTCACGGCCTGCGCGCCGGTCGCCTCGTCACCGTCGAGCTCCAGCTTCTCGAAGACGTTGGTGGTCTGGAGCAGGGCCACGCCACCACCGGCGACGATGCCCTCCTCGACGGCCGCCTTGGCGTTGCGCACGGCGTCCTCGATGCGGTGCTTGCGCTCCTTGAGCTCCACCTCGGTGGCGGCACCGGCCTTGATGACCGCGACGCCGCCGGCGAGCTTCGCCAGGCGCTCCTGCAGCTTCTCGCGGTCGTAGTCCGAGTCGCTGTTCTCGATCTCGGCGCGGATCTGGTTGACCCGGCCGTTGACCTGGTCGGAGGAGCCGGCGCCGTCGACGATGGTGGTCTCGTCCTTGGTGATGACGACCTTGCGGGCGCGGCCCAGGAGGTCCAGGGTCGCGTTCTCCAGCTTGAGGCCGACCTCCTCGGAGATGACCTCGCCGCCCGTGAGGATGGCGATGTCGCCGAGCATGGCCTTGCGGCGGTCGCCGAAGCCCGGGGCCTTGACGGCGACGGACTTGAAGGTGCCGCGGATCTTGTTGACGACCAGGGTCGACAGGGCCTCGCCCTCGACGTCCTCGGCGATGATCAGCAGCGGCTTGCCCGACTGCATGACCTTCTCCAGGAGCGGGAGCAGGTCCTTGACCGAGGAGATCTTGGAGTTGGCGATGAGGATGTACGGGTCCTCGAGCGACGCCTCCATGCGCTCCATGTCGGTCGCGAAGTAGGCGGAGATGTAGCCCTTGTCGAAGCGCATGCCCTCGGTGAGCTCGAGCTCCAGACCGAAGGTCTGCGACTCCTCGACGGTGATGACGCCTTCCTTGCCGACCTTGTCCATGGCCTCGGCGATGAGCTCGCCGATCTGGGTGTCGGCGGCGGAGATGGAGGCGGTGGAGGCGATCTGCTCCTTGGTCTCGACCTCCTTGGCCTGGTCGAGCAGGGCGGCGGAGACGGCCTCGACGGCCTTCTCGATACCGCGCTTCAGGGCCATCGGGTTGGCACCGGCGGCGACGTTGCGCAGGCCTTCCTTGACCAGGGCCTGGGCGAGCACGGTCGCGGTGGTCGTACCGTCACCGGCGACGTCGTCCGTCTTCTTGGCGACTTCCTTGACCAGCTCGGCGCCGATCTTCTCGTACGGGTCCTCGAGCTCGATCTCCTTGGCGATGGAGACACCGTCGTTGGTGATCGTGGGGGCACCCCACTTCTTCTCGAGGACGACGTTGCGGCCCTTGGGGCCGAGGGTCACCTTGACGGCGTCCGCGAGCTGGTTCATGCCGCGCTCGAGGCCTCGCCGCGCCTCCTCGTCGAACGCGATGATCTTGGCCATGTGAAGTGGTCCTCCCAGGACTGGGGGTGATTACTTCGGACCGCGCCCGCGCCCGCGACGGACGGCCCCGGCCGGAGGTTCCTTGCCCCACCCGGCCCGTGGCCTCACTGACCCGGTCCTTCGTTGTCACTCTCACCTTCAGAGTGCTAACGCCAATGATTAGCACTCGACCCCTTCGAGTGCAAGCGCCTTCGGGGCGTCGGCGGGGACTCAGCCGGACGCGAACACGGGCATGCCGGGCCGTGCGAGCGCGCGGTGCACGGACACGGGCGTGCCGAGCTCCGGACGGGACGGCGCGCGGGCACAGCGAAGGGCCCGCACCCCGGCAGCGGAGGTGCGGGCCCTTCCGTAGAAGAACGTCGCTTGCGGTGGTCGCGCGATTCAGGCCGTGACGCGGACCATGTCGGCCTGCGGACCCTTCTGGCCCTGCGAGATCTCGAACTCGACCCGCTGGCCCTCTTCCAGCGAGCGGTAGCCGTCCATCTGGATCGCGCTGTAGTGGACGAAGACGTCCGCACCACCGTCGACCGCGATGAAGCCGTACCCCTTCTCCGCGTTGAACCACTTGACGGTGCCCTGAGCCATGCCTAACTCCCCTATTACTGGCCCTTGCACAGATCCACACTTCGCGGATCCGGGTCAGACCTCACCCCCCGTGGATCGGGGGCGTGCGCCGGAACGCGTCGACCGCGGCTGAATGTATCTGTCCAACTGCCGTCTGCAACAGGTCAATCGGACGAGAAATCTGGACGTACGCGGTCCGGAATATAGGGAGAATTCACGTGAATTCAGGGCAAGTCGGGCCCCACAAACAAGGCAAATGCCGCAGAAAGCCCGCAGACTTTGGCTACTTCTTGCCGGGCCCGCGGCAGGAATCCATGGCCCCGGATTCGGAGTTCGGGGGCGCGTTCCCCAACTCTACCGTGCTCAACCACACAGAATTGCCCCCTCCGCTTCTCTCACGGAGGGGGCAATTCGATGAACTCTGCGTGACCAGGATTACCGAAGGTAATGATCAGCCGCCGGCGACCGCCGGGATGATCGAGACGCCCACGCCGTCCGGGGTGGCCGTCTCGAGGCCCTGCTCGAACCGGACGTCGTCGTCGTTGACGTACACGTTGACGAAGCGGCGCAGCTTGCCCTGGTCGTCCAGGACCCGTGCCGCGATGCCCGTGTGGTTCTTCTCCAGGTCCGAGATGACCTCGGACAGGGTCGCGCCCTCGGCGCTCACCTCGGCCCGGCCGCCGGTGTAGGTGCGCAGGATGGTGGGGATACGAACGGTCACGCTCATGCCAGGCCAGCCTCTCGGAAGGAGTCCAGGGTCGGACGGATCGTCGCGGTCAGGCCGGTGCCGGCCACCGCGTCCAGCGTCTTCAGCCCGTCGCCGGTGTTGAGGACGACGGTGGTCTTCGTCGGATCGAGGACACCGTCCTCGACCAGCTTCTTCGTCACGCCGACCGTCACACCGCCCGCCGTCTCGGCGAAGATGCCCTCGGTCCACGCCAGCAGCTTGATGGCGTCGACGACCTGCTCGTCGGTCACGTCCTCCACCGCACCGCCGGTGCGGCGCGCGATGTCCAGGACGTACGGGCCGTCGGCCGGGTTGCCGATGGCCAGGGACTTGGCGATCGTGTTCGGCTTCTGCGGCCGCACGACGTCGTGGCCGGCCTTGAAGGCGGTGGACACCGGCGAGCAGCCCTCGGCCTGGGCGCCGAAGATCTTGTACGGCTTGTCCTCGACCAGCCCCAGCTCGATCAGTTCCCGCAGGCCCTTGTCGACCTTGGTGAGCTGGGAGCCCGAGGCGATCGGGACCACGATCTGGTCCGGCAGCCGCCAGCCGAGCTGCTCGCAGATCTCGTACGCCAGCGTCTTGGAGCCCTCGGCGTAGTACGGCCGCAGGTTGACGTTGACGAAGCCCCAGCCCTCGCCGGCCGGATCGCCGATCAGCTCGGAGCAGAAACGGTTCACGTCGTCGTAGTTGCCCTCGATGCCGACGAGTTCGCCGCCGTAGATCGCGGCCATCACGACCTTGCCCTGCTCCAGGTCGTGCGGGATGAACACGCAGGAGCGCAGTCCGGCGCGGGCGGCCGCGGCGCCGACGGCGCCGGCCAGGTTGCCGGTCGAGGAGCAGGAGAGGGTGGTGAAGCCGAAGGCGCGGGCCGCCTCCAGCGCCTGGGCGACCACGCGGTCCTTGAAGGAGTGCGTCGGGTTGCCGGAGTCGTCCTTCACGTACAGCCCGCCGGTCACCCCCAGTTCGCGGGCGAGGCGGTCGGCCCGGACGAGCTTGGTCCAGCCCGGGTTCAGGTTCGGCTTGCCGGCGACGTCCGCGGGGACGGGCAGCAGCGGCGCGTAGCGCCAGATGTTCGCGGGGCCCGCTTCGATCCTCTTGCGCAGCTCCTCGGTGTCGTAGGCCGAGAAGTCGTAGGCGATCTCCAGCGGGCCGAAACACTCCTCGCACGCGAAGACCGGGCCCAGGGGGACGCGGTGACCGCACTCGCGGCAGCTCAGCGCCGCGGCGGGGCCGAGGTCCACAGTGGAGTCGGTGCTGCTTACAACGGTCTGCACAGCCATGTGAGGCGAGGCCCTTTCTCCTCATCTTCCTCACGACGCATCTCGCCGTGAGACGGATTTGGCACCTTCCCTAGCCGGGAGCCTCGCGAAGACGATCGGCTGTGCTCGCACAGCAGTCGATACGAGAATCGGCTGGAGGGTTGCCGGGGCTTCATCGGGCCGTGTCCCTCTGCCCCTCTGGATGAGCTGTATTCGGTTGTGACGCGGAGGTGACCCCCGGCATGGGATGGTCGTCCGCGTTGTTCAGACTGTAACGGAAGGCCAGGACGGCTGAGCCAGTCGTCCGAAGCGCGAGACAACAGTGAGGAGCCGCTGACCGTGCTGGAAGAAGTCGAGCGCTGGCTGGCCACCCGCTCCTGGTCCGTGGCCGACCGGCCGCTCCACCAGATCCTGGCGGCCAAGCAGCGCACCGGCCAGTCGGTCTCCGTAGTGCTGCCCGCGCTGAACGAGGAGGCGACGGTCGGCGACATCGTCGCGGTGATCCGCCGCGACCTCGTGGAGCGGGCGCCGCTCGTCGACGAGATCGTCGTCGTCGACTCGGGCTCCACCGACCGCACCTTCGAGGTGGCCGCCGCCGCCGGCGCCCGCGTGGTGCGCCGCGACGAGATCCTGCCGCGCCTGCCGACCGTGCCGGGCAAGGGCGAGGTCCTGTGGCGCTCCCTGCTCGTCACCCGCGGGGACATCGTCTGCTTCGTCGACGCCGATCTGCGGGAGTTCTCCTCCGACTTCGTCACCGGCATCGTGGGCCCGCTGCTCACCGAACGCGACGTGGACCTGGTCAAGGCGATGTACGACCGGCCCTTCACCGTGCCCGGCGGTCACACCTCCGGACCGGCCGCGGCCGGGCAGGGCGGACGGGTCACCGAGCTGATGGCGCGCCCTCTGCTCAACATGCACTGGCCGCAGCTGGCCGGCTTCGTGCAGCCGCTCGGCGGCGAGTACGCGGCCCGCCGCTCACTCCTCGAACAGCTGCCCTTCCCGGTCGGCTACGGCGTCGAGCTGGGCATGCTGGTCGACGCGCTGCACCTGGTGGGCCTGGACGCGCTCGGCCAGGTCGACGTCGGGGTGCGCAGGCACCGGCACCAGGACGGACAGGCGCTCGGCCGGATGGCCGCCGCGATCTACCGCACCGCCCAGCTGCGCCTGGCCCGGGGACACCTCGTGCGCCCCTGCCTCACCCAGTTCGTCCGCGGCGAGAACGGCTTCGAGCCGCGGACGTACCACGTGGACACGGAGGAGCGTCCGCCGATGGCCGAGATCGCGGAGTACGCGACCCGGCAGGTGGCGTGAAACACCGGTACCGCCCGCCGTCCGCCGGCTACGAAGCGGAACCGTACGTTTGAGCGTTTCGGGGCCGGGCTAGGTTGAGGCGTATGGCTTCTACGCACGGTGCCGAGGTGCTGGTCGCGTCCAACCGCGGCCCGGTTTCGTACGAGGTACGCGCGGACGGCTCGCTCCACCCCCGGCGCGGAGGCGGAGGGCTGGTGTCCGGGCTCTCCGCGATCGGCCCGGAGGCGGGCGCGGTGTGGGTGTGCGCCGCGCTGAGCGACGCCGACCGGGAGGCGGCGGGCCGCTTCGAGGGCGGGCGCCGGCTGCCGTCGGAGGCGACCGGCGGGCAGCAGGTGCGGATGCTCGACATCGACGCGAAGGTCTTCTCCGACGCCTACAACGGCATCGCCAACTCGGTGCTGTGGTTCGTCCACCACATGCTGTACCAGACCCCGCTGGAGCCGGTCTTCGACGCGGAGTTCCGGCGCCGCTGGAAGTCCTACGAGGCCTACAACCTGGCCTTCGCCGAGGCGCTGGCGGAGGAGGCGGCCGAGGGGGCGGCCGTGGTGGTGCAGGACTACCACCTGACGCTCGTGCCGGGGATGCTGCGCGACTTCCGGCCCGATGTGCGCATCGGGCACTTCTCGCACACGCCGTGGGCGCCGGCGGACTACTTCCGGATCCTCCCCGACGACATCGCCGAGCAGGTGCTGCGCGGGATGCTGGGCGCGGACCGGCTGGGCTTCCTCACCCAGCGGTGGGCGGACGCGTTCGCCGGGTGCTGCGACGCGCTCCTCGGCGGGCTCGGGGGCACCCGGATCGGGGTGCACGGGCTGGGCGCGGACGCGGAGTTCCTGCGGGAGCGGTCGCACCGGGCCGACGTCGAGGAGCGGATGGCGGCGCTGCGCGAGGAGATCGGCGCCGGCCCGGACGGGGCCCCGCGCCGGACGATCGTGCGGGTGGACCGGACCGAGCTGTCCAAGAACATCGTGCGGGGGCTGCACGCGTACCGGCAGCTGCTGGAGGACCGCCCGGAGTGGCGCGAGCGGGTGGTGCACGTGGCCTTCGCCTACCCCTCGCGGCAGGACCTCGCGGTGTACCGGGAGTACACGGAGCAGGTGCGGCGGGTGGCCGAGGAGATCAACGCGCGCTACGGGACGCCCGGCTGGACCCCGGTCCTGCTGCACGTGGAGGACGACTTCGCGCGGTCGCTCGCGGCGTACCGGATCGCCGACGTGGCACTGGTCAACCCCATCCGGGACGGGATGAACCTGGTCGCCAAGGAGGTGCCGGTCGTCTCCGACTCGGGGTGTGCGCTGGTGCTGTCGCGGGAGGCGGGGGCGTACGCGGAGCTGGGGGAGGACGCGGTCGTCGTCAACCCGTACGACGTGGTCGGGACGGCCGGGGCGCTGCACCGGGCGCTGAGCATGCCGGAGCACGAGCGGGCGGAGCGGACGAAGCGGCTGGCCGCCGCCGCGACCGCGCTGGCGCCCGCTCAGTGGTTCCTGGACCAGCTGGAGGAGCTGGGCGGCCGAGGGGCCTGATCCGAACGAAAGCCCCTAAGTGCTGTGACCGGAAAGGTTCACCGGCTCGCGGCGCCCGGCAGGGCACTCCCCCAGCCTTCGGCCAGGGGTACCCCCACGCCGCGTTGTCGCATCACCCGAGTACATCCAGTACGCGGGCAATGCTCCGCCTTGCGATGCTCCCCCACTGCCTGAACGGCGTGGGAGGTGCCCCCAGCACCGGACGCCGCGAGCTTCCCGGCAAACCTTCCCGGCCACAGCACTAGGCGAGGTGGTCCGCCAGGTTGCTCAGCAGTGCCACCACCCCGGCCGGGCCGTCCACCACCAGGTCGGCCCTCTCCGACACCTCCGTGACCTCCGTGCTGCCGCTGCAGACCAGGACGCCCGGAATCCCGTCCGAGCGGAGTCCGTCGACCGCGGCGTAGGCCGGCAGGTCGCCCAGGTCGTCGCCCGCGTACAGGACCGACGTGGCGCCCAGGGCGCGGGCGCAGTCCAGGAGGGCGACACCCTTGTCCATGCCCGGGGGACGCAGTTCGAGGACCATGCGGCCGGGTTCGACGATCAGCCCGTGGTGGCCGGCCAGGTCGGCCAGGGGCTCGCGCAGCGCCTCGAACGCGGCCTGCGGGTCGTCCGCGCGGCGGGTGTGGACGGCGACCGAGCGGCCCTTCTCCTCGATCCAGGTGCCGTTCCGGGCGCCGATCCGGTCGAGGAGGCCGGGCAGTTCGGCGCGGACCGCGGCGACACCGGGGTGCGGGGGCGGGGCGGTGACCGTGCCGGTGGCGGCGTCCCAGCGCTCGGCGCCGTAGTGGCCGAGGACGACCAGGTGTTCCAGGCCGGGTACGCCCGCGAAGCCGCCGTGGCGCACCGCGACGCCGGGCGGGCGGCCGGTGACCACCGCGACGGCGGCCACCTTCGGGGCGAGCGCGGAGAGCGCGGCCACGGCGTCGGGGTGGGCGCGGGCCTGGTCGGGGTCGGGGACGATCGGGGCGAGCGTCCCGTCGAAGTCGAGGGCGATCAGCGCGTGCTCCGGCCGGGCGAGGATCGCGGCGAGCCCGTCCCGGCCCGCCGGGGTGGCGGGCGTCGGGAGGGAGGAGACGGGGGCGGTCGAGTCGGTGGCGTGACTGTCCTGGCTTCCCATGGGGCGAACCTATCCCTCCACGGCCCGGGGCACGCCTCCGTTCCGGGCGGGTCTCACCGCTCGGCGCGCCGGGCCTCGCGCACCCGGCGCAGCCGGTTCACCGTGACCGGGTCGTGGGCGAGGGCGCGGGTGTCGTCGAGGAGGGCGTTGAGGAGCTGGTAGTAGCGGACGGGCGAGAGGCCCAGTTCCTCGCGTATCGCGCGCTCCTTCGCGCCGGGGCCGGTGAAGCCGCGGCGCTCCAGGGCGAGGATGTCCCGCTCCCTGCGGCCGAGCCCCTGCTCCTCGTCGTCGTCCATACCAGGCACCGTAGCCTCCACCACCGACAGCGGCCCTCGTCGGACCCGGCTGTCACGGCCGGCCCGGCGCCGCCGCGCCGTTCCGGCCGTACGGGCGTCACCATGTGGACACAATTGGTCTGCACCAAGTAAGTGGACTAGACCTCTCCCGGTCGACGGGTCCACACTGTTCCACGTGAAACACGTCATCGCCCTCGATGTGGGCGGCACGGGGATGAAGGCCGCCCTGGTCGCCGCCGACGGCTCCCTGCTGCACCGGGCCCGCCGGGCGACCGGCCGTGAGCGCGGACCGGACGCCGTCATCGAGGGCATCCTCGGCTTCGCCGCCGAGCTGCGGGCGCACGGCGTCCGGCACCTCGGGGAGGAGGCGGCCGCGGCCGGTGTCGCCGTCCCCGGCATCGTCGACGAGGCGCGAGGTGTCGCCGCCTACGCGGCCAACCTCGGCTGGCGTGACGTACCCCTGCGCGATCTGCTCGCCGAACGGCTCGGCGCCCCCGTGGCCCTGGGCCACGACGTGCGCACCGGCGGGCTGGCCGAGGGCCGGATCGGGGCGGGCAAGGGCACCGACCGGTTCCTCTTCGTGCCGCTGGGCACCGGGATCGCGGGCGCCATCGGCATCGACGGCCGGGTGGAGGCGGGCGCGCACGGCTTCGCGGGCGAGATCGGCCACATCGTCGTACGCCCCGGCGGCCTGGCCTGTCCGTGCGGGCAGCGCGGCTGTCTGGAGCGGTTCGCCTCCGCGTCGGCGGTCAGCCAGGCGTGGGCCGAGGCGTGCGGGGACCCGGACGCGGACGCGGCGCACTGCGCCAAGGCCGTGGAGTCCGGGGACGCGCGGGCGCGGGCGGTCTGGCAGGAGGCGGTGGACGCGCTCGCCGACGGGCTGGTCACCGCGCTCACCCTGCTGGACCCGCGCACGCTGATCATCGGCGGCGGGCTCGCCGAGGCGGGCGAGACGCTGTTCGCGCCGCTGCGCGAGGCGGTCCGGCGGCGCGTCACCTTCCAGAAGCTGCCGTCGATCGTCCCCGCGGCCCTCGGGGACACCGCCGGATGCCTGGGCGCGGGGCTCCTGGCCTGGGACCTGCTCAACACTTCTACGACTTTCCGGAGGTAGCCACCTGATGGCCCCCAGCAAGGTACTGACCGGAGCCCGGGTGGTGTTGCCCACCGGGATCGTGGACGGCGGCCGTGTGATCGTCGACGGCACGCGGATCGCCGGCGCCGCCCGGGAGGACGCCGAGACCCTCGACGTACGCGGGCACTGGCTGGTCCCCGGCTTCGTCGACATCCACAACCACGGCGGAGGCGGCGCCTCCTTCTCCGGCACGGCCGACGACGTGCTGACCGCCGTCCGCACCCACCGGGAGCACGGCACCACCACCCTGGTCGCCTCGACCGTCACCGACGACATGGGTCTCCTCGTCAAGCAGGCGGGGCTGCTGTCGGAACTCGCCGAGCAGGACGAGATCGCGGGCGTCCACTTCGAGGGGCCGTTCATCTCGCCGTGCCGCAAGGGAGCGCACTCCGAGGAGCTGCTCCGCGACCCGGACCCCGCCGAGGTGCGCAAGCTGATCGACGCCGCCCGCGGCCGGGCCAGGATGATGACCCTGGCCACCGAACTGCCCGGCGGCATCGACTCCGTACGGCTGCTCGCGGAGCACGGCGTGATCGCGGCGATCGGGCACACGGACGCGACGTACGAGCAGACGGTGGAGGCGATCGACGCCGGAGCCACCGTCGCCACCCACCTGTTCAACGCGATGCCGCCGCTCGGCCACCGCGCCCCCGGTCCGATCGCGGCTCTGCTGGAGGACGAGCGGATCACGGTCGAGCTGATCAACGACGGCGTCCATCTGCACCCCGCCGCCCTGGAGATGGCGTTCCACCACGCGGGCGCCGGGCGGGTCGCGTTCATCACCGACGCCATGGACGCCGCCGGGATCGGCGACGGCCGCTACCTGCTCGGCCCGCTCCAGGTCGAGGTCGAGGGCGGGGTGGCGCGGCTGGTGGAGGGCGGCTCGATCGCGGGCTCGACCCTGACCCTGGACCGGGCGTTCCGGCGCGCGGTCACGGTCGACCGGCTGCCGGTCCCGGACGTGGTCGCCGCGCTGTCCGCCAATCCGGCCCGGCTGCTCGGGATGGACGACCGGGTGGGCTCCCTGGAACCCGGCAAGGACGCCGATCTCGTCCTGCTCGACGAGGACTTCGCCCTGAAGGGCGTGATGCGGCGGGGCGCATGGGTGGTTGAGCCCCAACTGGGCTGATCCGTCCGCCCGTCCGGCCGCGGTGGCCGGTCCGAGGGGTGGGCGGTCGGCCGGGTCTTTGGCATGATCGAGTCTCCGGAACTTCGCGGCGGACGCGCTTACTCGGGGGAGGTCGGGCCGGTGATCCTCACGGTCACGCTGAACACCGCTCTCGACCTCACCTATCGGGTGCCGTCCCTGCGGCAGCACTCGTCCCACCGGGTGTCCGAGGTGACCGAGCGGCCCGGCGGCAAGGGCGTCAATGTGGCCCGCGTGCTGGCGGCCCTCGGTCACGAGGTGACGGTCACCGGCTTCGCGGGCGGGGCCACCGGGCGCGAGGTGCGCGACCGGCTCGCGTCCGAGGCGCCGGGCGTGGTGGACGCGCTGGTCCCGGTGGCCGGCGCGACCCGGCGCACGATAGCCGTGGTGGACCAGCGCACCGGGGACACCACCCAGCTCAACGAGCCCGGCCCGGTCGTCACCCCGGCCGAGTGGTCCGCCTTCCAGGACAGCTACGAGGACCTGCTCGGCTCGATGTCGGCGGTTGCGCTGTGCGGCAGCCTGCCGCGCGGGCTGCCGGTGGGCGCGTACGCCGGTCTGGTGCGCACCGCGCGCGCCGCGAACGTGCCGGTGCTGCTGGACACCAGTGGCGAGGCGCTGCGCCGGGCCGTGGCCGCCCGCCCCGACATCATCAAGCCGAACGCCGACGAACTGGCCGAACTCACCGGCTCCCACGAGCCGCTGCGCGCCACCCAGGACGCCCGCCGCCGCGGCGCCCGCGCGGTGATCGCCTCCCTGGGCTCGGAGGGCCTGCTCGCGCACACCTCCGACGGCCTGTGGCGGGCCGCCCCGCCGTCCCGCGTCCGGGGCAACCCGACCGGCGCCGGCGACTCCGCGGTCGCGGGCCTGCTGGCGGGTCTGGTGGAGCAGCTCCCCTGGCCGGACCGCCTGAGTCGCGCGGTCGCCCTGTCGGCGGCGACGGTCCTGTGCCCGGTGGCCGGCGAGTTCGACCGCGGAGCCTACGAGGAACTGCTGGGGCGGGTGTCGGTGACCGGAGAGGCCACCGCGGCGTGAGCGTCAGCCCGACTTGACCCAGCCCTTGGCCAGCCACAGCTGGTCAAGGTTCGCATCACACTGGTTGCCCTGCTCGCACGAGATCTTGATGGTGTTCGCGCCCTTGTTGAGCTGGATCCAGTTGTAGGTCTTCGTCCAGCCCTTCTCGTAGTCGCCCTCGGCTGCGTGCGCCCAGTTGTTCAGGTTGATCGGCCTGCTGGACACGGCGCCGTTGACCGTCAGAGTGGCGGTGCCGTCCCGGCCCGGGACGCCGTAACCGACGAACACGGTGTACTTGCCGTCCTCGGGGATGCCGTCGATGGTCCAGGTGACCGAGGCGCCGACGTTGTTGAAGTTCGTCACATAGACGCCGCCGGCCGCCTGGGCGCCCTTGATGTCCGAGGCTTTGGTGGCGCCGCCGTCCAGCTGCAGCGCCTCGGCGTCGGTCTTCGGCAACGCGCCGTCGCTCGGCGCGCTGCTGCTCGCCGACGGGCTCGGCTCGGTGCTCTGCGTGGCCGTCGGGGACGTACCGCCGGCCTGGTTGTCGTCCTTCTTGCCCGAGTCGTCGCCGATCATCGCCACACCGATGCCGATGACGACCGCGGCGACCACCGCGACGGCGCCGATCAGCAGGCCCTTGGTGTTCGGGCCGCGGCCACGGCCGCCACCACCCTGGGGCTGCTGCCGGGTCGGGGCGCCGCCGGGGAGGGACTCGGGTGCGGCGTAATGGGCGCTCGGCTGGCCGTACGCGCCCTGCTGCTGCGGGACCTGGCCATACTGCCGCTGACCGACCGTGCGGACCCGGTTCACCGAGTTCGGGTAGCCGTATCCGCTCGAGGGCGGCTGGGCTCCGTTGGCCTGGCCGTCGGCGTACAGGTAGCCGAACGGGTCGTCGTCCTCGGGCGTGCTCGCGCCGCTGTTGCCGGGCGTCATCCCTTGGTACTCCTCAACAGGTGCGGGTGGTGCGGTACGTCGTGGGAAAGGCGAGCCTACCCGCTTCGCGGGGCCCAAGCGGGTGACTCATGCCGCATAGGGTGGCTGACCTGCGGATCAACCGGCACGGCGATGTTGTTTGGGACGAGATCGTTTCTCGACGTACATCCGTTCGTCGGCTGATTTCAGCACTTCGTCCGCCGTCATGCCGCAGTGGGCCCACCCGATGCCGAAACTCGCCCCGACCCGGACGGCCCGGCCCTCGGCGCGGATCGGCTGGATGATCTCGTTGCGCAGCCGTACGGCGAGGTCCTGGGCGTCGGCCCGGCCGAGGCCGTCGGCGAGGATCACGAACTCGTCGCCGCCGAGCCGGGCCACGGTGTCGCCGTCGCGCACGCCGTTGCTCAGCCGCCGGGCCACCTCGATGAGCACCGCGTCGCCCGCGTTGTGCCCGAACCGGTCGTTGATCGACTTGAAGCCGTCGAGGTCGCAGAAGAGGACCGCGAGACCCTTGGTGCCGTCGTCGTGGTCGCCCTCGGGCGCGACGGTGTGCACGTGGTGGTCGTAGGCGTCGTAGGCCCGGGTGCCCGGCCGGAAGTCGAAGCCGTGGTCGCCGACGTCGTAGCCGGGGTGGCCGTAGGCGGTGTCCTGCGACTCGGATTCGCCCGCCTGCGCGGCCTGGGGCCGCCGGCACAGCCGGGCGGACAGGCGGGCGCGCAGCTCGGCGGAGTTCGGCAGGCCGGTGAGGGAGTCGTGGGAGGCGCGGTGGGCGAGCTGGAGCTCGCGGCGCTTGCGCTCCTCTATGTCCTCGACGTGGGTGAGCAGGAAGCGGGGCCCGTCGGCGGCGTCCGCGACGACGGAGTTGCGCAGGGACACCCAGACGTACGAGCCGTCGCGGCGGCCCAGGCGCAGCTCCGCCCGGCCGCCCTCGGCCGAGGTCCGCAGCAGGGTGCCTATGTCCTCGGGGTGTACGAGGTCGGAGAAGGAGTAGCGGCGCATGGCGGAGGCGGGGCGGCCCAGCAGACGGCACAGGGCGTCGTTGGTGCGCAGGATCCGGCCGTGCTGGTCGCCGCCCATCTCGGCGATGGCCATGCCGGAGGGCGCGTACTCGAAGGCCTGGCGGAAACTCTCCTCGCTGGCCCGCAGGGCCTGCTGCTCGCGCTCCAGGCGTATGAGGGCGCGCTGCATGTTGGAGCGCAGCCGGGCGTTGCTGATCGCGATGGCCGCCTGAAAGGCGTACATCTGGAGGGCCTCACGGCCCCAGGCGCCGGGCCGGCGGCCGTTGCGCGGGCGGTCCACGGAGATCACGCCGAGCAGCTCGCCGGAGGAGCCGCCGGACCCGCCGGGGACGTCCATGGGCGCGAAGAGCCGGTCGGCGGGGTGCCACTCGTCCTCGAAGCGCGGCGCCGGCCCGTCGGTGTACCAGGTCGGGACGTCGTCGTCGTCGAGGACCCAGCCCTCGGTGTGGGGTATGAAGACCAGGCCGTCCCACTGCTCGCCCATGGCCAGCCGGCGGTCCCAGGAATCCCGGGAGCCGACACGGCCGGTGATCAGTGCCTCGGCGGCGGAGTTCCCGGCGAAGGCGGCGACCACGAGGTCACCGTCGGCCCGCACGAGGTTGACGCAGGCCAGCTCGTAGCCGAGGCCCTTCACGACGCCGTCGGCGACGGTCTGCAGTGTGTCCGCCAGACTCCTCGCGGTGTTCATGTCCGCCATGACCTGGTGCAGTTGCCGCAGGGACGCCAGGCGGACGTACGGCTCCGAGTCGGTCTCCATGCTCGCCCTCCCCCCGAGACCTCGCCAGCGAATCAAGGGTGCTGTTCGGCGTTCGTCTGCGCATTCTCCGCCACTGAATCACAGCGCGAAGCCCACTCGGTACACAGGGTCAACAATTCACTGCTCTTGTGACTCAAGTCACAGATGAACGTGAACAATTGAGTACGGTTTCTGTCTTTTCCCTGTGCGTTTGATGAACACGGGCCACGCTGCTGTGGGGACATGATGCACGACACGCTCGTCCGCTGGTCCTAGGTCCGGCTTCGGGCGAAGGCCCGATGCGGCGGCCTCGGACCGGTGGTTAGCGTTCCGTGTGTGTTGAAGACTTCCTCCGTGCCGCCCTCCTCCCCCACCGCCTCTGCCGAGCTCCGGGCTCCGCTCGGGCAGGGGGAACCCCGACCCGGGCATGCTGAGGGGGTGACCAACGAGGAGTTCCGTGCCGCGATGTCCAGGCTGGCCGCCGGTGTGGTCCTGGTGACCGCGCAGGAGCCGCCGCTCGACCCGGACGACCCGCGGGCGCCGGCCGGCGAGGACGCGGGCATGACGGCGACGGCGTTCATGTCGGTGTCCCTGGACCCGCCGCTGGCCCTGGTCAGCCTGCGCGAGGGCTCCCGCATGGACGACCTGCTCGCCGAACAGCCCCTGTGGGCGGTCTCGGTCCTCGCCGACAGCCAGCACGCCATCGCCGGCCGCTTCGCCATGAAGGGCCGGGTCAGCGACCGCCTGCTGTTCAGGGACCTCCCCCACACCCGCGGCGAGGTCTCCGGCGCCCCCCTGCTGACCGACGCCATGGCCACCCTGGAGCTGCGCACCGAACAGCGCGTGCCGGCGGGCGACCACACCCTGGTCATCGGCCGGGTCCTGACGGCCCGCCTGCCCGGCACGGACGGCGAACCGCTGCTGTACTACCGCGGCCGCTACCGCCGGCTGGGCTGACGCCCCGCCCGCGTCCGGCGTCCCCGCCGGCCCGGGCCCGGGGCTACCCCCAGTCCTTCCCGGAGCGCCCCCGCTTGGTCTGCGAGCGCTGCTTCTTCTCACGCAGCCGCCGCTCGTTGATACCGCGCGGGATCCGGGTGGGCCTGCGCGGCCTGGGCGGCGGCGCGGTCGCCTCGGCGAGGAGCGCGGCGAGGCGCACGGCGGCGGCCTCGCGGTTGCGCCACTGGGAGCGGTGCTCGGAGGCGCGCACGCTGACGACGCCGTCCACGAGCCGGTCCGCGAGGCGCTCCAGCGCACGCTGCTTCCACACCTCGGGCAGCGCCTCGGTGTTGGCGAGGTCGAAGCGCAACTCCACCTGGGAGTCCGTGGTGTTGACGTGCTGGCCGCCGGGCCCCGAGGACCGCGAGAATCGCCAGGCCAGTTCGGCCTCGGGGAGCGCGACGGAGCCGCGGATGAGATGGGGACCGGACATGTCGTCCATGTTCCCCTCCCCGCCCGCTTCACGTCATCATGTTTTCGCCGCGGGCGTGTTCGATCGGGGTGGGTAAAAAAGGTAAAGAGACGCGGAACCCGGAGGACCCCCCTCGACGTTCCTATGGGTGGCGATAGCTTCGTCCGCACACGCAACGAGGGAAGGGACTCCCAACAATGGCTGTAAGCCTGTCCAAGGGTGGCAACGTCTCGCTCACCAAGGAGGCTCCGGGCCTGACCGCCGTCACCGTGGGCCTCGGCTGGGACGTCCGCACCACCACCGGCACGGACTTCGACCTGGACGCGTCCGCGATCGCGGTCAACGCGCAGGGCAAGGTCTACTCGGACCAGCACTTCGTCTTCTTCAACAACAAGCAGACCCCGGACAACACCATCGTCCACACCGGCGACAACCTCACCGGCGAGGGCGAGGGCGACGACGAGTCGATCAACGTCAACCTCGCCGGGCTCCCCGCCGACGTCGACAAGGTCGTCTTCCCGGTCTCCATCTACGACGCCGAGAACCGCGGCCAGAACTTCGGCCAGGTCCGCAACGCCTACATCCGCATCGTCAACCAGGCCGGCGGCACCGAGATCGCCCGCTACGACCTGTCGGAGGACGCGGCCACCGAGACCGCCATGGTCTTCGGCGAGCTGTACCGCAACGGCGCGGAGTGGAAGTTCCGCGCCGTCGGCCAGGGCTACGCCTCGGGCCTGGTCGGCATCGCCCAGGACTTCGGCGTCAACGTCTGACGGACCCGGCCCGCTGACCGAGCCCCGGCCCGCGAAGGGCCGGGGCTGCGGGCGCTGCTCCGACGGGTGGCGGCAGGACGCCTCCGTGTGCGCCGGAAACGCGGCCCGCGTCGAGGGCGTCCGTGCCCGCCACGGGACGTCCCGTCGTCGCCTCTGCGCGACGCCCCGGCCCGCACCGAGCGACCACGCCGGCTGGGCCTGGAGGAGCGGCCGGGCCCGTCGCTCCGGCCGGCCGTCTTCCGCGCCAGGGGGCGCCCGGGGCGGGTGGAGCGCGGTACGTTGCCCGGGTGTTCCTCGAGCCCCTGACCCTCCCGTCGGACCGCGGCCTCCCGGGCGAGCTCCTGACCGAGCTCACCGCGCTCTACGCCTCCCACCGCGACTTCCACGCCCTCAGCGGCGACTTCCCCGACCCGGACGACATCCGCCCGGAACAGGTGGCGGCCGCGCTGGCGGACGAACTGGCCGCCCCGGACGCGGAGGTGCTGCTCGCCCGCAGCGAGGGACGGCTCGTCGGGATCGCGATCACGCTCGCCCACCATCCCGACCCGGCCGACCCGGACCCGTGGATCGGCCTGCTGATGATCGACGCGGGCGCGCAACGGCACGGCTACGGGCGCCGGTTGGCGTCCCTCGTCGAGGACCGCTTCCGTGCCGCGGGCCGTACCGCCGTGCGCCTGGCCGTTCTCGGGAACAACCCCGGGGGCCTGGCGTTCTGGACGGCCCTCGGCTACCGGCACCTCGCTCACCGCCGGGACCGGCGACTGGGCCGCCCGTGCGTGGTGCTGCGCAAGCGGCTGGACTGAGGGAGCGGGCCGGCCGGTGAAGGGACCGGCCGGCCGCGGTCAGGGCCCCGTCGGCTTGCCGTCCCCGTACAGCCAGTCGGCCCAGATCGCGCCGAAATCCGTGCCCGGGGCCTTCTTCTCCACGTAGGCGGTGAAGTCGGCGGTGTCCGCGTTGCCGTGGCGGTGGGCGGCGGCCCAGCCCCGGACGATGCCGTCGAAGGCGTGGTCACCGACCGCCCGGCGGATCTTGTGCAGAACCATCGCGCCGCGTTCGTAGACGGGCCGTCCGGAGATGTGCGCGGCATCGACCGGCTCGGCGGGCGGGAAGGACCACACGGCCCCGTCCCCGGCGGCGTCGGCGAAGTAGCCGCCGCGTTGGAGCGCGTCGAAGGCCTGCTGCGCGGTACGGCCGCCGTGGTCCTCGTCCCACAGCCACTGCGCGTACGTCGCGAAGGCCTCGCTCAGCCACATGTCCCGCCAGCTCTTCGGGGTGACGGAGTCCCCGTACCACTGGTGGGCGAGTTCGTGGACGAGGGTTCCGATGTCGGGGGCGCCGGGGAAGAAGGGCCGGTTCTGGGTCTCCAGGGCGTAACCGGCGTCCGCACGGCGGCCGACGATCGCGCCGGTGGACGAGAAGGGGTACGGGCCGAAGCGGCGCTCCGCCCACTCGACGACCTCGGGGATCCTGGCCGGCACGGCCCCGCTCTCCCGCACCTGGGAGGGCTCCACGGCGACGTACACCGGCAGACCGCTCCTCGTGGTGGAGCGGGTGATCTCGAAGCGGCCGATCGCGACGGTCGCCAGATAGCTCGCCATCGGCTCGGCGGTGCGCCACCGGAACGTCGTACGCCCCCCGCTGGTCGTCTCGCTCCTCAACTCGCCGTTGGAGACGGCCCGCAGCCCCTCGGGCACGGTGACCGAGATGTCGTACGCGGCCTTGTCGGACGGGTGGTGGTTCCCCGGGAACCACGCCATCGAGCCGACCGGCTCACCGAGGGCGAGCGCGCCGTCGGCGGTGGGCAGCCACCCCTCCCGCGACCCGTCGGGGTCGACGACGACCTGCGGCCGCCCCGAGTAGCGGACCGTCGCGGTGAACGTCTTCCCCTTCTGCAGATCGCCGTGCGGGCGCACGGTGAGTTCCTGCCCCGCCCGGCTGAACCAGGCGGCCCTCCCCTCCACCGTGACGCTCCGGACGTCGAGCCCCACGAGATCGAGGTTGAAGGCGGACAGGTCCTTGGCGGCCCGGGCGGTGATGACCGCCGTACCCGTGAGGTGACGTCGGCCCGGGTCGTAGTCGAGGGTCAGGCCGTAGTGGCTGACGTCGTACCCGCCGTTGCCCGCCCTGGGGAAGTACGGATCGTGCAGCCCGGCCCCGCCCGGGGTGCCCCGGACACCACCGCCGCACCCGGTCAGTGTCAGCGCGAGCAGGGCGCAGCCGGCCGCGGCGGTCCGGACAAGCAGGGCAGATCGATACACGCGCGCGATCCTATGCGGGGCACATGACACCATCGCCTACGTGCTCGACATCGGTTACGCCCTCTCCAACCGCTTCCCCGACCCGCCGCAGACGGACTACCGCCGCGCGGACGTGCGGGCGCTGCGGCACGACCTGTTCTGCGGCGACGTCTACCTGGCCGACACCGAGTCGGACCGCGAACTGGCCACGGCCTGGGGCTGGGTGCCCGTGCTCGACTTCGCCTGGGCCCTGTGCGACATCGTCGAGCGGCTGGACCGGGACCCGGCCGGCTCCCGCGCCTCCCGTCCGCAGCGGGCGGAGCTGGACTTCACCGAGTCCACGGACCGCATGCTCTTCGAGCGCCGCTTCGGCTGGGTCGACATCGAGTCCGACTGGATGCCCGTGGAGGAGTCCCCGCTGACCTTCTCGCACTCGGCGCTGCGCCGCGAGGCCCGTGACTTCCTGCACGACCTCGTCGCCGACCTGTGCGACCTGCACGAGGACCTGGCGGAGAACCCGGCGATCTGGACCCTCCAGGCCCGTTACCCCCGCGTCACCTGAGCCCCCTCCCAGCCGGAATCCCCTTTCTGCCCTTTCCGACCTTTCCGGCCTTTCAGTCCCCTCACCCCTCCACCCTGATCCCCAGCTCCGCCGCCAGCACCGGCGCCAGGTCCAGGAGCTGACCGGTGCTGATCACCGCGCCCGCCAGCCGGTCCAGCCCGCGCGCGATCTCCAGGGACACGGCACCCCGCAGGTCCACGTCCGAGAGCGTCGCCGCGCTGAAGTCGACGCCCTTGACCACGCAGTCCACGAACTCCACCCGCTCCAGCCGGGCGCCCCCGAAGTCCGGCTCGACGAGGACGCAGCCCTCGAAGACGACGTCCCGCAGCCGAGCCTTGCGCAGGTTCAGGTAGTCGATCTTGCCGCCGCGGATCCACACGCGCTCCAGGACCGCACCGTGGCACTGCACACCGCCGAGGCGGGCGTCGACCACCTCCACATCACGCAGGGTCGCCTCGGCGAGGTCGGTGCCGACACCCCGTATGCCGGTGAGGACCGAGTCCAGGAAGCGGGCGTGCCGCAGCGACGCGTCGTCCAGCGCGCAGCCTCTGAGCGCGCAGTCCAGGAACCGGGCCCCCGCCCCGTCCTGCCCGGCCAGGTCCTCCTCCCGGAACTCCAGCCCGTCGTAGTCCCCGTCCGGCGCCAGTCCCCCGCCGCCGTACGCCTCCAGCGCCGGCAACCGCACCTCGGGCCGCCGCGCGCCCTTCACACCGGCCCTGCCGCTCGTTCCGCTCACCATGCCCCCATGCTGCACCCCGCCACTGACAATCCCCTCTCGATCCCCTCCCCCGACCGCGAGGCGCCCTGCGTACACGCAGGATGCGATACCTCCCGATTCATGGTCTTCTGGCCAGGTGAGCGTCGCCCGTCCAGGTGAATCCTCGTCCCAGGAGACCGACCGGCACCGCTGGTGGGCACTGGTCGTCATCGCGCTCGCGCAGTTGATGGTGGTCCTGGACGCGACGATCGTGAACATCGCGCTCCCCTCCGCTCAGCACGCCCTGCACATGTCCGACGGCAACCGGCAGTGGGTCATCACCGCCTACTCCCTCGGCTTCGGCGGGCTGCTCCTGCTGGGCGGGCGGATCGCCGACCTGGTGGGACGCAAGCGGACGTTCGTCGTCGGGCTGGCCGGGTTCGCCGCCGCCTCCGCGTTCGGCGGCGCGGCCACCTCCGCGGGCATGCTCTACGGCGCCCGCGCCCTTCAGGGCGCCTTCGCCGCCGTCCTCACCCCCTCCACGCTCAGCCTGCTGACCACGACCTTCACCCACCCCAGGGAGCGCGGGAAGGCGTTCGGCGTCTACGGCGCCCTGGCGGGCAGCGGCTCGGCGATCGGCTTCATCGTCGGCGGCGTGCTGACGGAGTTCCTGAACTGGCGCTGGTGCCTCTACGTCAACGTGCCCATCGCCGTCGTCACGGTCCTCGGCGCCCTGACCCTGCTGCGCGACAGGCCGGGCCGGGCGGACGCCCGGCTGGACCTGCCCGGGGCGGTGCTGGGCTGCGGCGGGCTGGTCTCCGTCGTCTACGGGGTCAGCGAGGCCCAGCCGCGCGGCTGGACCGATCCGCTGGTGCTGAGCCTGTTCGCCCTCGGTGCGGCGCTGCTCCTGACGTTCGTGTGGTGGCAGAGCCGGGCGCCGGTGCCGCTGCTGCCGCTGCACGTCCTGCGGGATCGCAACCGGGCGGGCTGCCTTCTGACCATGCTGCTGGCCGTGATCGGCATGTTCGGGCTGTTCCTGTTCATGACGTACTACCTCCAGGAGATCCTCGGCTACTCGCCGTTGCGGACCGGTCTCGCCTTCCTTCCGCTGACCGCCGCGATCATCACCGGCTCGACGCAGATCTCGGCCCGGCTGCTGCGGCACGTGGCGCCGCGCGTGCTCATGGTCCCCGGGATGCTCCTGGCCGCGGGCGGGCTGCTGCTCCTGACCCGGCTCACGGTCGACTCGCGCTACCCGAGCGAGGTGCTGCCCGCCCTGGTCCTGATGGGCCTCGGCATGGGCCTGACCTTCATGCCCGTGTTCGCCACCGCCACCGCGGGCGTCGCCCCGCAGGACTCGGGGGTGACCTCCGCGACCGTGAACACCTCGCAGCAGGTCGGCGGTTCCATCGGCACCGCCCTGCTCAACACGGTCGCCACGACCAGCGGCGCCGCCTACGTCACCGCCCATCTGCGCGGCCCGGCGGACCGGGCCCGGGTGGTGCCGGAGGGCATCGTCCACGGCTACACGGTCGCCATCTGGTGGGCGGCCGCCATCATGCTGGTGGCCGGTCTGATCGCGGGCCTGATGGTGACGGGCAGGGCCCCCGAGCACGGGGCCCCGGCAAAGGCGCCCGTGACGGAACCAGTGGCATGAGGCGCGGGAGCCCTGGGGCCGGGCGCTAACGCCTCAGGGCGAACAGCGCCTTCCTCGGGTTCCACGGCTCTCCCCGGCCCCTGGTCAGCGGACAGCAGCCCAGGCCGATCAGGACGGCGGTGAAGTGCCCCAGATCGGTGAAGGTGTGCCGGGTCACCAGCGACACGGCGTAGAAGGCGAGGACGGCGGCCAGGTACAGGTACCGCCAGGGCGGAGCGATCCGGTACGTCAGCACCCCCATCACCCCGGCCAGCGCGTAACTCACCCCGACGTCCAGAGTGTTGACGGCCGACTCCGGCACCACGTGCCGCTGGATCGCCCACAGCACGGCGCCCTCGCTGATCAGCGTGGCCAGCACGTGCGCGGTCACGCACACC
This sequence comes from Streptomyces sp. 6-11-2, assembly GCF_006540305.1. GTDB lineage: Bacteria > Actinomycetota > Actinomycetes > Streptomycetales > Streptomycetaceae > Streptomyces. The sequence goes on along the minus strand of NZ_BJOR01000001.1, from coordinate 3,835,120 downwards.
AGCAGCCAGCGCAGGGTGCCCAGCCAGCGCTCGGCCTGGGCGTGGAAGACCGTGTAGAGGACCGCGTACGGCAGCCAGTGGCCGCTGTCGATCCACATGGCGCTGGAGAAGAGCACCCGCACCGGGTCGTTCGACAGCTCGCGCAGGTTCGTCGAGCGGTGCAACAGGAAGTGCTGCTCGAACTTCGGCGACATGTGGTGCAGGGCGACGGTGGTCAGGAACAGGATCAGCAGCCAGACGTACGTCCCCGGAGCGCTGCGGACGTACGCCTTCGCCGCCCGAAGCCCACGCCGCATCCACATGACCCAGCTCACACGCGCAAGTATGGTCGTCAGAGTGATCGAGGTGCCCGGCGCGCTGGCCGCTTCCCAGGAGAAATTCAACGGGGCGGCGGGCCGCGCGTTCGTCGCCGGTCTGCCCCGGCGGGTGGCCGGCTTCCTCGACCGGTGGCGGCTGCGGATCGACGGGCCGGCGATGCACGGCGTCTGCGCGCTGGTCCTTCCGGTCGTCCGCGCCGACCGCCTGCCCGCCGCCCTGAAGCTCCAACTGCCCGACGAGGAGAGTGCGGGAGAGGCTCCGGCGCTGCGGGTGTGGGGCGGCGCGGGGGCCGTACGGCTGCTGGAGCACGACGAGCCGACCGGCACGCTGCTGCTGGAACGGCTCGACTCCGCCCGCCCGCTGTCGCGCCTGCCGGACACCCGTGAGGCCGTCCTGGTGATCGCCGGCCTGCTGGCCCGCCTGACCTCCGTACCGGCCCCGGCGGGGATACGGCGGCTGGGTGACATCGCGGGGGACCTGCTGGAACGGACCCCGCGGTCGTTGCGGCGGCTGCCCGACGGGGACGACCGCCGGCTGCTCGCGGACTGCGCCGCCGCCGTGCGCGAGGTCGCCGGCGAGAGCGGCGACCGGCTGCTGCACTGGGACCTGCACTACGACAACGTCCTCGGCGCCGACCGCGAGCCCTGGCTGGCCATCGACCCCAAGCCGCTCGCCGGGGATCCCGGCTTCGAACTGCTCCCGGCGCTGTCCAACCGCTTCGAGCCCGGCGAGGTCGTCCGGCGCTTCGAGGCCATGACCGGGGCGCTGGATCTCGACCGGGACCGGGCCCGTGCCTGGACTCTCGGCCGTGTGCTGCAGAACGCGCTGTGGGACCTGGAGGACGGCCGCCCCCTGTCCCCCGAACAGCTGTGGATCGGCCGCGCCCTGCGCCGGTGACCGCCGCCGGACCGCACCCCGCGCCGGTGACACGCCGCCGGACGGCCCATCGGGCGTTCCAGCCGACTATCAGGCCATACGGTACAGAATATGACGAAACGCCATATCGCTCTGATCCTGAGCGCCACCGCGCTGGTCGGCTCGGGCATCGCCGCCGCCCCGCCGGTCCTGGCGCCCAGGACGCACCTGGTGCATCCGGGCCAGTCGATCCAGCGGGCGGTGGACTCCGCGAAGCAGGGTGACACCGTGCTGGTGCTGTCCGGCGTCTACCACGAGAGCGTCAAGGTGACGACACCCGGTCTGACCCTGCGCGGCACGGGCCGCGGCACCGTCCTGGAACCGGGCGGCCGCAAGCCCGCGAGCGCCTGCGGCAAGCGGGGCAACGGCATCTGCGTGGTGGGGGCCAAGGGCAAGCGCCTGAAAGGTGTCACCGTCTCCCGTCTGACCCTGACCGGTTTCTCCCACGCCGGTCTGATGGCCGTGGGCACCGACGGGCTGACGGTGCGGCAGGTGACCGCCGAGAAGAACGGGATGTGGGGCATCGCCGAGGAGCGGTCCGTACGCAGCGAGTACCGGAGCAACATCGCCCGGGGCAACGGCGACGCGGGACTCTTCCTGGCCAACACGGTCACCGCCGAGCAGGGCGCCGCCGACACCGGTGGAACGCTGATCGCCCGCAACCGGCTGGAGGGCAACCGGATCGGCGTCACCGTCCGCCGGCTGCGCGACCTCACCGTCACGGGCAACGACGTCTCCGGCAACTGCGCGGGCGTGTTCGTCGTCGGCGACGAGAACAAGCCGCGGGCCGGCGCGCTGACCGTGCGCGACAACCGGGTCGCGCAGAACAACAGGTTCTGCCCGGCGACCGCCCGGCTGCCCTTCCTCCAGGGCTCCGGCATCGTCCTGACCGGCGCCGAGCGGACCGACGTGTTCCGCAACCTCGTCGTCGGCAACTCGGGCAGGTCCCCCTTCTCCGGCGGCATCGTGCTGTTCAAGAGCTTCGTCGGCGCGGCCGGCGAGCGGAACCGGGTGAGCCGGAACGTGCTCGACGGCAACTCCCCGGCGGACCTGGTCAACCAGGAGAGCGCCACGCACCACAACACCTTCGCAGAGAACTCCTGCGGGGTCTCCAAGCCTGCAGGACTGTGCTGAGGCCGTGGTCACTCGTGGAACCCACGGGACCGAGAAGGAAGGAAGGCGGCACATGACGACCGCTCAGTCCGCCCCACCGCCGTCCATGCGGCTCAGGGAACTCGCGTTCGGGGCGGCGTGCGCCGCCGCCCTCCGCGCGGCCGCCCGGCTCGGTGTGGCCGACGCGCTCGGGGACGCGCCCATGGCCGTGGAGGACCTCGCGGCCGCCGTGAAGACCGAACCGAAGCCGCTGCGCCGGCTGCTGCGGGCGCTGACCTGCTACGGGGTCTTCACCGAGCAGCCCGACGGAACGTTCACGCACACCGACATGTCCCGGCTGCTGCGTGAGGACGACCCGGGCAGCCTGCGCTACATCACCCTGTGGTGCACCGAGCCGTGGACCTGGGACGCCTGGCCGAAACTGGACGAGGCGGTGCGCGCCGGCCGCAACGTGGTGGAGGACCTGTACGGCAAGGAGTTCTTCGTCCACCTCAACGAGGACGCCCCCGAGTCGGCGGACGTCTTCAACCGGGCCATGACGACCTCCAGCAAGCAGTCCGCGCGGGACGTCGCCGCGCTCCTCGACCTGTCCGGCGCCTCCTCGGTCGCCGACATCGGCGGCGGGCAGGGGCACGTGGTGGCGAGCCTGCTGGAGAAGTACCCGCACATGCACGGCACCCTGCTGGACCTGCCGCAGGTGGTGGACAACGCCGACCCCCGGCTGCGCGCGGGCGGCTCGCTGGCGGACCGGGTGCGGATCGTGCCCGGCGACTGCCGCGAGGCCATCCCGGTCAGGGCCGACGCCTACATCATCAAGAACATCCTGGAGTGGGACGACGACTCCACCGCCCGCTGCCTGCGCAACGTCATCGAGGCGGGCGGGCCCGGGGCGCGGGTCGTGGTCATCGAGAACCTCGTCGACGACACCCCCTCGATGCGGTTCAGCACCGCCATGGACCTGCTCCTGCTGCTGAACGTCGGCGGTGCCAAGCACACCAGCGCCAGCATGGCCGGCCGGCTGAAGGCGGCCGGCCTGGTCATCGACGACATCAGTCCGGTCAACCCCTACCTGCACGCCTTCGACTGCACGGTGCCCACTTGACCGGACCCCACCGGCGGCGCCGCCGCGACCTCCTCGGACACCGGCCGCCGGGCCCGCGACAGTGCGGGCCCGGCGGCCGGTGGCCGTCCGTGAGGGACCGGACGGCGCGTCAGGTGGCCTGGTTGGCGGCTCAGTCACGCTCCCACAGGTAGAAGCGGTGGGCCATCGCGTCCTTCGGCGAGCGCCAGGTCTGCGGGTCGTAGGCGCTGACGTACGCCGACAGCCGCTCGCTGATACCCCGGAACTCGGGGTGGCCGGCCACCTTGGCGATGGCGGGTCCCGGGTCCCGGTCCGCATCGATCAGGTGCATGTACACATCGCCGAACTGGTAGAGGCTGCGTCTGGTGACACCGACCAGGTGCGGCAGCTCCCCCCGGTCGGACTCCTCGAAGATCCTGGCGATGTCCGGGGCCGAACCCGGGGCCATCCGGGCGACGATCAGTTCTTGGTGCACGGTCCTCTCTCCGTCCGGCTCAGTCGTTGGTCAGGGCCGGCTCGGCCCGGTGCCCGGCGGCGGCCTTCTCGATCCTGTCGCGGATCAGGGCCATCTGGACCTTGGAGTTCTTGTTGATGTTGTCGGTCATCCAGTCGTCGTCGACCGGCGCCTCCGGCTTCATCGCGAAGTCCTGGGTCCAGATCATCCGCGTACCCCCGGGGACCTCCTCGTACCTCCAGTGGATGTTCATGTGGTCGAAGGGACCCGTCTCGACCCGGCGGGCCCTGACGGAGAGCGTGGCCCGGTCGGGCTCACGCTCGGAGACCCAGCTCCACACGGTGCCGTTCTCGTCCGGGTGCATGGTCAGGCGGAAGGTGCACTTGTCGCCTTGCTGGGACAGGATCTCGGCGGAGGCGTACTCGCTGAACAGCTGCGGCCAGTTCGCCACATCGTTGGTCATGTCCCAGACGAGATCCACCGGCGCGGCGATGGTGACCTCGTTCTCCGTGTGTCCGGCCATTTCTACGCTCCTGCCAGAAGGGTGCTGTTGACGAGGTCGAGGAACTTCCTGGGCGTCTTGCACCGCTCCGCGTCGGCCGGCATCGGGATGCCGTGCCGGTTCTCCAGTTCGCCCACGATGCCGAGCAGGCCGAGCGAGTCGATGCCGATCTCGTCGAATCCCGTCTCGGACCGGTCCGCCAGTTCCTGCGGGCTGACGGTGATCCCGGCGGCCTTCTTCATGAGTTCGGCCAGTTCCTCCACTGTGATTCGGTCACTCATGCGGTTCCTCTCCTTGTTGCTCCCGGTTGATCGTGGCTGCCTCGCTACGAGGCCTCGGCGGCACCGTGCCGCAGCACCAGCGCCGAGTTCGAGCCCATGAGCCCCCGGCTGAGGACCAGCGCCGTGCGCACCTCGGCGGCACGGGCACGACCGGTCACCAGGTCGAGGTCATGGCAGATGTCGGAGACGTTCGGGGTGGGCGGGATCAGGCCGTGCTCCATCGCGAGGACCGCCGCCGCCGCGTCCAGCACCGGAGCGGCGCAGTACGCCCGGCCGGTGCCCGTCTTGGGTGCCGTGACCGGCACGCGCCGGCCGTGCGCGCCGAGCGCGTCGGCGATGGCGAGCGCCTCGGCCCGGTCCGCCTCGGGGACGCCGAGGGCGTCGGCGAAGACGACGTCGACCTCCTCGGGCGCGCACCCGGCCTCGGTCAGCGCGCCCCGGATCGCCTCCGCCAGCCCCTCCCGCGACAGCTCCCAGCGGGAGGCGCCGGTGAAGGTCGCCGCGTGTCCGGCCAGGACGGCCCGTACGGGCACGCCCCGCTCCCGGGCCGCGTCGGCCGCCTCCACGGCGAGCATCGCGCCGCCCTCGGCCGGCACGAACCCGCAGGCGTCCTCGGTGAACGGGCGGTAGGCGCGCGCCGGGTCGGCCACCGGGCTCAGCTCCCGGTAACCGAGCTGGCAGACCATCGAGTACGGGGCCAGCGGCGCCTCCGTCGAACCGGCCACGATCACATCGGTGCCGCGCTGGACGGCACGGGCCGCGTGCGCGAGGGCGTCCAGGCCGCCCGCCTCGTCGGCGGCGACCACCGAGCAGGGGCCCTTGAAGCCGCGCCGGATGGAGATCTGGCCGGTGCTGGCCGCGTAGAACCATGCGATGGACTGCCAGGGGCCGACATACCGGCGGCCCTTGCTCCACAGCTTCTGGAGCTCCCGCTGGCCGAACTCGCCGCCGCCGGACCCGGCCGCGGTGACCACGCCCGCGGAGAACGGGGCCGCGTCGGTGTCGGCCTGCCCCAGCCGGGCGTCCTGGAGGGCCGCGTCGGCCGCGGCCATCGCGAAGTGCGTGAAACGGTCGGTCTGGACGAGGTAGCGCTCCTCGACCGCCGCCGAGGGTTCGAAGGACCGCACCTCGCCGGCCACCTTCAGCGGCAGGTGCTCGCAGCCCTCACGGGTCACGCGGTCCAGGACGTTCACGCCCTCCTGGGTGGACTTCCAGAAGGTGTCGGTGCTCGTGCCGCCGGGCGCGACGACACCGATGCCGGTGACGGCGGCCCGCCGCTTGCGCGGTGCGCTCATCGTGTCCTCTCCCTCTGCCGGGTCAGGATCACCGCGGACTGGAAGCCGCCGAATCCGCTGCCCACGGAGAGCACGCTGTCCAGCTTCCGCTCACGGGCGACCCGCGGGACGTAGTCCAGGTCGCACTCGGGGTCGGGGGTCTCGTAGTTCGCGGTCGGCGGGACCATCTGGTGGGCCAGGGCCAGCACGCAGGCCACCACCTCGATCGCCCCGATCGCCCCGAGCGAGTGGCCCACCATCGACTTGATGGAGCTCATGGGGGTGTCGTAGGCGTGGTGGCCCAGCGCCCGCTTCACCGCCGCCGTCTCGTGCCGGTCGTTCTGGCGGGTGCCGGAGCCGTGCGCGTTGACGTAGTCGATCGCGGAGCCGTCCAGGCGGGCGTGGTCCAGCGCGGTCTCTATCGCCCGCGCCATCTCCAGGCCCTCGCTGGTCAGTCCGGTCATGTGGTACGCGTTGCCGAACGTGGCGTAGCCGCTGAGCTCGCAGTACACGTGGGCGCCGCGGGCCCTGGCGTGCTCCAGCTCCTCCAGGACGAGCACCGCGCCGCCCTCGCCCATGACGAACCCGTCACGGGCGTTGTCGAAGGGGCGGGAGGCGTGGGCGGGGTCGTCGTTGTTCGGCGACGTCGCCTTGATCGCGTCGAAGCACGCCATGGTGATCGGTGATATCGGCGAGTCCGACGCTCCGGCTATGCAGATGTCCGCCCTCCCCTCCTCCACGGTGTGCAGCGCGTAGCCGACCGCGTCGAGCCCGGAGGTGCAGCCGGTGGAGACGGTCTGCACCGGCCCGCGGGCCCCGAACCGCTCGGCCACCGTGGAGGCCAGCGTGCTCGGTGTGAACGCCCGCTCCAGATACGGCCGGGCCCGCTCGTGGTCCACGTCCCAGCGCTCGCCACCGTGGCTGACCAGGACGTAGTCGTTCTCCAGCCGGGTGGTGCCGCCGACCGCGGTACCCAGCGAGACCCCGACCCGCCAGGGGTTCTCCCCGGCGAGGTCGAGTCCGGAGTCCGACACCGCCTCCTGGCCGGCGGCCAGGGCGAACTGGATGTAGCGGTCGCAGCGCGCGACCTGCTCCTCGTCCAGCCCCGAGGCCGCCGGGTCGAAGTCGCACTCGGCGGCGATCCGGGACCGCAGACCGGCCGGGTCGAAGAACGTGATGCCCCGCGTCGCGGTGCGCCCGTTCGCCAGCAGGTCCCAGAAGGCGGGGGCGCCGATCCCGCCCGGCGCCACGATGCCTATGCCGGTGACCGCCACCCTCCTGGTCATGATCGGACCTCTGCCACGCCCGCCGCCGGCGCCTCCGCGCCGGCCGCCGCCGGCTCGGTGCCCTCCGTGTCGACGTGGCCGAGCTGCGGGCGCGGGGCCAGCGGCCCTAGGTGGAAGACGATCCGCGCCTCCACGTCGCCCACGTTGCGGAAGCGGTGGCGCATGTAGGCGGGGATCATCAGACCCTGTTCCGGCCTGAGCGGGTGCGGCTCGCCGTCCAGGTCCACCTCGAGGTCGCCGCAGACGACGTACACGAACTCCTCGGAGTACGGGTGGTAGTGCTCCCCGATGCGGTCGCCGGGCTGCACGATGGCCACGCCCATGAAGCCGCTGGTGGAACCGACCGTGGCCGGGGTGAGCATGGCGCGCAGATCGCCTCCGCGCTTCGTGTTGGGCTCGGTCTCGCCGAGCTCCACGATCCTGGGCCTGGGTTTGATCACGTCGTTCCTCCGGTGGTGTGGTACGTCGGCTTCGGGATGCGTCAGGCGTCCGGCGCGGACCGGCGGTCGGTGATGAGGTCCATACGGGCGAGGGTGAGCAGACGGGCCAGGTCGCTGTCCTTCTCGGCGGCGCCCGCGTCGAGCAGGCCGGTCAGCTCCGACACCTTCGCGGCATCCACCAGCCCCAGCGCGGCGGCCGGGTCGGCGTCCAGCCCGCCGCGGATGTCGATCAGCCGGACGACGACGTCGTCCCGCTCGAAGACCGTGCTGCGCAGCACCGGGCTGTGCGGGTCCGCCGCGGCCCGCTCGTCCTGATGGGACAGCAGCTCCGCCAGCTTCATGCCCATGCCCTGCCGCGCCGGGTAGTACAGCGCGTGCCGCTCCGCCTCCGGACTCTCCTGGTCGGCCGTCACGTGGTGCACCGCGGGCAGCGCCGCCCGGGTGAAGAACACCCGTGCGGACTCCTGGTCGTTGAGGTCGCGGTCCTGCTCCAGGTAGGGGTTGAGGTCCTCCTCGACCTTCCGGATCTGCGGCTGCTGGGCCACGTGCCGCAGCGCCGCGAGGAGGTCGCCGCGCACCTCGATGGCCCGCACGACCCGGTTGCCGTGCATGAACAGGGAAGTGCGGCACAGCCGGGTGGTGCCGTCCACGTTCGCCTCGGGCGGCTCGTAGTCGGCCAGGATCTGGGCCACCTTCCGCTCGCTGCCCGGCTTCACCGTGAAGGTCAGCGCGTGCCGGATCACACCGTCCCCGATCCGCGGCGCGTCCTGGAGCCGGCGCTCGGCGGAAGCCGCGCCCACCTCCGTGTGGCCGGTCTCACGGACGATGTGGAAGCGCAGCGACCGGGTGTCCCGGATGCAGCTGTGCATCGGCTGCACCATCTGTACGTGCTCCTCGCTGTTCACCCAGGCGAGGAACGGCGGGGCGCTCTCCCACTCGCTGGTGATCAGCCACTGGGAGGGGTTCTCGACGGACTGGCACAACTGGTCGCTGACGTGCCCGGAGACGGACGCGACCTGCTTGCACATCTCCTCGTAGGCCTCCAGGAACTGCTGCTGGGCGCCGTCGTAGACGTTCACCAGCAGGACGACCCGGAGAAGGGAGCCGTCGAAGACGGACTGGGAGACACGTTTCACGGCCTGCTGCTCGGTCGGTTCTGAAACTCGCTCAGAGATGGCGGTCATCTGCGTACGTCTCCTTGGCGGTGCTTGGCGGGGCAGAGGAAACGCCGGCCGCGGGTGACGCGACGTCAGCGTGATCTCGATCCTGAGCCGGTCCCGATCGGTGCGCGACTCGTGTGCACCACGCGGGTGATCACAGGGGTGATTGGTGCCGCGGACGTACGCACGACGGCCTCCGGGAGGGCATGGACACTCCGATGCGCCCCACACCCGCACTCCCGCTCCTGGAGGCATCGATGCGCCAAGAAGCCGACCACCGGGTACCCGTCCTCATCGTCGGCGGCTCCCTGGTGGGCCTGTCCACCTCCCTGTTCCTGGGCCGCCACGGAGTGCCGCACATGCTGGTCGAGCGGCACTCCGGCACCTCCATCCACCCGCGTGGGCGCGGCAACAACGTGCGGACGATGGAGCTGTTCCGGGTGGCCGGCGTCGAACCGGACATCAAGACGGCGGCATCGCTGCTCGCGGACAACCACGGCATCCTCCAGACGCCCACCCTGGCCGGCGAGGCGGGCGAGTGGCTGTTCAAGCACATCGACCCGGACGGCGGCCTCGCCAGGTTCAGCCCCACCTCCTGGTGCCTGTGCAGCCAGAACGACCTGGAGCCCGAACTGCTGCGGGGCGCCCGGAAGCTCGGCGGCGACCTGCGCTACTCCCACGAGATGGAGTCCTTCGAGCAGGACGGCGAGGGCGTGACCGCGGTGGTACGGGACCGGGGCACCGACGAGCGGTACACCGTCCGCGCCGACTACCTGGTCGCCGCCGACGGTCCGCGCAGCCCGGTCCGGCGCCGCCTCGGCATCGGGCACAGCGGGCCCGGCGACCTGTTCGCCAACGTCAGCGTCACCTTCCGCTCCAAGCTGCTCGCCGAGGTGGTGGGCGAACGCCGCTTCATCTGCTGCTATCTCACCGGCCCGGACGCCGACGGGGCCCTGCTGCCGGTCGACAACAAGGAGCACTGGGTCTTCCACGCGCCGTGGCACCCGGAGCGGGGCGAGAGGCTGGAGGAGTTCACCGAGGACCGGATCCAGCGCCACATCCGCCGCGCGATCGGGGCACCCGACCTGGACGTGGAGATCACCGGCAAGGCGTCCTGGCGTGCCGCCGAACGGGTCGCCGACCGGTACTCGGCCGGACGGGTCTTCCTCGCCGGGGACTCCGCGCACGAGATGTCCCCCACCGGGGCCTTCGGCTCCAACACCGGCATCCAGGACGCGCACAACCTGGTCTGGAAGCTGGCCGCCGTGCTCGGCGGCTGGGCAGGCCCCGGCCTCCTGGAGACCTACGACACCGAGCGCCGCCCCGTCGCCACGGCGACCAGCGCCCGCGCCTCCGCCCGTTCCGTCGAGCACAGCCACCCCGGCTTCGCCCCGGCCCCCGGCATCGGCGGCGGCAGGCGCGGCGGCATTCTCAACGTCGTCCTCGGCTACCGCTACCCGCACGGCGCCGTCGTGGGCGCCGAGCCGGACCAGGAGGTCGTGCCGGAGGCGATGCGCCTGACCGGCGAGCCGGGCAGCCGGGCGCCCCACCTGTGGCTGCGCCGGGGCGGCGCGCGGATCTCGACGCTCGACCTGTACGAGCGCTCCCTGGTGCTGCTGAGCGACGCCCGGTCGACGGCGGGCTGGCACACGGCGGCCCTGCGCCTCGCCGAGAGCGACGGCGTGCGCCTGGACTCGTACCGCGTCGGCGCCGAGCTGACGTACGACCCGCACAGCGGCGCGGACGGAGCGGCACCCGACTGGGCGCGAGCCCACGGCACGACGGCCGACGGAGCCGTGCTGGTCCGCCCGGACGGGTTCGTGGCATGGCGGGCGGCAGCCGCCGCGCCGGACCCCGAGGCGACGCTGCGTCAGGTCGTACGGACGCTGCTCAGAACAGCCTGACCTGCAAAAACGAACGGAGGCCGCCCGCACCTCGTGGTGCGGGTGGCCTCCGTGTGTGGAGCCCCCTGTCGGATTCGAACCGACGACCTGCTGTTTACAAGACAGCCGCTCTGGACCAGCTGAGCTAAGGAGGCCTGTATGGGTGTGTCCGTGCAGTGTACCCAGGTCGCCGAGGCGGCCCGGCAGGAATTTCCGTGAAGTTCACCAGCCCACAAGTGCTGACAGACCAGGTGAACGCCGGGTACCGTCCTGTGCCAGTTCACCCGTGTGGACTACACCATCAACCACAACGGAATCACCCGTAGTGGCAACCACCTTCCTACAACGGATCGTCCGGCACGTTCCTGCCGGTAGAAGGGGGCCCATTCACCATGGCCACTGTCCAGTTCGACAAGGCGACCCGGATCTACCCGGGTTCCGACAAGCCCGCCGTCGACGCGCTCGAGATCGACATCGAGGACGGTGAGTTCCTCGTCCTGGTCGGCCCGTCCGGTTGCGGCAAGTCCACCTCCCTGCGCATGCTCGCCGGCCTGGAGGACGTCAACGGCGGAGCCATCCGGATCGGTGACCGCGACGTCACCCACCTGCCGCCGAAGGACCGGGACATCGCCATGGTGTTCCAGAACTACGCGCTGTACCCGCACATGACGGTCGCCGACAACATGGGCTTCGCGCTCAAGATCGCCGGCGTCAACAAGGCGGAGATCCGGCAGAAGGTCGAGGAGGCCGCGAAGATCCTCGACCTGACCGAGTACCTCGACCGCAAGCCGAAGGCGCTCTCCGGCGGTCAGCGCCAGCGCGTCGCCATGGGCCGCGCGATCGTGCGTGAGCCGCAGGTGTTCCTCATGGACGAGCCGCTGTCCAACCTGGACGCCAAGCTCCGGGTGAGCACCCGTACGCAGATCGCCTCGCTCCAGCGCCGGCTCGGCATCACCACCGTCTACGTCACCCACGACCAGGTCGAGGCCATGACGATGGGCGACCGTGTGGCGGTGCTGAAGGACGGTCTGCTCCAGCAGGTCGACTCGCCGCGGAACATGTACGACAAGCCCGCCAACCTCTTCGTCGCCGGCTTCATCGGCTCGCCCGCCATGAACCTCATCGAGGTGCCGATCACCGACGGCGGTGTGAAGTTCGGCAACAGCGTGGTGCCGGTCAACCGCGAGGCGCTCAAGGCCGCCTCGGACAAGGGCGACCGCACGGTGACGGTGGGTGTGCGCCCCGAGCACTTCGACGTGGTCGAGCTGGGCGGCGGCGCGGCGGCCTCCCTGTCGAAGGACACCGAGGACGCTCCGGCCGGCCTCGCCGTCTCCGTGAACGTGGTGGAGGAGACGGGCGCCGACGGGTACGTCTACGGCTCGGTCGAGGTCGGCGGCGAGCAGAGGGACCTCGTCGTCCGCGTCAGCAGCCGTTCCGTCCCGGAGAAGGGCTCCACGCTGCACGTCGTGCCGCGGCCGGGCGAGACCCACGTGTTCTCGACCTCCACGGGCGAGCGCCTGTCGGACTGACGCGTCCGCGGCTGACGCCTAACGGCTGAAACCTCGGGACGCCCCCGGGGGATTCACCCAAGTTGACGAGAAGGGCCCCGCGACCTGGCCGCGGGGCCCTTCTCCATGCCTCCGAACCACCCTGGCGCACCGGACATTTCGAGCGGTGTGCGTCAACACGTCATCCGGGAGAGAGGGGCTGACCATCCCCCGAAGGGGTGACTAAATGTCGCCAAATCATTACCGGGCGCTACCCTCACTCGCGTGAAGCACTCCACCAACCACCCCACGCGACGCGGCCCGGGCCCCGCCCGCCGGATCGGCCGCTCCCTCGCCCTCGTCCTGCCCGTCGTCCTGGTGCTCTCCGGAACCCTCGCGGTCACCCGGGTCAACTGGTCGGGGAGCCCCTCGAACTCGGTGCTGGCCGCGTCGGACGCCGTGGCCGTCGGCGCCCCGGCGAAGTCCCGCGCCCGCGCCCCGCAGGACGTGCTGCGCGACCAGCTGCTGACCGAGTTGCAGGACCAGAACCCGGGCGTGGTCCTCACCCACCTCCAGGAGGCGGTCAACGGCCGGCCGTCGCTGGCCGGCCACTGCGCCTCCATCGCCCGCACCCTGGGCCGCGCGGCCGTCCGCATCTACGGCCCCACCCGCGCCCAGTCCTACGCCCGCCCGGTCTGCGACACCTCTTTCGCCTCCGGCATCCAGTCCACCCACAACTGACACGCCACGGCCCCCTGGCCGGCTGAGCGAGTCCCTCGTGTCCGGGGCGGGCCACCTCGCGGGGCGGGGGCCCGCCCTGGACGCGACCGGGTGAACCCACGGAGCGGCCTGTGGCGGGCCCGGAGCCAGGGCGAGGCCACCTCGGCAGTGAAACCGGGCGAACCCATGTGGCAGAGGGGGGCACGCCAGGGCACAGCACGGCAGCGCGGAGGGCCGAGCCCACGCCTTGGCCGGGTAACGCAGCGGGGCAGCCCCGAGCCCGGACACGGCCCTCGTGACGCGCGCCCCGAACGCCGGGTCCAGCGACCACCGGACCTGGCGCAGACACCGCTCCCCACACCTGGGCCCGCCGGGCCGACCCGCCCCGCCCCACCGGGCCCCGCGCCGCGGACCTCGTGGAGAGCCCTGCCACTCCCTTCGGCCTCAGGTGCCGCATCGGCCCGCTGCCCGCCTCGCCCCGAGGCGCACCCGCCCCCGGCGGCGACTCGCGCCGACCAGGCCGCGCTGAACCGGCCCGTACCCCCTCGGCGCGGACCGCAGAGCAACCGCGCCGGACGCCTGCGGCGCGTACAGTGATCGCCCCTACGGCCGCCCCTGCGCCAACCGGCCCCGGGCCTGCTGCTCCCCCACCGCGAGGCCCGACCGCACGTTCCTGCCCGAAGGGCACCCCACACTCCCGCCCGAAAACCTGCCGCGCACCCCCGCCCGGAAGCCCCGCCGCCCCGTCCACATGCCCCACCGCGTGCGCCCGTCCGGAGGGCCGGCCCCCGCGCCCCGCCCGGAGGGCCCGATCCGGGCGGGAAGTCGGTTATCGGTGCGCAGGGAATTCCTTGGCGGCGGCCGGGGCCCGAAGCGTGGGTCGTACAGTGCGGGCATGACCCATCCGAATGAGGCGTCCCGCCCCACTCAAGCCGTCGTCCTGGCCGGAGGCCAGGGCTCCCGGCTGCGGCCCTACACCGACGACCGGCCCAAGCCGATGGTCGAGATCCCCGGAACGGGCACTCCGATCATCGGCCACCAGCTCGCCTGGCTGGCCGAGGAGGGTGTGACGGACGTGGTGGTGTCCTGCGGCCACCTCGCCGAGGTGCTCCAGGACTGGCTGAAGTCGGCGGACCTGCCGTTCCGTGTCTGCACCGTCGTGGAGCCGGAGCCGCTCGGCCGCGGTGGCGGCCTGAAGTTCGCCGCCGCCCAGCTGCCCCACCCGGACCAGCCCTGGTACGCCACCAACGGCGACATCTGGACCCGGTTCTCGCTGCGCGACATGGCCGACTTCCACACCGAGCGCGACGCGGTCGCCACCCTCGCGCTGGCCCGCCCGCGGATCCCGTGGGGCGCCGTGCGGACGGACGGCTTCGGCCACATCACGGACTTCATCGAGGCCCCGCCCTCGACCTTCGAGATCAACGCGGGTGTCTACGTGTTCTCACCCGAGTTCGCCGGCCTCCTCCCGGAGCGCGGCGACCACGAGCGCACCACCTTCCCGCACCTGGCCCGCGAGCGCAGGCTCGCCGGCTTCCCCATCCCCCAGGGCGCCTACTGGCGCGCCATCGACACCGCGAAGGACCTCACGGAGGCCGCGAAGGAGCTGGCGGCGCTGGGGAGGTGAGCCCACAGCGCCGCACCCGTACGGCGAACCGGGGGGCGGGCTACCCCAGCAGTCCACCCACCAGCCCCGGCTGACCCGAGGACGAGCCGCCGCCGTTGGAGCCTCCGCCGCTGGAGCTGGGTCCCCCGGAGCCACCGCCCGATCCGGTGCTGCCACCGGTCTCGGTACCGCCGGAGGTCGGCCCCGAGCTGGTGCTGGGTGCCTGCTGCGCCGGGGCGGAGTGACGCGGCGGGGTCTGGCCGGTGCCCTGGGTCTCGCTGGGCACGCCGCCGGTCGCGCTACCGCTCTCGCGGGTCGCGCCCGGCGCGCTCGCGGGACCGCGGGACGGGACGGCCGAGGAATCGTGCCGGGCGGTCGGCGGGGTCGACGCCGCCGGCGGCTTCTGCTGCCGCTCGCCCGTCTCCCTCGGGAGCGGCGAGCCGGGCAGCTCGTTGCGCGGGGCCTCGCCGGGTCCGGGCACGACCACCCGGTCGGCGTCGCGGACGGCGCCCCCGAGCAGCGAGCCGACGAGCAGTGTCAGACCGGTGACGAGCGCCGTGACCAGGGCGCCGCGACGCAGCACGAACCGGCGCAGCTCCCAGATGTCGGAGCGCGGTCCGAGCCGTCGCCAGGCGGAGGCGGCGAGGCGGCCGTCCACGGAGTACACGGGCGCGCCGGCGATGACCAGCGGGGACCAGGCGGCGAGGTAGATGATGTCCGGCGCGTCGTAGACGGGCACCGTCTTCCAGCTCACCGTCACGATCAGCGCGGCCGACAGCAGCGCGCCGATCCCCGCGGCGACCCGCTGCCAGCAGCCCAGGACCGTGAGGATCCCCACGACGACCTGGAGGAAGGCGATGACGAGCCCGGAGCCGACGGGGTGCTGGAGCGCGAACTGGCGCAGCGGCTCGGCGACTTCCCAGGGGTGCAGGGTGTTGAGCCACTTGACCATGGAGCCGCGCTTGCCGCCGTCGAAGTACAGCGGGTCGCACAGCTTGCCCAGGCCGGCGTAGAGGGAGATGAACCCGAGGAAGATGCGCAGCGGGAGCAGCACGACGCCGAGGTTCATGCGCCGGCCCGGGAAGTACGCGTGCCGGGACGGATCGTCGGCGTGGCGCCTGCTCTGCCGGTGTCCGCCCTGCTCGCCGTACGCGTCGTACGCACCGGTCCCGTCGTGCTCGTCGTCCGCGAAGTCGGCGTCGCCGTAGGGAGGTTGGTCGTATGCCGGGGTGCCGTAGCCGTTCTCGCCGTGGCCGGCACCGCCGTACCCGGCGCGGCCGTGGGCGGACTCCTCGTAGGCGCTGCCCGCGGTCCGCATGTGCGGCAGCAGCCGGGTCGCGCCGGGCCCGGGCGTGCGCTGGGCGCCGACGACGGGGGTCTCGACCGTCCGCTCGAGGTCGTAGGGGTCGTGGCCCGGCGCGCCGCCGATGCGCGGCATGACCTGCGTGGCCCCGGCGTCCGCGGACGGCTCCTCGGAGTACCACACGCTTCCGCTCCGCACGGCCTGGAGCAGCCGGTGGGCGCCGGTGTCGTCCGGGGCGGACCTGCCGCTCCAGACGACCGGGCGGCGGTGGGTCGCGGCCCCGGCCCGGCCCGCGGCGAAGGGCACGCGGCCGGTGTTCTCGGTGCCGCCGGGGTACCGGGCGATCCGCAGGGACTGGGCGCGCCGCGAGGTGGCGCCCAACTGCACGCGGAAACTCGCGTGGTTGACGATGACCTGGGCCGGATCGCTCGGCACCTTCACCATGCTCAGCGCGGGAGCGTCGTCGTATCCCGACGAGCGGTCCCCCGTGGGAGTGCGGGGTGTTCTGGTGTCCACACTCATCTAACCGAGTGACGAGGAGTTAGGACACTGCCGTGACGCGTCGGATCTGTCCGGACCGCGTCAAGGTTGTACGGATCGCCCGGTTCCACCCGGGCGGGTGATCTCACGGACGACCGTTCGACCACCCGCACCCGGTTCCGGACGACCGGTCAGGCGCGCCTGCGCGCCGCCTCGTAGAGCACGATCCCGGCCGCGACACCGGCGTTCAGCGACTCCGCGCCGCCCGGCATCGGGATCCGCACCCGCAGGTCGCAGGTCTCGCCGACCAGCCGGGACAGGCCCTTGCCCTCGCTGCCGACGACGATGACGACGGGCCCCTCCAGGGCGTCCAGGTCACCGAGCTCCGCCTCGCCGTCCGCCGCGAGGCCGACCACCGTGATGCCCGCCTTCTGGTACGACTCCAGGGCGCGGGTCAGGTTGGTGGCGCGGGCCACCGGCGTACGGGCGGCCGTGCCGGCGGAGGTCTTCCAGGCACCCGCGGTCATACCGGCCGCGCGCCGCTCGGGGACGACCACGCCGTGCCCGCCGAAGGCGGAGACGGAGCGGACGACCGCGCCGAGGTTGCGCGGGTCGGTCACCCCGTCGAGGGCGACGATCAGCGGGTCCTCGCCCTCGTCGTAGGCGGCGTCGGCGAGGTCCTCGGGGTGCGCGTACTCGTACGGCGGCACCTGGAGGACCAGCCCCTGGTGGTTGAGCCCGTTCGTCATCCGGTCGAGCTCGGGGCGCGGGGCCTCCATGAGGTTGATCCCGCCGCGCTCGGCCGCGAGCTGGAGCGCCTCGCGGACCCGCTCGTCGTTGTCGATGAACTGCTGGACGTAGAGCGTGGTGGCGGGCACGCCCTCGCGCAGCGCCTCGACGACCGGGTTGCGGCCGACGACGAGCTCGGAGGACGACCTGCCCGAGCCGCGCCGCTGCTGCGGGCGGCCCTGGGCGCGGCGAGTCTTCGCCTGGACGGCGCGCTGCTTGGCGTGACCCTTGCGCATCTCGGCGGGGGGCGTGGGCCCCTTGCCCTCCAGCCCCCGGCGCCGCTGGCCGCCACTGCCGACCTGCGCGCCCTTCTTGCCGGACATGCGGCGGTTGTTCCCGGCCATGACCTACCTGTCTGTCGAAGCGTCGTACGTACGTCTATGCAGTGTGCCGCCCGGGAGGCCGGGCGGCACAATCGATCTTCCGTGCTCGCGGGCGGCTCAGCGCGCGCCCAGGCTCCAGCGCGGTCCCTGCGGGCTGTCCTCGATCACCAGGCCCGACTGGTTCAGCTGGTCGCGGAGAGCGTCGGCGGTAGCCCAGTCCTTGCGGGCGCGGGCCGCCTCGCGCTGGTCGAGAACCATGCGGACCAGGGTGTCGACCACGCCGTGCAGGTCCTCGCCGCGCTGCTCGCCCCCTCCGGCCCAGTGCGGGTCCAGCGGGTCGAGGCCGAGGACGCCGAGCATGGCGCGCACCTCGGCGAGCCGGGCCACGGCGGCCTCCTTGTCGTCGGCGGCGAGCGCGCTGTTGCCCTGGCGGACGGTGGTGTGCACCACCGCGAGCGCCTGCGGCACGCCCAGGTCGTCGTCCATCGCCTCGGCGAACGCGGGCGGCACCTGCTCGGCCGGCTCGACCGGGCCGGCCTTCTCCACCACGCGCTGGACGAAGCCCTCGATCCGGGCGAACCCGGACTCGGCCTCGCGCAGCGCCTCCTCGCTGTACTCGATCATCGAGCGGTAGTGCGGGGTGCCCAGGTAGTACCGCAGCACGATGGGCCGCCACTGCTTGACCATCTCGGAGACCAGCACGCTGTTGCCCAGCGACTTGGACATCTTGTCGCCGGCCATGGTCACCCAGGCGTTGTGCACCCAGTACCGCGCGAACTCGTCGCCGTAGGCCTTGGCCTGGGCGATCTCGTTCTCGTGGTGCGGGAAGATCAGGTCCAGGCCGCCGCCGTGGATGTCGAAGGCGCTGCCGAGGTACTTGTGCGCCATCGCCGAGCACTCCAGATGCCAGCCCGGGCGGCCCGGCCCCCACGGGGTGGACCAGGTCGGCTCGCCCGGCTTGGCCGCCTTCCACATGGCGAAGTCGCGCGGGTCGCGCTTGCCGGTCTCGCCCTCGCCGGAGGGCTGGAGCAGGTTGTCGAGCTCCTGCCGCGACAGCTCCAGGTAACCGGGGAAGGAGCGCACGTCGAAGTAGACGTTGCCGTCGGCGGCGTAGGCGTGACCGCGCTCGATGAGGCCCCGCATCATCTCGATCATCTCCGGCACATGGCCGGTGGCACGGGGCTCGTATGTGGGCGGCAGGCAGCCGAGCGCGGTGTAGCCGTCGTCGAACGCGCGCTCGTTGTCGTAGCCGATCGCCCACCACGGGCGGTGCTGCTCGTGCGCCTTGGCGATGATCTTGTCGTCGATGTCGGTGACGTTGCGGATGAACGTCACCTCGTAGCCGCGGTAGGCGAACCAGCGGCGCATGATGTCGAAGTTCAGTCCCGAGCGGATGTGCCCGATGTGCGGGGCCGCCTGCACGGTGGCGCCGCACAGGTAGATCGAGACACAACCCGGCTCGAGCGGGGTGAAGTCACGGATCTGCCGGGCGCTGGTGTCGTACAGGCGAATAGTCACCACACCAGGGTAGTGGGCCCCGGGCAGTACCTCGCTTGCTTCCCCGCCGCGTGCGCGCTGCTTTTCCGCACATGTTCCGCACATCCCCCGCGCGGGAGGGCCGCGGTCACAGGATTCCGACGACCTTCCGCGGCCTGATCCGTACGATCACGCGCTCGGCGTCTTGCGCCGAGGAGGGGTTGAACTCGGCGTACTTCTTGCCGGTGTACTTCATGGACAGCTCGTCGATGAGCTGCCGGCCGCCCGCGGTGGTCATCTCGGCGGTGCCGCGGATCTCGGCGTACTCGTAGGGCGAATCGGGGTCCTGGACGACGACGCTCGCGCGGGCGTCGCGGTCGAGGTTCTTCTTCTTGCGGCGGTCGACGGTGGTGGAGACGAGGACGTCGTCGCCGTCCCGCTTCGCCCAGACCGGGGACAGCTGCGGGCTGCCGTCGGGCTGGATCGTGCCGAGGACGACGAAGACGGGACCGTCGAGCAGTGATTTGAGCCGGTCGGGCAGGGCGGCGGACATGGGGTGACCTCCGTGAGCCTGGTCGGGCGTCGGGTGCCCGCGTCGGGGGCGAGGGGTACGCGGGTACCCTCGCACGCCGTCAGCCCGCGCGCACCACGAGCGCCGTGGCCACCGCCATCAGTCCCTCGCCGCGGCCGGGGAAGCCGAGCCCGTCGGTGGTCGCGCCGGAGACGGTGACCGGCGCTCCGGCCGCCTCGGACAGGACCTTCTGGGCCTCGTCCCGGCGCTTGCCGATCTTCGGCCGGGGGCCGACGACCTGCACCGCCACGTTCCCGATCCGGAAGCCCGCCGCGCGTACGATCCGCGCGGCCTCCGCCAGCAGGGTGACCCCGGACGCGCCGGACCACTCGGGGCGCCCGGTGCCGAAGTGCTGTCCGAGGTCGCCGAGGCCGGCGGCCGAGAACAGCGCGTTGCACGCGGCGTGCGCGACGACGTCGGCGTCGGAGTGCCCGGCCAGTCCCGGGCCCTCGCCCTCCCACTTCAGGCCCGCGCACCACAGCTCGCGGCCCTCCTCGAAGGCGTGGATGTCGGTGCCGATGCCGACCTGGGGCAGCGGGGGCGCGTCAGAAGCCATCGTTCAGCCTCCGCCGGGCCAGGACCGCCTCCGCGAGGACCAGGTCCAGCGGACGGGTGACCTTGAAGGCCTCCTCGTGGCCGGGCACGGCCACGACCCGCTCGCCGAGCTGCTCGACCATGCTCGCGTCGTCGGTGACGTCGTCGGTGACCGTCTCGTGGGCGCGGACCAGCGTCGCCCGGTCGAAGCCCTGCGGGGTCTGCACGGCGCGCAGCCGCGACCGGTCGGGCGTGGACACCACTGGCTCGGGCCCGCCGGGCACCGCCGCGGGATCGACCTGCTTGACGGTGTCGGCGAGCGGCAGCGCCGGCACCACGGCGGGCGCCCCGGCCCGTACGGCCTCGATGACCGCGTCCACGGTGTCCACCGGCACCAGCGGACGGGCCGCGTCGTGCACGAGGACGATGCCGTGGCCCGGCGGCAGCGCGTCCAGGCCGAGCCTGACCGACTCCTGGCGGGTCTCGCCGCCCGGCACCACGAGGAAGTCCGTGCGCTCGGGCAGCGCGTGCGCGTCGAGGAGCGACTTGACCTCGGCGGCGCCGTCGGACGGGGCCACGACGACGACCAGGGAGACCGCCCGGGAGGCGGCCATGGCCCGCACGGCGTGGATGAGCATGGGTGTGCCGTTCAGCGCGCGCAGTGCCTTGGGGGCGCCCGGACCGAGGCGTACGCCCCGGCCGGCGGCCGGAATCACGGCGGCGACGGAGGCTCCCGGCCGGCCGCTCGTGGGTGAGGGGCGCGAATCGTCAGACATGGTTCCTGTCAGGTTTGTGTGGCGGCCCGGCGTGGGTATGGCCTGGGGGAGCACCCCCCTGCTCGCAGAGTCCGGGGGGAGTGCCGGGCGTGCGGCCTCGACCGGACCCTTCCGTGACCCCGGTCGAGTCGGCTGCCCGGGCCCGGCACACAGTATCGGGGGGATCCTCCCCGGCCGTACGGCATGGAGGACGCCCGCGCGCACCCGCGCGGGTACGAACATGCCGCAGCGCCCGGCGACGTGAAACGCGCCATCGGGCACCGCGGCATTTTCTGTGCTGAACTGAGGCGGGTGTGGCAGTCGCCTCGCGTCAGGACGCGAGAACCTCGTCGAGCAGGGCCTCGGCCTTGTCCTCGTTGGTGTTCTCCGCGAGGGCGAGCTCGCTCACCAGGATCTGGCGGGCCTTGGCGAGCATGCGCTTCTCTCCGGCGGAGAGTCCGCGCTCGCGCTCGCGACGCCACAGGTCACGCACGACTTCCGCGACCTTGATGACATCGCCGGAGGCGAGCTTCTCCAGATTTGCCTTGTAACGACGCGACCAGTTCGTGGGCTCCTCGGCGTACGGAGCGCGCAGGACCTCGAAGACCCGGTCCAGCCCGTCCTGACCGACCACATCACGCACGCCGACGAACTCCGCATTGTCCGCTGGCACACGCACCGTCAGGTCACCCTGGGCGACCTTCAGCACCAAGTAGGTCTTGTCCACGCCTTTGATCTGGCGAGTTTCGATAGCCTCGATCAGCGCGGCCCCGTGATGGGGATAGACCACGGTGTCGCCAACCTTGAACGTCATGTGACAGGTACCCCTTCCGTGGCTATCCAGGGTAACACGGATACGGCGTCTTCTGAATGGCGTTTTCGCAGGTCAGGGCATATCTCGGGGCTTGACAACAGCAACGGGGACGTGCTTCGGAAGGGTCACGGGGGTCAAGGGGAAGCAGGTATTCGCAGGTCGGAGGGGCTCTCCACGCGGGGTGAAACGCGTACGTTACACACATCCGGCGCTCCATCCAAACGGCCGAACATCCCGTTTTGTCTGGTTCCAGGCGCTCGACTTCCGCTACTCCGTTCGGTGCTCCGGAGCCGTCTCCAAGACGAATCCGGAATTGATCACGCCGTTCGTCCCATCCACCGGACGGGCGGCCGGTGATCAATTCCCGCCCCCGACGCGCATTCCTTCACCGGAAATCCCCAGCGGGCCGATGACGGGCTATGAGCGGGCTATGCGGGGGGTGCTTATCGGAAAGGCGGACGGCCGCGCGGCCAATGCGCGGGGGCCCCCACCGACCCGGTCGCACGACCGGATTCCGGGCGCCGGGACGGCTGCGCCACGGGGGGCGCGAGGTGTGGCGGGAGGCACAGGGGGCGGGTCGGGTGCGGGCCCGTGGGAACGGCTCGGTAACCTATGGCCGCTGACAGACGCTTAGGACGGCTTTATAAGGGAGCCGCCCTGTTCCGCCCACGTTCAAGGAGTTGCCGCCGCCGTGAGCAGCAGCCTTCGACGCGGCGCCCTCGCCGCCGCCGTCATCGCGTTCTCGATCGCCTCGCTCGCCGCGTGCGGCGCCGGCCACGATGCCCAGACGCTCCAGATCCGCCCCGACAACGCGGCCACGACAGTCGGCGCGATCAAGGTCCAGAACGCGGTGGTCGTCACCCAGCCCGGCGTCCAGACCAAGGGCCCGGCCGTGATCATCGCGACGCTCTTCAACAGCGGCACGACCGACCAGACGCTGGACGCGATCCGTGTCGACGGCGACGGCTCCGCCCAGATCACCCCGGCGCAGGGCGGCGGCAAGGTGACCATCCCCGCGCACGGTTCCGTGATCCTCGGCGGCAAGGGCAACGCCTCCGCCGCGCTGACCAACCCCGGCCCGGTGCTCAAGGACGGCAACGCGCAGAAGATCACCTTCACCTTCAGCAAGACCGGTGACGTCAGCCTGCGCGCCTTCGTGGTCCCGGCCCAGGGCTACTTCGACAAGTGGGGCCCGAGCAACGTCCCGGCGGCACCCGGCGAGCCGGCCGCGTCCCACTCCGCCGCGGGCGACCAGTCGAAGTCGCCGTCGGCCCGGCAGTCCGAGTCGGCCTCCGCGTCGGGCGGCGGCGACGCCACCGCGACCCCCGGCGACTCGGCCTCGCAGTCGACGGCCGGCAACTGAGACCCGGTCCGCGACCAGCACGCCGAGCACGCCAAGGGCGGCACCCCCTTCAGGAGGGTGCCGCCCTTGGCGTGCGGGGGACGGACGGTGCGCGCTGCGCGGCCCGCACCGGTCTACGGCTCGAACTTGTAACCGAGCCCCCGGACCGTCACCAGATAGCGCGGGGCGCCCGGATCCGGCTCGATCTTCGCGCGCAGACGCTTGACGTGGACGTCCAGCGTCTTGGTGTCGCCGACGTAGTCGGCACCCCAGACACGGTCGATGAGCTGCATCCGGGTCAGGACCCGGCCGGCGTTGCGCAGCAGCATCTCCAGCAGGTCGAACTCCTTGAGGGGGAGGTCGACCTTGGAGCCGGAGACCGTGACCACGTGCCGGTCGACGTCCATGCGGACCGGCCCGGCCTCCAAGGCCGCCGGAGTGACCTCCTCCGGCTCGCCGCGCCGGCGCAGCACCGCGCGGATACGGGCGACCAGCTCGCGGGAGGAGAACGGCTTGGTGACGTAGTCGTCAGCGCCTATCTCCAGGCCGACGACCTTGTCGATCTCGCTGTCCTTGGCGGTCACCATGATCACGGGAACGTTGGAGCGGCCGCGCAGCTGGCGGCACACCTCCGTGCCGGGCAGCCCCGGCAACATCAGGTCGAGGAGGACGAGATCGGCGCCGTTGCGCTCGAACTCGTCGAGTCCGTCGGGCCCCGTGGCCGCTACGGCGACCTCGAAGCCCTCCTTGCGGAGCATGTACGACAGGGCGTCGGAGAAGGACTCCTCGTCCTCGACGACGAGCACTCGGGTCACGGAAGGACCTCCGGGGCGGGAAGCGGTTCGTAAGGGGTGGGGTGGGTGAGTGGCTGCCCGGCCTCCTCGTCGAGGGCGGGGTGCTCCTGCGCGCGGTCGCGGGCCTCTCGGGCCGCGGCCGCCTCCGGCAGTCGCAGGGTGAAGGTGGAGCCCTGTCCCTCGGCGCTCCACAGGGTGATCTCCCCGCCGTGCGAGGCGACCACGTGCTTCACGATCGCCAGACCCAGACCGGTGCCCCCCGTGGCACGCGACCGGGCCGGGTCGACGCGGTAGAAGCGCTCGAAGATGCGCTCCTTGTCCTTGTCCGAGATGCCGATGCCCTGATCGGTGACAGCGATCTCGATGAGGTCCCCGCCGGGGACGTTGACCCTGCGGGCGGCGATGCCGACGCGGGTGCGGGACGGGGAGTAGTTGACGGCGTTCTCCACGAGGTTGCCGAGGGCGGCGGCGAGCTGGCCGCGGTTGCCCCACACGCGCAGGTCGGCGGTGCCGCCCGCCCGTCGACCGGCACCGCCCTGAGCGAGCCCTTCGGGCGCCACCATGTTCGAGGCCATCGTGATCTGCTTGGTTCCCGCCTGGTGGCGGCAGCGGTCGACGGCCTCGGCCACCAGCTCGTCCACGCGGACGGGCTCGGCGTCCTCCAGCGGGTCGTCGTTCTGCACCCGGGACAGGTCGATGAGCTCCTGCACCAGGTTGGTGAGCCGGGTCGCCTCGATCTGCATGCGCCCGGCGAACCGCTCCACGGCCTCCGGGTCGTCGGAGGCGTCCATGACGGCCTCGGACAGCAGGGAGAGCGCGCCGACGGGTGTCTTCAGCTCGTGGCTCACATTGGCGACGAAGTCGCGTCGTACCGCCTCGATACGGCGGGCCTCGGTCAGGTCCTCGACCAGGAGCAGGACCAGCCGGGAGCCCAGCGGCGCGACACGCGCGGAGACGGCGAGGGCCTCGCCGCGTCCGGTGCCGCGTCGTGGCAGGTCCAGCTCGACCTGCCGTATCTCTCCGTCCCTCCGCGTGTCCCGGGCCATCTGGAGCATGGGCTCCACGGCCAGCTTGCCGCCGCGGACCAGCCCGAGGGCGTACGCTGCGGAGCTGGCCTTGACCACGGCGTCGGCCTCGTCGAGGACGACTGCGGAGGAACGCAGAACGGAGAGGACGGTGTCCACACCCGGCGGCAGGACCGGGTCGGTGTGCAGGGAAGTACGGGTCGGGCGCCTCTGCTCGCGCTCGCTCCAGCGGAACGCCAGCATGGCGATGACGCCGGTGAGTACTCCGGCGATCGCTGCCGCTGCGGCGACCGCCGCGTTCACGTCCATGCGTCCAGGTTAGGCACGGGACAGGACCCGACCACAGCCGTCGAGGTGCGACCTCGGACACTCGTCGCCCAGAGTTCACCTTGGAGCCAGTATTGGTTCATTTGGGGTGACGGAAACGGACGCGTAGGCCCCGGACCGTGGGAGCGTGGGGGTTCGTACCCCAGGCTCCGCCGTGGCCTCCGGCCCCGGGAAACCCCTACCGAACCCCCGAATGACGACGCACGAGAGGGAACCCTGATGCGGGACGCGTACCACGAGGAACTTGACTCGATCGGCGACGGTCTGGTGGAGATGGCCCGGCTGGTCGGGTCGGCGATCGGGCGCGCCACGACCGCCATCCTGGACGCCGACCTGAAGCTGGCCGAGAGCGTGATCGAGGCCGACCAGAGGGTCGACGAGCTCCAGCACGACCTGGAGGCCCGGGCGATAGCCCTGCTGGCCAGGCAGCAACCGGTGGCGACGGACCTCAGGATCGTCGTCACCTCCCTGCGGATGTCCGCCGACCTGGAGCGTTCGGGCGACCTGGCCCAGCACGTGGCCAAGCTCGCCCGGCTGCGCTTCCCGCAGCGCGCGGTCCCGCAGGACCTGCACGCCACCATCCTGGAGATGGGGCAGCTGGCCCAGCGCCTGATGGCGAAGGCGGCCGAGGTGATCGTGACCAAGGACGTCGACCTGGCGCTCCAGCTGGAGCAGGACGACGACGAGATGGACCTGCTGCACCGCACCCTCTTCACGCACCTGATCGACGACCGCTGGAAGCACGGCATCGAGACGGCCGTGGACGTCACCCTGCTCGGCCGCTACTACGAGCGGTACGCCGACCACGCGGTGGCGGTCGCCAAGCGGGTGGTGTACCTGGTGACCGGTGAGCACGCGGACGAGCTCCAGCAGGACATCCAGCCGGTGACGGGGGTGGAGGGCGCCTGACGGCCGGGGTCGGCCTCCGGCCGGCCCGGGGCGGCGCGAAACGGGGACGCCAGGGCGTGCTCGAGCCACCGTGCGCCGTTGATGCGCCCAGTGCGGCGGGCATGAAATGGGCAAAGGCACCAGTCTCTAGGAGGGACCCATGGCCGAATCCCCCAGCACCACGCCCGACCCCACGCAGGAACGCGAGACCGAGCAGCCCGCCGAGATCAGGAGCCTCCCGCTCTTCGGCGCCTGCGGCTGCGGCTCGGGCTGCGGCTGCGGGTGCCAGTCGGGCGGCCCCTGCCAGTGCGGCTGACGGGACGCCGCCGCCCACCACGTTCACCCGAATCGGTTCACCTATATCCGCACCGCGGCACGTCGCCGCAGGTGATCGCAGGGCCCCGGTACTCCACCGGGGCCCTGCGCCGTATGCACCGGCACCCGCACCCGCTGTTACCCACGAAAGAGTGACGGCCGCGCCGCGTCCGGGGTGGCGCGCCCTGGCGAACGAGCGCCGCTGCTCAGCGCCCGCAAGGACCTTCCCGCCGACGGCCCGTCAACTGTCCGCGTTCGGCGGCTGAATGATCCCTACAGGCAACCGTCACAGAAATACGGGCGCTCTGTAACACCGGTCGGGAATTACCGCCATGTCCCGGAATCGGCGGACAAGGTATGAGGGCGCGGCCAGCCGGCCGCCACCGCACAGCGCACACTCCGCCCGCGCGGTCCGTCCCCGCGGGCGGAGTGTGCTCGCACCAAGCAGGGAGAGCCCGTGTCCATTTCCGTTTCTGTGACCGCTCGTCGTCTGGCCGCCGCCGTTGCCGCCGCCGGTGCGCTGGTCGGTACGGTGGCGCTGCCGGCGTCCGCAGCCGGCCACGCCCCGCGCCCGCAGCGCCAGAGCGTGGTGATCAGCAACGTGCACCTCGGCTCCGAGGGCCGCGACCACCGCTCCAACAGCGCCCTGAATCAGGAGTGGGTGGCGATCACGAACAACAGCCGCGAGAACGTCAACCTGCGCGGGTGGACGCTGTCCGACAGGCAGGGCCACACCTACACCTTCCGCCACTTCCGTCTCAACGGCCACGCCACGGTCCGGGTCCACACCGGCGTGGGCCGCGACACCCGCAACGACTTGTTCCAGGACCGCCGCAACCAGATCTGGGACCGCCGCGACACCGCCACCCTGCGCAACGAGCGCGGCCGCGTGGTGGACACCTCCACCTGGAACAACGACCGTCGTGACCCCCGCGACCCCCGCGACACCCGCGGCTCCCACAACAACGACCGCAACAACGACCGCAACAACCACAACGACCGCAGCGACCGCGGCGACCGCAACAACCACGGCGACCGCAACGACCGCGGCGGCCGCCACTGACCCCGGGCACCCCCTGCTGACGGCCCGGGCAGGCCCCGGCCGGTGAAAGGCCCCCGGCCGGCGGAGATTCCGCCGCCCGGGGGCCTCTTCATCACCGGCCGCCAACGCACCCACACATGAGTGACCGTCAGTACGGATGGTGGTTCGGCTTGTCCTGCCACGCCTGGTAGGCCTGGGCGCCCAGCTCGGGGTACATCTGCTTGATGCTGATGCTCCGCTGGTCCGGAGGCCGCTGGAAGTCCTCGTACTGGAAGTCGTCGCTGAACCCGATCTCCTCGGTGGCCTTCCAGTCACAGCTGTAGTAGACGGCGCCGATTCGCGCCCAGTAGATGGCGCTCATGCACATGGGGCAGGGCGCGCCGCTGGTGTAGATCGAGCATCCCTGGAGCATGCGGGCACGCTCCGGCAGGATGTCCGGGGACCCCTCGGGACGGGGCACCAACTCCAGTGTGTACTCGTTCTGGTGGTCTTCCGAGACAGTGGGAGCATCCGGGTTGAGGTACTGGATGGCCTTGCGTATGGCCTCCACCTCGCCGTGCGCCGTGGGGTCCGCCGTGAGCAGCACGCGGTTCTGGCCTCGAGCGATCACCTCGCCGTCATGGGTGATCACCGCGCCGAAGGGGCCTCCCCAGCCGTTCTCGACGGATTCGGTGGCCAACTGCGCCGCTTCGGCCAGGTGTTCCCTGTGTCCCATCTCGGCGCCTCCGATCCCACGTTACTTTTGCGACATATGGGGCTTCTCTCTACTCTAGGAGGCGTGAGTCCTCGTGCAACTCCTGGCTCCCACGGCGACAGCGCGACCGTCGTGGTCTCACAGAAGGTCCGTCCGGGATGTGAAGACGACTACCTGCGCTGGCAGGATCGGACCAACGAGGTCGTAGGCGAATTCGACGGGTTCGAGGGAACGGAGCAGTACCCTCCGCCCTCCGTCGAAGGAAACGAGTGGGTCGTTGTCTTCCGCTTCTCCCATCTGGATCAGCTGACCGCGTGGATGAGCTCCGATACCCGCCGTGAACTCCTCGAACAGGGACGCGACCTGTTCGAAGAGGCCCCCACGCAGGAAGTTCTCGCGGGTGGCACGCCGGTCCACGACGCCGTCACCGCGGTGATCTCGCACGACGTGCGACCTGACCAGGAACGGGCATTCGTGAGCTGGCAGGAGAAGATCCTGTCGGCTCAACGGAGGTTCCCGGGCTTCATGGGCTCGGAGTTGTTCCGGCCCGTGAAGGGGATCCAGGACAAGTGGGTCACGGCCTTCCGCTTCGACACCCGTCAACATCTGGACAACTGGCTCGAATCCACCACCCGCCGAAAGCTCCTCGACGAAGGGCGCGGCACCTTCGTGTCCTACGACGTGCGCAAGGTCGGATCCGCGTTCGGCAGTTGGTTCCGCTTCGAGCAGGGTGCGGAAGAGGGCGGTCCGCCCAACTGGAAGCAGGCCATGTCCGTGGTGCTGGCCCTCTATCCCACCGTCGAGGTCCTCAACCTCGTGGTGGGTCCCCGACTTGCCGCTCTCGGCCTGCCCGGATATCTCGCCTTGTTCATCTCGAACGTGTTGAGCGTGTCCATCCTGACGTGGCTGCTGATGCCGTTGGTGAACAGAGCCCTCGCCTTCTGGCTGATGCCGCGTCAGGCGGGGTCCCTCCGCATTGACGTGGCAGGTGCCGCGGTGGTGGCGATCTGCTGGCTCGCGTTCGTCGTGATCTTCGGCCTGACCACCGGCTGACGGCCGGCTCCGGGAGCTGCTCACGACGAGGGGTGCTCACGACGAGGAGGTCGTCATGAGCGAACAGAACCGGCGCTCACGGATCGAGGGCGCGGTCCTCCGCAGGGGCGACGCGGATTACGAGACCGCCCGTGCGCGGGCTCTGTGGAACGAACTCAAGCCGGACCGGTACCCCGATCTGATCGTCCGCGCCGCCTGCGAGCGGGACGTTCAGGAAGTCCTGAAGCTGGCCGTCTCCAGTGGACTGCGACTCGCCGTACGCGCGGGCGGACACAGCTGGTGCGGTTCACCGCTGCGGGACGGAGGCGTACTCCTCGACCTCTCAGGCCTCAATCAGTGGGAGATCGATGCCGACTCGGCGACGGCGACCGTGCAGCCAGGTGTCATCGGCAGCAGATTCGCGAAGGAGCTCGCCCGGCGCGATCTCGCCTTCCCCGCAGGGCACTGCCCCTCCGTCGCCCTGGGCGGTTACCTCCTCAGCGGCGGCCTGGGCTGGAACTCCGGTCTGTGGGGGGTGGGCTGCGCGAGCGTACTGGAGATCACCGCTGTGACAGCCGACGGTGAAGTGCTCAGGTGCACCGAAGAAGAGCATCCCGGTCTGTTCTGGGCGGCACGGGGAGCCGGACCCGGCTTCTTCGCCGTCGTCACCGGCTTCCGTCTCCGTCTGCGGCCGCGACCGACCGCACTCGCCGCAACCTCCTATGTCTTTCCCCTCACGGCAGTAGGCCCCGTGGCCGACTGGGCCACCGGGGCGGCGCGTGAACTGCCCGCGAACGTGGAACAGTCCTTCCTGCTGGCCGCCGAGAACGCATCAGGCGTGCCGGATGGGCCGTGGCCCGAGGTGGTCGTCGTCACCGCCACCGCGTTCGCGAACTCGCACACTGAAGCCGTTGACGCCCTGCGTCCGCTGCGCAGTTGCCCTCTCTCCGAACGACCGCTGTCCCGGCGGCTCGATGAGCCGACGTCTCTTTCCGTGCTCTATGACGCCAACCTGGACCTGTGGCCCGAGAAGCACCGCTACGCGGCCGACACCCTGTGGTCGCACGAGGGCTACGCATCGCTCCTGGCGACACTGTGTGACGCGGTCGCCAGGGCCCCCTCCGGGAAGTCCTTCGTGCTGGCGCCCGTCTCACCGGTCTCGCGGGAGGACGAGTTGCTGCGGAACATGGCGTTCTCCGTGCTCGGAGAGAGCTACGTCGTGCCCTACGCCGTCTGGACCGATCCCGCACACGACGACGTCAACGTGCACTGGCTGCGCGACGCCATGCGCGCGATGGAGCCGTTCGGGACCGGTCACTACATCGCCGAAGCGGACCTGACCGCCGACCCGTCCCGGGCCCGGCAATCGTTCACGACCGCCGATTGGCAGCGCCTGCGGTCTTTGCGGGCGGAGTACGACCCGCAGGGTCTCTTCTTCTCCTACCTGTCCGCCTGAGGGGACCTGGCGCCCGGAGCAGGCCGCGACGGCCGCCCCACGACGACGGTGCCCGAGCCCTCAGCTTGGGAAGCGACGGCGCTTGTGTGCCCACATGGCTATTGACCTGCGCAGATCCGCTGTGCTTCCCTCCCGTGAGGGGCTGGGGCACCGCTGTTGACTGTGGCTGTCCGCGCTGAGGGGGAGACCAAGGGCACGGGTGGCGTGCAGGGGCGGGCTGAGGGGGGATGAAGTGTCTCGGGGCTTTGGGAGACGCATCGGGACTGCGGGCGAAGTGACCACTCCGCCCATGCGCGTACCTCGACCGGACCTGCCCCGACGACGGGAGAGACTCTGGGCCGTGGCGGGTGTCGCGGCCCTCGGATTCCTCATCGTGCTGGAGTTCGCCGCGCGTCGCTACGGCCTACCAGGGCCGATCACCACCCAAGTGCGAGAGGTGGTGGCCGCCCCCAAGTCGGGCGGCCTGCTGTACGCCGCCATGGCGTTGATGATGGTGGTGCTCACCTGGCGGCAACGGTTCATCGCGGCGGGTGCGGCGATCGGTATCGATATCGCCTTCTCGCTGGTCCGGTGGGCGTTGGACATCGAGACGACCGGCGGACACCCCTTCGGCAACGGTGCGTTGTGGGTGATTCTGGGCTACGCGGTCGTCGCTGTCACTCGCCGCACCGGCCGGGAGCGTGTTCTGCTGCTGAAGGGCGTCGGGCTGGGCCTGCTGCTGGTGGCCGGCCGCAAGACCGGCGACACATGGCTGCTCATCACCTCGAAGACCCGCCCGGCGGTGCTCGACCAGTACGTGGCAACAGCCGATCACGCGCTGGGCGATCCGTCGTGGCTGGTGGGCCGGGCCGTCACGGCCACCGGCCCCATCGGCTTCAATTTCCTCGACATCGTCTACGGTCAGCTCGCGGTGGCCGCAGTCGCCGTCGCCCTGTATCAACTGCGCGGCGTGGCGGTCGAGCGCCGCTTCCCGACCCATCACCTGGTGCGCACCTTTCTGGTGATCGGCCTTCTCGGACCGGCCTTCTACATGATCTTCCCGGTGGTCGGACCGATCTTCGCCTACGGCACCGGCACCGAGCACTGGGCGACGGTCAGCCTGTGGTCGCCGGAGATCCCGTCCAACGAGCACTGGGCGGTGGCCGACCTGTGGCCACAAACGCCGCCGCCGGTCAATGCCCCGCACCCCATGCCGTTCGACGAGATCACCCCGCGGAACTGCATGCCCAGCCTGCACACGGCGTGGGCGGCCGCGATCTTCATCCATTCCCGCAACGGCCCACGCGTTCTGCGGTACGCGGGCACGTTCTGGCTGATTGCCACACTCGCCGCAACGCTGGGATTCGGCTACCACTACGGCGTCGATCTCATTGCCGGCGTGGTGTTCGTGCTCACGATCGAGGCAGCTCTGCGGGCGCTCGACCGCGGCTGGGACCGGTCGGGGATCCGGCTGGTCGCTTACGGGACAACGGTCTTCGCTGCGCTGTTGGTGTCCTACCGCTTCCTGCCGTTGAAGATGGCCGAGCACCCGTGGGTGTCCGGACCACTGCTCATGCTGGCGATGACCTCCGTGGTCTACGGCTACGTACGGACCACCGCGGCGTGGCAACCGAGGACCACACCAGCGCGACATCCGCTACCGCAGCCGGAACCGATCTGAAGCGTGTCGCACGCCACCATCCGGCCCGATACCGGGCCCGGCCGCTGCCCGCGCCAAGCCGTTCAAGCACGGGTCACGAGCTGCGGGTCCGTTCAGCTGAAGGGAACGGCGTCGGCCGGGGCGGTGTGCCAGTTGGTGACGATCGGGTCTTCGACAGTGATGGTGCCGACCGACAGGGAGACCGGGTTGGGGTCGTCGTCACCGACGCCGACGATGATGAAGTCCAGTTCCTTGCCACCGTT
This sequence comes from Streptomyces sp. 6-11-2, assembly GCF_006540305.1. Taxonomy (GTDB): domain Bacteria; phylum Actinomycetota; class Actinomycetes; order Streptomycetales; family Streptomycetaceae; genus Streptomyces. The sequence goes on along the minus strand of NZ_BJOR01000001.1, from coordinate 3,802,738 downwards.
TCCGTTGGTGGTCTTCGGGTTCACCCCGGCGTAGGCGGTGGTGCTCCCGCTCAGCTTGATCTGCTTGCCGGTGGCCTGCTCAGCGGGACCCGCCTGCGTGCCGTCGGACCCGAACGCGACGGTCGGAAGCGCGGCGGGCAGGTAACAGGTGATCCCCGGCTTCGCCTTGGCCATGACCAGGATGTATCCGCCGGCCTGGGTCTCGGACCTGGTGCTCCAGGAGATGTCGTTGGCGCCGCAGCTCTGCCCGACCGGCTCCCGCTTGCCGTTGCCGGTGTCGGCACCGGAGCCGGCCGCGTCCTCGGTTCCCTTGCCCGTCGCGTCGGAGTTCTTGTCGGTGCTCCGACCGCTGCCCGCGGCCGACGAGCCGGACGGGGTGGCCGCATCGCCGACGGGAGTGGCGGACGAAGAACTCTGCGCGGCGCCGGTGTCCGTGGCCGCGTCCCCGTCCTGGCATGCGGTCATCAGCATGGCACCGCCCATGACGGCTGCGGAGACGAGGAAGGCCTTGCGACGGTTGCTGGACATGAAATCCCCCTGGGTAATCAACAGTTGAGGCCGACGCTGTCTCGGCTCTCGGTGGTCGTCTGATCACTATGAGGGGGCTGCGAGCCGAAGGGATCCCGGCGCCTTCGTTCCAGGACAACGCTGTCACAGACTGGTGACATGATCACGAGGAGTCGTGGAAGCCCATACCGGTTCGACGACGGTGACCTGCGACTTCACGGGCATACGGGGCCGGCCGCACGCCGCTCGCCACACCGCTGCGACCGTCGTCCTGATCGGCCGGCGGAGGATACGAAATCCGGACTCGTGAGGAGTCGCCGGCGACCCGCTTTCAGCGCGCGCCTGACGCCGGCTCCGATTCGGTCGCTGCCTGCCGGGTGGCCTCGGGCGACGCGGCCACAAGGACCGCAGAGCCGCCTACGGACACGCTCACATCAGGAGCGATGCGGCTTGGTAGAACTGGGCGGTGCCTGCTCCGGAGCGGGCACCGCCGACTGTTCTGTCCGGCGTACCGCCTCCTCCCTCCGCCCCGGCCTTCACCTGGAGCCCGCTGTGCCTCTGCCGACAGGTACCACCCGCCCGACATCCCTGCTCCTGTCGACCGCGCTGACGGCCGTAACGCTCACCGGCTGCACGTTGCTGGAACTCGCCCGGGACTGCGAGGGGACCGAGGACCGGCTGAAGGAGATGGCGGCGCTCGGCATCCTCGACTCCCGGCCCGCCGGGGCCACCGTCCCCCGGGGCTTCGAGGAGGTCGACGCCGGCTGCTGGGCGGACAGCGGCGATGTCTCGGTGTATGCCAACCGGACATACGCCTTCCCCGGCGCCCAGGCCGAAGTGGCCGCGTACTACCGGACGGCGGCGGTACGGGACGGATGGAATCCGGACTCCGAGGCCCTGCCCGACGACCTGTGCTTCGCCAGAGAGAACATGGTCCTGCGGATCGTCTTCCTCACCGCCGAGCGCCTCGCGGAGGACGGTCACGGAAGCCACCCCGACCTCGCCACCGGGGCCGGCTACTCGATCAACATCGAATCGTTCGTGAACAGCGGCGTCGAGGCGGGCTGCTAGCACCTCCGCCTGCCACCGCCTGTGGACGCGCGCCACCGCTGATGTCAGCCGTCGAGCATGTCGGCAGGTCAACACGACTCTTGGCATGAGGCCGGCTGCGGACGCCGCCCCCTCCGGAACAACGAGGAGACCACCCATCCGGCCGGGGTGGTCTCTTCGTTCCAGGGCCTGTCCGACGGGTCGCGTCACCACCCCGCACCCGCCAGCACTGTCACCCGAACGGCGCAACATGACGTGCCACCCACAGGGGTGAGGATCAAGCTGACTAGTGCCCCAACCGAGGTAATCCGTGAAAGGGGAACCAAATGCGCATTCGACGAATCCTCGCCGCCGTCAGCGCCACGGCAGCCCTCGCCGGACTCGGCCTCACAGGCGCCGCCACCGCCACCGCCGCCACCGCACAGGGTGCCCCGTCCTACGTCACTCCTTCTCAGTGCGAGGAGGGCGGCGGAACGCCCCGGATCGACTTGCCGGGCAACCCCTGCAAGGGCGGTAAGTACGACGGGCAGTCGGTCGACTAAACCCCCACAAGGCGCCCCGCTAAACCTCACAAGGCGCCCCGCAGCCACGCGCCGCGGGGCGCTCCCGCGCGAGCGTGGCCGGGAGAGTCGCAGCGACTGTGCCGACCCGTCGGGCACGCCAGGTCCGAGTCGGCCCGGAAGCACGCGGCGGGCGGGAGCTCCCGAACGCCGTCGCGCCGAGCGCAGCGAGCTGCCACGTCCGCAGTCGGGGCAGCCAAGGGGGCGGGCCGGATGGCAGTCTCCGGACCTGCCAGGTCCCGGGACGCCGAATGGCACCATACCCACCCCCTCACACCCTTCTGATCCGTAGCCCTGCAGAGATCGGTCAACGGGAGCTGCAGAAGGCCCCCGGCGGTCCCACAGAGTGGCTGTCGGTCATGGTCGGTTGCTGTACTTCGCCGGCCGCGGCTACTTGTTCACCCAGTCGCTGGGGATCACGGGTTGGTCCGTGAGAACGCGAAGGTTCTTTCCGTCGGCGTCGACGACGTAGGTGCTGTTGGTGTAGTCAAATCCGTCCACGGCGTTGAAGGCGATCCGGGTACCGTCGGGCGAGAAGACGGGGCTCCGGATGCTGGTCAGCGGGATCGGCCAGTCGCTCTGCAGATCGGTGACGGCGCCGGTCACCACATCGATGGCACTCAGACCCATTGCGGTGTCGACGACGATGCGCTGCCCGTCGGGGGACCAAACGGGTGTGCCCTGCGCGTAGCGAAGGGTGCTGATCTGGCGCATCTGCCGGGTAGCGATGTCCATGACCCAGACGTCGCGGTCGTAAGTACGACCGTCGGCCGTCTCGTCCACGGTGGTCTTCACGAAGGCGATGCTCTTGCCGTCGGGCGAGATGGCGGCAACGCCGACACCCGTGGTGAGCACCTCCTGTCCGGTGCCGTCGCTTTTGACCCACTCCAGGCCGCGCGGGCTGTAGTAGAGGATCCGCTTGCCGTCCGGAGACCAGCGGGGGTGTGCGACGTATGGCGCGTTCCCGGTCTCGGGCTCGACACCTCGGACCAGAACGTGCTGGTTACTGCCGTCGGCCTTGGCCACCACGAGGTTTTGGGCATACATGCAGCCCTCGAACTGGGGAATGCAGGTGTCGTCGTGCTGGATGTACGCCACGGTCGACCGGTTCGGAGAGAGGACGCCGTCTTCGGCGTTCTGCGCGAAGGTCCTGGTGACGTCGCCGCTCACGGGGTCGAGCGAGACCATGGCGGGCCAGCCGGAGGAATAGTAGTAAGTGGCGGTGATCTGGCTGGCCGCTGGCCCCTGCTTCGCCGTGGCGGTCCCAGCCATCGGCAGACTGGTAGCGACGACGATCCCTACGGCCAGCACGGTGCGTCTGAAAAGCACTTGAGCCCTCCTGGAAACAGGGAACCGGCGGCTCCGGCCCCGGTACAAGAGCGCAATCGGATCAAGAAGCGTCACAGAGCGGGTCGGGCGTCGTCGGTTTTTGGACCAGGCGCATTCTGAACTACCCAGACATCAGGCCCCGGTTTCCATCTCTGGAAACGGGGGGGGGTGACGTGGTACCTCACGGCCCCAGCACGGCGACAAGCCCCCTACCCGCGGAAAACCCGCAGGCAGGGGGCTTGATCAATGCGATTTACTTCTTCTTGCCCTGGGTCTGGCGGGCCCGTTTTTCGCCCCTGGTCAGAGGGGTGCACTGCCTACCTGACCTGCGGTCAGGCGGTCGTTAGTGGTCGTTGCCTGTCGTCGTTGGTCGTCTTCGGAGGGCCCAGCGAGGGCCCAGCTGTGCCGCCCGGACCCTCACTCAGAAGAGGAGCACCCCCGCACTCGGCAGTGTCAGCCCTGTTGGTGCGGCACCTCCATAAGCCTGCCCGCGTGGTCGCACCGCTCGTCATAGGGGCCAACGGGCAACAGATCATGCGGCAACGCCACCTCACCCGCCGGCCGTTGGGCTAGCCAGCCCGAGAGCCTGTGAGACGGCGCCTCAGTGCGCACGTGCCTGAATCCCAGCCGCTCATAGTAAGTGTGCAGTCCTGCGTTCGTGCGCCACGTGTCGATGCGCACCCAGCTTCGGCCCTCAAGCGCGGCAAGGCGGGACATCCAGTCGATGACCCGCGTGCCGAGGTGTCGGCCGGACGCTTCGCGCGCGACCATCAGCTTGTACAGGTACAGCGCTGACTCAGGGCGATCGGTGTCCGTCCAGAAGTCCCGGTCAACAGGTCCACGACTCACGGTCGCAAGCACCGTGTCCTGCTCGTTCACGACGACCCATGCACGCCCCTCATCTATGCTGACTCGCCATTTGCCGATGGCCCGTTCACCCGTCTCCGGGTCGCTCCACTGGTCCGTTCCCTTGGTGCGTAGCCACCCTTCCGCTTCAGTGCGGAGTGCCAAGAGGGCGGGTACGTCCTCCGCCCTCGCGGGGCGGAGGTACTCAGTCCGTGCTGACTTCATAGAGGATCTTGTGCCTGTCTCCGGGGAGGATTGTGACCATGCAGCGGAGGGGGCGACCGTCCGCGTCATAGCCCGTTCTGGTGTGCTCGGCAATGGGCGTTGCCGCAGGTAGGGCGAGCAGTTCAGCCTCCGCACGCGTCGGCATGCGTACGGAGATCTCATCCACGTACTTGGCTTGGACCAGTCCCACGGAGGCCAGGATGCCGCCGGGCGCGGAGACGTCTCGCGGCTCCATCAGGGGGGTGCCGTTCACCAGCTCCTGGGGGAAGTACGAGTCAGCCAGTGCGTAGGGCCGGTTGTCTATGAACCGGACGCGCTTCCGTGCCACGGCCAAGCCGTTTTCGGGGAGTTCGAGGCGCTCGCGTACGTGGGACGGAGGCTCCACGATCGACACAGTGATGTCTTGCCGGGGCGCGTTGCCGTTCTCCGAAATCACGCTTGCCCACTGGTCACCGGCGGTTCGGCCCTCAACGGCGGTTTCGTGACGACTCCGGCTCTCCAGCGTCGTCCAGTTCCACACGACGGGCGGGTAATCCTCGCGGACGTACTTCCCTTGGCCCTGGCCTGTGACGACGAGACCTTCATCAATCAGCAAGCGCACGCCGGCGCGGATGGTCTCGCGGCTGTAGCCGTACTGGCTCATCATCTTCGACTCGCTGGGGAGTGCCTCACCCCCCGCCAACACCCCAGACAGGATCTGTTCGCGCAGGTCATAGGCGATTTCCTGAGCCTTCGTCATACCGCGTCGCACTGACGACACTTCCCCTCTACTCCAACTCCTCCGTACAAGTTAGACCAGGGGGCTTGACTCGCCAAGCGCGACTCATGCAATCTTTTGCCATGGCACTCCTCCAGACAAGTCAGACGGGGTGTCACGTACGACTCTGCTGTACATGCACGTCCGGAGGAAAGCCTCAGCTCAGGCGGGGGTGAGTACGAAGGCAGCGTTCGTCCTTTGACAACTGAATGGGGATCACGCCGCCTCTCCTCGGCCAAGTAGGCGGCCACGCGGAATCCCGCGTGAGGTACAGCGCAATCCGACCTTCCCGCAGCTCAGCGAGCGCGGGCCGGTTGCCTCCGCTGCACGTCTCGTACGTGCAGCGCTGAGGGGAGCTGGATGTTCCGACTTCAACGGCGCGCGGCCCCGGGTGGCTAGACCCGGGACCGCTGTCGGGCCGTTCCTGGTGAGAGGAACCAAGACCCATGAGGCACATCGGTGCTGTTCAGGTGGTTGTTACCGCCGACGAGTTCGACCGTGAGCCGACGCTCGCGGAGCTGGACGCGATCGAGCAGGAGTCCCCGCTGATCCTGGCGGAGGTCGCCCTGCTGGACGCGCAGATCAAGGCCCTGGACCACCCCGCGAACGACGTCGACACGCGCCGCATCCGCCGGGCCCGCAACCGGGTCCTCGCCGCCCGGCGGGACCTGACCAACCGCACGGCCGGCGCGACGATGCCGGGTGGTGCGGCATGAGCACCCCGACGCAGGAACTCACGACCGTACAGAAGGGCGTACTGACGGCCGCGTTCGCGCCGATGCTCGCCACGGGCGTGGTCGGCGGTATCGGCACCTACAGCAACATCGGGCACGCCTACGGCTCCGGGACCGCGCTCGGTGCCCTCGGTGCCGGCGAGGGCGCGACGGCCGTGCTCGCCCTGGTCCTGCTGGGGCTGACCATGCTGGGCCAGTCCTCGCCCCGCGTCGTCCGGCTGGGGCTGTGGCTGCTGCCAGCCGCCGCGTCCGTCATGGCCGCCATGGCCGCCCCCGACCCGGGCCGCACCGTCGTCTACGCACTCACCCCGCTGGGCATGTCCGTCTCGGCGGAAGGCATGGCATTCCTCGCCCGCCGGATCGTCGTCCACACCGACGGCCGCGACGCCGAGAACGAGCGGCGCACCGCCGACATCGTCCAGGCCCTCGCCTACCACCGCGCCCGCGCCGCCCACCACCCGAGCGATCGGGTCAAGAAGTGGTCAGAGCGCAAGTCGTGGCGCCTCGCCCGCAAGGTCGGGGTCGGGGACGTCGCCCTCGGATCGAGGCTGCTGGACGTCCAGCGCACCCGTATCACCGACGGCGCGGACGCGGCCCTCGCCTCGATGTTCGGCACGGCGACCCTCGATCCCTCCTCAGTCGCAAATATGGATGAATCGACTGGAAGTAGTCGAGAACGGTCTACCTCTGACCTGGCCGTATCGACCCCGGCCACGGTCGTCCTGACCCGGCTCGCGGTCCCCGACCCGGCGCCGGTGGACCTCGGCAAGTCGGGCGCCGGCATGAAGCCGATGCCCCCCGTCGCCCCGGCGGTGAAACCGGTCCCAATCGCCCCGCCGCCCGCTCGTTCGGTGCCAGCCGCATCGACCGGGCCGCGTCGGGCGACGGGCCGTGTCCCGGTCGCCGCCAAGTCGACCCGCACCCGCCGCACCGCCGACCAGCTCATGGCGGAGGCGCGCAAGGCAACGGCCGGATGGACGGACGCTGAGGTGACCGGGGAGGGCATCCGCCGGGCCCTGCGCACCTCGCCCGCGAACGCCCGCAAGCTGCGTGACGCCCTCCTCGCCGAGCGCGCCACCACGGCGGTGACGCCGTGAACACCCTCGCCGCGCTCTTACCGGCCGTGCCGCCCGTCATCGCGTGGGCGGTACACGCCCGGTGGCTGCACAGCCGGCTGACCATCGCCCGCCGTGACCCGCTCACCGGGCTGTGGACGCGGGACGCGTTCACCCGGCGGACCCGCCGACTGCTGCGCGACCCCCGCGCCGTGGTCCTGCTGGCGGACGTCGACCACTTCAAGCAGATCAACGACACCCACGGGCACGCGGCCGGTGACGCCCTGCTCGCCACGGTCGCCGCCCGCCTCGCCCACGGCACCACCCCCGGCGGGGTCGCGGGGCGGCTGGGTGGGGACGAGTTCGCCGCCGTCGTTGTCGACCGCGACGGCACGATGCCCGACCGGCTTCACACCCTCGCCCGCGTCCTCGCCCGGCCGGTCGACGCTGCCCCCGAGGTGCACACCACGGTGTCGTTGGGGTGGGTACGGGCCGCCGACCACCCCGGCGAGGACCTGTCCACCCTGCTGCGCCGCGCTGATGAGGCCATGTACGCGGCGAAACGCTCGGGCCAATCCGGTCCCCGCCGGGCCCGTCTCGGGAGGCTGCTCGGCTCGGTGGCCGGCCGCCGTCCCGGACGGCGCGGCGCGGCATGACCACGCTGCCCGTCTTCCGGTGGCACCTCGCCCCGGACGGCTACGCCACCCGCCGCCAACTGCGGGCCCGGAACCTGCGGCCCGGTGGTCAGGATGTGGCCGCTCAGCTCGAACGGCCGCGCCGCCGCCGGGCCCCGCTGGTCGCCTACCTCTACCGGGTCGACCTGGCCAAGCCGGTCCGGCCCATGACCCCCGCGAAGTGGGCGGCCCTGGCCAAGGCCAACACCGCCCGCCGCACCTGTCCCGCTTGCCGCCGCGACGCCGGATACGTCATCCCGCCGTCCCTCGGCGCGTGCGTGCCCTGCGCCTACCCCGAGGAACCGCGCCACCCCTGAACGTCTGCCGCCGGGCCCGACCGCCCGCCTCCACAGCAACCGGTCGGGCCCTCAACTCCCCTTGAAGGAGCGACGTACATCGTGACCGAGAACACCGCGTTCCCGCCCCCGAACACCCCGGACAACACCCCGCAGGAGCGGACGGCCGCCGTGCTGCCGTTCCCGCTGGAAAAGACCACCCCCGCCACCGACCCGACGCCCACCGTCCCCGCCCCGGCCGCGCCGGTGGAGGTCAAGGCCGGTGCGTGGGAGGCCGAACTTCCCGACACCGACGACCCGGACGCCGAGGGACTTGCCGAGGGCGCCCCGGTCGACCCGCCCCGGGAGGTCTACCCGCCGTCGGTGACGGAGTGGATGCAGGAGCGGGACAAGAACCGTCTGCCGGTGCTGCCGGACTGGGTGAAACTCCCCGACCAGCGCAAGGCCGTGCGCAAGTGGGCCGTCCGCCACTACTCCACCGTGGCTGGCTACCACGCCGTGCGCCTGCCCTGCGTCTACACGCCCAAGCTGCTCGCCTACTCGCCGCGCGGTGCATGGCGCTGGTCGACCGCCGTCGGCCGGTGGGTGTTCGACGCCGAGGGCAAGGCGCTGCGGCTCGCGGCCGTGGCCGCCGAGGACGCCGGCGAGTACCTGAAGCTGTCCCGTCAGCGCAACGACCGCGTCCGCCTGCGGGGCATCGTCGCCGCGATGGGCGGGTTCGTCGGCCTGGTCGCCGTGCTCGTCGTGTACTTCATGGCCCCGTCGTGGCTGGTCCTGCTGTCCGTCGCCGCCCTGACCACCGCCCTCGGTCTGTCCGGGGCACCGGCGGACCGGCCGCTCATCGACCGCGCGAAGGTGACGTTCCGCAAGCGCAAGCTGTCCTCGGACATCGTCGTCCGCGCCCACGAGGCGTCCGGCCTGACGACCAAGGGACAGTCGATCGCCTTCCCGCGCCCGATCGGGCGGGACGGCGACGGGTGGCGGGTGGTCGTCGACCTGCCGTACGGCAAGACGTTCGAGGACGCCGTCAAGGCGCACTCCCGCCTCGCCTCCGGCATGGACATCGCCCCTACCCAACTGTTCCTGGACAAGGACGAGACCAGCGGCCGGCGGGTGTCCTACTGGATCGCCGACCGTGACCCGCTCGCCGTCCCGGCCGGCCGCACCCCGCTGCTCGGTGCGACGCGGGTGGACTTCTGGAAGCCGTTCCCCTGGGGTGTCGACGAGCGCGGCAACCCGGTCATGGCGTCGATGCTGTGGCTGTCGCTGCTGGTCGGCGCAGTCCCGAGGCAGGGCAAGACGTTCTCCGCCCGCACGATCGCCCTCGCCGCCGCCCTGGACCCGCACGTGCGGCTGATCGTGTTCGACGGCAAGGCGTCGCCGGACTGGCGCGCGTTCACCAAGGTCGCGCACCGCATCGGGTTCGGCATCGTGCCCCGCAACGGCGTCGACCCCGTCGAGCACCTCATCAACGCCCTGATGGAACTCAAGGCGGACGTCGAGGACCGCTACCACCGGCTGTCCGAACTCCCCCTGCACATCTGCCCCGAGGGCAAGCTCACCCCCGAGATCAGCCGGGACAAGAAGCTGAACATGCCCCTGACCCTGGTCGTCGTGGACGAGGTGCAGGAGTACTTGCAGCACCCCGTGCACGGCAAGACGGTGCTTGAGCTGCTGGTCTACCTCGCCCGCGTCGCCCCCGCGGTCGGTGTCTCGGTCATGAACTCCACGCAGAAGCCGGACGACACCGCATGCCCGTCGGTGCTGCGTGACCAGCATCAGGCCCGGTTCTCCCTGCGGGTCGGTTCCTGGCAGGTCTCCGACGTCGTCCTCGGCGCCGGCTCCTACTCCGAGGGTCTGGACGCGTCCAAGCTGCTCAAGTCCCACAAGGGCGTCGGGCTGTGCAAGGGCATGTCGGACGACTCGGGGATCGTGCGCACCTACCTCGCCGACGGCCGCGACGCGGACACCGTCCTCACCCGGGCCCGCACCCTGCGGGAGGAGGAGGGAACCCTGACCGGTGACGCGGTGGGCGAGACGACCAGCACGCGCGGCGCGGACGCGATCCTCGGTGACGTCGCCGCTGTCCTCGGCCGGCGCGAGGACAAGGTGTGGTCCGAGACCATCGTGGACCGTCTCGCCGAACTCAACCCGGACGCGTACGGCGAGTGGGCCGCGCTGGAGGGCCGCGCCAAGGCTGACCAGCTCGCCGCCGCGCTCAAGCCCTACGGCATCAAGACGGACCAGGTGTGGGGCAAGACGGAGTCCGGCAAGGGCGCCAACCGGCGCGGCATCGAGCGTCAGCACATCATCGACGCCGTCACGGAGCGCAACAAGAAGCAGGGTGCGAAGTAGCCGCGAAACGTTGCTAAGTCTAGCAACCCACGTCGCTAGACCTAGCAACCTCGCTAGCGACCAAAACGGCCCCTGATCAGCCCGCTAGCACCTAGCGGGTGACCTGCGGAAACCCTCGAAACCCCTCTGGGAGCCCCCTCGTGACCCTCTCGCTCCTCGCTAGCGTCTGCCTGCTCGCCGTCACGTTCTGTTATGGCGTGCGGTGCTGGCTCCAGCCGTTCGGACCCTGCCGCAAGTGCGACGGCATGGGCCACGCCCTCACCTACGACCGCAAGGGCAAGCCCAAGCGCGGCAAGGACTGCCGCCGCTGCCACGGCCACGGCATCCGCATACGCGTCGGCCGCCACATCTGGAACGTCTGGACCCGCACCCGCCGCGCTGGCACCCGCTGACCCCAGGAAAGGACCCACCCGCCATGACTGACCAGTACCCCGCCATACGGGCCGTGGAAGTCCATCAGCCCGTGCCCCTCACCCCCGCCGTGCCGCACGCGGCCCCCCTCGTGCCGGTGCAGCCCGGCAACGTCCCGGCCGTGGCGAGCGTCGTCCTCCCGGACGACCGTGTTGTCACCGGCTACGCCGTCACCCCCATGCAGCCCGAACCTCTTGCGGCCAAGCCGGCCGTCTCCCGGACGGCGGTGAACGTCGCCCTCGGAGGCGTCGGGTTCCTCGCCGCATGCGGCGGACTGCTGATGCTCACCGCGTTCGTCACCGCCCTGGCCGCGCTGGTCACTCAGCTCATCACCCTCGCCGCCGTCGTCTTCGGCGGATGGATCGCCGTGCAGATCTTCAGCACGCACGGCACCAAGGCCGGAACCACGGTCAACATCCGCAAGGCCGTCATCAAGCGCAACCGCTTCTACCAGTAGCTACGCCAAGGGCGGCCCCACCTCACGCCAATGAACGCGGGGCCGCCCTTGCCAACCAGCCAGCAACTGACCTGTTGGAGGTCTCCCAGCATGACCCAACCCACCACCCTGGGGCGAGTGCTCGCCTTACTCTCCCGGATCGAGCCCCTTCGGGTGCTGGACGCCTACTGCTGCATCGGCGGCGGCACCGAGGGCTACCGGCGCGCGTTCAAGAACTGCCACGTCACCGGCGTCGACATTCAGGCACAACCGGACTATCGGGGCGACGCGTTCCACCAGGGCGACGCCGTGGAGTTCATCCGCGAGCACGGCCACGAGTTCGACTTCATCCACGCGTCCCCGCCGTGCCAGGGGGAGGGCGCCCCGACCAAGGGCACGAACGCCGCCCGCAACGCCAGGATCGGCCGGGCCTACCCCAGGCTCATCGTCCCCACCCGCGCCGCCCTGGAGGCCACTGGACGGCCGTACGTGATCGAGAACGTGGCCGGCTCCGAGGTCCGCAAGGACATCCGGCTGTGCGGAGAACAGTTCGGGCTAGGCGTGCTCATGCACCGCTACTTCGAGCTGGGCGGCTGGACGACCGTGCAGCCCGCGCACCCTCGGCACCGGGGCTACGTGCGCGGGTGGCGCCACGGCGAGTACCGGGACGGTCCTTACGTCGCCGCCTACGGCGCCGGTGGAGGAAAGGCCACCGTCGCCGAGATCCGCGAGGCCAAGGGCATCGACTGGTCCACCGACCACCTTCGGCTGCGCGAGGCACTCCCGCCCGCCTACACCGAGTGGATCGGCCGCGCGTTCCTCACCGCCCACGCCCCTGCACTGGGGGTGGCCGCGTGACTGCCCCGACCCTCCTGGACACCGCGCTCATGCTGGCCGCACACGGCATCCCGCCCCTGCCGCTGCGGGCGGGGAAGGTGCCGTTCGGCAACTGCCCGGACTGCACCGGCAACGCGTGCGGCGGACGGCCCAACATGAAGACCCCCGGCCCGTGCCGGTGCCCCGGCGTCTGCCACGCGTGGGCCGCCGCCACCACCGACCCGGACGTCCTCACCTCCCCACCGTGGGCGTCGGCGTGGCGTCGGGCCGCCGCCGTCGCCTACCACCCCGGCGGCGCCGGCGTGACCGTCGTCGACCTGGACGACGCGGCGGCCGTCGCATGGGCCCATACCAGCCTGCCCGCGACGCGGACCGTGCCGACGACGCGGGGGGAGCACTGGATCTACCGGGGCGCCATGCGGTCGGTGAACGCCGTCCGCCCCGGCGTCGACATCAAGTCCCTTATGGCGTACGCCCGTTGGCTGGGGAACGGCACGGGAGTCACGGCCCCTCTCCCGGACGCTGTGCGCGCGCTGGCAGTAAAGGAGCCGTCCACGGCTCGCAGGGCGCCACAGAGCCTCACAGCGCCTCTGAGTGGCCATGGGGGCGAGTGCAGACACCGCACGCCCACCTATCTGAACCGGGGGATCGCCATGGCCGAGCAGCGCATCACCGAAGCCTCCAGCGCGGTGCACGCCACGGTCTACCGGACGTTCCTCGCGGTGCTGTCCACGCACGGCCGGTGCGGCTGCCTCACCGACGCCCACATCGGACGGCTGTTCACCGCCGCGCAGGCCAAGGGCGAATCCCCTCGGCACTGCACCGACGCGTGGACCAACGCCCTGACCAAGTTGGGACTGTGACCATGGCCGACGACGAGCAGAATCCCGCCCGCAAGGTCATCACTGACTACGCGCAAGCGCACTTCCGCTACTTCCGCACCGCCGACGGCACCGTGTACGCGCAGCGCAACGGCCACCCCGTGGCCCGCCCGATCCGCTCCCAGGGCACGACCGGAAGTCACCGCCAGGAACTCATGGTCGGACTGTTCAGGGACGGACTGGGCGTGTTCAACGGAACCGCGCTGAAGGAGGCACTCGACCTGATCGAAGCACTCGCGCTCACCGAGGACGTGCAGCCCGTGCACATCCGCGTCGCCCCAGGGTTCGACGGAGCGACGTGGCTGGACCTGGGCCGCGCCGACGGGCAGTCCGTCCGCATCCACCCCACCGGCTGGGACATCACCGTCCCCGACCCGCGTGAGGTGTGCTGGCGCCGCACCCAACTCACCGGCGAACTCCCCCTGCCGGTCAAGAACACGGACGGCAAAGGCATCGATCTCCTGCTCAGGCTGTGCAACTTCGCCAACGCCGAGACCGAGTGCCTGGCCATCGCGTGGTTGGTCGGCTGTCTCGGTCCGTCCGTCCCCGTTCCCGCCCCGTTCCTCACCGGGCCGCAGGGCGCCGGCAAGTCCACCGGCGGCCGGATGCTCGTACGGATCATCGAGGGCATGACCGGTGACCTGCGCCGCGCGCCCAAGGATGAGGAGAACCTGCTCGCGGCCGTGGCGGCCGGATGGGTCACGGCCCTGGACAACCTCTCCCACATGAGTCCGGACCTGTCCGACGCGATGTGCTGCATCGTCACCGGCGCCGAGAACGTCAAGCGCGCCCTGTTCACCGACGGGGATGTCTTCCGCGTCGGCTACCGCCGCCCCCTGCTCCTGACCGGCATCGACGTGGGAGTCATCCGCCCCGACCTGGCCGAACGGCTGCTGCCGCTGCGGTTGGAGCGGCCCCGGGTGCGGCGCACCGAGGATGAGCTGTGGACGGAGTACGCGGAGGTTCTGCCCGTCGTCCTCGGCTCGCTCCTGGATCTCACGGTGAAGGTGCGCGCGGTGGAGGCGGAGACCCCGACCGATCTGCGGATGGCGGACTTCGCACACCTGTGCGCGCAGCTCGACGCGGCCACAGGACTCGGTGCGCTCGCCGCCTACCGGGCCAGTCTGGATGACCTCAACGACGACGTCATTGAGGGTGACCTGCTGGCGCAGACCGTGTTGCAGCACGCCGCCAGTCTCGACGCGGGGGCGGAACAGCGGATGACGTCCACGGAGTGGCTGCACTGCCTCAGCCGCGTCTACACCGGGGACGACTTCCGTCCCCTGCCCAAGGGCTGGCCGACCACGGGCAAGGTGCTCTCCGACCGTCTCAAGCGGCTTCAGCCGACCCTCGCCGCCCGGGGCGTCCTCATCGACTCGGGCCGCACCCGGGAGGGCCGCTTCATCGTGATGACCCGCGCAGCGGCCCCGCCCTCGCACGAGCAACAGGCGTTCTGACCGGCCGCCGCCGTACGAGCAAGAGGAGCACCACCGGCCGAGCGTGCTCCTCTTGCTGTTCGGCGGCGGCGCCGCCCTGCGATGGACGTGCCGCGAAGCGGCTCCTTCTTCACTCCCTGAGCCGCACCACACCACCACAGACACCCCCCTCCTTTTTTTCCTAAGTAGGGGAGCGCTGCGTCACAGCGTCACACGGCGTCCGGAAACGACGGGTGACCTGCGCAGACGGGCGTGACGCAGACGGCCCCGGCTGCGTCACGCCGCGTCACCTGCGTCACGCGTGACGGACCGCCTGCGTCGCGCGTGACGCACCCCCACCCCTCTGCGTCACATAAACCCGCAAGTCAGAAGCCTGAATGACGCAGGTGACGCGGTGACGCAGAAATCCGCACCTCGGACACACACGGAGTCCGAGAACCCCCGAAGCCAACGCGACTCAACCTCTGAGGACTCCATGAGCCGAACCCGTTCCGCTCAACCCGACCCCCGCGCCACCCTCCGCAGCGGCTTGCCTGACCGGTACCTCACTCCCGACGACATCGCCGAGATCTTCGGCGTCCCCCTCGAAACCGTCTACCAGTGGCGCAGGAAACACACCGGTCCTCCCGGCTTCCGCGTCGGCAAGCACGTCCGCTACGACCCCGCCGAAGTGGGGGCCTACGTCGCTCAGCTCAAGAACGTCGACCGCGTCGCGGCCTGACGCAACCTCGCAGATCGCCAGGGGTGGCCGTTGAACGGCCACCCCTGATCCATGCTGAGAAGGGACTCCGCCTCCGATGGCAGGCAGCATCCAAGACCGCTGGTACAAGACCGAGATCGACGCCAACGGCAAGACCATCCGCGTCAAGACCGAGCGCTACGGGACCGGCCTGCGCTACCGAGCCCGCTACTTCGCGCCCGACGGAAAGCGCAAGGGCAAGTCGTTCCCCGACGGACAGAAGCGGCTCGCCGAGCAGTGGCTGAGCAAGGTCACGGCGGACGTGGCCCGTGGCGACTACATCGACCCGAACGCGTCCCGGACGTCGTTTCAGGAGTTCGCGGAAGGCTGGCTCGCGAGCCAGAGCGGTGACCCGAACACCCGCGCGTCCATGCAGTCCCAACTCAGGCTGCATGCCTTCCCGCGCATCGGGTCGCGCGCCCTCGGGTCCTTCCAGCCCAGCCACATCCGCGAGTTCGTGACGCAGCTCGAAGCGTCCGGCATGTCCGGCGCGTATGCCCGTGTGATCTTCTCCAACGTCCGGGCCGTGCTCTCAGCGGCCTTAGAGGACGGCTACCTTCGCCGAAACCCGTGCAACTCGCGCACGGTGACGCTCCCCGAGATGGGCACGCGCCGTGTCGTCCCCTGGGAGCCGGGACGCGTCTTCGCCATGCGGGCCGCCATGGTCGAGCGCTTCCGGACCATGGTGGACATGGGCGCCGGCTGCGGCCTACGGCAAGGCGAGATTCTCGGGCTGTCCGTGGATGCGCTGGACTTCGACAGCGGCACCCTGCACGTGGTGCAGCAGCTCAAGCTCAGCCTGAGCAAGGCCGTGTTCGCGCCCCCAAAGGGCGGCAAGCTCCGTGACGTCCCTCTGCCCGACCCGGTGGCGGAAGCGCTGAAGGAGCACATCAAGCGCTTCCCGCCCGTGGAGATCACGTTGCCGTGGATGCGGGCGAACGGCCAGCCCGTGACCAAGCGCCTGATCTTCACCGGGCCCAACGGCGGCCACGTCTGGCGTACCTCGCTGAATGAGGACCACTGGAAGCCCGCTCTGGCGTCCGTGGGCGTCATACCGAAGGCCAAGAGCCGGGAGCACACCGCCGCGCGCGAGCACGGCATGCACGCCCTGCGGCACTTCTACGCGTCGGTGCTGCTGGACGCGGGCGAGAGCATCAAGGCCGTCAGCGAGTACCTCGGGCACTCCGACCCGGGACTCACGCTGAAGGTGTACGCGCACCTCATGCCGAGCAGCCGGGACCGGGCCCGGAGGGCACTCGGTCAGGCACTGCGCCCGCCGCAGGACCCGCCGCGCTGAGGTCCCACAGAGGGCCCAGACCGTGAAAATGCCCCCGCCCCGCGCCGTATGCGCAGGTCGGGGGCATGATCACAGAACCTACTTCTTCTTGCCCTGGTTCTTGACCGCCTCGATGGCGGCTGCCGCGGCGTCCGGGTCGAGGTACTTGCCGCCCGGGGTGACGGGGCGGAAGTCGGCGTCGAGTTCGTAGTAGAGGGGGATGCCGGTGGGGATGTTGAGGCCCGCGATGTCGGCGTCCGAGATCTGGTCGAGGTGCTTGACCAGGGCGCGCAGGCTGTTGCCGTGGGCGGCGACCAGGACCGTCCGGCCGGACAGGAGGTCGGGGACGACCGAGTCGAACCAGTACGGGAGCATGCGGACGACGACGTCCTTCAGGCACTCCGTCTGCGGGCGCAGCTCCGGCGGGAGGGCCGCGTAGCGCGGGTCGGAGAACTGGGAGTACTCGGCGTCGCGGTCCAGCGGCGGCGGCGGGGTGTCGTAGGAGCGGCGCCACAGCATGAACTGCTCCTCGCCGAACTCCTGAAGGGTCTGGGCCTTGTCCTTGCCCTGGAGAGCACCGTAGTGGCGCTCGTTCAGACGCCAGGAGCGGTGGACCGGGATCCAGTGGCGGTCGGCGGCCTCCAGCGCGAGCTGGGCCGTGCGGATCGCGCGCTTCTGGACGGAGGTGTGGACCACGTCGGGCAGCAGGCCGGCGTCCTTCAGCAGCTCACCGCCGCGGACTGCCTCCTTTTCGCCCTTCTCGTTGAGGTTGACGTCCACCCAGCCGGTGAACAGGTTCTTCGCGTTCCACTCGCTCTCGCCGTGGCGGAGCAGGATCAGCTTGTACGGTGCGTCGGCCATGCCTCAGAGCGTAATCCACGCATTCGGCCCCCTGCCCCGGCGCCCAGCAGGCGGACGGCGGGCGGACAGCCGCCCCGCTGCGGTGGCCGACAGTTGACGGCTTCTGCTAATTGAGTAGTCCCGCACATCCCCCTCCTCGTAAGTTGTGCTCGCTACTTCAGCCGCTTACATCCCCGGGGGGTCGTCCATGTCCGTCGCCAGTCTCAGACGTGCCGCCCGGGAGACCGTCTCCGGGCTCCCCCGTGAGTTCTGGTGGCTGTGGACCAGCACCCTCGTCAACCGGCTGGGCGCCTTCGTCGCCACGTTCATGGCGCTGTACCTGACCCTCGGCCGCGGTTACTCCGCCTCGTACGCCGGTCTGGTCGCCGCGCTGCACGGGCTCGGCGGCGTCGTCTCCTCGCTCGCCGGGGGTGTGATGGCGGACCGGCTCGGACGGCGGCCGACCCTGCTCGTCGCCCAGGCCTCCACCGCCGTGTCCGTCGCGGCGCTCGGGTTCGTCCGGGATCCCCTCGCCATCGCCGCCGTCGCCTTCCTGGTCGGTATGGCCAGCAACGCCTCCCGGCCGGCCGTGCAGGCGATGATGGCCGACATCGTGCGCCCCGAGGACCGGGTCCGCGCCTTCTCCCTCAACTACTGGGCGATCAACCTCGGCTTCGCCGTCTCCTCCATGGCGGCCGGCTTCATCGCCGAGTACAGCTATCTCGCCGGCTTCCTGATCGAGGCCGCGATGACGCTGGCCTGCGCGATCGTCGTCTTCCTGAAGGTGCCCGAGTCCCGGCCGGGCACGGACGCGCAGGTGAGCCACGAGGGCGGCGACGCCGTCCGGCTGTGGACCGTCCTGCGGGACGGGCGGTTCATGGGCGTCGTCGGGGCATCCTTCCTGATCGCCGTCGTCTTCCAGCAGGGGGCGGTCGGGCTGCCGGTCGCCATGGGCCGGGCCGGGTTCACGCCCGCCGACTACGGCATGGCCATCGCCGTCAACGGGGTCCTGATCGTCGCCCTGCAGATCCCGGTCACCCGTTTCATCGAGCACCGGGACCCCGGGCGGCTGCTGATCGTCTCCGCCCTGCTCGCGGGGTACGGCTTCGGGCTCACGGCGTTCGCCGGGTCGGTCGGCGTGTTCGCGCTCACGGTGTGCGTGTGGACCCTCGGCGAGATGATCAACGCGCCCACCCAGACCGGGCTGGTCGTCCGGCTCTCCCCGGTGCACGGGCGCGGGCGCTACCAGGGCGTCTACACCCTGTCCTGGTCGGTGGCCGCCCTGGTCGCGCCGCTGATGTCCGGTGCCGTCATCGACCGGCTCGGTGCCGAGTGGCTCTGGGGCATGTGCGCGGCCGTCGGCACGGCCGCCGCCCTCAGCTACTGGGTCCTGATGCGCCGCCTGCCGAAGGCCGAACCGACCACCGTGGAGTCCCGCACCGAGCCCCGTACCGAGGTCGGCACGGCGTGAGGCCGGCCGGCGCGGCCGTCGCCTAAGGGTGCATCCGCGCGCCCTTCAGCACCTTGTCCACCGCGTTGCGCGGGCCGTGGACAGCGAGGCCCACGAGGTCCAGCTCGCCGGTCGGCACGGCCCGGACCGCGGCCCGGTTGTCACGGTCGTTGCCCGTGGTGAACAGGTCGGAGGTGAAGACGGCGCGCGGCAGGGCCCGGGACAGGGCCCGCCCGTGCGCCGCGGTCAGCGTCTCCTTGGCGCCCTGGAAGACCAGCACCGGCTGGCGGAACATCGGCAGGTACGGCACCTCGTCGGCGTCCTCGTACGGCTCCCCGATGATCTCCGGGACCGTCGTGCCGAGGCCGCTGACCAGGAACGCGGTGACGTTCAGGCGCTGCCAGGTCTCCAGGTCCTCGCGCAGCAGGACGGCGATCTTGGTGTCGAAGCGGATGGGCTGCTCGTCGTTCATGGGACGAGACTCCCGAACGCGGTACCGCGCCGTCTTGTACGTTCTTTGCATGGCCCCGCAGCGGAACGTCTCCGCCTGGCGCCCGCGTGTCCCGGGCGTCGTGGAGGTGTTCCACGCGCACTTCACCGAGTACGCCTATCCGATGCACGTGCACGAGGCGTGGACGCTGCTGATCGTGGACGCCGGCGCCGTTCGGTACGACCTGGACCGGCACGAGCACGGCACCCCGCACGACACCGTGTCCCTGCTGCCGCCGCACGTCCCGCACAACGGCTCGCCCGTCGGCCCGGGCGGCTTCCGCAAGCGGGTGCTGTACCTGGACGCCACCCACCTCGGCGACGAGCTCATCGGGGCGGCCGTGGACGGGCCGGACGTGCGCGATCCGGTACTGCGCCGGAGGGTCGGGCAGGTGCACACCGCGCTCGCCCTGCCCGGTGACGAGCTGGAGGCGGAGAGCCGGCTGGCGCTCGTCGGCGAGCGGCTGCGCGCCCATCTGCGGCCACGGCTCGCCGTCGGGGCCCCGCGCCGCGACCCCGCCCTCGCCCGCCGGCTGCGCGAACTGCTCGACGAGCGGGTGCCGCAGGGCGTCACGCTCGACGAGGCCTCGGCTCTCGTGCAGGCCCATCCCACCCACCTGGTACGGGCGTTCAGCGGGGCGTACGGCATCGCTCCGCACCAGTACCTGATGTCCCGCCGGGTGGACCGCGCCCGCAGGCTGCTGCTGGCGGGGCTGAAACCGGCCGAGGTGGCCGCCGAGACCGGCTTCTACGACCAGGCCCATCTCACCCGGCACTTCAGGAAGCTCGTGGGGGTGACTCCGGGGCGGTACGGCCGCGGGACCTCGCACGGCAGGAACGGGAAGTGACCTGATCCCGCGGCCGCGGCGAGGGCGGAATCAGTCGGCCGGACGCTGGGTCAGGTGCGCGAACGCCTCGAGGTTGCGGGTCGATTCGCCGCGCGAGACGCGCCAGGCGTACTCGCGGCGGATCGCCGAGGCGAAGCCGAGCTCCAGGAGGGTGTTGAAGCTGCCGTCGGCCGCCTCCAGGACCTGGCCGAGCAGCCGGTCGACCTCGTCGGCGGTCACGGCGGCCAGCGGCAACCGGCCGGTGAGGTAGATGTCACCGAGCTGGTCGACGGCGTAACTCACGCCGTACAGCTTGAGGTTGCGCTCCAGCAGCCAGCGGTGGACGGCGGGTTCGTTCTCGTCGGGGTGACGGATGACGAAGGCGTTCAGGGACAGCGAGTGCCGGCCGACGATCATCGACAGGGTGGTCGACAGCTTGCGGATGCCGGGGAGCTTCACGACGTAGTTGCCGGACCGCGGGCTCTCCCAGTCCAGTTCGGCGCCCTTGAGGACGTCCTCGACGACCCGCGTCGCGCGTTGCTGCTCCGCCTCACCCGTGGCACCCGTGGCGCTACCCATGGGGCGAGCGTACGCGACGCCGGTGGGCCTGCAACGCGGCCGTGTACACGTCCGCCGTGGCCGCCGCCGACGCGTCCCAGCCGAAGGACCGTGCGTGCCGGGCGGCGGCGGCGCCCATCCGGTCGGCGAGGTGGGGGTTGTCCGCGAAGCGGCGCAGTAGGTGCGCGTAGTCGGCCGGATCGTGGCCCTGGACCAGGAATCCGGTCTCACCCTCCCGTACGGCCACCGGCAGCCCGCCGACCGAGGCGGCAAGGACCGGAGTGCCGGTCGCCTGCGCCTCTATCGCGACCAGGCCGAAGGACTCGCTGTAGGAGGGCATGACCAGGACGGACGCGGCCCGGAACCAGTCGGCGAGCCGGTCCTGCCCGACCGGCGGGCAGAACCGTACGACGTCGGCGATGCCGAGCCGGGCGGCCAGCTTCTGCAGGCCCTCCGGCTTGGCGAGGCCGCTGCCGCTCGGGCCGCCGACGACGGGGACGACGATGCGGGAGCGCAGTTCGGGCCGCTGGTCGAGGAGGACGCCCACGGCCCTCAGCAGCACGTCGGGGGCCTTGAGCGGCTGTATACGGCCGGCGAACAGCGGGATCAGGGCGTCCTGCGGCAGGCCGAGGCGGGCGCGGGCGGCGGCGCGACCGTCGCCGGGGCGGAAGCGGGTGAGGTTCACGCCGGGGTGTACGACGGCGACCTTGGCGGGATCGGCGCTGTAGTGCCGTACGAGTTCGGCGGCCTCCTCGTCGGTGTTGGCGATCAGCCGGTCGGCGGCGGCGACGATCTGGGTCTCGCCGATGACGCGGGCGGCGGGCTCGGGGGTGTCGCCCTCGGCCAGGCTGGCGTTCTTGACCTTGGCCATGGTGTGCATGGCGTGCACCAGGGGGACGCCCCAGCGCTGCGCGGCGAGCCAGCCGACGTGTCCGGAGAGCCAGTAGTGGGAGTGGACGAGGTCGTAGTGGCCGGGGCGGTGGCCGGCCCAGGCCTGCATCACGCCGTGCGTGAAGGCGCACAGCTGGGCGGGCAGGTCCTCCTTGGCCAGGCCTTCGTAGGGGCCGGCGTCGACGTGCCGGACGAGGACGCCCGGGGCGAGTTCGACGGCGGGCGGCAGGTCCCCCGCGGTGGCGCGGGTGAAGACCTCGACCTCGACGCCCTGGGCGGCCAGACGCTGGGCGAGTTCCACGATGTAGACGTTCATGCCGCCGGCGTCGCCCGTGCCGGGCTGGTGGAGCGGTGAGGTGTGCACGGAGAGCATGGCGACGCGCCGGGGCCGGCGGTGCAGTCGCAGCCGCGGGGGTGCCGTCGGGGAACGACGCCCGAGCCTGCTGACGTACTGGCTCACGTGGCGTTCCTCCTCGTTTCGGGCATGCCGGACGGGGGCGCCGAGCGCCCTCCAAGACCCAACGCCGGAGCACCTGACTCCATTTCCGCTACCGGTTCCTTTGCCCAATCATTACCGGCTCTCGCTCAACCGTTCGACCCCAGGACGCGTAACGCATGCGCGCCGAGCGCCCGGAGGTGCCACGGGTGCCACCCGGTCGCGGCATGACACACCCACGCGCGACCAGCACTGCGGGTACCGCAGATCCAGGACGTGACGCACTCGCGTGCGCCGCGCGGCCCGACCGCCGGAACGGCGCGGCCCGCGTGCCGCATGGCTCGACGCGCCTGTCGCATGGCCACGGCGGCCGGTGCCGCCCGGTGGGCCGACAGGTTCGGCTGGGCGGGCACGGCCGGCGTGCCGCGTTCAGGTCAAGGCGGCGAGCCGACGTGGTGGCGGGGCTCCTGCGGGGTACGTCCGTACGGTCGGGGCCGGCGGGCGCCATACCCTCGTACGCATGACATCCCGCGCAGCGACCCTCCCCCACTCTCGGCTTCGCTCGAGCGGGGGGACCCCCGTCGTGGGAACGGTGACGCGCGGGACGACCAACCCCAACCGGCTCCGCCGCATGGACCGCTGGATCGCGGCCGTGCACGGCGCCGAGTTGCGCCGGGCCGCCGATCCGGTGGCCGTCGACCTCGGCTACGGCGCCGCCCCCTGGACGGCGGTCGAACTGCTGCACCGGCTGCGCACCGCCGCTCCACGCGCGCGCGTGGTGGGCGTGGAGATCGAACCGGCCCGGGTCGCGGCCGCGAAGCCGTACGAACGCGACGGGCTCGTCTTCCGGCACGGCGGCTTCGAGGTCCCGGTCCCGCAGCGTCCGCACCTCATCCGCGCGGCGAACGTGCTGCGGCAGTACGACGAGGAAGAGGTCGCCGCCGTCTGGGAGCGGCTGCGCACGCGGCTCGCCCCAGCCGACGGGCACTCGCGCGGAGGCCTGCTGGTCGAGGGCACCTGCGACGAGATCGGCCGCCGGCACGTGTGGGTCGCGCTCGGCCCGGAGGGCCCCCGCACGGTGACCTTCGCCACCCGCCTCGGCTCCCTGGACCACCCGTCCGACCTGGCCGAACGCCTCCCGAAGGCGCTCATCCACCGCAACGTCCGCGGCGAGCCGGTGCACGCCTTCCTGCGCGACTTCGACCGCGCCTGGGCGAGCGCCGCGCCGTACGCCTCCTACGGCGCGCGCCAGCGCTGGATCCGCACGGTGCGCGACCTGGCGGCCGACTGGCCGGTGACGGACGGCCCGACGCGCTGGCGACAGGGCGAAGTGACGGTCGACTGGCGGGCGTTGGCACCGCGCGACTGACCGGCGACCACCCCACGACGGCCCACGCAACCGACCCGCGACCACCCCACGACGGCCCACGCAACCGACCCGCGACCACCCCACGACGGCCCACGCAACCGACCGGCGGCGGCCCACGCATCCGCCGTGACCTGCGGGGAACGATCTTTGCGGGTCGTTCGTCACACAGGCGGGAGATCGCCGGGAGATCGCCACACCTCTGTCGCTTTGCGCCGAGTCGTGGCACGATCGCCCGAGCGTCCACATGTTACTGACGGTTAATCAGCTGGGGGGCCGAGTATGGGACGGCGCAGGCACACCGTGCTCGCGGCGGCCGTGACCGTGGTCTGCGCGGTCACGCTGCTCGGAGCGCCGGGCACCGCGTTCGCACGCGCACTGCCGGACCCGGCCCCGTCCGCCTCCCCCGCTCCCTCGCCCTCCCCCTCCGTCACGCTCGCGCCGGACAAGGACCTCCAGGCCGTCCGCGCCAAGCTGGAGGAGCTGTACCACGACGCGGCCGTCGCCACCGACGCCTACAACCTGGCCAAGGAGAAGGCGGAGAAGCAGTCCGCCGAGATCACCGACCTGAACCGGAAGATCGCCGACGAGCAGCGGAAACTGGACGGCCTGAAGGACCGCGCCGGCGCCGCGGCCCGCGCCCAGTACCGCACGGGCGGTCTGCCGCCCGAGGTCCAGCTGATGCTGGGCAACGACCCGCAGGACTTCTTCGACGGCGCCGGCCGGGTGCTCCAGGGCCAGCGGGCGACCAAGGGCCTGATCGAGGAAACGACCCGCACCCAGCAGGACTTGAAGCTGTACGCGGACGACGCCGCCGACCGCTGGCAGAAGCTGGAGGCGGGCCGCAAGGCCAAGGCCGCGGCGAAGAAGCGGATCAAGGAGCGGATCAAGGAGGCCGAGCAACTCGAGGCCACGCTGGAGAAACGGCAGCGCGAGCGCCTCGCCGAACTGGAGCGGCAGGCCGCCGACCAGGCGCAGTCGGCCTGGCTGGGCACCGGCATCCTCGACGAGCTCAACGGCAAGGCGTCCGCGGCGGGCAAAAAGGCGGTCGAGTTCGCCACGGCCCAGCTCGGCAAGCCGTACGAGTGGGGCGCCGAGGGTCCCCGGACGTACGACTGCTCGGGACTCACCTCCCAGGCCTGGTCGGCGGCCGGGAACCCCGTCCCGCGCACCTCGCAGCAGCAGTGGAGGCAGCTGAAGCGCGTGGACATCAAGGACATGCGGCCCGGCGACCTGGTCATCTACTTCGGCGACGCCAGCCATGTCGGGATGTACGTCGGCGACGGCACGATCGTCCACGCCCCGCGGCCGGGACGCACGGTGACGCTCGCCGGGGCGGGCTCGATGCCGATCCTGGGCGTCGTACGGCCCGACGCGGACTGAGACTCCACCCCCCGGCCGGCCCCCGGTGACCCCGGCCACGTGACCGACCGCACCCCCGGCCGCCGCCAAACCCACGGGAGACGTGACCTTCGTCATTCCGTCCCCGGCGGCGTCGTGTCCAACTCCGGTAGGGATCGCGGCATATGACAGCGGCGAAAGCCGGAGCGACGCGCCTCACACCATTCCCCCACGGCGCCGACTACCGCTAATGTCCCCGTCGGCGGCGCGAGGTCCCTCGTACCCGCCATGCCCTCGGGGGGAGGGAAGGAACCCAGGACAATGCCCGTGCCCGTACCGCGGCAGAGGACAGTCCCGGCCGCGGAGTGCGACCAGACGCAGACCGCGTCCCACGGCGACGGCACCTCCGCAGCACAGGCCCCGCGTAAGGAAGTAACGGTCGAGAAGGACAACCGCGCCGGCACCCAGGCCAACAACACCCAGCTCACGCTGCTGCTGATCGAGGACGACCCGGTCGGCTCGCCGATGGTGCCCGAACTGCTCGACTCGTCCGGCAAGGCGATCCGCGTGCGCAGGGCCCGCAACCTCACCGAGGCCGAGCGGCTGCTCACCGACGACGTCCACTGCATCCTGCTGGACCTCGCGCTGACCGCCCCCGGCCGGTCCTCGGGCGACGACGAGCTGGCCGTGCTCAGGCACGTGCTCGAACTCGCGCCCCGGCACGCCGTCCTCGCGCTCACCTCCTCCGGTGACGCCGAGCGCGCCGCCCAGGCGGTGCGGGTCGGCGCCCAGGACTACCTGTTCCGCGACGAGCTGGACGGGCGGCTGCTCAGCCGGGCGATCCGCTACGCGGTGGAGCGCAAGCGCTCCGACACGGCCGAGCGCAGGCTCGCCGAGGGCAGGCTGCGCGCGCAGGAGAACCGGCGCCTGGAGCGTGGCCTGCTGCCGACCCCCCTGCTGGACGGGTCGACGCTGCGCTTCGCCTCCCGCTACCGCCCCGGCCGCTCGCGCGCGCTGCTCGGCGGCGACTTCTACGACGCCGTCCGCACCCCCGACGGCACCGTGCACGCCATGATCGGCGATGTCTCCGGACACGGCCCCGACGAAGCGGCGCTGGGCGTGGAGCTGCGTATCGCCTGGCGGGCACTGACCCTGGCCGGGCTGTGCGGGGACGAGCTGCTGGGCACGCTCCAGCAGGTGCTGGAGCACGAGCGCTCCGACGACGAGATCTTCGCGACGCTGTGCGCGGTGGACATAGCGCCCGACGGGCGCCGCGCGGGACTGTGCCTGGCCGGCCACCCGTCACCGCTGGTGATCACTCCCGGCAAGCCCGCCCGGCTGCTGCCGTACGAGAACAACGGCCCCGCCCTGGGCCTGCTGCCCGGCGCCCGCTGGCCCCGGATGCAGGTGGAGCTGGGCGCCGAGTGGAGCCTGATGCTCTACACCGACGGCCTGATCGAGGGCCGGGTCGGGCAGGACGGTGAGCGGCTGGGCCAGGACGGCATGGTCGAGGTGGTCCGCCGCGGGCTCGACCAGGGTCTGCGCGGGGAGGGACTGCTGCGGGCGACGGTGAACGAGGTGCGCGGACTCAACGGCGGCGAGCTCACCGACGACGTGGCGGTGGTCCTGCTGGACCGGGAGCCGTAGGCAACCGGTCCGGGGGGCCGGCCGGCGGTTCACCGACCGCCGTTGTAGGGCCCGTACGGGCCGTCGCTGCTGCTGCCGCGGCGGCGCCCCCACCCGTTCCCGCCGGAGACCTGCTTGAGCGCGGGCCGTACGTCGACGATGTAGACGATGCTCGCGATGACGCCGATGATCGGCAGGAACGAGAAGATCGAGAACAGGTAGCTCACCGCGAGCGCGATGCCCAGGATGATCAGCCAGAAGATCTTGTTCTGCTTGTCGGCCGCGCGGAAGGCGTCCTCGCGCCGGAACGCGGCGTCGAACAGCCCGAACGCGGCCAAGCCCATCAGAACGATCTTCAGAATCCCCAGGAGCCCCTGGAAGCCCAGCATCAGCATGTTGCCCACCGCCCGTTCTCTCCCGATTCCTACGCGGTCACCGTACCCGTAGAACGGGCCGGACACCCCAAGGGTGCCCGGCCCCGCTGCCCATCGCCCATACGGGTGAGGCGCTCCGGCGTGTCGCCGCCTGCCCGACGGGCCGCATCGCCGCCTGCCCGACGGGCCGCATCGCCGCCTGCCCGACGGGCCGCATCGCCGCCTGCCCGACGGGCCGCATCGCCGCCTGCCCGACGGGCCGCATCGCCGCCTGCCCGACGGGCCGGATCGCCGCCTACTTGGCGGGCGGGGTGGTCTTCTTCGCCGTGGGCGGGGCCTTGCGCTCGGCCGGACCCTTCTTCGCCTGGTTCTTCTTGGCCGTGATCGGCGTGGCCCCGGTCTCGGCGGACTCCTCCTTGACCACGACCGGCTGCGCCTTCGGCTCGGGCTGGGGCTCGACGGCGACGGCGAGCTCCTCGACCCCTCCGGCGATGTCCTCGATGCCCTCGGCCGCCTGGCCGCGCCAGGTCTTCACGGCCTGCTCACCGTGCTCGGCGACCTTCTCGTAGGTCTCGCGGGCCTTGACGGCGTACTCGGCGGCGACGCCGACGCCGCGCAGGGCGAGGTCCTGGGCGCTCTCGCCGAGCTTCTTCAGATCGGCGTCGAGGTTGGTGCTGAGCTTCTTCAGGTCGGTGTCGAGGTAGTTCAGGAAGTCGGTGACCTTGGTCTGGAGGTTCTCCTGCGTCTCCTTGACCCGGACACCGGCCTCCTTGGCGCGGGCGGTGGCCCGCTCCTGGACGGCCTTCGGGTCGGTGTTGCGCACCGCGTCGATACGGGCCGGGGCCTCGGCGCGCAGCTGGTCCACCAGGGCGGGCACCTTCTTGGCCTGCTGGAGGGCCAGGTCCGCGGTGCCCGCGGCGAAGTAGAGCGGCGTGGGGTCGCTGAGGGTCTTGCGCAGGTCGTCGGTGATGGCCATGGTGAGGGTTCTCCCGGATCGCTTGTGGCTGAGGGTTCTGGGTTTCCGCGGTGGTCGGGCCGGGCGCCCGGCCCGTACGAGCCGTGACCGTGGGATCGCTGGGATCAGTCGGCCGCCTCCCGCGGATCGGCGTCGCTGCCGCCGGACGTACGGATACGGCGCCGCCCGGCGGGGGCGGGCCGGCCGCCGTCCGCCTCGGCGGCGGGGCGGACGGGTATGGAGCCGCCGTCGGCGCCGGCGCCGTCGCCCGCCGCGCGGGTGCCGTGGGCGGTGGTGCCACCGGTGTCACCGGTGCCGCCGTCCTGGACCGCCCGCTCACCGGAACCGTCCGTCTCGGCGGTCCCGAACCCGTTCTCCTTGCGGAAGGACTCGTAGATCTGGAGCAGCACCTGCTTCTGCCGCTCGTTCAGCGACGGGTCGGAGAGGATGACGGCGCGCGTCTCCACGTCGTCCCGGTCCCGCTCGGCGTCGAGGATCCCGGCCCGCACGTACAGCGTCTCGGCGGAGATCCGCAGCGCCTTGGCGACCTGCTGGAGCACCTCCGCGCTCGGCTTGCGCAGCCCGCGCTCGATCTGGCTCAGGTACGGATTGGACACCCCGGCGGCGTCGGCGAGCTGCCGCAGCGACAACTGCGCGTTGCGCCGCTGCTCGCGCAGGTACTCACCGAGATTGCCGACGTTGAGCGATGCCATGCCTCCACCTTGCACCACCCTTGCTAACAATTGCAAGCAACCTGCTTGCAAGAGTGTGCCCCGGCGGTCGGGAACGAGGTTGCCGGGTGCGACGGAACCGTGCGCGAAGGGCCCGGCGTCCCTCCTTGACACAAGATCACGGCTGCCGACGGAGACCCGGGACATGACAGGCACTGCCCCTCGATACCTCTATCTCGCCCGGCACGGTGAAGCGTCGGCGGACGAGACGACCCTGACGCAGAGCGGCCGGCGCCAAGCCTCCCTGCTCGGTGAACGGCTCCGGAGCACCCCGCTGTCGGCGATTCACCACGGGCCGCTGCCCCGGGCGCGGCAGACGGCCCGGCTGATCAGTGCACAGCTCGGCGACGTCCCGATGCACCAGTCGGAGCCGGCCGGCGACTACGTCCCCCATCTGCCGGCGAAGGAGGAACTGCCACCGGATGCGGCCGACGCCATGCTCGGCTTCCTCGCCCAGGTTTCGGAGGAGGAGCGCGAGCGTGGTCCGGCGCTGGCCCGGGAAGCACTCGCGGAATTCACGGGGCCGGTCGACGGCGATCGCCCCCGCCATGAACTCGTCGTCACGCACAGCTTCCTCATCGGCTGGCTGGTCCGAGCCGCCCTCGACGCGCCCGAGTGGCGCTGGATGGGCCTCAACCACGGCAACGCGGCGCTGACGGTCATCCGCTACGCACCCGGCAGACCGTCCTCCGTACTCGTCCACAACGACATGCGGCACCTGCCCGCCGAACTGCGCTGGACCGGCTTCCCGCCCGAACTCCGCATCTGAGACCGGCCACCGGGCTCACCGGGGCGGGTGACGGCCGGGCCCGGGCCCGGCCTTGGGGCCTCTCGTTTGGATCATGCCGGGCTCGCGGGCCCTGGCACCGCTCCCCCGAGCTCTTCGAGCAGGGGGTACCCCCAGCCGCGTTGTCGTCGGTCGGCAGGGCTCCGCCCTGCCGCCCTCCTCCGCCTTGCGACGCACGGCACCGGACCCCGCTCCCTGATCCGGCCTGATCCAAACGAAAGAGCCTAGGCCATCCCCCGGGCGAGATAGGGGTTCGCGTCCCGGCGGACCGGCAGGCCCAGGGAGCCGGTGGCCGCCGCGAGGGTCATCGCGTAGGACTCGACGGCACGGCGGACGTTGGGGGCGTCCAGGCTCGCGCCGGTCACCAGGCGGTCCAGGTCCACATAGGCCGAGCGGACGGTCTCGAGCCGGCGGTACACCGTCCAGTCCTGCCGCCAGCCGGCCGTGTGCCCGACGGGCAGCCGGCGCTCCCAGCGCCGGAACATGCGCTCGCGGATCTCCGGACGGGTCGGGGTCAGGTGCATGTGCCGGACCAGGTCGTACAGCGGGTCGCCGACCAGAGCCATCTCCCAGTCGATGATGGTGAGGGCGAGGGCGTCGTCGCGGCGTACGAGGTTCCACGGGTTGAGGTCGCCGTGCAGGAGGGCCGGCCCGCGTGGGTTCACCCAGTACCGGGACAGGATCTGTCCCAGCCGGGAGGCGTCGGGGAGGCCGAGGAGCCGGGCCAGCTGCTGCGACTCCTTCGGCAGGCTCCCGACCAGGAGCACGAGCTGGTCGCACAGCCAGGTGAAGAAGGTCTCCTTGCCCGCGACCGGGTCGAGCCCTCCGTAGTCCACGTCCGCCAGCGCGCACAACTGGTCGACGAGCCCGTCCGCCTCGTGCGGCAGCAGTCCGTGCACCGGGTGGCCGGGCGGTCGGTCGGTGTCCTCGGGCCCGACGTAGGTGTGGATGGCGAACTGCTCCCCCCGGTAGCCACGGCCCAGGGCGAGGACCCTCGGCGCCGCCACCGGGACCCCCGACTGCTCGATGGCCCGCAGCACGGCGTGCTCGCTGAGGAAGCTCGGCTCGCTGCGGCAGAGGTTGACCACCTTGCGCCGCACCACGACCGTGCGATCGGCCTCGGGTACGCGGACGACCGAGTTGAGGTGCGCGGTGCCCTTGAACACCCGGCCGGCCGGCGCCATCCCCTCGGCGACCAGGGCGTGACCGACGGCGGAGGCCGGGAAGTCGGGGCGTTCGGGAAGGCGCGGGTCCCACGACCACGGGATCGCCCCCGCCACCCGGCCCGGGCCGCCGTCCCTGACCGCCGTCCGGGCGGCCCGCCAGCGGAACAGGACGCGCTCGACCTGAGCCGTGCCCGGTACGTTCCTGAGCCCCAGCGGCGCGGCGGCCGCCTCCAGCGCCCTGCGCACGGACGCCGTCGCGTCGTCCAGTCCCTCCTGGCCGGGCGTGTCCTCCAGGGCCTTCGCCGCCCGCATCACATCGGGGTAGACGGACTGGGCCCGTTCGAAGGCGACGTAGTGCCGCAGGTCCCTGACCATGCCGTTGACGGCCGCGGGACGGATCCGGGTCATGGCCTCGGCCCAGGCGTCGATCACCTCGTCCCGCTGATGGCCCGGGTACCGCATGCGGACCAGGTGTGTCGCGAGGTCGTGCAGGGGGTCTCCGTAGGTCGCCGGCTCCCAGCCGACGCAGACGAGGACCGGATCACCGCCGCTCGGCACGATCAGGTTGTCGCGGTGCAGGTCCGCGTGGAGCAGGCTGTACGGCCGCCTGGCCATGGCGGGCACCCGTCGGGCCAGCTGGACCAGGGCGTCCTCGGGAATGCCCAGGGCCGCGAACAGCCCGCCGAAGGCCTGCCAGTTGGGCTGCCTGATCCGCCGGTCCGCACGACACGCCAGCATCCGCAGAAAGGCCTGGCCGTCCTTGTCGTTGCGCGGCCACTCCGGGGGGAGCGCGGGCAGCGCCTCCCGCCGGACCTGCGTCATCCGGGCCAGCAGTTGCGCCAGCGTCCTGACGTGGAGCGCGTCGACGGGCTTGCCGTTCGGGCAGACGCTGGAGAGGGACACGCCCTCGACGTGGTCGTGGATCGTGAAGGAATCCTGGTCGACCAGGCACCGCGGGACATCGGGCAGCACCCCGGCGACGGCGTCGAGGATCTCGGCCTCGCGCTGCCAGGTTCTGACCGCCACGGGCGGCGCCTCGGCGCGGTGGATCCGCACGGTGACCGGCGTACCGGCCTCCCGGTGCAGCAGCCGGGCCATGTGCTCCGTCAGGGGGAGCACATGGTCGCGGTGGTGGCGGCCGCCGCCGGTCTCACCCAGCTCGGCGGCGGGCCGTACGAACTCCCGAACGACGCGGAGGGCGTGCTCCCCCAGTAAGGGACGGGGAGGGGGAGGTGCGCCCACGGCCGCTCCAGTTGCTCAAGTGCTCAGGCGAGAACGACGATACGACAAAAGGTACGCCAAGGGTCATAACGGATACGAGCCGAGCGCACCCGACGTCGGCACAACGGGTGGTGTGCCCCTACCAGTGGTCCGGCCTGTGTCGCACCTTCGAGGTCGCCTTGCGCGCCACCTCTTGCGTGCTGTACGTGTGAAACGGAGCTGTTGCTCACGCGGTGCGGGCATGCTACAGCACCTCGCCCCGAGCCCCCGCACGTCGAGCGCCCCGCTCCCCTCGCCGGCGTCGAGGACTCCGCCATTCGGGCCCGCGGTCCCCCGGGCACCCGGTGCAACTCCCGCACTTGAACGCTCAGCCCTGATCCCGCAGGATCCGCAGCACCGGCTCCAGGGAGTCCACGACCACGGTGGCGCCCGCCTCCCTGAGCAGTTTCTCCTTGCGGGCGTTGCGGGCGTAGCCGAGGAAGGGCACGCCGGCCCGCAGGGAGGCCTCGTGGTCCGTGGGCGTGTCGCCGATCATCAGGGCCTGTGCGGGGGAGGCACCTGTGGCGGTCAGGGCGCGGTTCAGGCAATGCGGGTCGGGCTTGAGGTGCTTCAGGTCCTGGGTGCGTCCGTAGACGTGGGGGGCGAAGCAGGGGCCCAGGTCGCGGCCCGCGAGGTACTCGCGCACCACGAGGGGCGAGTTGTTGGTGGCGATGGCCAGGCGCGAGCCCAGGGCCTTCCAGGTCCGTATCAGCGGGTCGGCGTACGGGGTGGGCATCGCGGAGGCGGCGGCACGCAGTTCCTCCTGGGTCAGCCGTGCCTCCAGTTCCGTGACGAGGTCGCTTCCGGGGTGCCGGCGGTCCACGGCCCGCAGGACGACCTGCGGGTCGAGCGACTGCCGTTCGGAGCCGGTCAGCAGGCCGTGCAGGCCCCGGCTCTCGAGCCACCGCACCAGTTCGGTCGCCACCCGCTCCGCCGAGTGCCCGGCGAACAGCCGGCAGATCGGCCCGTCGAAGTCCCAGAGCACGACACGGGCACCCGCGATCAGGTTCCGCAGTTCCTCGGTCTCGTTTCCGGTCTCAGCTGTCACCGCTTCGGTCTGCGTCGTATCAGAAGTCACTAGGAGAGTGTCAGATCCGACGTGATGGTTTCCCAGAGGGCGTCGAACCACTTCTGCGATTCCGTCACGAACGCGGCGTCGCGCTGCCCGGTCGCCTTCTCGAAGGAGAACAGCAGGGACTCCGTGCCGAGGACGTCGTACATGTCCAGCGTCCCGTCGTCCGCCCGCTCCTCGCGACGGGTGATCATGTAGTACGCGATCAGCGCCTCCGCGCCGTTGAGCAGGTACAGCTTGACCGGCGGGGTGAAGGGCAGCGCGCGGAAGGTGACGCGGACATCGATGCCGTGGGTGGCGCGCAGGGCCTTGAGGTTGTGGCTCAGGACATGGCCCTGGGCGTTGCGCTGGGCCAGCCAGCGCTGGTGGACCGGGTCGTCCTCGCTCGGCCGGTCCACCGAGATCGGGAAGGCCAGGTCGATGTTGCGGGACGGCAGCAGAATGCGCACGTCGATCGCCTCCGGGCGCAGCCGGCCCTCGTGGATGAGGCGCAGGGGCTCGCCGACGGCGACCATCAGGGTCTCGGCCGTGAGGCAGGCCGCGTCGATCCTGACCTGCCGGGCGGAGAAGGCCTCCACGAGCCGGGGCGCGAGGCCGACCATCGTCGGCTGCGGCTCCGCGCGGGCGGCGACGGGTGCGGCGACGCGCGGTGGGCTGCCCTTGGTGACGTTGCTGAGCAGGCCGTCCCCCTGGAGCACCCGCAGGGCCTGGCGCACGGCTCCGCGCTCCACCCCGAACTCCCCGGCGAGTTCGGCCTGGGTGGGCAGGCGGTCACCCGGCCGGAGTTCGCCGGTGCGGATCCGTTCCCGCAAGGTCTCGGCGATCTCCTGGGGTGAGCTTCTTCTGCTGCCGTTCACGGCCACGCTCTCCTGGGTCACAACCAAACGG
The DNA here is from genome assembly GCF_006540305.1 of Streptomyces sp. 6-11-2. Lineage (GTDB taxonomy): Bacteria > Actinomycetota > Actinomycetes > Streptomycetales > Streptomycetaceae > Streptomyces. The sequence goes on along the minus strand of NZ_BJOR01000001.1, from coordinate 3,769,277 downwards.
TACAACTTTGCTCTATCTAAGGGCAGTTGTTTGAAACTTGTTTATAGATAGCAGCCAAGTGGGGACAACTACAGCAGAGTTGGTGACCAACTCGATGGAGTTGGTGGAAGTTTTTGCCCGCTCTCCCTGCCCCCCCCCACGCCCGTCCCGGCCCGCAACCGTCCGAAGGGGGAATCGCCGTGCCTGCTCTCGCTCTTGTGTCAGCCATCTTCGTCGTCGGCTTCGAGGAACTCGTGCAGTGGAAGTACGGCGCGATGGGCGTGATCGGCCTGCTGATGCTCACCGTCGGCGTCAAGGCCAAGAACCCGACCCTCAGCTCCGCGGGGGCCGTGGTGCTGGCGGTCCTGCTCGCGGGGCCCGCCCTGTGACACACGGATCCCCAGCATCCGGGCCGCTCCCCGTGGGAGGCGTCAGCTCGTGAGCAGCAGCTCCGAACTGATCGTCTCCCACAGCGCGTTGAACCACACGTGGGACTGCTCGACGAAGGTCGTGTCGCGCGGGTCGGTGCCCTGCTCGAAGGCGAAGAGGATCGACCGGGTGCCCTCCGCGTCGTACAGCTCCAGGTGTTCGTGGTCGATCTCCTGCTCACGCCGCCGCAGCGTGTAGTACGCGAAGAGCGCCTCCCTGTCGTTGAGCAGGTACAGCTTGACCGGCGGGGTGAAGGGCAGCGCACGGAAGCTCACGCGCACGTCGATGCCGTGGGTGGCGCGCAGGGCCAGCAGATTGTGCTTGAGCACCTGGCCCTGGGCGTTGCGCTGGGCCAGCCAGCGGCGGCGCAGCCGGCCGGCGTCGGAGGCGTCCACCGGCGCGGGGAAGGCGAGGTCGATGTCCCGGCTCGGCAGCAGCACGCGGACGTCGATCTTGGCCGGTTTCAGTCGCCCGGCGTGGATCTGCCGCAGCGGCTCGCCGATGGCCAGGGTGAGCGAGATCGCGGTCAGGCACAGGGCGTCGATCTCGACGTGGGGGGCGCCGAAGGCGGCGGCGATACGGGGCGCGAGCGCGGCCGTGGTGGGCAGCGGCGGGGCGGCGGGGCCGGTCAGGGCCCCCACCGGACCGGCTGCGACGGTCGCCGGGCTCCCCTTGGACACATTGGTGAGCAGGTGCTCCGACTGGAGGATGCGCAGGGCCTGGCGCACGGCTCCGCGCTCGACACCGAACTCGTCGGCCAGCTTGGCCTGGGTGGGCATGCGCTGGCCCGGCCGCAGCACTCCCGTCCTGATCCGGTGCCGCAGTTCGTCGGCCACCTCGCGGTGTGACCTCTGTGGCCGCTGTGACCTCTTCCGCCCATTGGCGGAGGCGTGTTCCGGGTCCACGGCAAAACAGTACAACTTCCCGCCATCTTCCGGCAGTTCGTTGAAAGGTGGTTATGAGTCGCTTCCAAGCGGAGATAACAGCAGTGGAGTTGGTAGCCAACTTGAGCGACATGGCCAAACTTTCCAAGTGTTGGCCACCAGGGTGACGGTTGGAGAACGTACGACCGTGCTCCCTTCCGGAGGGGAGCCGGGAGCCCGGTCGGTCGGAGCGCCAACGGGGAGCGGCAGCCGGCTGTCCGGCGCCGCACGCACAGCCACAACTGAACAGCCGGCGTACCGCCGGCACGGTCGGCACAGCCACAACCGAACACACCGCACAGCCACAACTGAAGACCGTCTCGTACAGCCACAACCGCACAGCAAGCTACGGATGCGTCACACCTGTCACCCGCCACCGGCAGGAAGGAGCGCTCAGAACATGTCCGGGCACCAAGGCCGCCTGGACGTACGCAGCAGGGCGTCCGCCCCCCGGGCGGCGCCCGCTCGTTCTTCCCGGACCCGGCCCAGCGCGGCGAGCCGCACCGCCGACTCGTCGCCGAGCCACAGGGCCGCCAACTGAGCCACGTCCAGCGTCAGATCGGCGCTCCCGGTCGTCGGCGTGCAGATCCCTCCGGCGGGCGACGCCTCCAGCCGCCAGCGCCCCCCGGCCATTCCGGCCCGGTCCAGGACCTCCAGCACCAGCGTGCCCGTGCCCTCGTACGTCCGCGCCTCCAGGGCCCGTACGACGTCGAGGATCCGCACCCACAGCCAGTCCGCGTGCGTGGTGGGGGTGGCGGCGCGCGGGTCCGGCAGGAAGTGCGGGAGCAGGTCGTCGGGGGCCCGCCAGCCGCTCCTGACCTTCGTGATCCAGTCGATCGAGCACAGATGGAGCCACAGCGCGCGCTCGGCGGCCGGGGTCACCGCGATCAGGTTCTTCACCGTGGCCGTGTTCTGCGGCTGCTTGGCGTCCGACCAGGTCTCGTCGCAGTGGTACACCGCCAGCCCCTCGACCGTGCCGTCCGCCGCGCGGTAGACGGCGTGGAAGGGCTCGGTCCAGGGGCGGCTCTCCGGGCGCAGTGCGCCGGTGGTGACCTGCCACCAGCGCTCGGAGCGGTCGATCGCGCCGGGCTGGGCGCGGCGCAGCCGCTCGTGCAGCTCCGGGCCGAGCTTGCGTACGTCGTCGGCGTCCACGAGATCGACCCGGCCGCCGTCCTCCGGACCCGCCCGGCGCGGGTCGAGTCCGGCCCGGGGCACGTCGATCGTCCACTCGGTCGCCCAGGTGGCCGGCCCGAAGCCGTAGCGGCCGTAGATCGGGTACTCGGCGGCGATCAGGGTCGCCACGACGTCACCGCGCTCCTTCGCGGCCGCCAGGTCCTGGCCCATCATCCGGGTCAGCAGGCCGCGGCGGCGGTGGGTGGCGGTGACGGTCACGTTGGATATGGCGTCGGCGGGAACGGTCGCGCCGCCGACAGCCGTGAGCTCCTGCGGGAAGGACCGGAACGTCGCCACGCACCGGCCCGCGTCGAAGGCTCCGAGGGTGCGGGACGGCTCGATGTACGTCCGCCGGTCGGCGATCTCGGTGTCGGAGGCACCGGGGGGACGCAGGAAGCCGGTGTTCAGGGCGCGGACCCAGTCGGGGATCTCGGCATCGGTGATGGGACGGACGTCGATATCGGGGCTGGCGGCAGTCATGGGGTGACAGTAGGGGGGCCGGGGGCGGGGTGTCGCGGCGTTTTCCCGGCCCCGCCACCCCGCTCTCGTCCCGGCCCCCGCCGCCCGCGTCGGCGTGTTCGACGAACGCGGGAAGACCGGCACGCTCACGTCCAGCGCGCACTCCACCGAACCGTCCGCGGCCGGCACCACCGGGCTGCCCCGGTGCCGGTCCCGGGGTCTCCGCGGGCGTCGCGTCAGATGAGCAGGTCGTCGACTTGCGCTTCCCCTTCACGGTACCGGCGGGCGATCTCCGTGCCGCATCCGTCGGCCGTGCGCTGCAACTGCTGCCGCCGCCCGGACACCTGCTGCTCGTACCGCTCGAGCCGCCCCATCGCCGTGCCCAGCTCCCGGTCCGTACGCGCCCCGAGGTCCGACAGCTCGACCTCGGCGAGCATCTGGGCGGCCAGCCGCCGGTACTCCTCGCCGTGCGGCGTCCCGAGCGTCACATGCCGGGCGGAGGAGCGCTGCCGGGCGGGCGCGTCCTTGAGGATCTCCGCGAGCCGCTCGACGACGGACCCCTGCTCGGGCGCGGGCACCTGCCCGGCGCCCAGGACGGACTCCGGCCCGCGCCGGGCCAGCTCCGCGCGCAGGATGTCGATCCGCCCCTGAAGCAGCCGCCGCACGTAGCTCAGGTCGGCCTCGTCCCGCTGTGCCTGCCGGCGCAGGGCGCGCAGCTCCGGAAGGCTCAGCACGGTCAGGTCGGGATGCCGGGCGTACCCCGTGTTCGACGAGCTGGGCTCGGGGTCCACAGCGGGCGGCCCGGGGCTGTCGGTGCGCTGCACGGGCGGCCGGTGGGCCTCGGTGACATCCTCGAGGATGGGCGAGGCCGCCACGGGCTGCCGCTCGGTACTCGATGTGCTCATGGCGCCTCAACCGTCCCCTCGACCGGCGCGTACGACAGCATCGTGCCACCCTCAGTGGCCGGGATGTGACCGAGTGCGCCCGATCAGCCCCGGATGGGGGGTTACGGAGCTGAAAGAAGCACGATACGGCCCCCTCACGGCACCCGGACGGCCGAGAGGCATCATGGTCGGCATGCGTGCAGTGGTGCAGAGGGTGGACGGCGCGAGCGTCGTCGTGGACGGCGAGACGGTGGGGGCCATCGAGGGCGAGGGGCTGTGCGTCCTCGTCGGAGTCACCCACGAGGACACCAAGGAGAAGGCGGCGCAGCTGGCCCGCAAGCTCTGGTCGATCCGCATGCTGCACGACGAGAGGTCGTGCAGCGACACCGGTGCCCCGCTGCTGGTCGTCAGCCAGTTCACGCTGTACGGCGACGCCCGCAAGGGCCGCCGCCCCACCTGGAACGCGGCCGCGCCCGGCGAGGTCGCCGAGCCGCTGGTGGACGAGGTGGTCGCGCAGCTGCGCTCCCTGGGCGCGACGGTCGCGACGGGCCGCTTCGGCGCGCGGATGCGGATGTCGCTGACGAACGACGGCCCGTTCACCGTCCTGCTGGAGATGTGAGCCCGGGGCCTGCCGGAGAGGTGGGCCCCGGGGAGGCTACGGTTCCACGACCACTTCCTGCGCCGCCGCCGTCTCGCCCGCCATCAGCCGTGCGTCGACCGGCACGTTCCGCTTGACCAGGGCGAGCGCGACGGGTCCGAGCTCGTAGTGCCGTACGGACGTGGTGATGAAGCCGATCTTGCGGCCGTCCGGGCCCTCGTCGGCGAGGTGGATCCCGGTGCCGTGCACCGGCAGGTGGACCTCGCTGCCGTCGAGGTGCAGGAAGACCAGGCGGCGCGGCGGCTTGCCCAGGTTCTGCACCCGGGCCACGGTCTCCTGGCCGCGGTAGCAGCCCTTCTGGAGGTGCACCGCCGTGCCGATCCAGCCCAGCTCGTGGGGGATGGTGCGGTGGTCGGTCTCGAAGCCGAGCCGGGGCCGGTGCTGCTCCACGCGCAGGGCCTCGAGGGCGAGGATCCCGGCCGGCGGGCCGGCCTGGCCCGCGTAGGACTCCAGGTCCGCGCGGGGCAGGAAGAGGTCGCGGCCGTAGGCGGTCTCCCGCACGACGGCCCCTTCGGGCGCGTCGGCGATCGAACCGGCCGGCAGGTGCACGACGGCGAAGTCGGCGGTCCGGTCGGCGACCTCGACCCGGTAGAAGAACTTCATCGACTCCAGGTAGGCGATCAGCGCCTCCTGGGTGCCGGGCTCCACATGGGCCCAGACCGTCTCGCCGTCGTCGACCAGGTAGAGCGCGTGTTCGATGTGGCCGTGCGCGGACAGGATCAGCGCCTCGGTGGCCTGGCCGGCCGGCAGCTCGCTGACGTGCTGGGTGAGCAGCAGGTGCAGCCAGCTCAGCCGGTCCTCGCCGGAGACGGTGACGACACCGCGGTGCGAGAGGTCGACGAATCCGGTGCCGTCCGCGAGGGCGCGCTGCTCGCGGAACAGGTCGCCGTAATGGGCGGCGACGCCTTCGTCCACGCCCTCGGCCTGGACGGCGCCGGGCAGGGACAACAGGGGGCTCTTCATGAACACAAGCCTACGACTCGGTACTTGGACTGCTGCCGGCCGAGGCGCCCGAAGCCGTCGCGCCCTTGCGCGCGCAGTCCGCGCACCGCCCGAAGATCGCGAAGTGCTTCATGTCCGTGTCGAAGCCGAACTGCTCCCGCAGCTTCGCGGTGAACTCGGCCGCCACCGACAGGTCCGCCTCGATGACGTTGGTGCAGTCCCGGCAGACCAGGTGGATGTGGTGGTGCCGGTCCGCCAGGTGGTACGTCGGCGCGCCGTGCCCCAGATGGGCGTGGCTGACCAGCCCGAGCTCCTCCAGGAGCTCCAGGGTCCGGTACACCGTGGAGATGTTCACCCCCGACGCGGTCTTCCGCACCTCGCCGAGGATGGCGTCGGGTGTCGCGTGCTCCAGGCTGTCGACGGCTTCGAGCACGAGTTGCCGCTGCGGGGTCAGCCGGTAGCCACGCTGCCGCAGATCACTCTTCCAGTCGGTGCTCACCACACCCCAAGTCTAGGGTCTTTCGTTTGGATCAGACCGGATCAGGAAGCGGTGCCGGGGCCCGCGAGCCCGGCATGATCCAAACGAGAGGCCCTGAGGCTGTGACCCGGCCGGGCTCACTTGAAGAAGGCGATGCCGTCGTCCGGGAGGTCGTCCGGGAGAGCCTTGGCCCAGCGTTCGACCTGCTCGGGGGTGACGACCTTCTTCAGGTGGGCGGACATGTAGGGGCGCAGCTCGACCTCGGGGGTCTGCTTCTCACCGACCCACATCAGGTCGCTCTTGACGTAGCCGTACAGCCGCTTGCCGCCGGTGTAGGGGCGGGATGCGGCGGTGCGGGCGACCGCGTCGGTGACCAGCTCGATCTGCGGCTTCTTGTGGGCCAGCTCGCCGTACCAGATCTCGATGACGCCGTCGTCGCGGGTCATCGTGACCTCGACCTTGCGGTCGGCGTCGATCCGCCAGAAGCCGGACTCGGTCTCCAGCGGCTTCACCTTGTTGCCGTCGTTGTCCAGCACCCAGGTACGGGAGTGGTACTCGAGGAAGTCCCGGCCGTCGTGGGTGAAGCTGAGCTCCTGGCCGAAGTTGCACTTCTCGGCGCCCGGGAAGTCGTGCACGCCTGCTCCGGCCCAGTCGCCGAGCAGGAAGGCGAGGGGAACCAGGTCCTTGTGGAGGTCGGACGGAATCTCGATCATGAGCAGCTGTTCCTGGATGTCGTCGTCAGCGCTGGCCCTGGTACAGCTTCTTCACGGTCAGGTAGGCGAAGGCGAGAACGCCGACGCAGACCAGGACCAACAGGGTTTCGAAGAAGATCTCCACGGGGTGCTCCTCGGTTGAGCAGGTGCGGTACGTACACGGGGCCGGACCCCAGCTTAGTCGGCCGGGGTCCCGACCTCCCTGCGGGTGCTCCGCGACGGGTGTCAGCCGAGCAACTGGCTCTGAAGGGTCACGGTCTGCTGGAAGGGGACGGCGGGGGCGGTGCCCTTGCGGGACTGGACGATCACGCCGATGGTGTCACCGGCCGAGAGGTACGCCTGCCTGACCTGCTCGGCGCCGTACGGCTTGCTCTCCACGTAGGGGGCGCTCTCGACGTCGTCGACCTCCGCGCGCGGCGGGAAGTCCTCGTCCCGCTCGGACACGTCGGCGCCGCGCACCCGGTAGGACGGCAAGCTGTAGTTCGTCAGCTTCGCGGAGAACAGTTCGTCCGCGACGGCCGCGGTATTGAACTGGAGCAGGTAGATCCGGGTACGGGTGCCGTCCGGCGTGGTCCAGCCGCGGGCGGCGATGTGCCGCAGGCCGTAGTCGGTCAGCAGCTGTGCGATCGTGCCGCGTTCCGTCTCGTCGGCGTACTGCGCGAGGAACGTCTTCGTCGGCAGCCAGCCGTCCTTGCCGCGCAGCGCCGCGTCGGCCCTGGCGCCCTCGGGGGCGGGCAGCAGCAGCTTGCGCAGGTCCGCGTAGTGGGTGCCGGACTTGTTGGCGTCGGCGAACGGCGCGGGGCTGCCGGACGGCAGCGGCGGCTTGACGAGGGTCGGATAGTCCCAGCGCCCGTCCGACTCGGTCGCGAGGCCCGGTACGTCGGTGCGCTCCATGCGGGTGATGCCGTACGCGGCGGACGCTCCGACGGCCCCGAAGACCACCACGGCGGCGGTCCACCGCAGGACGGCACGCAGGACACGGCGGTCCTTCTTCGGCCGGGGTTCGGGCGCCGCCGGGAACGTCCGCGGTTCCACGGGTGGGGGCGGTGTGCCGGGCAGGGGTGGGGCCTCGGGCACAGGCTGTGTCTCGGGCACAAGCTGCGTCCCCGGCACAGGCTGTGTCTCGGGCGTCGGCCGTGTCTCGGGCGTCGGCGCGGGCGACACCTGCGGCGTGTCCTGCGCGGTCGGCTCGACCGGTTCCGTCCCGTTCACCGACTCGGTCTGCTCGGTCATACCGCCTCCCCCGGCTCGGCGACGCGGTCGAGCTGCTCGCGCAGCAGCCCGGCGACCGCCTTGGTCTGCAGTGGCTTGGCCCCGTACGCCGTGGCGGTGACCAGGATGTCGCCCCGGTAGGCGGAGCAGAGCATCATGTCGAGCTTCTTCTTGCCCTCCTTGGGCGGCAGGAAGCACTTGGCGTTCTCGTGTCCCTGCACGGCCGGCCCCTTGCGGAAGATCTTGAGGGCTGCCAGGAACTCGTTCTGGAACACCGACATGTTCCGCACCGCCGCCTTGTCCTGGATCTGGACGAGCTCGACGCTCACGGTGACAGTGCCGTCGTCCGTGCTGATGTAGCTGCGCATCGCCATGCCCTTGGTGTGCTGCTTGTCGATCTGCTTCTCGATCTGCCGCCGCTGGGAGCGGGGCAGGGCGCGCACCGACTCCTTGCGCAGGGCGGCGGCCTCGCCCCCGCTGAGGGCGGCGTCGGAGCCGAACCCGGCGATGTCCGGTCCCCGACGCCAGCCATCGGTGCCGAACGGCACGAGCATGGTGGCGAGCGAGGTGACCCCCTTGGTCCTCCCGGCCTCGCTCGTCGCGGCCTTCGGGAACTTCCAGACGGGGGCGCCGGCGTCACGGTCGGCGTTCTGGACGGTCACGACCGTGTAGCCCGCGCCACCCACGACGGCGACGGCGAGCAGGACGGAGGCGGCGACGGCGGCGACCCGGCCGCGTCGCACCGGCTTCTTCTTCGCGGGGGCTTCCGGCACGGGTTCGGCGAGAACGGCCCCTGCTTCGGCCCCTTCCTCGGCTCCAGGGTTCTCGGTCACAGCCGCTCCATCTGCCGCTTGGCCAAATCCATGATCTTCGACTTGGGGATCGGCTTCGTGTCGTAGATCCAGATCTCCATGGCGATGTCACCGCGCCAGGCCGTGGCCTGCGCCTTGTACATCGGCAGATAACCGGGCTCCGTCTCGGGCTCGGCGCTGATGTAGACCCTGCCGTCGCCGGTGCCGGGGATGGGCCAGCTGTCGGTGTCGAAGGTGTCCCAGTTGCCGGCCCGGTCGGACGCGCCGAGCCTCTCCTCCTGGTGGTACTGCACGAGCCGCACCTCCACGGACTCCGTGCCGTGCCCGGTCCAGGCGACGCCCGCCGCGCGCCGGAACTCCGCCTCCGCGAGACTGGCGAACTCCCTGTCCTCGTCCACGAGTTGGTCCGCGTACTCGGCCATGTTCAGCCAGCCGTCCTTGCCGGGCTCGAAGTCGGGTTTCTTCGCCCCCTTCGGCCGCGCGATGAGCAGCTCGCGCAGGTCGCCGTCCGTCTTCACCTTGCGGTCCTGCGCGGCGGACAGCGGCTCCGGCCCCTCGCCCTTCGCCTGCGCGAGCACCGGCTGCGAGAGCGGGGGCAGGGCGGTGGGCTTCCGGTCGGCCTGGATCAGACAGCCGGTGCAGGTGCCGGCGACGAGCCCGAGCACGGCGGCGGTGGCGAGCAGCAGGGCCGTACGGCCGCGGCGGCGCCGCGCGCGGGGTGCATCAGGTATATCGGGTACTTCCAAGACGTCCTCCCCCACAGAACGTGAAGCGCGGATTCCGTATCCGCACCTCACAGCAGACTCATGGGTAACGCCCGTGGTTGTGCGGAAACTTGATTACGACTTGGTGGAGCCGGCGAACACGGACACACGGACCAGGCCGTACCGGCGAAGACGAGAGGGGTGAAGGGCACGGTCCGTGTCCTTGCTGTCCTGGACGGGGACGACGGGGAGGTTGGCGCCCCCCGGTGCTCACACCCAAACCCGCTCCCGCACCCTCACCGCACTGCGAGGACTCTGCTCGCGGACCCACTAACCTTCCTCACATGGCGAAGAAGCTCGTGATCAAGGTGACCGCCGGGACCGACGCGCCCGAGCGCTGCTCGCAGGCGTTCACCGTCGCCTCCGTGGCCGTGGCCAGCGGAGTCGACGTGTCCCTGTGGCTGACCGGGGAGTCCGCGTGGTTCGCGCTGCCGGGGCGCGCCGCCGAGTTCGAGCTGCCGCACGCGGCCCCGCTGCCGGATCTGCTGGACGCGATCCTGGCGGGCGGCCGGCTCACCCTGTGCACCCAGTGCGCGGCCCGCCGGAACATCACGGAGAAGGACGTCATCGAGGGCGTGCGGATCGCGGGCGCGCAGGTCTTCGTCCAGGAGGCCCTGGCGGACGGGACGCAGGCGCTCGTCTACTGACCGGACCGGGGGGCGCCCCGCGAGCTAACGCCGCTTCTTGCCGTCCAGCTCGTCCCACCACTCGTCGGACTTGGGATCGCCGGACGGGTCGTCCCACCAGCGGTCCTCGAGTCCTCGCCGGTTGGCGACCATCGCGGCGACCGGCGGGATCACCATGGCGACCAGGCACATGCCGACGGCCGCGGGAACCGACCAGATGCGCACGACACCCCACGCCAGGACGAACAGCCCGATGCAGACCCCCATCATGGCGAAGTACACATGCCGACGTCGTGCGTACATGCTTCCAGGGTAGGTCCGCGGGGGCCCGGCGTGCCGCGGCGGGAACGCCGGAAGGACCGCACCCCGGGTGTCCAACCCGTGGGGTGCGGCCCTTCGGCCGTACCGTGCCCGGTCCACCCGAGCAGACCGCTCAGACCGCGATCGCGACCTCCGCGAGGCCGCCCTGCTGGGCGACGACCGTGCGGTCGGCGCTGGCGCCGGGGACGAGGGCACGGACGGTCCAGGTACCCTCGGCCGCGTAGAACCGGAACTGGCCCGTGGCGGAGGTGGGGACCTCCGCGGTGAACTCGCCGGTCGAGTCCAGCAGACGAACGTAGCCCGTCACCGGCTCGCCGTCACGGGTCACCTGACCCTGGATCGTCGTCTCACCGGGCTTGATCGTCGATGCGTCCGGGCCGCCGGCCTTCGCTCCACACATGTGCTTCTCCAGAGGTTCGATGAGGTCGAAACGGTCTGAACCGTCTTGCTTACTTGCCGGAGCCGAGCTCGATCGGCACGCCCACCAGGGAGCCGTACTCGGTCCAGGAACCGTCGTAGTTCTTGACGTTCTGCACGCCGAGCAGCTCGTGCAGCACGAACCAGGTCAGCGCGGAGCGCTCACCGATGCGGCACAGGGCGATGGTGTCCTTCGCCAGGTCGACCTGCTCGGCCTCGTAGAGGGCCTTGAGCTCCTCGTCCGACTTGAAGGTGCCGTCGTCGTTGGCGTTCTTGGACCACGGGATGTTCCGGGAGGACGGCACGTGGCCGGGGCGCTGCGACTGCTCCTGCGGCAGGTGGGCCGGGGCGAGCAGCTTGCCGGAGAACTCGTCGGGCGACCGGACGTCGACGATGTTCAGCTTGCCGATCGCAGCCACGACCTCGTCGCGGAAGGCGCGGATGGAGGCGTCCTGCGGCTTGGCCTGGTACGCGGTCCTCGGACGCTCCGGCACGTCGGTGCCGTCGACCAGCTCGCGGGCGTCCAGCTCCCACTTCTTGCGGCCGCCGTCGAGGAGCTTGACGTTCTCGTGGCCGTACAGCTTGAAGTACCAGTAGGCGTACGAGGCGAACCAGTTGTTGTTGCCGCCGTAGAGGATCACCGTGTGGTCGTTGGCGATGCCCTTCTCCGACAGGAGCTTCTCGAAGCCGGCCTGGTCGATGAAGTCACGCCGCACCGGGTCCTGGAGGTCCTGGGTCCAGTCGATCCGGACGGCGTTCTTGATGTGGTTCTTGTCGTACGCGGACGTGTCCTCGTCCACCTCGACGATGGCGATGCTCGGGTCGTCCAGGTGTTCCTGGACCCAGTCGGCGTCGACCAGGACGTCGCTGCGGCTCATGCTCAATCTCCTCCGGGGCAGGTACGGCGGGGCGTGCGAGTGCGAAGGGGCGCGCGGGTACGCGTTCGATGCCGGCGTACACGGCGCGAGGGTGGGCCCCGGGTCGTGGCGGGGCGGGGATACGGGAGAGGGCTCCCGCTCAGGAAGTGCGACAGAGCATGGCGGCAACACGGCACAGGTCCACTGCCCGCCGCTTCGTGAGATCCGCCTGTCGCTGCATGGTGTCGATCGTAGGGAGGGAAAGGCGGACATGTCACCGGCGTGTCGGATACTGAGACACGATCGTCCGGGATGCGGGATGGGAAGGCCGTCCGGGCCGTCGTCCCGCGCCCTCCGGGCGCTCGTGTCCGTTCCCGGCCGCGCCGCGCATCTACGGTGCGGACGGGAGTGTCTCGCTACTCGGACACCCTCCGCGTTCCCCGCATGCTGCCTACCCGGCCAGCCTGACGTCCGAACCCTTCACCGTGATCTCGACGCCGTCCTTCGCCGCCCGCACCGAGTCCAGCCGTACCTCGCCGGGCAGCCGTTCGATCGCCTGCTGGAAGTCGGTGATCGCCCGGATCCGGCTCTCGGGGAGCCGCAGGCCGCCCACCACGGGCAGGTCGTCGGCGCTCACCTCCACCTTCTTGCCCCGCACGGCGACCGAACTGAGCACGGAGAACGTCTGCTTGATGCCCAGCGCCCGGGCCTCGACCTCGAGGCCGACCTTGACCTTGCCGTCGCCGCCGTCGGACAGGCCGACCACACGGGCGGTGACGCCGGGAAGGACCGGCGTCGGCTCGGACTTGGCGGCCTTCAGCAACTCGCCGTAGGCGATGGTCGCGGTGCCGGTGGCGGTGGCCGCGGTGGCCGAGCTGTAGTCGCCGGAGAACTTCACGCCGCGCATGTCGGCCTCGATGTCGGCGATACGGATCTTCTGGCCGCCGTTCCCCGTGGCGGCCTCGTAGTCCTTGATGCCGACCCGGACGTCGTCCAGCTCGCCACCGGCCATCTGGGTGAGGAACGGGAAGCCCTCGATGGACACATCCGGGGTGCTCGACAGGTTCTCCGTGGTCCTGAGCCTGTCGGCCGCCTGCCCCTCCGCGAAGTGCACCGCGACCCGGTCGATCACCGCGAACAGCACGCCCAGGACCACGACGACGATCAGGAGTACTCTCAGCGCTCGCAACCGGTTCCCCCTCAGCGGTCCTCCACGACCGGATGGCCGTCACGCGCGAGCGTAAACCTCCCCCGGGACCGGGCCGGGGGTTTGTTGAGCAGCTGTGACAGCGGGCCCGGTCCGGGGCGCGGTCATCCCAGCGCCCGTCCGAGCACCCACGCCACCGGTGCCGCGGCCGACAGCGGCAGGGCGACACCGGCCGTGAAGTGCACGAAGCGCGAGGGATAGTCGTAGCTCGCCGCGCGGTGCCCGATCAGCGCGCACACCGCGGCGCCCGCGCCGAGGAGCGCGCCCTTGGCACCCAGGTCCGTCATGCCGCCGACCGCGATGCCCGCGCCCGCCGCCGCGAGCAGCGCGACGACCACCGAGGCCGCCGTGGGCAGCGGCAGCGCCCGCGCCAGGACGGCCACCGCGACCGCCGCCGCGCCGACCGCGACCGCGTCCGGCGGGGCGGCGAGGTACCCGGTGGCCACGATCGCCAGCGCCGCCGCGGCGACGGTCGCCATCAGGCCGTACATCCGCTCGTCCGGATCGGCGTGGGAGCGCAGCTGGAGGACGAGGGAGAGGAGCACCCACACCCCGAGCGTGCCCAGGATCGCCCCGGGCGCGTGCTCACGGCCCGCGGCGAGCACCGCCACGTCCGCGGCGAGCGCGCCCGCGAAGCCGAGGGCGATGCCCTGCCGGGCGGGCCACATGCCGTTCAGCCGGAACCAGCCCGCGGCCGTCACGCCCTGGAGCACGACCAGCGGCACGAGCAGCCCGTAGACGCCGAGCTCCGCCGTGCCGGCCAGCAGCAGCCCCAGCAGCGCCGTGAGCGCGGCCGGCTGCATCCCGGGCTCGATGATCGGCGAACGTCCCTCGGCGCGGGCCCGCTGCGCGTCGGTGACCCGGGTGTTGCCGGCGAGGGTCGCGCGACCGTAGGCGGGCCCGTCCCCCTCGGGATCGGCGGCGGCCGGGGCGGCCGCCTGCGGCTGCGGCGCGTGATGCCCCACCGGGGGCAGGTAGGCCGTCTCCGCGGCGGCGGACGAGGCCGGAGCCTGCGGCTGCGGCTGCGGTGGGTAGGAAGGTGCCTGCGCACCGTGGCCCCCGCCGCCCTGGCCCCCGTGAGCCGCGGCCGGCCCCTGGTGCCCCACCGGGGGCAGGTACGCCGTCTCCGCGGCGGCGGCCGGCGGCCGGGCGTGCGTCTGGGTGTCCCAGGTCTGCCCCTGCCACTGCTGCGTGTACTGGTCGGCGGCCTGCGGGTCCTCGTACGCCTGCTGCTGCGCGGGCCACGCCTGCGGCTGAGCGGGCGGGTAGGCCTGCGGCTGCGCGGGCGGGTACGGCTGCTGCGCGGCGGGCTGCTGGGGGTACTGCCCCGCGTACGGGTCGTACCCGCTGTAGGGGTTGTCGTAGGGAGACCCGGGAGACCCCTCATACGGCCGGTCGGTCATCGCTCACCCTCCTGCGAACGGGGGGAGCACCTCGACCGTGCCGCCCTCAATCAGCCGTACCGTCTCATGTGCGCGCGTCCCCACCGGGTCACCGTCGATGAGGAACGAGCACCGCCGCAGAACGCGGTCCAGCTCACCGGAGTGCCGCCCGCGCACCGCGTCGAGCACCTCGGCGAGCGTCTCCGCCTCGTACGGCTCCTCGGCGACCCCGGCAGCGGCCTTCGCCGCCGCCCAGTAGCGCACCGTGACCTTTGCCATCCCGTCCCTCGATCACTCGTCTATGAACAGGGTCAGGCTAGCCCGCCTGTGCGAGGGTCCAGCGCGCGATGCGGTGCAGGAGTTCGTCGGCGGCGGCGTTCTCGGCGTGGCCCATGCCGGGCTCCAGCCACAGTTCCCCGTGGTCACCGGCGGCCGCGGCCAGCATCCGGGGGTGGTCGAGGGGGAAGTAACCGTCCCGGTCGCCGTGCACGATCAGCAGGGGGACGGGAGCGATGCGCGAGGCCGCCTGGAACGGCGGCAGCGGGACGGGGTCCCAGTCGCGGTGGTGGATCCGGGTACGCAGCCCGTAGCGGCCGAGCAGGCGGCCCTCGGGGCGTGTGACGAGCCAGTGCAGCCGGCGCATGGGGGCCGTGCCCCGGTAGTACCAGCGCGCGGGCGCGCTGACGGAGACCACGGCGTCCGTACGCGTGTCGGCGCGCCGCTCGCCCGGTGCGGTGTCCTGCGGGCCGCCGTGCAGGGCCGCGTGCCGCAGCACCACCGAGCCGCCCATGGAGAAGCCGACGGTCGCCACGCGCGCGTGCCCGAACCCGCGTGCCCAGGCCACCGCCGCCGCCAGGTCCAGCACCTCGCGGTCGCCGACGGTCGAGCGCCCGCCGGAGGCCCCGTGGCCGCGGAAGGAGAAGGTGACCACGGCGCCGTAGCGGGCCAGGACCCGCGCCACCCGGCGTACGTGCGGCCGGTCCAGGTCGCCGGTGAAGCCGTGCGCGATCACGAACACGAGGTCGCCGGGGCCGTCGCCGCGACCGCCGCCGGAGCCGTCCCGCGCGGCCGCGCCCGGCTCGTACACGGCGTCGAGCGCCACCCCGTCCGCCGTGCGCAGGAACGTCCTGACCACGCCCCCGGCGCCCGTGCCCGGCGGCGTCCCGCCCTCCGGAACGTCCGTCGAACGCACCACTCGACCTGCCGATCCCGACCTCATATCGGCTATTCTGCTGCGAAGAGGACTCGGGCAGCGCAGCCCCCGGGTCCTTTTGTGCTTTCGGAAGCGTTGTATACGGCGCGGGAGACCGCAGGTGTACGGCCCGTTGATCGCGCAATGGGCAGGGACCCGAGGAGGAACCAGACGCCATGGACGAGCGAACGGTGCACGCACATACGACGGCCCTGGCATGGGGGTCACCCCTGCTCGAGCGCGGCCGAGAGCTTGCGGGAGGCGCGCGATGAGTTCCCTGCTGCTGCTCACCAACGCCCTCCAACCGTCGGCCGAGGTGCTCCCCGCCCTCGGCCTGCTGCTGCACAACGTGCGGGTGGCCCCGGCGGAGGGGCCCGCGCTCGTGGACACCCCGAGCGCCGACGTCGTCCTGGTCGACGGGCGGCGCGACCTGCCGCAGGTGCGCGGCCTGTGCAGGCTGCTGCGCTCCACCGGTCTCGGCTGCCCGCTGATCCTCGTGGTGACCGAGGGCGGCCTCGCGGCCGTCACCGCCGACTGGGGCATCGACGACGTGCTCCTGGACACCGCGGGTCCCGCCGAGGTGGAGGCCCGCCTCCGGCTGGCCATGGGCCGGCTGCAGATCGCCAGCGACGACTCCCCCATGGAGATCCGCAGCGGCGACCTGTCCGTGGACGAGGCGACCTACAGCGCCAGGCTCAAGGGCCGGACGCTGGACCTCACCTTCAAGGAGTTCGAGCTGCTGAAGTACCTCGCGCAGCACCCGGGCCGCGTCTTCACCCGCGCCCAGCTGCTCCAGGAGGTCTGGGGCTACGACTACTTCGGCGGCACCCGGACCGTCGACGTCCACGTACGGCGGCTGCGGGCCAAGTTCGGCCCCGAGCACGAATCGCTGATCGGGACGGTCCGCAATGTCGGTTACCGATTCGTTACTCCCGAGAAGACCGACCGCGCCGGGGACGCCGCGGACGAGAAGAAGGCCGGGGCCGCCCGGCCAAATCCGGAGAATCAGGACACCGCGGCGAGGCGGGCCCGCGCGGAGAGGTGAGGCGCCCTCCCACGGGCGCGCCCCATACCCGTCCACGCTCCGGTAAGCCCTGCCGGGAGCGTGTCCATCCGCGTAGACTCCGCGCGTGGCCAAGGTGACTCGGGACGACGTGGCGCGGCTGGCGGGGACGTCGACTGCCGTCGTCAGCTATGTGATCAACAACGGACCCCGGCCGGTCGCCCCGGCCACCCGCGAGCGGGTCCTCGCCGCGATCAAGGAGCTGGGGTACCGGCCCGACCGGGTCGCCCAGGCCATGGCCTCGCGGCGCACCGACCTCATAGGCCTGATCGTCCCGGACGCCCGCCAGCCCTTCTTCGGGGAGATGGCGCACGCCGTGGAGTGGGCCGCCGCCGAACGCGGCAAGATGGTCCTCGTCGGCAACTCCGACTACGTCGCCGAGCGCGAGGTCCACTACCTGCGGGCGTTCCTCGGCATGCGCGTCTCCGGCCTGATCCTGGTCAGCCACGCGCTGAACGACCTCGCCGCCGCCGAGATCGACGCCTGGGACGCCCGGGTGGTGCTGCTGCACGAGCGGCCCGAGGCCATCGACGACGTGGCCGTGGTCACCGACGACCTCGGCGGCGCGCAACTCGCCGTACGCCACCTGCTGGAGCACGGCTACGACTACGTCGCCTGTGTGGGCGGCACCGCCGAGACACCCGCCGTGGGCGACCCCGTCTCCGACCACGTCGAGGGCTGGCGGCGCGCCATGACGGAGGCCGGTATCCCGACGGAGGGGCGCCTGTTCGAGGCGCCGTACAACCGCTACGACGCCTACCGGATCGGCCTGGAGATCCTCTCGGGTCCGAACCGTCCGCCGGCGATCTTCTGCTCCACCGACGACCAGGCGATCGGCCTGCTGCGGGCCGCGCGCGAGCTGCGCATCGACGTCCCCGGCGAGCTGGCGGTGGCCGGTTTCGACGACATCAAGGAGGCGGCGCTGACGGACCCGCCGCTGACGACGGTCGCCTCGGACCGGTCGGCGATGGCCCGCGCGGCCGTGGACCTGGTGCTGGACGACGGGCTGCGGGTCGCCGGCTCGCGCCGGGAGCGGCTGAAGCTGTTCCCGTCACGGCTCGTGGTCCGCACGTCCTGCGGCTGCATCTAGGGTCTTTCGTTCCTCGGCTCTCCCACCGTGACTCCTCCACCGCGGAGACCCCTCCGAGGAATTTGCTTATATCGGGCATACGAGCTTCTGTCGGGCTTCTCAGCGGGGACTCAGGAAGCTCTCATGATCCCGGGACATTCTCAATGTCATGACCGAGAGCATCCGCCGCAGCGGCGAGTACGAACACCCCCAGGGTGACGGGCAGGCCCCGGCTGCCGACTCCGTGCAGTCGGCGGACCAGCAGCGGGCCTCCGCTCCGGTGAATCCGGAGTGGCCGCCCCCGCCGCCGTACATCCCGGCGCAGCCGTTCGCGGCCGGCCCGGGCGCCCACGGCGGTCAGGGCGGCGCGAACGACGGTGGCACCGCCGTCTTCCCGGCCGTCCCGGCGGGACCCGCGCACGCCTCCGGGTCGCGCAAGCGCACCAGGGGACCGCTCGCCCTGCTCGCCGCGGTGGCGATCGCCTCGGCCGTGGTCGGCGGCGGTACCGCGTACGCCTTCCAGGAGCTGACCGGCACGGACACGGTCGCCTCCAGCACCACCACCAATGTGGTGGCCTCCAGCCAGCGCGGCAGCATCGCCGCGATCGCCAAGGCGGTCACCCCGAGCGTCGTCGAGATCAACGCCACCCTCGACAACGGCACGTCCACCGGCTCCGGCGTGGTCGTCACCAGCGACGGCGAGGTCGTCACCAACAACCACGTCATCGCGGGCGCCTCCTCGATCAAGGTGCGCACCAGCGACGGCACCTCGTACACCGCGCAGGTCGTGGGCACCGACAGCTCCAAGGACCTCGCCCTGATCAAGCTGCGGAACGCCTCCGGCCTCAAGGCGGCGGTCCTCGGCGACTCCGACGGACTGACGGTCGGCGACCAGGTCGTCGCGATCGGCTCCCCGGAGGGCCTGACCGGCACCGTCACCAGCGGCATCGTCTCCGCCCTGCACCGGGACGTGACGGTCTCCACCAACGAGAACCAGGGGCAGCAGGGTGGTGGCGGCGGCTGGCCCTTCCAGTTCGGCGGCCGCCAGTTCAACGGCGACACCGGCTCCTCCACCACCACCTACCAGGCCATACAGACCGACGCGTCCCTCAACCCCGGCAACTCCGGCGGCGCGCTGATCGACGCGAGCGGCAACATCGTCGGCATCAACTCGGCGATGTACTCGGCCACGCAGGCGTCGGACTCGTCCAGCGCCGGCAGCGTCGGCCTCGGCTTCGCCATCCCGATCAACACCGTCAAGTCCGACCTGGCCACCCTGCGCTCCGGCTCCCAGAGCTGAGGCGCGGCACAGGCAGGCACCCGGACAGCGTCCGGCACCGTTCGACAAGGAGTACGACATGATCCAGTACGTTGTGCACGAGACGACGGACACCATCGACCTGACCGCCACCGCCGGCCTCAGCCTGACCCGCCCCATCACGAAGGAACCGCACAGCCCGGCCAACCGCGTGCCCGAGGCCGCCGTGGTCCCCCAGCTGATGGGCCTGCGCACCTCCGCCGAGCGCCCGCACCGGCACAAGGTCCCGCTGCGCCGGATCACCGCGATCGCGGCCTGAGCTGCGGCGCGCGCCCCGCGCGCCGCACCCCGCGGCACCGAAACATGCGAGGCTGAGAGCGTCCAGCCCGGGACCGACCGGTCCCCACGGCCCCAGCGACCCGAGGAACGACGACCGATGAGTCCCGCCGATGGCGACCGTGATCCCCAGCGCATCCTGATCGTCGACGACGAGCCGGCGGTACGCGAAGCACTCCAGCGCAGCCTCGCCTTCGAGGGGTACGAGACCGAGGTCGCCGTGGACGGCGCGGACGCGCTGGGCAAGGCGGCCTCGTACCAGCCGGACCTGTTCGTCCTCGACATCCAGATGCCGCGGATGGACGGCCTGACCGCCGCCCGGCGCATCCGGGGCGCCGGCGACACCACCCCCATCCTGATGCTGACCGCCCGCGACACGGTCGGCGACCGGGTCACCGGCCTGGACGCCGGAGCGGACGACTACCTGGTCAAGCCCTTCGAGCTGGACGAGCTGTTCGCCCGCATCCGGGCACTGCTGCGCCGCAGCACCTACGCGGCGGCCGTGGCGGGCGCGGCCCCGGAGGACGAGGCCCTGACCTTCGCCGACCTGCGCATGGACCTCGCCACCCGCGAGGTCACC
This sequence comes from Streptomyces sp. 6-11-2, assembly GCF_006540305.1. Lineage (GTDB taxonomy): Bacteria > Actinomycetota > Actinomycetes > Streptomycetales > Streptomycetaceae > Streptomyces. Next base: position 3,749,543 of record NZ_BJOR01000001.1, on the reverse strand, counting down.
CGCGGCGGCCGGCAGGTGGAGCTGACCCGGACCGAGTTCACCCTGCTGGAGATGTTCATGGCGCATCCGCGCCAGGTGCTCACCCGGGAGCAGATCCTCAAGGCGGTCTGGGGCTTCGACTTCGAACCCTCGTCGAACTCCCTCGACGTCTACGTCATGTACCTGCGACGCAAGACCGAGGCCGGCGGCGAGCCCCGCCTCGTGCACACGGTGCGCGGGGTCGGGTACGTACTGCGGCAGGGCGGCGCGGAGTGAAGAAGGCGCTGCGCCGTTTCCGTGCGCTGCCGATCCGCTCCCGGCTGGCGCTGCTGGTGGCGGCGGCGGTGGCGTTCGCGGTGGCGGCGGTCTCCCTCACCTGCTGGTTCATCGTCCAGGGGAAGCTGTACGACGAGGTCGACAGCCGGCTCGCGAGCTACGGCCGGGTGACCGCCACCACGGCTTCCGCGATGGCCGCCAACTGCATGCAGACGACGGACGACTCGTCGGGTGACATGCAGCGTTCGTACCTCTACGTGCAGTTGGTGACGGCCCAGGGCAAGTTCTGCGTGGACACCCGGTCGCCGGGCGTCATCAAGGTCACGGCCCTGGACAAGGGGGTGGCCGCCAATCCCGATGTGCGCGAGCGCACCTTCCACACCACCACCGACAGCCAGGGCAACAACATCCGCGTGATGACCGTCGCCGTCCCCACGGGCCCCGGCCCCAACTCCGAGGCGTACCCGGGCATCGCCTTCATGCTCGGCCTCTCCCTGAAGGACACCGAGAACACCCTCAGCGACCTGGCCCTGCTGCTCCTCTTCGTCTCCGGCGTGGGAGTCTTCGGCGCCGGAGCCGCCGGCCTCGCCGTCGCCCGCGCCGGGCTGCGCCCCGTGGACAAGCTCACGGAGGCGGTGGAGCACGTGGCGCGCACCGAGGACCTCACCATCCGCATCCCCGTGGAGGACGACAGCGACGACGAGATCGCCCGCCTGTCCCGCTCCTTCAACTCCATGACCTCGTCCCTGGCCAGTTCCCGGGACCTTCAGCAGCAGCTGATCGCGGACGCCGGCCACGAACTGCGCACCCCGCTGACCTCACTGCGTACGAACATCGAACTCCTCACCCGCAGCGAGGAGACGGGCCGCCCGCTCCCCGAGGCCGACCGCAAGGCACTGCTCGCCTCGGTGAAGGCTCAGATGACCGAACTGGCCTCGCTGATCGGCGACTTGCAGGAGCTGTCACGCTCGGACGGGCAGCAGGGCGAACGCGTCCAGGTGGTCGCCTTCCAGGACACCGTGGAGGCGGCGCTGCGCCGCGCCCGGCTGCGCGGCCCGGAGCTGACCATAACGGCGGACCTGGACCCCTGGTACGTACGGGCGGAGCCGTCCGCGCTGGAGCGGGCGATCGTCAACATCCTCGACAACGCGGTGAAGTTCAGCCCCAGGGACGGCACGATCGACGTGGTCCTGGACCAGGGCGTCCTCACCGTCCGCGACCACGGCCCCGGCATCCCCGCCGACGAACTCCCCCACGTCTTCGACCGCTTCTGGCGCTCCCCGGGCGCGCGTGCCCTGCCCGGTTCGGGACTCGGCCTGTCCATCGTCGCCCGCACCGTCCAACGGGCGGGCGGCGAGGTCACCCTGACCCCGGCCGAGGCCGGCGGCACGGTGGCGACGGTACGGCTGCCGGGGGCGCCCGTTCCGCCCCCGGAGACGCCCGGCGTCAGCTGAGGCCGGGCGCCGGAAGGCCCGGTCACCCCGCGGGGGAACCCCGTACCCTCATATCCATGACCAGCGACGACACCGCACCGACCGCCCGCTCCCTGGAGACCCTCGCCGAGCTCGCTCCGGACCAGGCCGAAGCCGTGCTCGGGCTGCTGGCGGCGGCTGCCCGCGCCGACGGACGGCAGGCGGTGTCCGAGCAGGGCCGGCTCCAGCTGCGGGGCGGGGCCCGCGAGGGCGTGTCCCATCTGCTGCTGGCCGTCGACGGCGAACTCGTCGGCTACGCGCAGCTGGAGGACACCGATCCGGTGGAGGCGCCCGCCGCCGAGCTGGTCGTCCATCCGGAGCACCGCGGGCACGGGCACGGGCGGGCGCTCGGGGCCGCGCTGCTGGCCGCGTCCGGCAAGCGACTGCGGGTGTGGGCGCACGGGGGGCAGTCCGCCGCGCGGCATCTGGCTCAGGTCCTCGGGCTCACCCTGTTCCGCGAACTGCGGCAGATGCGGCGGCCGTTGAAGGACCTCGACCTGCCCGAGCCGGCGCTGCCGGAGGGCGTGACGGTACGGCCCTTCGTGCCCGGCCGGGACGACGCCGCATGGCTCGAGGTGAACGCGGAGGCGTTCGCCCACCACCCCGAGCAGGGCTCCCTCACCCAGCGCGACCTCGACGACCGCGAGGCGCAGCCGTGGTTCGACCCGCAGGGGTTCTTCCTCGCCGAGCGCGAGGGCCGGCTGATCGGCTTCCACTGGACCAAGGTGCACCGGGAGGAACGCCTCGGCGAGGTGTACGTCCTCGGCGTCCGCCCCGGCGCCCAGGGCGGTGGCCTCGGCAAGGCCCTCACCCTGATCGGCCTGCGCCACCTGGCCGCACAGGGCCTCCCGACGGCGATGCTGTACGTCGACGCCGACAACAAGGCGGCGGTCTCCGTCTACGAGCGCCTCGGCTTCACCACATACGAAACCGACCTCATGTACCGCACAGAAACCTGACCGCCCCCGCGCGCCCGCCACCGACGGGCCGCCGCCCCACACCCGCTCACCACCCACGGGCCGGGCGGCCACCACGCCCGTCGTCCCGGCCGGCGGGCGGCCCAGCTCCCCCGTCCACGCGCCCGCCACCGAGCAACAGCGCGCCGCCACCCACGGACCGGCCGCGCGCCCGCCCCACCTGCCGCGTGCGTCCTCCCGCCCTGTGGGCGGCCCCCTCCTGCCACCCCCGCCACCGAGCGACCGCGCACCGGCCACCCAGCGACCGGCCGACACCCCCGGGCCACCGCACGCCGCGTCCGCCCACCCGACCCGCGGGCGGCCCACCACCCACCGGCCTCCAACCGGCCGGCCCCCTCCTGCCACCCCCGCCACCGAGCGACTGCGCACCGGCCACCCTCGCGCCCGCCGGATCCGTACTCCCGGCGCGGAGGCGGCCCCCCGCCCACCAGCCGTCCGCCCAGGTCCCGCGTGGACGCCACCACCGCCCACGTGTCGGCCCGAACCACCCACGGACCGGCAGACCACCACCCGCGCGCCTTCCACCCAGCCACCCACGGACCGGCCACCCCCCGCCCGCGTGCCCGCCGCCCTCCGCATACTCTCGGTCCGTGGGGCCGCCGCCCGCTTCCCAACGGCCGGCCACCCAGCTCCCACGTGACCGCGCCGCACACACCGCGGCACCCGCCGCCTGCACGCCCCGCCGAACAGTCGCGCGCCCGTCGCACCACCCGCGTGCCCGCCGCGGCCACCCGCCGGTCCCGAGCCGGTTTCCGGCGTTCCACAGTCCGGTGGAGGCTCGTATCGTTCCCGGTGGGCCGCCCCACGGTGTCCCGCACGTCATGTGTCCGTAACCGTTGGTTCAGACGGTCTTGCGACGCTCTGGCGGTGAAGCCCGCCGCGCCAGAGCCCGAGCCGCCCCGTGAGGGGACCGCCGCCGCGCTCCCGCGCGTGCCCTTCGACGCGCCTGTCCTGCCGCAGGCGCGGAAGAATAGGTTCATGAGCCAGCCAGACACCCAGGCAGCGCAGACCCCGTCGGCTCCCACCACCCTCGTGGAAGGCCCCGCGGGCCCCGCCACCGCACAGAACCCGCAGCCCTCCGTGGGCTCCATCGCCGCGCACCGCCCGCACACCGTGGCGGCCACGGTCTCCGACCTGGAACCGGACATCGACGCCGACCTCGACGGGTACGTGGAGGCACCGGCCGAGGGGGAGCAGCTGCCGCAGGGCCGTTTCCTTGACCGGGAGCGCAGCTGGCTCGCCTTCAACGAGCGCGTCCTCGAACTCGCCGAGGACCCCAACACACCTCTGCTGGAGCGCGCGAACTTCCTCGCGATCTTCGCCAGCAACCTGGACGAGTTCTTCATGGTCCGGGTCGCCGGCCTGAAACGCCGTATCGCCACCGGCGTCGCCACCCAGTCCGCCTCCGGGCTGCAGCCGCGCGAGGTGCTGGAGATGATCTGGGCCCGCTCGCGCGAGCTCATGGCCCGGCACGCCGCCTGCTACCACGAGGACGTCGCCCCCGCACTCGCGGAGGAGGGCATTCACCTGGTCCGCTGGAGCGAGCTCACGGAGAAGGAGCAGGCCCGCCTGTTCACGCTCTTCCGGCACCGCATCTTCCCCGTGCTGACCCCGCTGGCGGTCGACCCCGCGCACCCCTTCCCGTACATCTCCGGCCTGTCCCTGAACCTGGCCGTGGTCGTACGCAACCCCGTCACCGGTCACCGCCACTTCGCCCGGGTCAAGGTGCCGCCGCTGCTGTCCCGGTTCCTGGAGAGCTCCCCGGGCCGCTACGTCCCCCTCGAGGACGTCATCGCGGCCCACCTGGAGGAGCTGTTCCCGGGCATGGAGATCCTGGAGCACCACGCCTTCCGGCTCACCCGCAACGAGGACCTGGAGGTCGAGGAGGACGACGCCGAGAACCTGCTCCAGGCCCTGGAGAAGGAGCTCATGCGGCGCCGCTTCGGGCCGCCGGTGCGCCTGGAGGTCGAGGAGTCCATCGACCGCGAGGTGCTCGACCTGCTGGTGCGGGAGCTGAAGATCAGCGAGGCCGAGGTGTATCCGCTGCCCGGCCCCCTCGACCTCACCGGCCTCTTCCGCATCCACGGTCTCGACCGGCCCGAGCTGAAGTACCCCAAGTTCGTGGCCGGAATCAACCGGGAACTGGCGGAGGTGGAGTCCGCCTCGGCCCCCGACATCTTCGCGGCGCTGCGCAGCCGGGACGTGCTCCTGCACCACCCCTACGACTCCTTCTCGACCTCGGTCCAGGCCTTCCTGGAGCAGGCCGCCGCCGACCCGGACGTCCTCGCGATCAAGCAGACCCTGTACCGGACCTCGGGCGACTCCCCCATAGTCGACGCGCTCATCGACGCCGCCGAGTCGGGCAAGCAGGTCCTCGTCCTGGTCGAGATCAAGGCCCGCTTCGACGAGCAGGCCAACATCAAGTGGGCGCGCAAGCTGGAGGAGGCCGGCTGCCACGTCGTCTACGGACTGGTCGGCCTGAAGACCCACTGCAAGCTGTCCCTGGTGGTGCGCCAGGAAGGCGACGACACACTGCGGCGCTACAGCCACGTCGGCACCGGCAACTACCACCCGAAGACGGCCCGCCTCTACGAGGACCTCGGTCTGCTCACCGCCGACCCGCAGGTCGGCGCGGACCTCTCCGACCTGTTCAACCGCCTCTCCGGCTACTCCCGCCGCGAGACCTACCGCCGGCTGCTGGTGGCCCCCAAGTCCCTGCGCGACGGGCTGATCGCCCGGATCAACAAGGAGATCCAGCACCACCGCGCCGGGCGCCCCGCCGCCATCCGCATCAAGGTGAACTCGATGGTCGACGAGGCGGTCGTGGACGCGGTCTACCGCGCCTCCCAGGCCGGTGTGCCGGTCGACGTGTGGGTGCGCGGCATCTGCGCCCTGCGCCCCGGCGTGCCCGGCCTGTCGGAGAACATCCGCGTCCGCTCGATCCTCGGCCGCTTCCTCGAACACTCCCGGGTCTTCGTCTTCGGCAACGGCGGCGAGCCCGAGGTGTGGATCGGCAGCGCCGACATGATGCACCGCAACCTCGACCGCCGTATCGAGGCCCTGGTCCGGGTCACCGACCCGGCCCACCGGGCGGCCCTCAACCGGCTGCTGGAGACCGGCGTGTCCGACACCACCTCCTCCTGGCACCTCGGCCCGGACGGCGAGTGGACCCGGCACGCGACCGACTCGGACGGCCAACCCCTGCGCAACATCCAGGAGATGCTCATAGACGCCCGGAGGCGCCGGCGTGGCACAGCAACACCTTGACCCGACGGACTCCACGGCCGGGAGTTCCCCCGAGTTGCCGACCGCGCTGGAGCAGGGCGGTGCCCCCACCGCCGATGCTCTCGCGCGCTATCTGCGGGCCCAGGCCACGGAGTTCCTCCGCGCGCTGCGCCTGCACCGGGAGACCGGCGGCTCGGGGCACGGCACGGAGGAGTCCGCCGACGCCGCGCGCGCCCTGCGCCGCTCGGCCCGCCGCATCAGCGGCAGCGCGCACACCTTCCGCCCCCTGCTCGAGGAGGCCTGGTCGGCGGAGCTGTGCCCGGAACTGGCGTGGCTGTCCGGCACCCTGGCCCGCGAACACGCCTGCCAGGCCTGCCTGGAACGGCTGCTGCTGGCCCTGCACCGGCTCTCCGGAACAGCGGTCCTGCCGGCCCAGCCGACCGAGGAGGTCCCGGGCGGCCGCGCCGTGGACCGCGGCAACCTCACCGTGGGCGCGGCCAAAGCGGGCGCCCTGCTGGAACGCCAGCTCACCCTGGCCCGGACCCGGGCGCACTCGACCGCCCTCCAGGCACTGGGCTCCGCGCGCTTCCACGCCGTCGCGGACAAGGTGGCCGTGCTCGCCAGCGACGTCCCCCTCACCCCCGCCGCCGCCACCGCGGACCTGACCCCGCTGGCCGCCGCCGCCCGGGAGCGCCTGACGGACGCCGTCGCCGCCCTCCCGCTCGTCACCGCCGGCAGCCCGTACAACGCGGAGGCCCTGGTCCACGGCCTGTCCCCGGACCCGTCCCCGCACCCGCAGGACGCCCCCTGGCACCAGGTCCGCCTGCTGCTGCGCCTGCACCGGTACGCCCGCGAGGTCCTCGACGGAGCCGACTCGCCCGTGATCGTGCGTCTGCTGGCGGCCGGCCAGGCCCTCGACCGGCACCGCGACGCCTCGGAGGCGGCGGCCGCCGCGGCCTCGGCGGCCCGCACCCCGCGCATCGCCCCGGCGACGGCGTACGCGCTCGGCGTGCTGCACGCGGACCAGCGGCACGAGGTGGAGGCGGCCAGGTTCGCCTTCCAGCAGTCGTGGCAGAAGCAGGCCGTCGGCGCCGGCTGACAGGACGGGTGAACACCGGTGACCGATCTCGACCCGAACGACACACCCGTCCTGGCGGCCGGCTGCGTGCTGTGGCGCCGCTCGCCGCTGGACGGCACGCTCCGGCTGTGCCTGGTCCACCGGCCGAAGTACGACGACTGGTCCCACCCCAAGGGCAAGCTCAAGCGCGGTGAGGACCCGCTGGCGGGCGCCCTGCGCGAGGTGGCGGAGGAGACGGGCTTCGTCGCCGTCGCCGGCGTCGAGCTGAGCACCGTGACCTACATGGCGGGCGGCCGGCCCAAACAGGTCCGCTACTGGGCCGCCGAGGCCATCGCGGGACGCTTCACCCCCAACAAGGAGGTGGACCGCGTCCGGTGGCTGTCCCCGGCCGAAGCCCGGAACCGGCTGACCCAGTTCCGCGACCGCGAGCTGGCGGACGAACTGGCGGCGGCCCTGCGCCGGGGCTGAGCGCGCCGCTGCGGTCAGGCGCCGCCCTCGTGCCCCAGCGCGTCCGTGCGGGCCAGGCTGCGGGCCCGGCGGGCCGGCCCGCGCCAGCCGCAGGTGCAGCGGGCCAGGCAGAAACGGCCCTGTTCGACGGTCGTCGCACGGTGTCCCACGGCGTCCCTGCTCCTACGGTCCTCCTGGGCGGGGCTCAGGCCCTCATGCTGCACCACGTCGACAAACGTACCCACGTCAGGTGAACGGGGCGTTACCGGCTCCTGTGGATCGGGTGCGTGCGTGACGGGGGCCACCCACTCGTCGTTGACCGGACGACAGGGCCCGTGACGGACGTAACAGCTGGGGGTAGGCAGGGCGATGGCGGTGCGGCGGCGGCTGGGTGTCCCTCCTGCTCGTGCTCGGGTGGGGCCGGGCGCGCGGGCCGGGAGGGGCGGCGCGGTGCTCGCGGCAGCCGTCCTGGCCGGCGCGTGCGTCACCGGATGCTCCGGCGGCGGCGCGGCCGCCGAGGACGCGCGCGCCGCGACCGATCCGGTGCAGACCCTGCGCCAGGCGCCGGACGTGCTGCTGGAGGCGGGCAGCGCGCAGGCCCGTACGTCGATGGAGATGGCCACCGGCGGGACCCGTGTGACGATCCGCGGCGAGGGCGGCTACGACTTCCGCGGGCAGCGCGGGCGGCTGACGCTGGTCCTGCCGCAGGACCCGGCCGGGGCCGCCGAGCACGTGCCGATCACCGAGCTCCTCGCACCGGGTGCCCTGTTCATGAAGAACCGGGGAGCGGGCGTGCCGGCCGACAAGTGGGTGCGGGTGGACACGGCCACGCTCGTCGACGGCAACCTGGTCACCGGCGGCGCCACCGACCCGTTCGCCGCCGCCGAGGTGCTGCGCGGCACGCGCACGGCCACGTACGTGGAGAGGACCGAGGTCGCGGGAGTCCCGGTCCGGCACTACCGGGGCACCGCCGATCTCGCCCTGGCGGCGAAGAGCGCCACCGCAGCCGACGAGGAGGCGCTGAACGCGGCGGCGAAAGGGTTCGCCACGAGCTCGGTCCCGTTCGACGTCTACCTCGACGACCACGGCCGCATCCGCAAGCTCCGGCAGAGCTTCGCCTTCGTCAACGGGCAGCTGGGACGCACCGTCGCCGTCTTCTCCACGACGCTGCTGTACGCCTTCGGGACGCCGGTGACCGTGACGCTGCCGCGGCCGCAGGACATCTACACCGGGCGAATCGCCGAGGAGTGAGCCGGGACGGACCCGAATGGGCCGAGAAATGACCGGCGAACTAGCCCTTTGGTGCCATGCGCCGCGCGCAGGCCGCTCCCTACCCTAGGAAGTCGGCAGCGGCAGACGGCAGGGAAGAGGTGACGCGCGTGGCTCCGCTCGGCGGTACGGCAGTCCAGGACCACGTGGCCCTCGCCGAGATAGAGCTGTGCGGCGAGTTGATCATCGCGGCCTCGGCGGCCGAGGAGCGGCTCAGCCTGGAGAGCATCGACGAGGTGCTGCGGGTGGCCGAGGAGCGCGAGGCCGGCACGGGCCGGAAGACGCCGGGGGCCTGCCGGCAGCCGCCCGGACCGGTGAGCCCCACGCACCCCGGCAGCCGCCCGGACCGGTGAGCCTCAGGTGCGCAGCAGCCGCCCGATCGCCTTCGTGGCCTCCTCCACCTTCGCGTCGATCTCCGCCCCGCCCTTGAGGGCCGCGTCGGCGACGCAGTGCCGCAGGTGCTCCTCCAGCAGTTGCAGGGCGAAGGACTGGAGAGCCTTCGTGGAGGCGGACACCTGGGTGAGTATGTCGATGCAGTAGACGTCCTCGTCGACCATCCGCTGGAGCCCGCGGATCTGGCCCTCGATCCGGCGGAGCCGCTTGAGGTGCTCGTCCTTCTGCTTGTGGTAACCGTGCGTGACGGGCTCGTGTCCGGTGATTCCGCTCACGTTCTCGGAGGTCGCCGTCGCGCCGGCCTCGGTGGTCGTCATCGCGTCCTCGCTCTCGGAATTCTCGGTACACACCGAGGAGACATACCCCTGGCGGGTATATCGTAACGAATTCTGCCGGGCGGCAGCAGCCTTGGCATGCCCCCGTGCCGAGCACGGGGGCTCATGGGCGACACTGGGGGACGGCCCCTTAGCCGTGGCCGGATGATGCGCTTAACATCACCCTGACCCGAACCGAAGCACCCCGAGGACCCCACGTGCGCTTTCGTCTGACCCCCAGGGAGACGAGCTTCTACGACATGTTCGCCGCGTCCGCGGACAACATCGTCACGGGCTCGAAACTCCTGATGGAACTGCTCGGGGCGGACGCTTCCGCCCGGGCCGAGATCGCAGAGCGTATGCGGGCCGCGGAACACGCAGGTGACGACGCCACGCATGCGATCTTCCACCAGCTGAACTCCTCGTTCATCACGCCCTTCGACCGCGAGGACATCTACTCCCTCGCGTCGTCCCTCGACGACATCATGGACTTCATGGAGGAGGCCGTCGACCTGGTCGTCCTCTACAACGTCGAGGAACTGCCCAAGGGCGTCGAGCAGCAGATCGAGGTTCTGGCCAGGGCGGCGGAGCTGACGGCGGAGGCCATGCCGCATCTGCGGACCATGGACAACCTCACCGAGTACTGGATCGAGGTGAACCGTCTGGAGAACCAGGCGGACCAGATCCACCGCAAGCTGCTCGCCCACCTGTTCAACGGCAAGTACGACGCGATCGAGGTGCTGAAGCTCAAGCAGATCGTGGACGTGCTGGAGGAAGCCGCGGACGCCTTCGAGCACGTGGCGAACACGGTGGAGACCATCGCGGTCAAGGAGTCCTGAGGCGTCCATGGACACCTTCGCTCTGATCCTGACCATTCTGGTCGCACTCGGCTTCGCCTACACCAACGGCTTCCACGACTCCGCCAACGCCATCGCGACCTCCGTGTCGACCCGGGCGCTCACCCCGCGCGCCGCGCTGGCGATGGCCGCGGTGATGAACCTCGCCGGCGCCTTCCTCGGCAGCGGGGTCGCCAAGACCGTCAGCGAGGGCCTGATCCAGACGCCCACCGGCGGCAAGGGGATGGGCATCCTCTTCTCGGCCCTGCTCGGGGCCATCGTCTGGAACCTGGTCACCTGGTACTTCGGCCTTCCTTCGTCCTCCTCGCACGCCCTGTTCGGCGGCATGGTGGGCGCGGCCCTCGCGGGCGGTACGACGGTGTACTGGTCCGGGGTGCTCGACAAGATCGTCACTCCGATGTTCCTGTCGCCGGTGATCGGCCTGATCGTCGGCTACCTGGTCATGACGGCGATCATGTGGATCTTCCGCCGCACCAACCCGCACAAGGCCAAGCGCGGCTTCCGCATAGCGCAGACGGTGTCGGCGGCCGGCATGGCCCTCGGGCACGGTCTGCAGGACGCCCAGAAGACCATGGGTGTCGTGGTGATGGCGCTGGTCATCGGCGGCGTCGAGACGTACGGCGACCCGATCCCGGTGTGGGTGAAGCTGGTCTCCGCTCTCATGCTGTCGCTGGGCACCTACGCGGGCGGCTGGCGCATCATGCGCACCCTGGGCCGCAAGATCATCGAACTGGACCCGCCGCAGGGCTTCGCCGCCGAGACGACCGGCGCGTCGATCATGTTCGCCACGGCGTACCTCTTCAAGGCGCCGATCTCCACGACCCACGTCATCACCTCGGCGATCATGGGTGTGGGCGCGACGAAGCGGGTCAACGCCGTCCGCTGGGGCGTGGCGAAGAACATCGTCCTGGGCTGGTTCATCACCATGCCGGCCGCGGCGATCGTGGCCGCCTGCGCCTTCTGGCTGATCAGACTGGCGTTCCTGTAGCAGCCGGGCCCGGTGTGGTGACACTGGAACCATGACGAGCAAGGCACTCCTCGAAGGCGGGCCGGAGGACCTCGCGGGCACCGTGGTGCCGGTGGTCCCTCCCGGACAGGAACTGAAGATCCCGCACCTCGGGGGATACGAGCACTACAAGGTCACCTCGCGCCACGAGGACAGCAAGGAAGGACACGTCACCGTCTACCAGTGGTGGGAGCGCACCGAAGTCGCCGAGTGAGCGGCCGGGCGCGCACCCCGGCCGGTGAAATCGCGCGGGCCCGCCCCCGGGAGCCGGGGGCGGGCCCTTCTGCGTCCTCGCGGTGGCACCGCCATGCAGCACCGCGAGGGATCCGGGGGGACCGGCGGTCTAGCCGAAGCGGCCGGAGATGTAGTCCTCGGTCGCCTGCACGGACGGGTTGGAGAAGATCCGCTCGGTCTCGTCGATCTCGATCAGCCGGCCCGGCTTGCCCACGGCCGCCAGGTTGAAGAACGCCGTGCGGTCCGAGACGCGCGCCGCCTGCTGCATGTTGTGCGTCACGATGACGATCGTGAAGCGTTCCTTCAGCTCACCGATCAGGTCCTCGATGGCGAGCGTGGAGATCGGGTCGAGGGCGGAGCAGGGCTCGTCCATGAGCAGCACCTTCGGCTCGACCGCGATGGCGCGGGCGATGCACAGACGCTGCTGCTGACCGCCGGAGAGGCCCGAGCCGGGCTTGCTCAGGCGGTCCTTGACCTCGTTCCAGAGGTTGGCGCCCTTGAGCGACTTCTCGACGATGTCGCTCAGCTCGCTCTTGCGGTAGTTGCCGTTCAGCCGCAGTCCCGCCGCCACGTTGTCGAAGATCGACATGGTGGGGAAGGGGTTCGGGCGCTGGAAGACCATGCCCACCTCGCGCCGCACGGCCACCGGGTCGACCCCGGCGCCGTACAGGTCCTCCTCGTCCAGGAGCACCTTGCCCTCGACCCGGCCGCCCGGGGTGACCTCGTGCATACGGTTGAGGGTGCGCAGGAACGTCGACTTGCCGCAGCCGGAGGGGCCGATGAACGCCGTCACCGAGCGCGGCTCGATCGTCATCGAGATGTCCTCGATCGCCTTGTGGGCGCCGTAGTAGGCGGTGAGCCCGCTGACATCGATTCGCTTGGCCATGACTACTTCACTTCCAAAAGTCCGGGGGTCGCTGACAGGCCCCGCGCGGCAGCAGCCGCAGATCGTTAACGGGGGGCCTTCCAGCGGGCGATGCCGCGGGCCACGAGGTTGAGGATCATCACGAAGGCGATGAGGGTGAGCGAGGCCGCCCACGCACGGTCGTACGCCGCGCCCGAGCCCGCGCTGTTCGCGTACTGCTGGTAGATGTACAGCGGCAGCGAGGACTGCGCCCCCTCGAAGGGGTTCGTGTTGATGAAGGGGTTTCCGAAGACCAGCAGCAACACGGGGGCGGTCTCACCGGCGATACGGGCGATGGCCAGCACGATGCCGGTCGTGATGCCGCCGATGGAGGTCGGCAGGACCACCCGCAGGATCGTGCGCCACTTCGGCACGCCCAGGGCGAGGGACGCCTCACGCAGCTCGTTCGGTACGAGCTTGAGCATCTCCTCCGTGGAGCGGACCACGACGGGCATCATCAGGATGGCCAGGGCCAGCGAACCGGCGAAGCCGAACGGCTGCATCTTGAAGATCAGCATCAGGCTGAGGATGAACAGGCCCGCGACGATCGACGGGATGCCGGTCATCACGTCGACGAAGAAGGTGATGGCCTTGGCGAGCCTGCCGCCCCCGTACTCCACCAGGTAGATCGCGGTGAGCACACCGACCGGCGCGCCGATCAGGGTGGCGAGGCCGACCTGCTCGAGGCTGCCGATGATGGCGTGGTAGATGCCGCCGCCCGGCTCGGTGTCGGCGACCAGGCCCATCGAGTGGGTCAGGAAGTAGCCGTCCAGGACCTTCACACCGCGCTGGACGGTCGTCCAGACCAGGGAGATCAGCGGCACCAGGGCGAGCAGGAAGGCGACCCAGACGAGGCTGGTCGCGACCCGGTCCTTGGCCTGGCGCCGGCCCTCGACGCGTGCGGCGATGCCGTACGTACCGAGGACGAAAAGGATCGCGGCGATCAGCCCCCACTGGACGCGGCTGTGGAGGCCGCCCACCAGACCGATGAGGACCGCGACGACGAGCGAGCCGAGGGCGATGGCCCACGGGGACCACTTGGGCAGGCTGGCGCCGCGCAGACTGCTGGAGCGCTTGTCGGCGATGGCTGCGTGGCTCATGCGTTGGCCCCCGAGTAGTCCTTGCGGCGGGCGATGATCAGACGGGCCGCGCCGTTGACCAGCAGAGTGATGACGAACAGGACCAGACCGGAGGCGATCAGCGCGTCACGGCCGTACTCCGTCGCCTCGCTGAACTTGCTGGCGATGTTCTGGGCGAAGGTGCCGCCGCCCGGGTCGAGCAGGCTGCCGTGGATGAGGAAGTCCGGGGAGAGCACGGTGGCGACGGCCATCGTCTCTCCGAGCGCACGGCCGAGACCGAGCATCGAGGCGGAGATCACGCCGGACCGCCCGAAGGGCAGCACCGACATGCGGATGACCTCCCAGCGCGTGGCGCCGAGGGCCAGGGCCGCCTCCTCGTGCATCCGCGGGACCTGACGGAAGACCTCACGGCTGACGTTGGTGATGATCGGCAGGATCATGATCGCCAGCAGGATGCCGACGGTGAGCATCGAGCGGGGGGCACCGCCCTCCCACGAGAAGACGCCGGTCCAGCCGAGGTAGTCGTTCAGCCAGCCGAACAGGCCGTCCAGGTGCGGGACCAGCATCAGCGCGCCCCACAGGCCGTACACGATGGACGGCACGGCGGCGAGCAGGTCGACCACGTAGGCGATGGGACCGCTCAGCCGACGCGGGGCGTAGTGCGTGAGGAAGAGCGCGATGGCGACCGCGACGGGGACGGCGATGACCATGGCGATGATCGAGGAGACCACCGTGCCGAAGGCCAGCACGGCGATACCGAAGACCGGCGGCTGAAGGCTGGTGTTCCACTCGAAGGTGGTCAGGAAGTTGCCGTGGTCCTTGCTGATCGCCAGGGAGGCACGGTAGGTGAGGAAGACCGCGATCGCGGCCATGACGACCAGCAGCAGGATGCCCGACCCACGGGTGAGACCGAGGAAGATCCGGTCTCCGGGACGGGTGGCGCCGCGGGCGGCACGCTTCTGCTCGGCCTCGGCGGGCTGGGGGGAAGGCGCGTCGGCGCCTGTCGTATGCGTTGATATGTCCATCGGGATCTCCGGTCTGCGGAGACGTACGCGGGCGTACGGCTCCTGGCGGCGGTGCACCGGAAGGTGCGGCCCGGCCCCCGCTGGGGGACCGGGCCGCACTCGGATCAGCTCAGGCCGTCGATGGTGGTACGGACCTTGCTGATGATCGCGTCAGGGATCGGCGCGTAGTCGTTCTCGGTGAGGATGTTCTGGCCCTCCTCGCTGGCGATGTAGCGCAGGAACGCCTTGGTGGCCGGCAGGGTGTCGGCCTTGTTGCCCTTGTCGCAGACGATCTCGTACGTGACCAGGACCATCGGGTAGGCACCCTCGGCCTTGGTGTTGTAGTTCAGCTGCAGCGCCAGGTCGCTGCCGGTGCCGACGACCTTGGCGTCCGCGATGGCCTTGGTGGCGTTCTCGACGGTGGCCTTGACCGGGGCCGCGGCACCCGTGTTGATGTCGACCGTGGGCATGTCCTTGGCGTACGACAGCTCGAAGTAGCCGATCGCGCCGTCGGTCTGCTTCACCTGCTGGGCCACACCGGAGGACTGCGGAGCCGCCTGGCCGCCCTTGGCCTGCCAGGCCTTGCCGCCCTCGTACTTCCAGTTCGCGGGGGTGGCGGCCTTCAGGTACTTGGTGAAGTTGTCCGTGGTGCCGGACTCGTCCGAGCGGTGGAACGCCTGGATCTTGAGGTTGGGCAGCTTGGCGTCGGGGTTCAGCTTCTTGATCGCCGCGTCGTCCCAGTTCTTGATCTTGCTGTCGAAGATCTTCGCCAGGGTGGGAGCGTCGAGGACCAGGTTGTCCACGCCCGGGACGTTGTAGCCGAGCGCGATCGGGCCGCCGACCATCGGCAGGTCGATGCCCTGACCGCCATCGGTGCAGACCTTCTGGGAGGCGGCGACCTCTTCGGGCTTCAGCGCCGAGTCGGAACCCGCGAAGGCCACCTGGCCCTGGGTGAACGCCGTGACACCGGCGCCGGAGCCGCCGCCCTTGTAGTTGATCTGCACGCCACAGGCCTGGCTGAACTGCTTCACCCAGGCGTCGATCGCGTTCTTCTGCGCCGAGGAGCCGTCGGCGAGCAGCTGGCCCTTGGCGTCGTCGCACTTGATGGAGCTGTTGGAGGCCGCGGTGCTGCTGTCGCTGCCGGCGTTGTTCTTGCCACCGGTGTCGTCGGAGCCGCACGCCGTGAGGGCCAGGGCGCCGGAGACGGCGAGTGCGCCGAGAGCGAGTGCCCGCCGGGTCTTGCGCTGAAGCTTCACTTGAGTTCCTTCCAAGAGCCGCCGTCCTGTCCGGCGGCGTGCGAGGGTGTGAGCGACACCGATGCACCGACCTGCGCATCAGCACCGGGTAAGGCCGAAATTAGGCAGAACAGGTGAAGCCGCCGATTGCCGGAAGTGAACGCGGGGTGAACCCCTGCCGACAGTGCGGTGAGGTCACGGAATGCTTACGTCGAGGCCACGGAGGAGACATGGCCGGAAGGCCGGTCGCCACGGACACGGGGGCGCGCCGGACACCAGGGAGTCCGCCGTGTTCCCCTCCCCGCAGACTGCACCGCGCCGGCGGCCCGCGCGACTGATACGCCCCGCGCTCGCGTGTCGGTGACGCCCCGACCGCCGTACTGTGGCAGTCCTGCGGCGTGGTTCCCCGGAACCCTCCGGGCCACCTCGTCGTCTCGTTCCACAGGAACGACAGGAGGTGCGGGCATGGAACGACGGACTTTCCTGGGGGGCGGCGCGGCAGCGGTCGCCGCGATCGCGACGAGCGCGTGCAGCGGCAGGGGCGGGGTGACGTCCCGGACCACCGCCACGGGGATGTCGGCGGTCTCCGGCACCCCCGCCGCGAGTACGGCGCCGAGAACCACCAGCCCCCCGGCCGCGACCGGCTGGGCAGCGCTCGCCCGCTCCCTGGACGGCACCCTGGTCCGCCCCGGCGACGCCTCCTGGACGACCGCCAAGCAGCTCTACAACACCCGCTTCGACAGCCTCAAGCCCGCCGCGGTCGCGTACGTGGCCCACGCCGAGGACGTCCGGACGGTCCTGTCCTACGCCCACGCCCACCACGTCCGCGTCGCCGTCCGCAACGGCGGCCACTCCTACGGAGGCTGGTCCTCCGGCGACGGCCGGCTGATCATCGACGTCTCCAGGCTCAGTCAGATCCGGGCGAGCGGCTCCTCGGCGGTGATCGGCGCCGGCGCCAAGCTCATCGACATCTACCGCGCGCTCACCGCGAAGGGCGTGACAATCCCCGGCGGCTCCTGCCCGACCGTGGGCATCTCCGGCCTGGTCCTCGGCGGCGGCCACGGAGTCGTCGCCCGCGCCTACGGCCTGACCTGCGACAGCCTGACCCGGGCCACCCTCATCACCGCGAACGGCAGGCAGCTGACGGCCGACGCCACCCGGAACAAGGACCTGTTCTGGGCGCTGCGCGGCGCGGGCAACGGCAACTTCGGCGTCGTCACCGAACTGGAGTTCAGGACCCACCCCGCACCCCAGGCCGTGTCGGCGTACCTGACATGGCCGTGGGCGAAGGCGGCGGCGGTCGTGAAGGCCTGGCAGGACTGGGGGCCCAGCCAGCCGGACGAGATCTGGTCGTCCCTGCACCTGGAGAACACGGCCGGCGGCACGCCCACCGTGTCCGTGGCCGCCTTCTCCCTGGGCACCTACGGCGCGTTGCAGAACGCGGTGGACCGCCTGGCCGCGGCGATCGGCGCCCCGGCGTCGAGCGTGTCGCTCAGGCGCCACTCCTTCGAGCAGGCCATGGAGGCCTACGCCGGCTGCTCGTCCTTCCCGGTGAACGCCCAGTGCCACCTGCCGGGCACGACCCCCGGCCGCTCCCCGCAGGGCAAGCTCCGCCGCGAGACCTACGCGGCCCGCTCGGACTTCTTCGACCACTCCCTGTCCTCGGCCGGCATCCAGACACTGCTGGCCCAGCTGCGCTCGGTGCGGGGCGGCGCGGGAAGCATCGCGTTCACCGCGCTCGGCGGGGCGGTCAACCGGGTCTCCCCGACGGCGACGGCCTTCGTCCACCGCCGCTCCCGCATGCTGGCCCAGTACGTCGCCTCCTGGCGCCCGGGCACCACCGGCTCGGCGGCCCAGTCCTGGCTGACGTCGGCGCACAACGCCATGCGGCCCTACGCCTCAGGCGCGGCCTACCAGAACTACAGCGACCCCACTCTCAGGAACTGGCGCACGGCCTACTACGGCGACGCGGCGGCCCGTCTGACCAAGCTGAAGCACCAGTACGACCCGCAGGACTTCTTCTCGTACCCGCAGGGCCTGTGAGACCCGGCCACGGACGGCCGTACCGCCGAGGTGCCGCGGCGGGCGCCGGGGCGCCCGGCTACGCCGCCAGGTCCCGCTCCTCCGACGACGCCCGCTCCTCGGAGGGGCGGTCGGAGACCACCGCGCCGCCCGCACCGGCACCGGCACCCCGCGCGCGCACCAGCCGGCCGCCCCACGCCGACCCCTCGACCGCCTTGAGCAGCGGCGTGAGCAGAGCCATGGCCGGCGGGGAGAGCAGCAGCGCGACAGCCGTACCCAGCGCGAACCCGCCGACCACGTCCGTCGGGTAGTGCACGCCCATGTACACCCGGCAGAACCCCTCGAGCAGTGCCAGCCCGATCCCCACCAGGCCGAAGCGCCGGTCGACGACGAACAGCGCGACCGCCATCGCCATGGTGATCGTCGCGTGATCGCTCACGAAGGAGTAGTCGGCCTTCCCCTGCACCAGGACATCCAGCCCCTGATGGTCCAGGAAGGGCCGGGGCCGCTGCACGAAACCCCTTATCGGCACGTTCACGAGCACCGCGAGACCGGCCGCCAGCGGCGCCCACACCAGCGCGGCGACGGCGGACGCCGCCCCCTCGCCGCCCCGGCGCCGCACGGACCACCAGCACCACAGCACGAGCAGCACCATGGCGAGCAGCAGCCCGTACTCACCGACGTACTCCATGACCCGGTCGAACCAGCGCGGCGCGTCCTTGGCCAGGCTGTTGATGTCGTAGAGCAGGTCGACGTCGGGGTTCGACCCGGATTCGGCGAGTCCAGCCATCCTGCTGAGGCCCCTTCGTCGTGTCGTCGCGGGCACACCCGGCGTGCGCCGCCCCTGCCCACCCCCGTGGTCGTGGATCCGCTTCCGCTGCGCGCGCGTAGGACACACACGCCACCGGACGCGCACTTGGCTACGTG
Source organism: Streptomyces sp. 6-11-2 (assembly GCF_006540305.1). GTDB lineage: Bacteria > Actinomycetota > Actinomycetes > Streptomycetales > Streptomycetaceae > Streptomyces. The sequence continues at coordinate 3,730,845 of NZ_BJOR01000001.1, read as the reverse complement.
AACACCAACGCACGACCCTGATGGATGCGTTCCGCACTCCACCGAATGATCACGCAGACGTTATCGAAGAGAGACTCGTCGCCGCAGCTCAGGGAGTTGGCTCAGCGCCCGTTCACACCGCGGTGGGGAGCGCCTTCGCGCCGTCCTCGGTGACCCTGGTGGCCCCGAAGTAGTCGGGTGTGTCGATGGGATCGAAGCGGATCACGGCGCCCGGTCTCGGCGCGTCGATCATGTACCCGCCACCGACGTAGATGCCGACGTGCCGGATGGCCCGCGAGTTGGTCGGATCGTCGGAGAAGAACACCAGATCCCCCGGCAGCAGTTCGTCCCGCTTGGGATGGGGACCGGCGTTGTACTGGTCGTTGGCGACCCGCGGCAGCGTGACCCCCACGCTCTCGTAGGCGGCCTTGGTCAGCCCCGAGCAGTCGAACCGTCCGCCCTGCTCAGCGGTGCCGTTCCCGCCCCACAGATAGCGCGTGCCGAGCTTGCTCTGCGCGAAGGAGATGGCCACGGCGGCCTGTTTGGAGGGATCGACGCGGGTGACGGGGGCGGCGAAGCTCTTCTCCAGGGTCGTGATCGTCTTCACGTAGTTCCGGGTCTCCGCGTACGGCGGCACGCCGCCGTACTTGATCACCGCGTAGGCCCCGGCGTTGTAGGCGGCGAGCATGTTGTGGGTCACGTCGCCCGGCACGTCCTTGACGTACGACGCGAGTTCGCAGTCGTAGGACGCGGCCGACGGAATCGCGTCGTTGGGGTTCCAGACGTCCGCCTTCCCGTCGCCGTCGCCGTCGATGCCGTGCGTGGCCCAGGTGCTCGGGATGAACTGCGCTATCCCCTGCGCCGCAGCGGGGCTCCTGGCGTTCGGGTTGAACCCGCTCTCCTGGTACAACTGGGCAGCCAGCAAAGCCGGGTTGATCGCGGGGCAGAGGTTGCCCCACCTCTGCACGAGGGACTGGTACGCGGCCGGCACGGCGCCCTTGGCGAGCCCCACGGACCCGCCGCCCGCCCCGCCCGAGATGTCCCCCGCGACGACGTACACGCCGACGACGAGCAAGGTGACGAAGCTGAGCCCGGAAGCGGCGGCGGCGGCCGCCACGATCCATGCCTTACGCACCGTCAACCGCCCCTCGTCACACGGGAGTCCGCCGTCGACAGTGTAGAGGTGCCCGTCGCGCTTTTGAGGTGATCACACACGGGCGCAGGGCAGCACGGCGGCCGGTCGCCGTGCGACCCCGCCGGGAGCGCGGCGCGGATCAGGGATCGGCGGACGCGTGCTTGTAGAGCTCCGCCGCGCCGGCCCCGAGGACCACGCTGTACGAGGTGTCCGCCGTCGAGCCGCCCGCCTCGTGGCCGCCGAGCACGCCGACGACCTCCTGGTGCTCGTTGATCCACGGACTGCCGCTGGTGCCGCCGGTGAACTCCGGGCAGTCGATGCGCTGCTGGGTGCCGCTGTGGGCCTGCGGCCTGTTGGTGCAGCTGATGGGCACCTCAAGGGAGTCCGGGTAGCCGGTGACGGTGACCGTGGTCGCCCCGGTCGACGCCCCGGTGACGAAGCGGTTGGCACCGACGACGTCCTCGACACCCTTGCGGCCCTGCGGGGCGACCACGGCGAAGGCCATGTCGCTGTCCTCGTCCTGGTGGGCGGACCAGTCGTCGGGCAGGAAGCGCCGCTCGACCGTCCACACGCCGTAGGGCGCCCGGCCGTCCCGGTACCCCGGCACGAACACCAGGCCGGAGTCCCCGCTCAGGCAGTGGGCGGCGGTGACGACGAGGTTCCGGCGGGGGCTGTGCACCACCGAGGCCGTGCAGAAGTGGTTGCCCGCGAGGTCGCCCGCCTTGTCCGCGCCGAACAGCGCCCCGACCCGGGCGCTCCGCGGGGTCTTCGACGTGACGGCGGTCACTCCGAGCGGCCCGCTCGCCCCGTGCCGGCCGGGCCCGTCGTGCGCGGCCGCGACGGAAGCGGAGGTCGCCGCCAGCAGCACCAGCACGGCGAACAACGCCCGCGCACGTGCCCGGCGATGCCCGGGACGTGCGCGATCAGCGGTGCTCTTGATACCTGTGGTGCGCTTCATCAGGCTCCACTGTGATGGACGAGGGTGAGAATCGGACCCCGACTTCCCTGAGATTCTCCTGTGAAACGCCCGTTCATCGTATGACCGGCCTCACACCACCTCCCGACTTGTCCCTCCCGGCGCGTCCCGCTCGACGGCCCGCTCGACGCCGGAACCGGCGGACATGCGAACGCGGTGCCGCCGCGGAAAAGCGTGAGACCATCGGCCACGGACGACCGCTCACCCGACTGGTCGTCAGAAACCGTACCGGCACGGAAGAAACGTCAACGACGGAACCACACCACGGGTTGCGCTCGGACTTCATTGCCCGGCGTGACCTGCCGTGATACACAGAGTGACCATACGTACGAAACCCACCAGGCAATGCCGCCAAGTCGACATACGGCGGCGTCATTGTCGGCGAGAATGGGCCTGACCTCTGCACGAGGGCAGGGGACGCGGAACTACCCAACAGGGGCGGTGACTTACATGCTCTTTGCGGCCGACAAGGGAGACATCAACACCATCATCGGCGGGATCGCTCCGAACTGGGGCCCCTTCGGCAGCCTGGGCAACGAGGCGAAGGTGATGATCGAGGTGGTGATGGCCGTGGCCATCCTGCTCTGCCTCGGCATCGCCGTCTGGGGCGCCGCCAAGCAGCGCATCGGCGCCACGGCCCTGCGCGACACGTTCAGCGCCGAACAGGGCAAGGGTTTGATCATCGCCGGTTTGACGGGCGTGTTCATCATCGGCTCGCTCGGCACGCTCTTCACCATCGTGTACGGCATGGCCGTGTAACCGGCGCACACCCGCGCATGCCGCGCACGGTGCTCCGTGCGCACCGCCGGTCGGACCCTCCGGACGCGCCCGGTGCCCCCGCTGCCCCTACCCACCCACCGTGCCCACCGGCCGAGGTTGCGTTTCCCTGATGTCGAGTCACCACACCGCGTCCACGCGGGAACCAGCACGGCTACCGTCGTACTTCCATGCATTCCGGTACGAGGTCGAGGGGGCGGAAGGGGCATGAGTCGCTCAGACGGGCACGGGTACGGCGATTCGGCGCGCGCCGACGACGGGTCGTACGCGGGCGGGCAGACCCGCACCCGGCTCCCGGACCGGCCCGGCGACCCCTACGGCGGCGCGCGGCGCGGCGGCCGCTCGTCCTCGCGCAGCCTGATCACGGTGGTCGCCGTGGTCGTCCTCCTCATCGCCGCGATCGCCTTCGCGAACCGCTCGGGAGGCCGCGCCCCCGCCGCCGGCGGCAACGCCGACAAGCCGAAGGCGGCGGCGACCGCGGCGACCGGCAAACAGCCGGTGCAGACGAAGACGGGCGGAATCCCGTCGGGGTTCGCACACGACGAGCAGGGGGCGCAGAGCGCTGCCGCGAACTACGCCGTGGCCCTCGGCTCGACCGGCATGTTCAAGAAGGACACCCGGCACACCCTCCTGGACCTCCTCTACACCCCCGACGCGGCAGCCAGACTCCAAGGACCCATGGACCAGGCCTACTCGACGGACTTCCTCAACCGGATGGGCCTGGACGCCGAAGGCAACCCGCCCACCGGCAGCACGTTCGTCTCACGCGTGGTGCCGGTGGGCACCACCGTGAAGCAGTACAGCGAGAGCGGCGCCGAGATCGCGGTCTGGTACATGGGACTGATCGGCATGTCCGCGGAGACCTCCACCGACCCGGTCACCTCGTCGTGGAAGACGTGGACGTTCGAACTCCAGTGGTCGAGAGGCGACTGGAAGATCGTCTCCGACTCGCAGAAGGACGGCCCCGCCCCGGTCCCCGGTGACGACAAGGCCGCCACCTCCGACGAGATCCGCAAGGCCATCGAAGAGTACGGAGGGTTCACGTATGCCCGGTAGCAAGCAGCGCCTGCTCAAGCTCACCGGAGCCGTGGCAGCCGTGCAGACGTCGGTCGTGTTGTTGGCCACCCGTGCCGTCGCCGCGCCCTCACCCAGCCCGACGCCGTCGCCGAGCGACAACCACTGCGACCTCATCGTCGGCCGGGCCAGGCAGTACTGCGAGCGTGGCAACAGCCCCAGCGACGGTGGTTCCCGGGCCCCCGACCCCACCTCCACCCTCGACCCCCTCTCCTCCCTCGCCAAGGGCTGTGCCGACGCCGCTTCCTGGACCGTCACCAAGCTCAGCAAGGCCGTGCAGGAGACCGCGAACGTCGACTTCACCAACCAGAAGTTCCTCCAGCAGTACGCGGTCGTGTTCGCCGCGTCGACCGTGCTCACGCTGCTGCTCTGGCTGCTGGCCGTGGCCAAGCGGGCCGTGCGCGGCGTGCCGCTGACCACCGCCATCTCCGAGGCGGTCGGCTTCCTTTGGCTGACCGTGCTCGCCTCGGCCTTCACCCCGCTGATCCTCTACACGGTCGTCTCGGCCACCGACGGCGTCTCCGACGTCCTCGCCAAGGCGACCGGCGACCAGGCCGGCACCTTCTTCGGCACGTTCTCCGCCGCGCTCGCCAAGGGCGAGAACATCGGCGGCGGGCCGATCATGCTGATAGTCGTCTCCCTGGTCTCCATCCTCGCCGCCGGCGTGCTCTGGCTGGAACTCGTCATCCGCGCCGCCCTGCTGTACGTCGGCGCCCTGCTCGGCACCGTCGTCTACGCCGGGCTGGTCGACAAGAACCTGTGGGGGCACGTACGCCGCTGGGCCGGAATCATGATCGCGGTGATCCTGGTGAAGCCGGTCATCGTGATCGTGCTCGGGCTCGCCGGCGCGCTGTCCTCGGGCGACAACGGACCCGGCGCCTTCTCCGCGGTCGTCTCCGGCCTCGCGATCATCCTGCTGGCCATCTTCGCCAGCGCCATGATCTACCGGTTCGTCCCGGGCTTCGGCGACGAGATCGCGGCCGGCCGCAACAACCGCATCATGCAGGGCGCCGAGGGCAAGGCCGCCGCGGTCATCAGCTCCCCGGCCAGCCTGGTCGCACAGGGCATCAAGACCCACAGCACGCGGGCCGACAGCAACGGCGGTGGCGGCGGCCAGTCGTCCGCGCGCCCGGCCAACCCGGTCTCCGGCGGCGTCGCCGCGCACAGCGCGCGCGTCCCGGACGGCGGCGGATCTGTCCCCTCCGCCGCGCCCGCTCCCCGCGCACCCAGCCCGGTGAACTCCCCCCACGCCGGAAGCACCCGCAAGAGCAGTACCAACCGCACGGGAGGTGAAGGGCGTTGACGACCGATTCCCATGTGTCCCACACGGTCACGCCCCGCCGTACATATCTGATCGGCCGCGCCCGGCCGAACGCGATCGTCGGCCGCAACCGCGAGACCGGTGAGATCGTCCTGATCATCGCGGGCGCGTTCATCGGCATGATGTGCGGCCTGCTGGTCCCGGTGCTGCCCCTGCGCATCGTGCTGCTGACCGGCTTCCCGCTGCTGTCGCTGGCCGCGGTCTATCTGCCGTACCGGCACCGCACGTTCTACAAGTGGTTCGAGATCAACCGCAGTTACAAGCGCACCGTCAAGAGCGCCGCCGTCTACCGCTCGGGCGTGATGGAGGCCGGAACGGACCTGGACGGCCGGGAGGTCGAGATCGGTCCGCCGCCCGGCATCGGCCGGATCACCTGGCTCGCCGCGCCGTTCGGACCGGACGAGATCGCCGTACTGCTGCACGCCGACCGCAAGACGGTCACCGCCGCCATCGAGATCGAGGGCCCCGGCGTCGGCCTGCGTGACTCCGAGGACCAGGAGGCCCTCGTCGACCGCTTCGGCACCCTGCTCAAGCACGTGGCCAACGGCGACGGCTTCGTCACCCGCCTGCAGATGCTCGCCCGCACCCTCCCCGCCGACCCCGACGCCCACGCCAAGGACGTCACCGTACGCGGCGACGAGCGGGCGCCGCAGTGGCTCCAGGGGTCCTACGACCAACTGCAGTCCATGGTGTCCACCAGCAGCGAGCAGCACCGCGCCTACCTCGTCGCCTGCATGCACTACACCCGCGAACTCGCCGCCGAGGCCCACGCCATGGCGCGGGCCGCCCGGCCCCAGGCGGGCCGCAAGCTGGACCGGGACGCCGGACTCGCGGTCGTCATGGCCCGCGAGCTGACCGACATCTGCTCCCGGCTCCAGGAAGCCGACATCCGCGTACGGCAGCCGCTCGGTCAGGGCCGGCTGGCCTCGCTGATCCACTCCATGTACGACCCGGACCACCCCATCGACCACATCCAGGCGATGACCAAGCGCAACGCCTGGCCGGCCGAACTTGACGCCATGGAGCCGACGTACCTCCAGGCCAAAACCCGCGAGTCGGCGACCCGCGAACCCTGGTGCCACGCCACCGCCTGGGTCAAGGAGTGGCCGATGACCCCGGTCGGCGTGAACTTCCTCGCGCCCCTCCTCGTCCACACCCCGGACGTCATCCGCACCGTCGCCGTCACGATGGACCTCGAACCCACCGAGGTCGCCATCGAGCGCATGCTGACCGAGAAGACCAACGACGTCGCCGAGGCCAGCCGCGCCGCGAAGATGAACCGCACCGTGGACCCGCGCGACGTGGCCGCCCACAGCCGCCTCGACCAGCGCGGCGAGGACCTCGCCAGCGGCGCGGCCGGCGTCAACCTGGTCGGCTGGATCACCGTGTCCTCCCGCTCCCCCGAGTCCCTGGCCCGCGACAAGCGGACGATCAGAGCCTCGGCCGGGAAGTCCTACCTGAAACTGGAGTGGTGCGACCGCGAGCACCACCGCGCCTTCGTGAACACGCTTCCGTTCGCCACCGGAATCCGACGGTAGGGGCTGATGCTCTGATGCGGGACCCGCTGACCGCACTCACGGACGCCTTCACATCCTTCCTGTTCGGGAAGGTGGAGACGACCCGGCTGCCGGTGAGAACGTCCACGGGCCAGGCCCAGGCGGTCTACCTGCCCACCGCCGCGCCCGGCCTGGGCGACTCGGGCGTCATCATCGGGCGCGAGGTGTACTCCGGGAAGGGCTACATCTACGACCCCTTCCAGCTGTACGGCCAGCAACTCCCCGCGCCGCACTGGCTGGTCCTCGGCGAGTCCGGCAACGGCAAGTCGGCGCTGGAGAAGACCTACGTCCTGCGCCAGCTCCGCTTCCGCGACCGCCAGGTCGTCGTCCTGGACGCCCAGGGCGAGGACGGGGTGGGCGAGTGGAACCTCATCGCGGAGGAGCTGGGGATAACGCCGATCCGGCTGGACCCGATGGCCGCCCTGGACCACGGCATCCGGCTCAACCCCCTGGACCCGTCGATCACGACCACGGGCCAGCTGGCGCTGCTGCGGACCATCATCGAGGTCGCGATGGGCCACGGCCTGGACGAGCGCTCCGGCTTCGCGCTGAAGGTCGCCCACGCGTACGTCAACGAGACGATCGTGGAACGCCAGCCCGTGCTGTCGGACATCGTCGAGCAACTCCGGCACCCCGAACCGGAGTCGGCCGAGGCGATGAACGTCGCCATAGACGACGTACGGGCCTGGGGCCTGGACGTGGCACTGGTCCTGGACCGCCTGGTCGACGGCGACCTGCGCGGCATGTTCGACGGCCCCACCACGGTCGGCATCGACCTGGACGCGCCCCTGATCGTCTTCGACCTGTCCCACATCGACCGCAACTCCATCGCCATGCCGATCCTGATGGCGATCGTCGGCGTGTGGCTGGAGCACACCTGGATCCGCCCCGACCGCAAGAAGCGCATCTTCCTGGTCGAGGAGGCCTGGCACATCATCAACAGCCCGTTCGTGGCCCAGCTCTTCCAGCGGCTGCTGAAGTTCGGCCGCCGGCTGGGTCTGTCGTTCGTGGCCGTCGTCCACCACCTGTCCGACGTGGTGGACGGAGCAGCGGCCAAGGAGGCCGCAGCGATCCTGAAGATGGCCTCCACCAGGACGATCTACGCCCAGAAGGCGGACGAGGCGAGGGCGACGGGACGGGTGCTCGGTCTGCCCAGGTGGGCGGTCGAGATCATCCCGACCCTGACGCCCGGTATCGCGGTCTGGGACGTCAACGGCAATGTCCAGGTGGTCAAACACCTGGTCACCGAGACCGAACGGCCGCTGGTGTTCACCGACCGCGCCATGACGGAGTCCTCCAGCGACCGCCTCTCCGACGACACCCTGCGCGCCGCGGAGTTGGAGGTCGAGGAACGGGCGGCGGCCTACATGGGACAGCACATCGCCGACCTGGACGGCTCCTCGGAGTCGACGGTGGCCTAGAGGGGACGCACGCGTGAGACCGGACGACCGCGACCACGGACAGGGCCGCCAGGGCCGGCGGGACGGCCAGGGCGGCGTTCCCGACAGCCTGCTGGTCGGCGTCCTGGCCTTCCTGCTCGGCATGACCCTGCTGGTGTGGACGGCCACCGGACTCGCCGGCCTGTTCGCCAACGGCTCCTGGCCCTCCGGGGTCGCCTTCACCCGCACACCGCTGGCGATGCGCCACCTCATCGCCGACCCGCACGACATCCCCGGCGCCTGGCCGGACACCGCACCGGAGCGACTGTCGGGATACGGGCTGTTCTGGGGCCTGTTCATCGGCCAGTTGATGGTGCTGTTCGTGCTGACCGTGTTCGTGCTGGGCACGGTGGCCCGGTGGAGAGCCGGGAGAGCACGCAGACGGGCGGAGAGAGAGGCGGCCCGGGAACGGACGGCGGCGCCGGAACCCCAGGAGGTGCCTGCGCCGGTTCCCCAGGAGGTCCCCACCCAGCGGACGGTCCCGGAGCCCGGACGGCCGCTCGTGGCCGCCCAGCAGCCCACGGAGGCCCCACAGACCGTGGAAGCCCTGCAGCCGGTCGAGGCACCGCGGCCCGCGGACCGGCCGGCACCCGCGACACCCCTCGCACAGCCCCTCGTGCCCTTCGACGCCGGCAGCCACGGCGGACCGGCCGGCGGACGGGAGAAGGTCCTGATCGCACCGCGAGAGGCCCGGCAGGCGGCCGCGGCGCAGGCGATCCGGGATGCGGCAGGCCCGGCCCTCGTCATCACGTCGAACCCGGCCCTGTGGCAGGACACGAAGGACTCCCGGGCCAAGCTGGGCCCGGTCCTCCTCTACGACCCCGCCCACCTCTGCGACACCCCGGCCCGCCTCCACTGGTCCCCCACGGCGGGCTGCGAGGACAAGGCGACGGCGGCCGCCAGGGCCGCCGCACTGCTCGCCCCGGTCCGCCCCACCGCCAAGGTCGACCAGGCGACCGGCGACACCGCGGAGACCCTTCTGCGCAGCTTCCTGCACGCCGCCGCCATAGACGGCCGCGCCGTCCGCCACGTCCACCGCTGGGCGCAGGGCACACAGGTCCAGGAGGCCGTGCGAATCCTCCGTACGAACCCCAAGGCCGCCGCCGGAGCGGCCGGCGAGCTGGAGGCCTCACTCACCTCGTACCCCGAACGGCGGGACCTCGCACAGGAGTTGACCAGCCGAGCACTGGCCTCACTGTTCACGGTGAACATCCGCGAGGCCTGCACTCCAAACCGAACTGATGCCGTCGCCTTGGATTCCTTCGTGAACGAAGGGGGCACGCTCTATGTGGTCGGCGAATCCCTCGAGGATCCCCGGACCAACCCGGGTGCGATGCCCCTCCTGACGGCACTCGCCTCAAGCGTGGTCGAGCGCGGCCGGCGCATGGCCGAACGGTCATCCTCCGGTCGCCTCGACCCACCACTCGCACTCGTCCTGGACGACGTGGCCGCCGTCGCCCCGCTGCCCCAGCTCCCGGGGCTGCTGGCCGACGGAGCCGACCAGGGGCTGCCCACGCTGGCCCTGCTCCGCTCCCGCGAGCAGGCACGTGCCCGCTGGCCGCACGACGAACTCCCGGCGTGACCAGGGCCCTCAGGGACGTTCGAGGACGTACTCCAGCTCGGACTCCGCCGAACCGGCCGTCAGCGGCACGGTGACCCCGCTCGGCAGGAACCCGATCCTGCGGTAGAAGCGCAGGGCCCGCCCGTTGTCCTCGTGCACGATCAGCCGCACGCGCTCCACGCCGGTGTCCCAGGCCCATTGCAGGGCCTCGTCGAACAGGACCTCGGTCAGCCCGCACCCGCGGTGCTCGGGCCGCACGTAGACACCGACGACATGTCCCTGCCGCCGCTCGACCGGGAACCCGGCCCAGTCCGTCGTGCCGGCCTCCTCCACGAGCACGGTCACGGTTCCGGCCCACTCGCCGTCCGGCCCCTCCACGACGAACTGCCGGGCGTCGTCCGACCCCACGGCGGCCCCGGCCGTCCGCTCCTGCCAGAACGAGTCCGGCCTGGCCACGGCGTCGTCGTACGTCTCCAGAAAGGCGAGGTGGGCCACCGGGTCCTGGAGCGCGACCAGCCGCAGCACCTTCGCGGCGGGCCACTCCTCGGTGCGCACGGCACGGACGACGTACTGCTCGGTGCTGCTGGGGCTGCTCATGGGGCCACGGTAATGCACCAAAACAAAAGGGCCCACACCTTTTCGGTGTGGGCCCTTTCTTAAAATTTGTTCGGCGGCGTCCTACTCTCCCACAGGGTCCCCCCTGCAGTACCATCGGCGCTGTGAGGCTTAGCTTCCGGGTTCGGAATGTAACCGGGCGTTTCCCTCACGCTATGACCACCGAAACACTATGAAACAATCAACCGGAGCCGCAGCAACGGCTACGACGGTTGTTCGTGGTTTCAGAACCAACACAGTGGACGCGAGCAACTGAGGACAAGCCCTCGGCCTATTAGTACCGGTCACCTCCACACCTCACGGTGCTTCCAGATCCGGCCTATCAACCCAGTCGTCTACTGGGAGCCTTACCCCATCAAGTGGGTGGGAGTCCTCATCTCGAAGCAGGCTTCCCGCTTAGATGCTTTCAGCGGTTATCCCTCCCGAACGTAGCCAACCAGCCATGCCCTTGGCAGAACAACTGGCACACCAGAGGTTCGTCCGTCCCGGTCCTCTCGTACTAGGGACAGCCCTTCTCAAGACTCCTACGCGCACAGCGGATAGGGACCGAACTGTCTCACGACGTTCTAAACCCAGCTCGCGTACCGCTTTAATGGGCGAACAGCCCAACCCTTGGGACCGACTCCAGCCCCAGGATGCGACGAGCCGACATCGAGGTGCCAAACCATCCCGTCGATATGGACTCTTGGGGAAGATCAGCCTGTTATCCCCGGGGTACCTTTTATCCGTTGAGCGACGGCGCTTCCACAAGCCACCGCCGGATCACTAGTCCCGACTTTCGTCCCTGCTCGACCCGTCGGTCTCACAGTCAAGCTCCCTTGTGCACTTACACTCAACACCTGATTACCAACCAGGCTGAGGGAACCTTTGGGCGCCTCCGTTACCCTTTAGGAGGCAACCGCCCCAGTTAAACTACCCATCAGACACTGTCCCTGATCCGGATCACGGACCCAGGTTAGACATCCAGCACGACCAGACTGGTATTTCAACGACGACTCCACAACCACTGGCGTGGCCGCTTCAAAGTCTCCCAGCTATCCTACACAAGCCGAACCGAACACCAATATCAAACTGTAGTAAAGGTCCCGGGGTCTTTCCGTCCTGCTGCGCGAAACGAGCATCTTTACTCGTAGTGCAATTTCACCGGGCCTATGGTTGAGACAGTCGAGAAGTCGTTACGCCATTCGTGCAGGTCGGAACTTACCCGACAAGGAATTTCGCTACCTTAGGATGGTTATAGTTACCACCGCCGTTTACTGGCGCTTAAGTTCTCAGCTTCGCCCACCCGAAAGTGAGCTAACCGGTCCCCTTAACGTTCCAGCACCGGGCAGGCGTCAGTCCGTATACATCGCCTTACGGCTTCGCACGGACCTGTGTTTTTAGTAAACAGTCGCTTCTCGCTGGTCTCTGCGGCCACCCCCAGCTCACACTGCAAGAGTGATCACCAGGCGTGGCCCCCCTTCTCCCGAAGTTACGGGGGCATTTTGCCGAGTTCCTTAACCATAGTTCACCCGAACGCCTCGGTATTCTCTACCTGACCACCTGAGTCGGTTTAGGGTACGGGCCGCCATGAAACTCGCTAGAGGCTTTTCTCGACAGCATAGGATCATCCACTTCACCACAATCGGCTCGGCATCAGGTCTCACCCTGCATGAGCGGCGGATTTACCTACCACTCGGGCTACACCCTTACCCCGGGACAACCATCGCCCGGGATGGACTACCTTCCTGCGTCACCCCATCACTCACCTACTAACCGCTTGGTTCAGCGGCTCCACCACTCCCCCTCACTCCGAAGAGATCAGGGGCGGCTTCACGGCCTTAGCATCACGATGCTCGATGTTTGACGCTTCACAGCGGGTACCGGAATATCAACCGGTTATCCATCGACTACGCCTGTCGGCCTCGCCTTAGGTCCCGACTTACCCTGGGCAGATCAGCTTGACCCAGGAACCCTTAGTCAATCGGCGCACACGTTTCTCACGTGTGAATCGCTACTCATGCCTGCATTCTCACTCGTCAACCGTCCACGACTACCTTCCAGTGCCGCTTCACCCGGCAGACGACGCTCCCCTACCCATCACAGCACCCGTTGGGGCTATACGCTGCAATGACACGACTTCGGCGGTACGCTTGAGCCCCGCTACATTGTCGGCGCGGAATCACTAGACCAGTGAGCTATTACGCACTCTTTCAAGGGTGGCTGCTTCTAAGCCAACCTCCTGGTTGTCTGTGCGACTCCACATCCTTTCCCACTTAGCGTACGCTTAGGGGCCTTAGTCGATGCTCTGGGCTGTTTCCCTCTCGACCATGGAGCTTATCCCCCACAGTCTCACTGCCGCGCTCTCACTTACCGGCATTCGGAGTTTGGCTAAGGTCAGTAACCCGGTAGGGCCCATCGCCTATCCAGTGCTCTACCTCCGGCAAGAAACACACGACGCTGCACCTAAATGCATTTCGGGGAGAACCAGCTATCACGGAGTTTGATTGGCCTTTCACCCCTAACCACAGGTCATCCCCCAGGTTTTCAACCCTGGTGGGTTCGGTCCTCCACGAAGTCTTACCTCCGCTTCAACCTGCCCATGGCTAGATCACTCCGCTTCGGGTCTTGAGCGTGCTACTGAAACGCCCTATTCGGACTCGCTTTCGCTACGGCTTCCCCACACGGGTTAACCTCGCAACACACCGCAAACTCGCAGGCTCATTCTTCAAAAGGCACGCAGTCACGAGACGAGGACAAGTCCTCGTCCGACGCTCCCACGGCTTGTAGGCACACGGTTTCAGGTACTATTTCACTCCCCTCCCGGGGTACTTTTCACCATTCCCTCACGGTACTATCCGCTATCGGTCACCAGGGAATATTTAGGCTTAGCGGGTGGTCCCGCCAGATTCACACGGGATTTCTCGGGCCCCGTGCTACTTGGGTGTCTCTCAAACGAGCCGCTGACGTTTCGACTACGGGGGTCTTACCCTCTACGCCGGACCTTTCGCATGTCCTTCGCCTACATCAACGGTTTCTGACTCGTCCTACGGCCGGCAGACCGTAGAAGAGAGATCCCACAACCCCGCATGCGCAACCCCTGCCGGGTCTCACACGCATACGGTTTGGCCTCATCCGGTTTCGCTCGCCACTACTCCCGGAATCACGGTTGTTTTCTCTTCCTGCGGGTACTGAGATGTTTCACTTCCCCGCGTTCCCTCCACTTGCCCTATGTGTTCAGACAAGGGTGACAGCCCATGACGACTGCCGGGTTTCCCCATTCGGAAACCCCCGGATCAAAGCCTGGTTGACGACTCCCCGGGGACTATCGTGGCCTCCCACGTCCTTCATCGGTTCCTGGTGCCAAGGCATCCACCGTGCGCCCTTAAAAACTTGGCCACAGATGCTCGCGTCCACTGTGCAGTTCTCAAACAACGACCAACCACCCGTCACACACCAACACTCTGGTGCTTCACCGGGGCCGGCAACCGAAGACCCGACCAGACGGCCGTGCCCTCAGACACCCAACAGCGTGCCCGGCCAGATCCCGTCCGGAGATCATGCGTTCCACGCTCCGAAGAGCAGTACTAGCAGCCTCCGACCCGAGGTCCTGACCGAATAATCAACGTTCCACCCATGAGCAACCAGCACCGGACATTCGCCGATGTACTGGCCCCTGGACCGCCGAAGCGGCCTAGAAGTGCTCCTTAGAAAGGAGGTGATCCAGCCGCACCTTCCGGTACGGCTACCTTGTTACGACTTCGTCCCAATCGCTAGTCCCACCTTCGACAGCTCCCTCCCACAAGGGGTTGGGCCACCGGCTTCGGGTGTTACCAACTTTCGTGACGTGACGGGCGGTGTGTACAAGGCCCGGGAACGTATTCACCGCAGCAATGCTGATCTGCGATTACTAGCGACTCCGACTTCATGGGGTCGAGTTGCAGACCCCAATCCGAACTGAGACCGGCTTTTTGAGATTCGCTCCACCTCACGGTATCGCAGCTCATTGTACCGGCCATTGTAGCACGTGTGCAGCCCAAGACATAAGGGGCATGATGACTTGACGTCGTCCCCACCTTCCTCCGAGTTGACCCCGGCGGTCTCCTGTGAGTCCCCATCACCCCGAAGGGCATGCTGGCAACACAGAACAAGGGTTGCGCTCGTTGCGGGACTTAACCCAACATCTCACGACACGAGCTGACGACAGCCATGCACCACCTGTACACCGACCACAAGGGGGGCACTATCTCTAATGCTTTCCGGTGTATGTCAAGCCTTGGTAAGGTTCTTCGCGTTGCGTCGAATTAAGCCACATGCTCCGCCGCTTGTGCGGGCCCCCGTCAATTCCTTTGAGTTTTAGCCTTGCGGCCGTACTCCCCAGGCGGGGAACTTAATGCGTTAGCTGCGGCACCGACGACGTGGAATGTCGCCAACACCTAGTTCCCACCGTTTACGGCGTGGACTACCAGGGTATCTAATCCTGTTCGCTCCCCACGCTTTCGCTCCTCAGCGTCAGTAATGGCCCAGAGATCCGCCTTCGCCACCGGTGTTCCTCCTGATATCTGCGCATTTCACCGCTACACCAGGAATTCCGATCTCCCCTACCACACTCTAGCTAGCCCGTATCGACTGCAGACTCGGGGTTAAGCCCCGAGCTTTCACAATCGACGTGACAAGCCGCCTACGAGCTCTTTACGCCCAATAATTCCGGACAACGCTTGCGCCCTACGTATTACCGCGGCTGCTGGCACGTAGTTAGCCGGCGCTTCTTCTGCAGGTACCGTCACTCTCGCTTCTTCCCTGCTGAAAGAGGTTTACAACCCGAAGGCCGTCATCCCTCACGCGGCGTCGCTGCATCAGGCTTTCGCCCATTGTGCAATATTCCCCACTGCTGCCTCCCGTAGGAGTCTGGGCCGTGTCTCAGTCCCAGTGTGGCCGGTCGCCCTCTCAGGCCGGCTACCCGTCGTCGCCTTGGTGAGCCATTACCTCACCAACAAGCTGATAGGCCGCGGGCTCATCCTTCACCGCCGGAGCTTTACAGCCCAGGAGATGCCTCCCAGGCTCATATCCGGTATTAGACCCCGTTTCCAGGGCTTGTCCCAGAGTGAAGGGCAGATTGCCCACGTGTTACTCACCCGTTCGCCACTAATCCCCACCGAAGTGGTTCATCGTTCGACTTGCATGTGTTAAGCACGCCGCCAGCGTTCGTCCTGAGCCAGGATCAAACTCTCCGTGAATGTTTTCCCGTAATCGGGATGAACACCACGAGAGCGGTGCGAGAGGAGGAATGATCCCCTCGCACACAGCGTCCTCGCTGTGTTTTTCAAAGGAACCTCGTCCCAGCAGACGCTGGAGACGGGGTATCAACATATCTGGCGTTGATTTTTGGCACGCTGTTGAGTTCTCAAGGAACGGTCGCTTCCTTTGTACTCACCCTCTCGGGCTTTCCTCCGGGCTTCCCTTCGGTGTTTCCGACTCTATCAGATCTTTCCGATCCGATTTCCTCGGTGCTTTCCAGGTTTCCGCTTTCGCGTTTCCCTTTCCGGCGGTTCCGACTCTATCAGATCCTTTCTCGACCTGACCCCCAGTCAGCGGGGTTTGTCTTCGCGGCCGTTGGGCCGTTCCGACGTCTCAAACCCTAGCGGATCCTCTCGGCGATTCCCAATCGGGCCCTCAGGGCGCCGAATCAAGATCGACAAGTCCCACTCGAATTGAATTCGGGCACGCCGAAAACAATCCCGGATGGGAGATCGTGCTGGTGGTTTGAGTGCCGCTCATGCGGCGGAGGTGTCGACGAGGAACCCTTACGGCTCCGCGGCAACCCGGAGAACATTACGGATCTGGCAGGCGACTGTCAAGCGTCCCCGCCGGGGTTTTCAGTCGAGGTCGGAGAGCCGGCCGCCGGCGTCCGGCTGGGCGTGCTCGACACGGCGCAGGATCCGGGTCAGGACCTCGCCGAGGGCCGTGCGCTCGGTCGGGGACAGGTCCTGGAGGAGGTCACCCTCGAAGACCGTGGCCAGCCGCATGACCTCGAGCCACTTCTCGCGGCCCTCGGACGTCAGCTCCACGATGACCCGGACGCGGTTGGCCTCGTCGCGCTCCCTGTCGACCAGACCCTCGGCCACCATCCGGTCGATGCGGTGGGTCATCGCGGCCGGGGTGAGGCCGAGGCGCTTGGCGAGGTCACTCGGGCCCAGGCGGTAGGGGGCGCCGGAGAGGACGAGGGCCTTCAGCACCTCCCAGTCGGCGTTGCTGATGCCGAGCGCGGCGGTCTGCCGGCCGTAGGCCACGTTCATCCGCCGGTTGAGCCGGGACAGCGCGGAGACGATCTGCTCGACCTGGGGGTCGAGGTCCTGGAACTCGCGCTGGTAGGCGGCGATCTGCTCTTCGAGCGCAGGCTCAGTGCCGATGCCGTCGGTGCCGCCGGGGTTGTCGCCCATGCCCGCAGTATGGCACGGAACTGCTTGGCGTTGAAGTCCTTCCAGGTGTACTGTTTAGCTTCGAACTTTAGCTTCGAAGTCTTCGGTTCTAACTACTGACCACTTCAAGCATCCATGTCCACTACTTGCTACCTGCTTAAGAGAGGGTGAACGTGACCAGGGCGATGGGCGCAGCGATGCGCCGGATCCACGTGGGCAACGCACTCAGCGCGTTCGGGCTCGGCTTCACCGTTCCCTACCTGTACGTCTATGTGGCGCAGGTGCGGGGTCTGGGAGCCATGACGGCGGGGATCGTCCTCGCCGTCTTCGCCGTGGCCGCGCTGATCGTGCTGCCGTTCGCCGGCCGGGCGATCGTGCGGCGCGGCCCGCTGCCGGTCCTGCTCGCCGCCCTGGTCACGGCCGCGCTCGGCGCCCTGAGCCTGGGGCTGGCGGGCGGAGCCGAAACCGTACTGCTGTCGGCGGCGGCGCTCGGCGCGGGGCAGGCCGTGATGCAGCCGGCGCTGGCGACGATGATCGTGGACTGCTCGACCTCGGAGACGCGGTCGCGGGCGTTCGCGATGCAGTTCTTCCTCCAGAACCTCGGGCTGGGCGTCGGCGGTCTCATCGGTGGGCACCTCGTCGACACCACCCGGGTCTCCTCCTTCACGCTGCTGTTCGCGATCGAGGCGGCGGTGTTCCTGCTGCTGGTCGTGCTGATGTCGACGGTGCGGATGCCGCACTCGCCGCGGCTCCCCGACGGCTCGGCGCGGGCCGGACAGCCGGCGGGGGACGGCTGGAGGCAGCTCGTCGGGAACCGGGCGATGGTGCAGCTGTGCGTGCTGGGCTTCGTACTGTTCTTCGCCTGCTACGGGCAGTTCGAGTCGGGCCTGAGCGCGTACGGCGTGGAGGCCGCGGGCATGGCCACGTCGACGCTGGGGACGGCGCTCGCCGCGAACACGCTGATGATCGTGGTGGCGCAGTTCGCCGTGCTGAAGTTCGTGGAGCGGCGGCGGCGGTCGCGCATGATCGCGGCCGTGGGGCTGATCTGGGCCGTGGCGTGGGCCGCGGCGGCGTACGCGGGACTCGGGCACGGCAGCCGGGCGATGGCCACGGCCGCGTTCATCTCGACGTACGCCCTGTTCGGGCTCGGTGAGGCGATGCTGTCGCCGACGGTCGCGCCGCTGGTGGCGGACCTCGCTCCGGAGGGGATGGCAGGGCAGTACAACTCGGCCTTCGCCCTGGTGAAGCAGCTCGCGCTGGCGCTCGGCCCGGCCGCGGGCGGGCCGCTGGCGGCCTCGCTGCCGGGGCCGTACGTGGTGACGTTCCTGTTGTTCTCGCTCCTGATCACCGTCCTGGCGCTGCGGCTGGGGCGGGGGCTCAGCCCCGCGCAGGACCATCCGTGGGCCGCTCGGAGCCGGGTGGTCGCTCGGGGCTGCGTGGCCGCGGAGCCGGTGGGCGCGGAGGCCTGAGCCCGCGCCCGCCGGCCGGCCGTGGGGCCGCGCCCCGGACCCCCGCTGCCCGGCGGACGGTTCGCCTCAGCGCCGGCCCCGCCGGCCCGCTGTCTCCGGCAGGGTGAACTCGCACCACACCGCCTTGCCGCCACCCGGGGTTCTGCGCGAACCCCAGTTGGTGGCGATGGTGGCGATGATGGCGATGCCGCGGCCCGACTCGTCGCCCGGGTCGGCGCGGCGGCGCCTGGGGAGGTGGTCGTCGCCGTCGGTGACTTCGACGATGAGGCGGCGGTCGGTGCGCCGGAGCCGCAGTCGCATGGGCGGGGTGCCGTGCTGGAGGGAGTTGGCGACCAGTTCGCTGGCGGCGAGGACGCCCAGGTCGTGCAGATCGGGCGGGAAGCGCCAGCTGGCGAGGACGCCGGAGGCGAACGCACGCGCGCGTGGGGCCGCTTCCACTCCGCCGAGCAGTTCCAGTGCGGCGTTGCGGAAGAGTTCGCCGTCCGGGCCGGTGCGGGCGGGGTGCTGGAGGACGAGGACGGCCACGTCGTCGTCGTGGTCGGCCTGCACACCGGCCGAGCGGACCAGGCGGTCGCAGACCACCTGCGGGGAGCCGGTGGCGCCGGCGAGCGCGCGTTCCAGCGCGGCGATCCCCTCGTCCAGGTCCTCGTCGCGGCGTTCCACCAGGCCGTCGGTGTAGAGGACCGCTGTGGAGCCGGGGCTCAGCGGGACCGAGCCGGAGGCGTGCACCCAGCCGCCGGTGCCGAGCGGCGGGCCGGTGGGTTCGTCGGCGCGCAGCACGGTGCCGTTCTCGTCGCGGACCAGGATCGGCAGGTGCCCGGCGGAGGCGTACACCAGCCGGCCCTCGTTGGGGTCGTGGACGGCGTACACGCAGGTGGCGATCTGGTTGGCGTCGATGTCCGCGGCGAGGCCGTCCAGGAGTTGCAGGACCTCGTGCGGGGGCAGGTCCATGCGGGCGTAGGCACGGACTGCGGTGCGCAGTTGGCCCATGACCGCGGCCGCGCGCACCCCTCTGCCCATCACGTCGCCGATGACCAGTGCCGTACGGCCTCCGCCGAGGGTGATGACGTCGTACCAGTCGCCGCCGACCGCGGCCTCCGTGCCGCCCGGCCGGTAGGTGGCGGCGATGCGCAGGTCGTCGGGCTGCTCCAGCACCTGGGGCAGGAGCGAGCGCTGGAGGGTGACGGCGGTCTCGCGCTGCCGGCGCTCGCTGGCACGCAGGCGTTCGGCGGCGTCGGCGTGGTCGGTGACGTCGGTGGCGAAGACCAGAACACCGCGGCCGTCGTCCTTCGGTTCGGCGACCGGTGTGCACGTGAACGTGTACGAGCGGCCGTCGGGTGCCTTGCGGGACTTCAGGGTGCGGGGCCTGCCACTGCGCAGCACCTGGTCCAGGAGCGGGAGCAGCCCCAGTTCGCGCAGTTCGGGCAGGGCCTCGCGGGCGGGTCCGCCGAGCGGGCGTACGCCGAAGGCCGCCGCGTAGGCGTCGTTGACGTAGGCGATGCGGTGGTCGGTGCCGTGGACGAGGGCGACGAGGGCCGGGACGCGATCGAGGACCTCGCGTGCGGGGAGTTCGTCGACGGCGGGCACCGGCACCGTCTCGTCGGTCAGTTGTTCGGCGCGGGCCGGGGGTACGGTGCCGTCCGCCCGCCGGTCCGGGACGGTCGCGAGATCGGGCCGAGCCGCCGTGCGGCGCTGCGTTCCGTTGATTCCGGGGAGCCGGGCGCTCCAGCGCGTGAAGTTCACGAATCCTTGCCTCGTGTCGTCGTCTCAGGCCAGCTCCGGGCCCGGCCGGGGGTCAGGGGCCGCGCGGCGGTGACCGCACATTCTTACTGTCCCGGGGGTGCGGCACAGCGGGAATGCGTCATCCGTGCCGGGCGGGCGACTGCCCGTCCTCGGCCGCGGGCCGGTTGGGTGGTGTGGCCGACCGCGCCGACATCCGTTGGACGCCGGGGCGTGCGGCGGAGTTCCCCGGTCCGGTCAGGACGACCCTTTCGGGTTGATGTTCGGGTCGAGAGGATGTTTTCCACCGGCCGCGAGTTCGAACTCCGCCCGGGGATGTTCGAGTGAACCCAGAGAGACGATCTCCCGTTTGAAGAGTCCCGCCAGCATCCATTCGGCGAGCACCCGGGTCTTGCGGTTGACCGTGGGCACCCGGCTGAGGTGGTAGGCGCGGTGCATGAACCAGGCGGGGTAGCCCTTCAGTTTGCGCCCGTAGACCTGCGCGACGCCCTTGTGCAGTCCGAGTGAGGCGACCGAGCCGGCGTACGTGTGCGCGTACGTCTCCAGGGGCTCGCCGCGCAGGAAGTGGCTGATGTTGTCGCCCAGGAGCCTGGCCTGACGGACCGCGTGCTGGGCGTTGGGAGCGGTCAGGCTGCCCGGTTCGCCGGTGGTGACGTCGGGGACGGCGGCGGCGTCGCCCGCGGCCCAGGCGTGCTCGACACCCTCGACGGTCAGCTGCGCGGTGCACTTCAGGCGCCCGCGGTCGTTCAGCGGCAGGTCGCTGGCGGCGAGGATCGGGTGCGGTTTGACGCCCGCGGTCCACACGACCGTACGGGTCGGGAAGCGCTGTCCGTCGCTGAGGACGGCGATCCGGTCGGCGCACGATTCGAGGCGCGTCCGCAGGAGGACCTGGATGTTGCGGCGGCGCAGTTCGGTGACCGTGTAGCGGCCCATCTCCTCGCCGACCTCGGGCAGGATGCGGTCCGAGGCCTCGACGAGGATCCACTTCATGTCCTCGGGCTTGACGTTGTGGTAGTAGCGGGCGGCGTAGCGGGCCATGTCCTCCAGTTCGCCGAGCGCCTCCACGCCCGCGTACCCGCCGCCGACGAAGACGAAGGTGAGGGCCGCGTCGCGGATCGCGGGGTCGCGGGTGGAGGAGGCGATGTCCATCTGCTCGATGACGTGGTTGCGCAGGCCGATGGCCTCTTCGACGGTCTTGAAGCCGATGCCGTAGTCGATCAGGCCGGGGATGGGCAGGGTGCGCGAGACGGATCCCGGGGCGAGGACGAGTTCGTCGTACGTCAGCTTCTCGGTGCCCCCGGTCTCCTCCGTGGCGAGGGTGGTGAGGGTCGCGGTGCGGTGCGCGTGGTCGATGGAGCTGGCCTCGCCGACGATGATGCGGCACCGGTCGAGTACGCGGCGCAGCGGAACGACGACGTGCCGGGGGGAGATCGCGCCGGCCGCGGCCTCGGGCAGGAAGGGCTGATACGTCATATAGGGATCGGGCGTGACCACCGTGATCTCCGCCTCGCCCCGACTGAGCTCCTGTTTCATCCGCCGCTGCAGGCGCAGGGCCGTGTACATCCCGACGTAGCCGCCGCCGACAACGAGAATGCGCGCACGTTCCTTCACCATCCCATGACGCACCCGACGCTCTCGTTTGTCCACAGCCCCGACCAATTGTGTGACCGTCGGCCGGAGCGGCGCGGGGTTGGCCGAATTATCGACGTGCGAGGAAAGGGCGCAGGTCAGCGGGTGTTCGCCGGGAGACGGAAGGGGGCGCAATACGGACGTATGCGGCTCGTACTCCGATCGGGGGGCGCTCTGTGCGGAACCTGCCCCTTCTGAATTGACTCCCTCTCAACTATGTTCGTGTGTCGACGGGGTGTGGGGGATGTGATCCGAGCGAGCCCGCCGAGTACCACCGGCTCTCGGGGGCGGGCCCGATCGTGCGTGATCCCGTTCCGCGCACTCCGGAATCAGGGACGGGGAGAGTCTCCGGGGGGAGACGTCATTACCGGGGGATCACATATGCACATTCAGGGCACTCATTGGTCCACCGCGTCCGCCGTGGCACCCGGTGGCGGGGCGATGGGCGCTGCGGCGGGCAACGCGCACGGGGACGAGCCCCGGACGGGCCGGACGGCGCCGCTGCGCGTGGACGCACAGCGCAACCTCGAGCACGTGCTGCGGGCGGCCCGCGAGGTCTTCGGCGAACTGGGGTACGGCGCGCCGATGGAGGACGTGGCGCGGCGCGCCCGGGTCGGCGTCGGCACGGTGTACCGGCGTTTCCCGAGCAAGGACGTCCTGGTGCGGCGGATAGCCGAGGAGGAGACCTCCCGGCTGGCCGACCAGGCACGGGCCGCGCTCGGCCAGGAGGACGAGCCGTGGTCGGCGCTCTCCCGCTTCCTGCGGACGTCGGTGGCCTCCGGCGCCGGGCGGCTGCTGCCGCCGCAGGTGCTGCGGGTCTCGGTCACCGAGGACCGGGCCGACCCCCGGGTGCCGCAGCAGCGCGCCCAGCCGGGCTCCGGGGAGCTCAGGCTCGTCGCCGACGGGGCGGCGTCCAAGTCCGGCGCGGTGGAGGACGACGCGGGGGCGGCGGCGCTGCTGGAGGTCGTGGGCCGGCTCGTGGAACGGGCGCGCGCGGCGGGCGAACTGCGGCCGGACGTGTCGGTGTCGGACGTGCTGCTGGTCATCGCGACGGCGGCGCCCTCGCTGCCGGACGCGGCGCAGCAGGCGGCTGCTTCGGCCCGGCTGCTTGACATCCTGCTGGAGGGGTTGCGCTCGCGGCCCGCGTGAGCCGTGTCCCTCGCGTGAGACGTGTCCGGCGGGCCGTCCTCTTACGGGTGAGGACGGTACCCGGCTACGACCGGGCCCCACGGACGGGTGGAGGATCCCTGCCGCTGGGGCCCGGCGGTGGCCGGTGTGGCAGTCTGGCCCGGTGATCGGGACGGTCTGGCCGGCTACGGGGGCGTTTGCGCGATGAGCGTTGACGGGCGTGATGACGGCGTCGGTGACGGCGGATCGCGGACGGCCGGGCCGGATTCTCCGCAGGTGCCGGCCCAGGGCGGACCGTCCGGGGTTCCGCGCGGCACCGGTCGGGCCGAGGGAGGCCCCCGGGCACGGGGCGGCGTACCGGTCCAGGGCGGCTCCCCGGCACATGGCGGCGTACCGGCGCAGCGCGAGCGGCTCGAGGCGAGCGAGCAGCCGTCCGCGGCGGAGCCTGCGCTCTCGGCGGACCTGCCGCCGTCGGACGCCGAGCTGATCGGGCGGGTGCGCGCGGGCGACGACAGCGCGTACGAGGAGCTGTACCGGCGCCACGCCGACGCCGTACGCCGGTACGCGCGCACGTGCTGCCGGGACTCCCACACCGCCGACGACCTGACCGCCGAGGTGTTCGCCCGGGTGCTCCAGGCGGTGCGCGGCGGCTCCGGCCCCGAGCACGCCGTACGCGCCTATCTGCTCACCACCGTCCGGCGGGTCGCCGCGCGGTGGACCAGCACCGCCCGGCGCGAGCAACTGGTCGACGACTTCGCCGTGTTCGCCGCGCAGGCGGGGCGGGCCGCGGAGCCGGCGGAGGACGCCGCGTCCACCGGCTCCTTCGGAGCGGGCCTGGACCCCGGCGCCGACGTGCGCGCGATGCACCGGGCCGAGCAGTCGATGGCCATGCGGGCCTTCCGCTCGCTGCCCGAGCGGTGGCAGGCCGTGCTGTGGCACACGGAGGTCGAGGACGAGTCGCCGAGCGCGGTCGCCACGCTCTTCGGGCTGGACGCCAACGGCACGCGGGTGCTGGCCAGCCGGGCCCGGGAGGGTCTGCGGCAGGCCTACCTCCAGGCCCATGTCAGTGCCGCCCTCACCGCCGACGAGGAGTGCGCTCGGTACGCCGACCAACTCGGCGGCTACGCCCGCGGCAAGCTGCGCACCCGTGCCGAGCGGGGGCTGCGCAAGCACCTGGAGGAGTGCGCCAAGTGCCGGCTGGCGGCCGCGCAGATCGCGGAGGTCGCCGGTGGCATCCCCGCCGTGGTCCCGGTCGCCGTCATCGGCTGGTTCGGCGCCGCCGGGTACGCCAAGGCGCTGGGCATCGTCGCCGGCGGCGCGGGCGCGGCGGGCGCGGCAGGGGCCGCGAGTACCGCGTCCGGGGGTGCCTCCGGTGGCGGCGGCGCGGCGGCCTCGGAGGGGCTGGGCGCGCCGATCAAGGCGGGGATCGCGGCCGGTGTGGTCGCCGTGGCCGCCGCGGCGGTCGCGCTCGCGCTGGTCGGCGGGGAGGCCCCGGCCGGGAAGCCGGAGGCGCGGCCCGCCGCGTCCGTCCCGGTCGTCGAGCCCCAGCCGCCGACACCGGCGCCCCCTCCTGCGCCCGCACCCGCACCGACGCCGGAGCCGCCGGGGCCGGCACCGAAGCCGAAGCCCGAGCCGCCGAGGCCCGCACCGAAGCCGAAGCCCGAGCCGCCGAGGCCCGCACCGAAGCCGGCACCGGGCGCCGAGCCTCCGGTGCCTCCCGCCGCGGCGACGCCGCCCCCCGCCGCCGTCCCCACACCGGCACCCGAGCCGTCACCGTCGCCGACGCCCGCCCCGACCAAGGAGCCCGCGCCCACCGCCACGCCGACTCCCCCGCCCGCGCCGGTGGTCTACCCGTGGAACGAGCTGAAGTACGACATCACCGGAGACGGCACCCGCCCCGAGATGCGGCTCGGCGCGAGCAGTTGGGTGTGGCAGCGCCACAGCCTGTCGATCGCCGGCAAGCGGTACGCGCACGGGGTGACCGTGCACGGCGAGTCCTCCGTCACCATCGACCTCAACCGGGAGTGCTCCGCCTACGACGCCGTGGTCGGTGTCGACGATCTGACGGCCGGGCTCGGCCGGGTCTCCTTCTCGGTGTACGCCGACGGCGTCCGCGTGTGGAACTCGGGGACGATCGCGGGCGGCGACCCGGCTGTCCCCGTCCATGTGAGCCTCGCCGGCCACCGGACCGTACGGCTGGTCGTCGAGCCGCACAGCGCCTTCGACACCGTGGCCCTCGCGGACTGGGCCGAGTCCGGGTTCACCTGCCGCTAGGGCTCGGCCGGCCGCCGGAGGCCAGCGCGCCCCGCTGCGGGGCGATGCCCGCAGGTACCGCGCGGGCACGCGCGGGTGTGCCGGTCCAGCAGGTGCCGCGGCGGGACAGCAGGCGCCGCAGCCACAGCTCCAGGGACACCAGCTCCGCCAGGCCGTCCAGCGGCAGCGGCTCGCCCTGCGCCGCCGCACGCAGGGCCTTGCGGACCACACGGGCCTCCACCAGTCCGGCCTCGGCGAGCAGGGGGGTGGCGAACAGGTCCACCAGGTCGTTCACGGCCACGCGCAGGCCGGTGCGGGACGCCGCCGCGGCCGAGGCGTGCGAGGGGGCGCCCCAGCCGGGTGGCAGGTCGCCCACCCCGGCGCCCTGGAGGACCGTGCGCAGGATCACCGCACGGGCGCCCGGCTGCACCCGCAGGGCCTCCGGCAGGGCCCGGCAGGCACGGACGACCTGGTTGTCCAGGAAGGGTGTGTGCAGCCGTTGGGAGCGGACCTCGGCCGCCTGCTCCAGCACCCGCAGGTCCGCCGCCTGCCGGGCGAGGGCGGCACGCGCGCGGTAGTCGCCCGGCCGCTGCCCGGGCCCCACCCCCGAGCGGATCGTCACCCCTTGCAGGCGAACCGATACTTCAGCCAGTGCCTCTCCGGTCAGCCATCGGGCCGCCGGCCCGGGTCTCGCCCAGGTGAGTGCGGCCAGTGACGCCCCGACGGTGCCCCCGGGCTCGTCGAAGCGGCGGTGCATCAGCCGTTCGGCGAGCAGGTCGAGTCCCGCGCGGTAGGGCGTCCGCGCCAGCCGCCGCGCCGCGCCGTACACGCGCGCGGGCACCATGACCGATCCGTCTGCCTTGGCGAGCGCGGCGACGGGCCGGACCAGGTGGCGGCGCTTGCGATCCATCAGCAGGTCGGCCAGGCGCGCCGGGTGGGCGTCCAGGACCTGCCGGGCGCCGTGGCCGGTGAAGTGGTCCGCGCTGCCCGCGGCGAGCCGTGCGCGGTGCCGTGCCGCCGCGATCAGGGACGGGCCGGGTTCGTCGGTGAGGGGGCCGTCCAGCTCGGCGTAGGGCAGCACGTCCTCGCCGCCGGTCACCACCACGTGGTGCAGGCGGGGGTTGGCCGCGAGCGTCCCGGCGCGTTCCAGTTCGGCCTCGCGCCCGTCGGCCGTCAGGTCGTTGAAGGTGACCGCGAGCAGGCGCTCCCCCGCTCCCGTGCCGTGGCCCAGGAGGGTGCCCGGCCGGCCCGGAAGCCCGGCGGCCAGCAGCGCGAGCGTGCCCGAGGCCGGTCCGCCGGACAGGTCGGCCCCGATGCCCGGCACCGGCATCCCGCGGGCCGCGCGACGCTCGGCGGGGCCCATGCCGGGCACCGGGCCGGGGTCGATGTCGGGCACGTGCCGGGGCGCGGACAGCCGGGCGCGGACGGCTTCCACCAGCGCGTCGCGCACCGCGTCGACCGCGCTGTCCGGGTCGGCCGGCGGTGCGGCCACCGCGAGCGAGGCGACCGGCTCGTACCCGGCGACCTCACGCGCCCCCGCCCGCAGGATCAGCGCGTGCCCCGGCGGGATGCGCCGTACGCCCTCGTAGGGCGTGGAGTCGTCCAGCGCGGCCGGTACGTCGGGGGCGGCCAGCAGGGCGGCCAGGTGCCCGAAGTCGAGGTTGGCCTCGATGAGGTCGGCCAGCGGCAGCGCGGCCGTCGCGTACGCCGTGCCGCCGGCCCACGGGGTGTGGAACACCGGGCGGGCTCCGGCGAGATCGCCGCAGACGGTGATGCGGCGGCCCACCTGCACGACAGCGGTGTAGCTTCCCGGCCAGGCCGTCAGATGCCTGAGCGCGCCCCCGCGCGCGGCGAACAGGCCGACCCGCAGCTGTTCGTCGGAGGCCCCGCAGATGCCGAGCACCGCGATCCTGGTCCGGGCGTCGGCCTGCACCACGCGGACCTCGTCCGGGCGCCAGTCGCCGACCGCCCACAGCGGGTCGGGGTCGCCCCACAGGAGCTGGGAGCCCACCGGGTGCAGGGTCTGGCCGTCCTGTCCGGTGGCACCGGCGGAGCCGAGTCCGGTGACGCCCGCGGCGGTGCTGCTCCATCCCACCAACCACCGCATCGAAGCCTCCACCGCCTGTGGGCACCCAGTGCACCGCAACGAACCGGGTCACCATGCTGCCACGAAGGAGGCGCGCCGGAGGGGAGGCGGAGCCGCCTTCGGTGCACCGCACACGCCCCCGTGCGCCTGCCGCGGTGGTGGCGAACGCCCGTACCGCGCAAGGCTTCCGCGACTCGAATGCGCCCCCTGATGCGCTCCCCGCAACACCCTTCGCGCCCTCAAGTACCGTGGTGGGAGCCGTAGTCGGCACTGGGAAGCGGGATCGATTTTCGGCCAATTCCGCGCCATGGGGACACGTGTGCGCACGCTCCGTACTCGCTCTGCGCGCCGCGCAGACAACACGCGGTCCGGGAGGCGGAGTTCGCCCCCCGGACCGTTCCGCCACCCGCGGGGATGAAGGCGGCGGTGTCCCCCAGCCCACTGGATCCAGTACAGCGGGCCGACCCACGCGGGACCATGGAACCGCTCCCCCGGTGGCCGGAGAAGAGCGCACGGACGGGCGCACGGCCACACATCGGGGGCACGCCGCAACCCTGCGTGCAGGGACCGCACTTCCGTGCGGGCCACAATCCCGCCATCCGGAAGAATGCCCCTTAACGCTTGGGATGCGGCGAACTACGCTGGGTTTACGAATGCCGCGTGGTTATGCCAGCGCGGCAGCCGTCTGTGTCGAGGGGTGGCGCATGTCCAGGGAGCAACGCGGGCCGAACGAAAAGCTCGGCGCCGTTCTCGCCCTCGCGGGAATCAGCAACGCAGGACTCGCGCGGCGCGTCAACGACCTCGGCGCCCAGCGCGGGTTGACACTTCGCTACGACAAGACCTCGGTGGCGCGCTGGGTTTCGAAGGGGATGGTGCCGCAGGGTGCGGCACCGCACCTCATCGCCGCCGCCATCGGGCAGAAGCTCGGCCGCCCGGTGCCGCTCCACGAGATCGGCCTGGCGGACGCGGATCCCGCACCCGAGGTGGGCCTCGCCTTCCCCAGGGACGTGGGCCAGGCGGTGAAGTCGGCGACGGAGCTGTACCGGCTCGACCTCGCCGGCCGCCGGGCCGGCTCCGGCGGCATCTGGCAGTCGCTCGCCGGATCGTTCGCAGTGAGCGCATACGCAACGCCCGCCTCGCGCTGGCTGATAACCCCGGCCGACAGTTCGGTGGCGCGCGAGGCGGGCCCTGCGGAGGCCTCCGGCGCACCGATCAAAGTCGGCCACAGCGATGTGCGGAAGCTGCGGGAGGCCGCCGAGGACGCCAGGCGCTGGGACTCCAAGTACGGAGGCGGCGACTGGCGTTCGTCGATGGTGCCGGAGTGCTTACGTGTGGAGGCGGCGCCGCTGCTGCTCGCCTCGTACTCCGACGAGGTCGGCAGGGCGCTGTTCGGCGCCTCGGCCGAACTGACCCGGCTCGCGGGCTGGATGGCCTTCGACACCGGCCAGCAGGAGGCCGCACAGCGCTACTACATCCAGGCGCTGCGCCTGGCCCGTGCCGCCGCCGACGTGCCCCTCGGGGGCTACGTCCTGGCCTCCATGTCCCTCCAGGCGACCTACCGCGGCTTCGGCGACGAGGGCGTCGACCTCGCGCAGGCCGCCCTGGAGCGCAACCGGGGCCTGGCCACGGCCCGCACCATGAGCTTCTTCCGGCTCGTCGAGGCACGCGCCCACGCGCGCGCGGGCGACGCCCAGGCGGCCGGCGCCGCCCTGAAGGCGGCCGAGGGCTGGCTGGAGCGGTCCCGCGACGGGGACAACGACCCGTCCTGGCTCGGCTTCTACGGCTACGACCGGTTCGCCGCCGACGCCGCCGAGTGCTACCGGGACCTGAAGGCACCCCGCCAGGTCCGCCGCTTCACCGAGCAGGCGCTGTCCAAGCCGACGGAGGAGTTCGTCCGCTCGCACGGCCTCAGACTGGTCGTCTCGGCCGTCGCCGAACTGGAGTCCGGCAATCTGGACGCGGCCTGCGAGCAGGGCGTGCGGGCCGTGGAGGTCGCCGGGCGGATCTCCTCCGCGCGCACCACGGAGTACGTCAAGGACCTCCTGCACCGGCTCGAGCCCTACCGCGACGAGCCGCGCGTGGTCGAGCTGCGCGAGCGGGCCCGCCCGCTGCTGATGGCCCCGGCCTGAACCCCGCCCGGCCGGGCACCCCGGCCGCGCGGTCCCGCCGGTTCGAGGGCATTGTCAGTGGCGCAGTGCACTATCGAGGCGGGAGGTGGAGCAGGTGCGGCCGGACATCGCTTACGACTGCGACGTGCTGGTGATCGGAGGTGGCATCGTCGGCCTGTCGACGGCGTACGCGATCACGCGCGCCGCGCCGGGCACGCGCGTGACCGTGCTGGAGAAGGAGCAGGGCCCGGCCCGGCACCAGACGGGACGCAACAGCGGGGTGATCCACAGCGGGATCTACTACCGGCCGGGCTCGCTGAAGGCGCGGTACGCGGCGGGGGGCGCCGCCGAGATGGTCAAGTTCTGCGCGGAGTACGGCATCGCGCACGAGGTGACCGGCAAGCTGATCGTGGCGACCGGGCGGGAGGAGCTGCCCCGGCTGCACGCACTGGTGCAGCGCGGCCGGGAGAACGGCATTCCGGTGCGCGAGCTGGGCCCCGCGCAGATCGAGGAGTACGAGCCGGAGATCCGCGGACTGGCCGCGATCCACGTGGGGACGACGGGGATCTGCGACTTCACGGCGGTGGCCCGGCAGCTGGCGGAGGCGTCCGGCGCGGAGATCCGGTACGGGGCCCGGGTGGTGCGGGTGGACCGGCGCCCGGAGCTGGGGGCGGCCGTCCTGACGGAGCGCGGTGACGTCGTCCGCGCGCGCGTGCTGGTCAACTGCGCGGGGCTGTACTGCGACGAGGTGGCGCGGCTGACCGGGGACGAGCCCGGGGTGCGGATCGTGCCGTTCCGCGGGGAGTACTACGAGCTGGCGCGGCCGGAGCTGGTGCGGGGACTGGTGTATCCGGTGCCCGACCCGGCGTTCCCCTTCCTCGGCGTGCATCTCACCCGCGGGGTCGACGGCGGTGTGCACATCGGGCCCAACGCGGTGCCGGCGCTGGCCCGCGAGGGCTACGGATGGGGGGTCGTACGGCCGCGGGAGCTGGCGGGGACGTTGGGCTGGCCCGGGTCGTGGCGGATCGCCCGCCGGCACTGGCGGTACGGGGCCGGGGAGCTGCGGCGGTCGGTGTCGAAGGGCGCCTTCACGCAGGCGGTGCGCCGGCTGATGCCGGGGGTGCGGGAGGAGGACCTGGTGCCGGCCGCCGCCGGGGTGCGGGCGCAGGCCGTCCTGCGGGACGGCACGCTGGTGGACGACTTCCTGATCCGGGAGGGCGCCCGGACGGTGCACGTGCTCAACGCGCCCAGTCCCGCGGCGACCGCCTCGCTGCCGATCGGGCGCGAGGTGGCGAGGAGGGCCCTGGCCGTCCTGGCGTCGGCATGAAGGGCGCGCCGGGTCCCGTCGGCCTTGAGGGCCGGTTCGTGCCGGCCCCACGTAAAATCGTTCCCACTGTGACTGACTCGCTGAACACCCCCCAGGCTCCCGCCCCCGGTGAGCTGCCCCGGCACACGCCCGGCGTGTCCGTGCGGCACACCCGGGCCAAGGGGGAGCCGCGTTTCCCCGACGGGCCCAAGGCCGATCCGGCCGGCTCGCACTTCGAGCGGCGGATCCGCAGCTTCCAGCCGCGCCGGAGCCGGGTGACCGCGGGACAGGCGGACGCGTTGCAGCGGCTGTGGCCGGCCTGGGGGCTGGACATCGACGGGCAGCGGGTGATCGACCTCGCCGAGCTGTTCGGGAACACGCGCCCGGTCGTGCTGGAGATCGGCTTCGGGATGGGCGAGGCCACCGCCCGGATGGCGGCCGAGGACCCGGACACCAACATCCTCGCCGTCGACGTGCACACCCCGGGCCAGGGCAACCTGCTGAGCCTCGCCGACCGGCACGGACTCGGCAACGTCCGCGTCGGCAACGGCGACGCCATCATCCTGCTGCGCGAGATGCTCGCCCCCGACAGCCTCGACGGGCTGCGCGTCTACTTCCCCGACCCCTGGCCGAAGAAGCGGCACCACAAGCGGCGGCTGATCCAGCCGGAGTTCCTGACGCTGGCCGCCGCCCGGCTCAGGCCCGGAGCGGTCGTGCACTGCGCGACGGACTGGGAGCCGTACGCGCAGCAGATGCTCGACGTGCTGACGGCACACCCGGACTTCGAGAACACCCAGGCCGACGGCGGTTTCGCGCCACGTCCCGGCTTCCGGCCGCTGACCCGTTTCGAGGGCCAGGGACTGGAGAAGGGTCATGTGGTGAACGATCTGCTCTTCCGCCGCGTGCCCAGGTGACCTCGTGAGGGCCGATGCCGTGGTCACCTGCCCCCCGTACCCGACACCTCCCGGCGCTCCCGGCGGCATGTCCCGCCACGCGCACTGGTGGCAGCGGCGATGGGTCAGGTACGGCGCCCTCGTCACCCTGCTCGCCCTCTCCGGGCTGGTCATCCTCGCCCTCGTGCGCCGGCAGACCGGCACCGAGGGGTTCCTCGTCGGGCTCGGGCTCGCGGTGCTGCCCGTACCGCTGCTGACGGCCGCCTTCCGCTGGCTGGACCGGGTCGAGCCCGGCCCCTGGCGGAACCTGGTGTTCGCCTTCGCCTGGGGTGCCTGCGCGGCGGCCCTGATCGCGATCGTCGCCAACAGCTTCGCCACCCACTGGATCGCCACGGCGACCGCCGATCCCGCGGGCGCGGACACCCTGGGCGCGACCGTGATAGCGCCGGTCGTGGAGGAGTCCGCGAAGGCCGCCGCCGTCCTGCTGGTCTTCCTCTTCCGCAGACGCGACTTCACCGGCATCGTCGACGGGGTCGTCATCGCCGGGGTGACCGCGACCGGCTTCGCGTTCACCGAGAACATCCTCTACCTCGGCAACGCCTTCGGCACCGACCAGCTCACCGGTGACCGGGGCATCGCCTCCGTCACCGCGGCGACCTTCTTCGTCCGCGTCATCATGTCGCCGTTCGCGCACCCGATGTTCACCGTGCTCACCGGCATCGGCTTCGGTATCGCCGCGATGTCCGGGAACCGCCGCCTGCGCCGCCTGCTCCCGCCGCCGGCCGGGCTGCTGCTCGCGATGGGCATGCACGCCCTGTGGAACGGCTCGGCGACCTTCGGCGAGTACGGCTTCTTCGCGGTGTACGCCGCCTTCATGGTGCCCGCGTTCGGGCTGCTGACCTGGCTGGTCGTCTGGACCCGGCAGCGCGAGCTGAGGACCGTGCGCGAGGAGCTGCCCGCGTACACCGCCGCCGGATGGCTCACCCCGGCCGAACCGTTCGCCCTGGCCTCCATGCGGGCGCGCAGACGGGCCCGCGACCACGCCCGGCGCCACCTCGGCAGGACGGCGGCGCGCACGGTCGCCCAGTACGAGGCGTACGCGACCTCGCTGGCGTTCCTCCGGCACCGCGGGCGTCTGGGGCGGACCGGCGCCGGCTTCGCCGTACGGGAGCGGGAGCTGCTGCACGAGCTGTGGCGCAGGCGGGAGGTGGCGCAACCCGCTCTGGACCACGCGGCCAGGATGACAACGCCCATGGCCGCGCCGGCCTGGCCGGGCCACGGGGTGTACGGGGTGCACCCGCAGCCGCTGGGGTACGGGTCGTACGGACCGGCGGCGCCGTATCCCTCGTACAACCCGTACCGGACCCAGCCGTAGCGGCCCGGGGGAAGGGCGTTACGCCGACGCCCGCGTCAGCTTCCCGAGCTCCTCCTCCGTCAGCCGCAGCTCCGCGACCCCGAGCAGTGCCGGGAGCTGCTCCACCGTCCGCGCCGAGGCGATCGGGGCGGTCACCGTCGGCTGCGCGGCGAGCCACGCCAGGGCCACCGTGGCGACCTCGGCGTCATGGGCGCGGGCGACCTCGTCCAGGGCCGTGAGGACCTTCTGGCCGCGCTCGGTCTCGAGGTGCTTGGCCGCGCCCTGCGCCCGCGCGCTGTCCACCGTCGCACCGGGCCGGTACTTGCCGGTCAGGAAGCCGGAGGCGAGCGCGTAGTACGGAACGGCGGCCAGGCCGGACCGCTCGGCGACGTTCTCCAGCCCGCCCTCGTAGGTGTCGCGCGAGACGAGGTTGTAGTGCGGCTGGAGCGCCACGTAGCGGGCCAGGCCCTCGCGGTCGGAGAAGTCCAGGGACTCCCGGAGTCGCTCGGCGGAGATGTTGGAGGCGGCGATGTGCCGCACCTTGCCCGCCCTGACCAGCTCGTCGAGCACGCCGATGATCTCCTCGACGGGGACTTCCGGCTGGTCGAAGTGCGTGTAGTACAGGTCGATGTGGTCCGTGCCCAGGCGCTTGAGGGAGGCGTCGGCCGCGGCCTTGATGTTGGCGGCGCTCAGACCCCGGTGGTCGGGGTGCTGGCTGACCTTGGTGGCGATGACGACATCGGAGCGGTTGCCGCGCTCCTTGATCCACTTGCCGATGATCGTCTCGGACTCGCCGCCCTGGTTGCCCTCCACCCACGCGGAGTAGGAGTCGGCGGTGTCGACGAAGTTGCCTCCGGCGGCCGTGTAGGCGTCGAGGACGGCGAAGGACTGCTCCTGGTCGGCGGTCCAGCCGAAGACGTTGCCGCCGAGGGCGAGCGGGAAGACCTCGAGGTCGGACGAACCCAGTTTGCGTAGAGAAGTCATGTCCAACATCAACAACCGCGCCGGAGCGGCCCATTCCGGACCGGGCCGCATCCGGCCGCAAAGGTTGCGCAAACCGGCCTCACAGGCTCGTCAAGGGTGAGACCGGTCCATGTTCGTCAGGGGTTGATGCCCTTGCCGCGCAGCCACGCCATCGGGTCGACTCCGGTGGACTCGCCGCCCGGGTGGACCTCCAGGTGGAGGTGGGGCCCGGTGACGTTGCCGGTGGCGCCCACGCGGCCGATCACGTCGCCCGTGCTGACCTTCTGGCCGACGCTGACGCTGATCGACGACTGGTGGCAGTACCACAGCTCGGTGCCGTCCTCGAGAGTGAGGATCGTGCGGTAGCCGTAGGAGCCGGCCCAGCCGGCCTCGGTGATGGTGCCGGTGTGGATCGCCTTGAGCAGGGTGCCCGTGGGCGCGGCGAAGTCGAGGCCGGTGTGGTAGCCGGAGGACCACATGGAACCGGCCTGGCCGAAGGTGGAGGTGAGCGTGTACGAGGAGGTGGGCAGCGCGTACTGCTTGGCCAGCTCGGCCAGCCGGGCCTCCTCGGCCTTCCGCGCGGCCTCCTCGGCCTTCCGCTTGGCCTCCTCCTCCGCCTTCTTCTTCTCGGCGGCGGCCTTGGCCTCGGCCGTCTCCCGCGCCTTCGCCGCCTCCTGGGCGGCCTTCTTG
The DNA here is from genome assembly GCF_006540305.1 of Streptomyces sp. 6-11-2. Taxonomy (GTDB): domain Bacteria; phylum Actinomycetota; class Actinomycetes; order Streptomycetales; family Streptomycetaceae; genus Streptomyces. The sequence goes on along the minus strand of NZ_BJOR01000001.1, from coordinate 3,696,395 downwards.
GCGACGGCGGCCTCGGCATCAGCCTGGGCCTTGGCCTCGATCTGGACCTGCTGCTGCTCGGCCTGCGCCATGATCCGGTTGCGCAGCACCTCGCCGGCGTCCGAGGTGCCCTCCTCGGCCTCGGCGGCGGTCACGCCGACGCCGCTGAGCGCCGTCGCCGAGCCCACGGGGGCGGCGTTGGAGGAGTCGTCGAACAGGGAGCCCACGGAGGGCAGGTCGGGCAGCGAGATGGACACCGGCGGCTTGCCGCTGTTGGCGCTCGCCATGCCGCCCGCGCCGACGGCGGCGATGACGCCGACACCGAGAACGGTGGAGCTGCGGGCGAGTCCGCCGCCGCGCTGCTTGGCGACACGGTGCCGGCCGCGCACGGGACGGATGGACTCCGCGGTGGGGTTCCACTCCTCCCAGGGCCCCTCGTCGGCGCGGCGGCTGTCGTAACCGAAGGTCTCTCCGTGCTGCCGGCTCGGCGCGAACGGGGCTTCCGGGGCAGGCGGGTTGGACGCCACGAAGGCGCACTCCTTTCCTTCCGTCTCGCCTACCGGGTTAGCTGACGGGTTCGGAGCGGGAAGGTCTCCTACGCGCGTAAACAAGCCATGCGTACACGGCGGTTACGCGCGATTCACCCCAAGTTGGTGGTTCCCCGGTTCCCTTGCGGGATTCGGCGTGCGCGCACGGAGCCGCCTCTTGTGACGGCTGGGACGACCGTGCTGCGTTATCGAACGTTAATAGACTCGGGGCTCGGATTCCAAGCCGTTCGGCTTGATCGCTAAACCTTCCGGCGCGACCTTCCGGCCCATGACCACCGAAAACCGGGCGAGTTGACCGCATCGCGGAGGAGAGCCGTGTGTCCGGGAAACACTCAGGGCCGGAATCCATTGATCGGATTCCGGCCCTGAGCCTTCAGTAGCGGGGACAGGATTTGAACCTGCGACCTCTGGGTTATGAGCCCAGCGAGCTACCGAGCTGCTCCACCCCGCGTCGTTGTGTCACCAGTATATGCCATCCGGAAGGCTGCTCGCACCCACCTCACCTTCCACCGCCCGTCACACGGTTCCCGGGCGTACGGCGAGGCCCCGCTCAGCCGAGCAGATGACGGTTCGGCTCCCTGGCCCGCTCCTCGAACTCCGGCACCACGACGACGTCCGCGCCACCCGCCACCAGCACCCCGGTCCCGTCGGCGCCCTCGACGAACGTGTCCGGCTCCCGCCACGCCGTCACCACCCGTCGCACCCCGGCGTCCAGAATCAGCCGGGCGCACGGACGCGGCCGGGAGGCGCGGCGGGCGCACGGTTCCAGGCTGCTGTACACCGTGGCGTCCGGCAGCCGCGGATCCGCCGGGTCGACCTTGGCCAGCGCCGCCTCCTCCGCGTGCACGACCGGGTCGCCGCCCTCCCGCGAGTACCCGCGGGCGAGTTCGGTCCCGTCGGCGGCGACCACCACGGCGCCCACGCTGAACGCGGTCCGGGACGGCGGGCACTGGGCCGCCAGCTCGCAGGCGAGCCGGAGCCAGTGCCGGTCCGCGGGCACGGCGCGGCCGGCGGTGCCGGGAGCGGTGGGCTCGTAACGCACGAGGACGACGTCCTCGATGGTCCTCGTCTCCACCAGCCGCAGCCGCCCGCCCTGGTAGGTCCCGGGCCCGAACAGCCGGGGCGCGTCCGCGTCCCCCACGAACAGCGGGGCGAGCACGAGCTGCACCTCGTCCGCGAGCTGCTGCTGGAGCAGTTGTGTGTGGACGGTCCCGCCGCCCTCGACCATGAGCCGGCGCACCCCGCGCACGTCGTGCAGGTGCTCGAGCAGCCGGGGCCAGCCGAGTTCGGCGCCCAGCGGCACGACATCGGCGGCCAGGCCCGTACGCCGCAGCCTCAGCGCGCCCTCGTCGGTCGTGTAGAGGACCTTCTCGCCGCCGGTGTGCCAGAAGGGCGCCCCGGGGTCCAGCTCGCCGGAGGCGCTGACCGCGACCTTCAGCGGGTACTCCGGCTTCCCGGCGGCACAGCGGGCGGCCCGGCGCTCCGGGGAGTTCACCAGCAGCCGCGGGTTGTCGGCCCGCAGGGTGCCGGCGCCGATCAAAATCGCGTCGGCCGACGCCCGCACCTCGTCGACCCGGTCGAAGTCGGCGGGACTGGAGAGCAGCAGGCGCTCGGGACCGGTGTCGTCCAGGTAGCCGTCGAGCGAGACGGCGGCGGACAGCAGGACGTACGGGTGGGGCATCGACGCCCTCTCTCTCGGCGGCGGACTGGCTCCCAGTGTGACCGACCCCGCCGATCGCGGGCGGGGCCCCACCGTGGCGGAGCCGCGCACGCGGAGCGGGTGGGCCGCCGCCGGCCGGTGAGGGTCAGTGACCGAGGTGGATGCGGAACCGGAGGCGGCAGATGACGGCATCGGTGTGACGGCGGACGGCGCGGTCCAGGACGGCACCGCGCTGGTTCTGCAGAAGCCGCTGCCAGGGCCTGGGCAGGTGCATCTCCGGGATGAGGACCACGATCCGGTCCTGCCGCTCCTGGGCGGCCAGCGCGCGCAGATGGTCGACGAAGGGCCGGGTCAGGGAACGGGTGCGGCTGTGCAGCACGGTGAGGGGGACACCGGGCCGCCAGGCGTTCCAGGCCGCGTGGACCTCGTCGGCGGAGCGGGCGTCACGGTCCTCGGGGTGCACGACGGTGACGGCGCGGACCTCGTCGCCCAGTGACAGCGCGGCGCTGATGGCCTCACTGGTGAGCAGGTTCACGGCGCCGACGGGAACGACGACGACCGTGTGGCACGGCTCCGGCCGTGCGGGGACTTCGCCGAGGTGCAGGGCCGCGCCGATACGCCGGTACGTGCGGTGCACCGACTCGAACACGGCCACCAGGACCGCGACCGCGGCGAAGACCAGCCAGCCGCCCTCGCCGAACTTCGACACCAGCTCGATGACCAGGGCCGCGAAGGTCAGCAGTGCCCCGAGGCCGTTGACGGCCGCCCGCCACCGCCATCCGGAGCCCCGGTCCAGGTGCCAGTGCCGGACCATGCCGGCCTGGGAGAGGGTGAACCCGATGAACACGCCGATGGCGAAGACCGGCACCAGTTTCTGGGTGTCGCCCTCGGCCACGACCAGCAGGACCAGGGCGGCGGCGGCGAGCACGACGACGCCGTAGCGGTAGACCTGCCGGTCGGCGCGCAGCCCGAAGACGTGCGGCAGATGGTTGTCGCGGGCCAGCAGGGAGGCCAGGACGGGCATGCCGCCGAAGGAGGTGTTGGCCGCGAGCGCGAGCAGCGTCATGGTGGCGAACTGCACCACGTAGAAGCCCGCGTTGTGGCCCAGGGACGCCTCGGTGAGCTGCGCCAGGACGGTCTTGGTACCGCTCGGTGCGACATGGAACTTGCCGATGAGCAGCGACAGCCCGATGAGCATGGCCCCGAGCAGCGCGCCGAGCGCGACCTCGGTGCGCTGCGCCCGCCGGGCCCTCGGGGTGCGGAAGGTGGGGACGGCGTTCGCGATGGCCTCCACACCGGTGAGTGCCGAGCAGCCCGAGGCGAACGCCCGCATCAGCAGCAGGACTCCGACCGCGGAGACGGCCGAGGCCGTCGGATGGACGGGCGGGACCACCGGTGTCCGGCGCACCAGCCCGGCCACGACGACGGCGGCGATCGCCGCGACGAACACCACGGTGGGAGCGATCATCACCTTGGCGGACTCGGCGACCCCGTAGAGGTTGACCGCCGTGATCAGCCCCAGCACGATCACGCACAGCGGCACCCGGTCGCCGTACAGGGCGGGGAAGGCGGAGGTGAGCGCGGCCACGCCGGCGGAGACCGACACCGCCACGTTCAGCACGTAGTCGATGATCAGCGAGGCCGCGGCGACCAGGCTGAGCCGCCGGCCCAGATGGCGCCCCGCGACCGCGTACGCGCCGCCCCCGTTCGGGAACGCGGCGATCACCTGCCGGTAGGAGAACGTCAGCGCCGCCAGCAGCACCACGATCGCCAGCGTGACCGGCAGGGTGAAACCCAGGCCCTGACTGCCGGCCACCGCCAGCACCACCACGATCGCCTCCGGCCCGTAGGCCACCGAGGCGAGAGCGTCCAGGGACAGCGCGGCCAGCCCCTGCGGCACCGTCAGCCGGTCCCGCTCCTGCCGTCTCCCCACGGCCCGCCCGGCGGCACGCCGCCGACCCGCGTCCTCGGCCCTCGCGCCCACGGCTCCACCGCCCTCACGTCGCCTTCGGAACCTCAGAGGCAGGATCCCGCGCAAACCACCGAATACGGCGCAAGAGAGGCGTTAAAGGTCGTCCCAGGTCACTCTCGTCCTGCTACACCGGAAGAGGCAGGCAGGAGGTGCCCACGATGTCCGTCCACCTCGTCAGAGGACCCCTCGCGATCGTCGCCGCCCTCATGGCACCGCTCGCGGTCAGCGCGGTGCTGCTGCCCTTCCGCGCAGGCCTGGCCAACACCGTCGTCGCCCTCGTCCTCGTCGTGGTCGTCGTCGCGGCGGCGGCCCTCGGCAACCGGACGGCCGGCGTCCTCGCCGCTGTGTCCGCGGCCGTCTGGTTCGACTTCTTCTTCACCGTCCCCTACCAGCGGCTCACGATCACGAGCACCGCCGACGTCACCACCGCCGTCGTGCTGCTCGCCGTCGCCCTGACCGTCTCCCAACTGGCGGCCCGCGCCCGGCGCCTGGAAGTCGTCACCATCACCGACGCCGACTACCTCGCCCAGATCCACCACGCGGCCCAGCTGGCCAGGGAGGCGACCTCACCCGACGCGGTGGTGGAGGCCGTGCGCGCGCAACTCGTCGGCCTGCTCCACCTGAGCGACTGCCGCTTCGAGTACGGCACCCTGCTCGGCCACGCCCCCCGCCTGGAACCCGACGGCTCCCTCACCCTCGGGCGCAGAACGTGGGACGTCGACCGACTCGGCATGCCCGACCAGGACATCGAACTGCGCGTCCTCGCGGGCGGCCACTTCCACGGCCGCTTCCTCCTCCGCCCGACCCCCGGTCACACCCCGCCGCTGGAGGCCCGCCTGGTCGCCGTCACCCTGGCCGACCAGGTGGGCGCCGCCCTCCAGACCACCTGGAGAACCCCAAGGCCCACAGCCTGACCCACGCCGCGCCCCGGGCCGTGAAAACGCCGCAGCGCCCGGACCGACCGAAGCCGAACCGGGCGCTGCGAAGCAGGTCGGAGGGGACTGCCCTCCTCCTGCGGCCGTAGGCCCTGTGGGACTCGAACCCACAACCAATGGATTAAAAGTCCACTGCTCTGCCAATTGAGCTAAGGGCCCAGGCGATGTTGCCTACCCGAGCATAGCGGGAGGAGGGCCCGTCGCCGATCGGGTATCCGGCGTGCCCGGCCGGAAGTTCGGCGTGATCGGCGGTGACCGCCCCGCACACCGCCCGTCCGGACGGGGGTCGAAACGGTGACCGCCGCCGGACCCGCCGTGGTCAGCGAGGCGTAGGTGGTCAAAAACCGCGGGGCCCGTACGACAGGAGTCGTACGGGCCCCGCGGGGTGGGTTCAGCCGGCGTCAGCCGTTGCGCTTCCAGCGCGGCTTGTCGTCGCGGCGGCCGAAGGAACCGCCGCCGCCTCCACGGTGGTCGTCACGGCGGCCGTAGGGGCGCTCGTGGCCGCCGGAGCGGAAGCCGGGGCGGTCGCCCTGGCGGTCGCGGTTGAACGGGCGGTCGCTGCCGCGGTGCCCGCCACGCTCGTCACGCCGGGCCGGGCGGTCGTCACGGCGGAAGCCGCCACGGTCGTCACGGCGGTCGAACGAGCCACGGTCGTCACGACGGTCGAAGGAACGGGGCGCACGGTCCCGGTCACGCTGGAAACCGCCACGGTCCTCGCGCCGCTCGAAGGAACGGCCGCCGCGGTCGTCACGACGGTCGTCACGACGGAAGCCGCCACGGTCGTCACGGCGGTCGAACGAGCCACGGTCGTCACGACGGTCGAACGAACGGCCACCGCGGTCGCCGCGGTCGCCCCGGTCGTCACGGCGGAAGCCGCCCCGGTCCCCGCGGTCCCGGTCACGGTCCCGGTTGAAGCCGCCACGGTCGTCACGGCGGTCGAACGAGCCACGGTCGTCACGACGGTCGAAGGAACGGGGCGCACGGTCCCGGTCACGCTGGAAACCGCCACGGTCCTCGCGCCGCTCACGCCGGTCGTACGACGACGGGGCCGCCGAACGCTCCTCGCGCTCCGCGCCCTCTTCCCGGTCGATGCGTTCGATGTCCCGGGCCGCCGGCTGCTCCGGCACCGACACCTCGGCCACCGCCTGCTCCTCGGCCACCTCGACCGAGCCCTCGGACGTCACGGTCTCGCCGCGCTCGCGGGCGAGCCGGGCGACCAGCCGGTCGGCCTCCTCCCGCAGCTCGGCCGCACGCCGCTGCGCGCGCTCCAGCTGCTTGGCGAGGTGAGTGACCTCGCGCTCGGCCAGCTGGGCCGCGGTGCCCGCGGACTCGGCCTGCACCTCGGTCATCGACCGGGCGCCGGTGATCTCGGCGACCTCCGGGTCGAAGGCCGCGCCGCCCTGGATGATGTGGCGCGAGGCGTCGACGCCCGCGTCCTCCATCAGGCGGAAGATCTGACGCCGCTGATGCGGCAGGGACAGCGAGACCACCGTGCCCGTACGGCCCGCGCGGGCCGTACGGCCGGCCCGGTGCAGATAGTCCTTGTGATCGCCGGCCGGGTCGACGTTCAGCACCAGGTCGATGCCGTCGACGTGGATACCGCGGGCGGCGACGTCGGTGGCGACCAGGACGTTGACGTAACCGTCCTTGAAGTCGGCCAGGGTGCGGGTACGGGCGCCCTGGGTCATGCCGCCGTGCAGCGCCTCGGCCTTCGCACCGGCCTCGCGCAGCTGCTCGGCCACGCGGTCGGCGCCCAGCTGGGTGCGCACGAAGATGATGGTGCGGCCCTTGCGGGAGGCGATGGCAGCGGTGACCGGCGCCTTGTCCTTGGGCTTCACGATCAGGATGTGGTGGGACATGGTCGTCACCGCGCCCTGCGCCGCGTCGACCTCGTGGCTGACGGGGTCGGTCAGGTACCGGTCGACGAGGGTCTTGATCTCGTTCTCCATCGTCGCGGAGAACAGCATCCGCTGACCGCCCGCCGGAACCTGGTCCAGCAGCTCGGTGACCTCGGGCATGAAGCCCAGGTCGGACATCTGGTCGGCCTCGTCCAGGACCGCGATCTGCACATCCTCCAGGGAGCAGGCGCCGCGGTTGATGATGTCGCGCAGACGGCCCGGCGTGGCGACCAGGATGTCGACGCCCTTCTCCAGGGCGTAGATCTGGTTGCCCATGGAGGTGCCGCCGCAGACGACCTTCATCCTCAGGCCGACCACGTCGCCGTAGGGCTGGAGGGCGTCGGCCACCTGCATGGCCAGCTCACGGGTCGGGGTGAGGATGACGGCCCGCGGCCGCTTCCGCTCGGTGCGGCCGCCGGCCAGCGTGGCCAGGGTCGGCAGACCGAAGGAGAGGGTCTTGCCGGAGCCGGTGCGGCCCCGGCCCAGGATGTCCTTCCCGGCCAGGGCGTCCGGGATGGTCGCGGCCTGGATCGGGAAAGGCGTGGTCACGCCGTTCTGCGCGAGCTTGCGGACGACGCCCTCGGGCAGGCCGAGGTCCGCGAAGGTGATCTCCGGGGCCTCGTGGTTCTCGGGAGCGTCGTCGGCGTTCTCGGGCACGACGACGTGATCAGTGGCAATGGACATACGAATGCGAAACCTTCCGGAGTCTCGTCGGCACGCGCCCGTCAACTCCGTGATTCGCGCCACGACCGCCTCGATGCGGTCCGCCACGGCAAAGGAGAGTACGCGCCACACGGCGCGCTCTGCGTGGGCGCCGGGCAAATGGGATCAAACGATCTACCACCATACGCACCTTGCACCCCCGAAGGCAAACCGGCGGGGCCGCCGCAGGTCAGCCGCTCGTCCGGTGCGGGTGCCGGCCCGGCTTGTACGGGCGTTCCCGCTTCTCCAGCTGCGACCCCGTGCCGTCGTGCGCCGAGGGCGACGGCTCGGCCGACGGCGGATCCGAGGACGCCGGCGGAGCGGGTGGCGAGGCCGGCGGCTGCTCGGGCGCGGCGGACGTCTGCGGGGGCACCGGCACCGCCTCGCTCGGCGTCGGCTCGCCCGCCTTCGGCGGCGACCCGCCCGTGCCCGGCGCCGCCGACGCGCCGGGCTCGCCCGACGACGACACCGACGCGGACGGCGACTCGCCGGGCTTCCCCTTCCCCCCGTGACCACGCTTGCCGTCCCCGCCGCCACCCGCACGGCCCGCGTCACCGCCGGACACCGCGCCCTCCCCGCCCGGGGCCCGGCCGCCCCGGTCCCCGGCGGAGTGCGACGGCCTGACCGAGCCGGCGTCCTCCCCCACGCTCACGCAGCCGGCGGCGGCGGTGACGGCCGCGACCACGGCGGCGAGACGGACGGATACGAACAAGGGGCGCACGGGCAGCCACCTCCGGGAGAAGAAGTCACCCTGTCCAACTCCGTTCACCCGCCGGAGGACACGCGACCGCGTCCGGCGAGGGTCAGCCGTACCCCAGCGCGTGCAGACGTTCGTCGTCGATCCCGAAGTGGTGGGCGATCTCGTGAACCACCGTCACCTCCGTCTCCGCGACCACGTCCTCCCGCGTCCCGCACATGCGCAGCGTCGGCCCGCGGTAGATCGTGATCCGGTCCGGCAGCACCCCCGCGTACCACTCGCCGCGCTCCGTCAGCGGGGTCCCCTCGTACAGCCCGAGCAACTCGGGATCGTCGGCGGGCGGCTCGTCCTCGACGAACACCGCGACGTTGTCCATCAGCCGCGTCAGCTCCGGCGGAATCCGGTCGAGGGCCTCGGCCACCAGTTCCTCGAACTCCTCGCGCGTCATCTCCAGCACACGGTCATTGTCCGGCACCACCCGCGCGACCATGCCACGCACGGGCATATCGGGTGTCGGGCATGGGCATACGCGCCCAATGCCCCGCGTCGCCCTCCCAGACCCGAACCGCCCCCACCCCCTCCGCGGCATACGTAAGGCGGTGCACGCCGTCACACTCCGCCGCCGATCGACCCGTCAACGGCCGGACCTCTCCCTGGCGCAGGAGCCTCGCCCCTGGGCGCGCGCCGCCGGACTGGTGGCCGTCGTCCTGGTCGGCGCCTGGCTGGGGCTGCTCGTCGTCGGCAACGTACGGGCACCGGTCGGCCCCATGAACACCACGATGACCCTGCGCCCGTCCCTGACCGGCGGCACGAAGATCAACGTCTCTCCGCTGGGCTCCCTGGAACTGGACAGCCACATCGCCCCCGTCCGCCTCGACGTGAACGTCGACCAGCTCGACCCGGCCCGCTCCCAGGCCCTGGTCGACCACCCGGAACGCCTCTCCGGCCTCCAGGACGAGGTGGCGCACGACGTCGAGCACGGCACCCTCGACCTGGCCCTGCGGTCCTGTGTGGCCGTCGTCTCCGGCGCCACCGCGCTCGGCCTCGCGGTCTACCGCCGCCCGCGCCGCGCCCTGGCGGCCGGCGGCCTGGCCCTGACCCTGCTCGCGGCGTCCGGGGCGACGGCGTACGCCACCTGGAATCCCAAGTCGGTGCTGGAGCCGAAGTTCTCCGGACTGCTGTCCTCGGCACCCTCGGTGGTCGGCAACGCGCGCAGCATCGTCACCGAGTTCGACGTCTACCAGAAGGAACTGGCACGCCTGGTGACGAACGTGACCAAGCTCTACGACGTCACCTCCACGCTCCCCGCCTACCAGCCGGACCCGACGACCATCCGGGTCCTGCACGTCTCCGACATCCATCTCAACCCGGCGAGCTGGAAGATCATCACCTCGCTGGTGGAGCAGTACAAGGTGGACGTGATCGTCGACTCCGGCGACACGATGGACCACGGCTCCGCGGCGGAGAACGGCTTCCTGGACCCGATCGGGGACCTGGGCGTCCCCTATGTCTGGGTGCGCGGCAACCACGACTCGAAGGTCACCCAGCGCTACCTGGAGCGCATGAAGAACGTGCACGTCCTGGACGACGGCCGCGCCGAGACCGTCGCCGGCCTGCGCTTCGCCGGCATCGGCGACCCCCAGTTCACCCCCGACCGCTCCGGCGCGCCGGGCGCCGACGCGTCCGAGGAACTGGCCGGCGCCCGTCTGGCCTCGGCCCTGCGCGACCAGCGGGCCAAGGGCACCCCCGTCGACATCGCCCTCGCCCACGAACCGTCCGCGGCCCGCGAGACCGACGGCACCGTGCCGCTGGTGCTGTGCGGCCACCTCCACCACCAGGGGACGGAGGTCCTCAGGTACGGCACGCGGCTGCGCATGGAGGGGTCCACGGGCGGCAGCGGGCTGCGCGCGGTCGAGGGGAAGCACCCGGCCCCGATCGAGGCGTCGATCCTCTACCTCGACCGGGACAGCCGCCGCCTCCAGGCCTGGGACGCGATCAGGCTGGGCGGCCTGGGACTGACGACGGCCGAGGTCAGCCGCCACCTGCCCGAGGAGAACAAGCCTGGCGCCACCCCCTCCCCGACCGCGCCCTCCCCCTCCACGGCCTCCCCGGCCACGCCCTCCCCCTCCGGCTCGTAAACGGTTTTGGCGATACCCCCGGCCATCCCCTATGCTTTTCACGTCCCCGACGCGCTGAGAAGCGCCCAGGCGGGCCGATAGCCCTCATCGTCTAGCGGCCTAGGACGCCGCCCTTTCAAGGCGGTAGCACGGGTTCGAATCCCGTTGGGGGCACGCAGTACGGTGTGCGACACTTACGTTCGTTGGTTCGCACACAACCATGGTCCTGTGGAGCAGTTTGGAGTGCTCGCCACCCTGTCAAGGTGGAGGCCGCGGGTTCAAATCCCGTCAGGACCGCTGAGGTTTCACGTGAAACCTCAATGGCTGGGTAGCTCAGTTGGTACGAGCGATCGCCTGAAAAGCGATAGGTCGCCGGTTCGACCCCGGCCCCAGCCACAGGGAAAGATCCCGCCCATCGGGCGGGATCTTCTTTGTTCGCTGGCACCGCCGGCAGGCAGCCGCAGCTCTTCGGCCCCGGAGCGGGCATGGCACCGGCCGAGGACGGACGCGCCCACCGGGGTGTCACCGCCGGCGGCCCGTGGCAAAACCGTTCGCCAGGATTTTCTCGGGGATGAGATCCTGGGTCCCGTATGTCTACGCATCCCGCCCCCGCCCTCGGCGCCCTCGCCTCCCGCCTGAACGAGTTGTCGCTGCGTGACGCGCACCGGCTCGGCCGCAGGCTCGAAGGCGCGCGCAAGATTCGCAAGCCGGAGGCGCGTGCCGCCGTCCTCGCCGAGGTCGAGGGCGAGGTCGGGAAGGCCGAGGAGCGCATGTCCGCGCGGCGTTCCCGGGTGCCGGCGGTCAGCTATCCCGAGCAGTTGCCGGTCAGCCAGAAGAAGGACGAGATCGCCGACGCGATCCGCGCCCACCAGGTCGTCATCGTCGCCGGTGAGACGGGGTCCGGGAAGACCACGCAGATCCCGAAGATCTGCATGGAGCTGGGCCGGGGTGTGCGGGGCATGATCGGGCACACCCAGCCCCGCCGGATCGCCGCCCGTACCGTCGCCGAGCGTGTGGCGGAGGAGCTGGACACCCCGCTCGGTGCGGCCGTCGGCTGGAAGGTGCGGTTCACCGACCAGGTGGATCCCGACGCCACGTTCGTGAAGCTGATGACGGACGGCATCCTGCTCGCCGAGATCCAGACCGACCGCGAGCTGCGGGCCTACGACACGATCATCATCGACGAGGCCCACGAGCGGTCCCTCAACATCGACTTCCTGCTGGGCTATCTCGCGCAGCTGCTGCCGCGGCGGCCGGACCTCAAGGTCGTCATCACCTCGGCCACCATCGATCCCGACCGCTTCTCCCGGCACTTCGGCGACGCCCCGATCGTCGAGGTCAGCGGGCGGACGTATCCCGTGGAGGTGCGGTACCGGCCGCTGCTGGAGGAGGATTCCGACGACGCCGACCGGGACCAGATCACCGCGATCACGGACGCGGTGGAGGAGCTCATGGCCGAGGGGTCCGGGGACATCCTCGTCTTCCTCTCGGGGGAGCGGGAGATCCGTGACACGGCCGACGCGCTCAACAAGAAGAACTTCCGGCTCACCGAGGTGCTGCCGCTGTACGCCCGGCTGTCGCACGCCGAGCAGCACCGGGTCTTCCAGCCGCACACCGGCCGCAGGATCGTCCTGGCGACCAACGTCGCCGAGACCTCCCTGACCGTCCCGGGCATCAAGTACGTCATCGACCCCGGCTTCGCCCGGATCTCCCGGTACAGCCACCGCACCAAGGTGCAGCGGCTGCCGATCGAGCCGGTCTCGCAGGCCAGCGCCAACCAGCGCAAGGGCCGCTGCGGGCGTACGTCCGACGGCATCTGCATCCGGCTCTACGGCGAGGACGACTTCCTCACCCGTCCGGAGTTCACGGACGCGGAGATCCTGCGCACCAACCTCGCCTCCGTCATCCTCCAGATGACCGCGGCCGGCCTCGGCGACATCGAGAAGTTCCCGTTCATCGACCCGCCGGACCACCGCAACATCCGTGACGGCGTGCAGCTGCTCCAGGAGCTGGGCGCGCTGGACCCGGCGCAGAAGGACCCCCGCAAACGGCTCACGG